>NZ_JBDODM010000002.1:294852-876352 GCF_039831865.1 Pseudoalteromonas pernae
GAGTTAAAGTGGCGTCCCCTAGGGGATTCGAACCCCTGTTACCGCCGTGAAAGGGCGGTGTCCTAGGCCTCTAGACGAAGGGGACACAAAGTGTGTCACTAGGACTGGTTATTTAGACTCTTACCATATGAGTTAAAGTGGCGTCCCCTAGGGGATTCGAACCCCTGTTACCGCCGTGAAAGGGCGGTGTCCTAGGCCTCTAGACGAAGGGGACACAAAGTGTGTCACTAGGACTGGTTATTTAAACTCTTACCATACGAGCTACGCGTATAAACATTCGAAGTTTAGCCCACAAAGTGGAACAGCGTTCGCACCAAGCTATTTGGTGGAGCTAGGCGGGATCGAACCGCCGACCTCTTGCATGCCATGCAAGCGCTCTCCCAGCTGAGCTATAGCCCCAAACCTAGCTTACGAAGATGCACAACTTATCGCTGCCATCTCGCTTAGTGCGGGGCGCATTCTATGCAGCCCCCCAAACAAAGTCAACACTTTTTAGGTAACTTTTTACCGACCGCAGCAATTTTAGCCAAAGCGAACAAACCTTATCCAAGACACTGGTATTTGTGGCTTTTTATTGTTCAAAAACGAACTAATTAGGCATTGCCCAAAGTGCAAATGTCGCTAATTTACCAATGACAGAAACCTGTTCAATAGTTGTTGGCGATGATTGTGCAGCCCCATAGGCTACATGCAAAGGTAAAAGATGCTCTTCCGTCGGATGACAATATCTTGCACCCGGTGCCTCTAACCAGTTTACAAACTGCCCTTCTCGCTCCTGCTCATTTTTAGTCGCAGTCAGTACCTCAGCTAACCATGCTTCAAACTCACCGTTCATTTTATTCGCTTCTGGATCGTTTGGTTGCCAGAACGCTTTCATATTATGAAATGAAAATCCAGAACCTAAAACAAGCACATTATCTAAATGGGAAATAGCTTTGCCGATTCGTTTACCTACTTCTATATGTAATTGTGGGTCGTAGTTTTGATGCAAAGACACTTGCACACAGGGAATATCTGCTGAAGGATACATAATAGCAAGAGGAACAAATACACCATGGTCAATACCTCGGTGTGTTTCAGCCACCACAGGCACATCGAGATTATTAAGCGCATCTATAACTAGCTGGGCAAGTTGAGGCTCACCAAGAACAGGGTACTCAATTGCATAGGCTTGTTCTGGAAATCCATAATAGTCATAGAGTAGCTCAGGGTGCTTTTGTGTATTTACAAAAATACCTGGGGTTTCCCAGTGCGCACTAACAACAATGATTGCTGTTGGCTTAGCTATAGAAGCCGCAAGCTTTTGTAATGTACTCACCATATCGATGTGACCTTCATGCCCTAATAAAGGCAACGGCCCTCCTCCGTGAGATATAAACGCACTGTAATTCATAACCTACCCGCTAAAATTTGCTGTTCATGTTAAAGCTCATTATTAAGCTAATCACCTTCCAATGCCATGCGCTTTGTGCACAGACGCTGTGATAAGATGCAGGAGTGCATAATTAGGCGGGAATTTACGTGCGAACCACCTTAAATCTGATTAAATCAGCACCTGATTGGCTATAAATCCCCCACACAAAACAAAATGTATGATTCAAGTGTTGACAGTCTTTTCACTCTATCTATAATAGCGCCCCACAGCAACGCGGTGATTTAACAAAGTTAAAAAGCAACGTTGTACAGATGTGGGTTGTTAGCTCAGTTGGGAGAGCATCGCCCTTACAAGGCGAGGGTCACTGGTTCAAGTCCAGTACAACCCACCACTTTAAAAGTGACACATCTGAAAATTCTATATGGGTTGTTAGCTCAGTTGGGAGAGCATCGCCCTTACAAGGCGAGGGTCACTGGTTCAAGTCCAGTACAACCCACCATCATTTTGATGGAGATTAAGGAAATCGATGCTCGCATCGCACTATTATCCTTAGCAAGGCGAGGTATATTGGCTAAGTCCAATAGAACCAAACATATAGAATTGACAAGACTCGGGTTGTTAGCTCAGTTGGGAGAGCATCGCCCTTACAAGGCGAGGGTCACTGGTTCAAGTCCAGTACAACCCACCATCATTTTGATGGAGTTAAGGTAAAAACGATTTTCGCATCGCACTATTATCCTTAGCAAGGCGAGGTTTATTGGTTAAGTCCAGTATTGCCAAGCATCATTTTTAAGTGACACATCTATTTTTCTATATGGGTTGTTAGCTCAGTTGGGAGAGCATCGCCCTTACAAGGCGAGGGTCACTGGTTCAAGTCCAGTACAACCCACCATCATTTTGATGGAGTTAAGGTAAAATCGATGCTCTGCATCGCACTATTATCCTTAGCAAGGCGAGGGTTATTGGTAAAATCCAGTAAAACCCACCATATAGAAAGCAAAATTACGTTTTGGGTTGTTAGCTCAGTTGGGAGAGCATCGCCCTTACAAGGCGAGGGTCACTGGTTCAAGTCCAGTACAACCCACCATCATTTTGATGGAGTTAAGGTAAAATCGATGCTCGCATCGCATTATTATCCTTAACAAGCCGAGGTTTATTGGTATCAAGCCAATACAACCCACCATCTACTAAAACGTAAAGTTCTGCGGGTTGTTAGCTCAGTTGGGAGAGCATCGCCCTTACAAGGCGAGGGTCACTGGTTCAAGTCCAGTACAACCCACCATCACTTCGATGAAGTTAAGGTAAAATCGATGCTCTGCATCGCACTATTATCCTTAGCAAGGCGAGGGTCACTGGTTCAAGTCCAGTACAACCCACCATCTACTCTGAATTCTATTCCACGATGTTCACTATCGTCGTATTCCCCTTGTAAGCAATTAAGTCCAAGCTCTATCAGGTTAACTTTGTCTAATTTAATGTGTCTCACTTTTAGCTATTAGCGATATTGCTAATGGATCCTAACTCGACATTTTTATTTAAAATTCAAGACGTTTGTGACGTTCTAAAAACGATTAAATTTACATCAATACACCAAAAAAGAGTTCGCAAAACAATCAATTAGTCGTATTACTCGCGATTTACTTGTCAGCGGCTAGACTAGTTTATATAGTCAAATCAAATGATGATCGCTTAATCAAAGTATGTCCCAGCAAGTTACCAGTTCAGCACATATCCTTATTGTTGAAGAGCAACCTTTAGCACTGAGTTACATGAAGCAGTCCCTTGAGCGTTTAGGGTACCGCTCTCTTCGCTTTGCGGAAAATGCGATATCCGCTAAAGAGCTCTGCACTGAGAACAGTTTTGACCTCATAATCTGCGCGTTCAACTTAAGCAAGCACCAAGATGGCTATCAACTATACGAAGAATTGAAAGTCAAAAAGCTGATACGGGGCGCAACGGGATTCATTTTTATTTCTGCGGAAACTTCTGGTGCATTAGTACACAGTGTTTTAGAGCTGCATCCAGACGACTTTTTGGTTAAGCCGTTTAACACCCTTGAGCTAAAAAGCCGTATCGAGCGCATTGTTAAGCGTAAACAGGCACTTAAAGCAATTTATCAACTAATAGACGACGAAAATTACTCCAAAGCACTCAAAGCTATCGACACAAAATTGGTGGCGAATCAAGGTTACGCGGCAGTGCTATTGCGACTCAAAGGTGAAGTACTGTTGTTGCAAAACCAATGGGAGCAAAGCAAAGAGTTTTTTAAATCTGTGTTGGACATTCAAAAGTTTACCTGGGCTCGCATTGGCATGGTACAGGCATTGATCGGCAACAACGAGCATAACCTTGCTCATCGTATGCTTAAAACCATGTTAGAGCGCCCAGAAACGCGCCTTGTTGCTTATGATTTACTTGGACAGTTGGAAATAAAGTTAAACCAATACGAAAAAGCACAAGAATATCTCGAAGCTGCAACAAGTATGGCGCCGCGTAATATTGAACGCCAAGAAAACCTATCTCAGGTGGCACAAATTAATCATGACTACGAACAAAATTATCAAACCTGCAGAGATATCGCGAAATTTGCCCAACACTCCATTCATGATTGTCCTGAGATCTACTTAAACGCCGCTCGCGCCAGTATTGATTACGCACTCACTACAGATCAGAGTGATCACGTATCTCGGGTCGCACGACAAACACTTCAGTACTTAAACGACCTAAAACAGCAGTTTCCAGATGCTCAACAGCAAGCTCAAGTCGATGTTTTAAATGCCCGACTCTATTACTTAAAAGACGAGCACCAAAAGGCAAAAATGCTGCTCGAACAGCTAACTATTGATGATGCCCCTATTCGCTCGATTGATGCTGCACTGGACCAAGCCAAGGCCTACCACGAAGTCGGTTTTCACTCTCAAGCACAAGCTTTGTACAACAAAATAATCGAACATTGCGAACGTTACCCAGAAAGAAGCTCTGAATTGCAGTTGAAAACGGTCATCCAACAACAAACTGAACGTAAAGAGTTACGGATGGGTCCACGCGAACTTAACAATCATGCTGTTGAGAAGTTTAAGCAAGGAAATTATCTGTTGGCTCTCGAGGCTTTTACACAAGCGTTCAGAGTCATGCCCAAAAACCGCAGCATTGCATTGAATTTATTACAGTGTTTATACGAAGGCAGTGTGCGACAAGGCATGACCTTCAATCAACAACTCGCCAAGAAATGTACTGAGTTGCTCGACCATGCATCACTGGGTGATGAAATGACATCGCGCTACAACAAAATTAAAGATAAGTACATAAACAAGCATCCACAAGCAAGCTAATCAAGCACTTACCAAATACATGGTAAGTGCTTACGTACCTAGCATTCGTGACTAAAGCCTGTATATTGATGTCATAATTAATAACAAGCGAGTCCAACATGAAAAAATTAAATGCTCTCGCGCTCGGGGTAGCCCTTGCTTTGGCTGGCTGTCAGGAAGCGCCAACAACTCAACCAACTCAAGAAGTAGCGCAACAAGTTCCTACGCAGGCACAAATCAATGCTGCAGTTGATGAATACACCCATACTTTTATTGGTCACCAAAGTGCGCTGGCCACATCACTAAAGCTACCAGTTGACCAATATGGCCACTACAGTGCGAAATTGCCAGACTACTCCGTCGCGGGCATGCAACGCTTACAAAAAGATATGAAAAAGGCAGCTCAAAGCCTTCAAGCTCTGCAAAATGATGCATTATCTTATGATGATTCATTGCACCTCAAAGTGAACGAAGTCATCGCTAGCTACTATGCGGGTGATGAAGAATTTGCAGCAGGTTACATCGATACTTGGGGAGGCCACCTACCCTATATCGTAAACCAGCTTTCAGGCCCACTCATTGACCTGCCTGCTGTGCTAAAGGATCAGCATGAAATTACCAGTGAAGCGGATGCCAAAGATTACCTTGCACGTTTAAATGCATTTAGCGATGTCGTAAAACAAGTACAAGAAAAAGTAAACGCAGATGCTAAACTTGGCGTTGTACTGCCAAAAGCCCTGTTCCCTAATACTCTCGGTTATCTTGAAAACTTCACAGCCCCAGAAGTAAGTGAACACCCACTTGTTAGCTCTTTCAAAGAAAAGCTAACAGCTCTAGAGGCGCTTAACGAGCAAGAAAAGCAAAGCTACATCATGCAAGCTGAAGAAATTGTTAAGAGCAAAATCTACCCTGCATTCGCGTCAGTGTTAAACGATATGCAAGCTCTTGAAAAAGACGCTCCCGAAGACGTAGGCATTTGGGCACAACCCAATGGTGAAGCATTCTATCAACACGAAATCACGTATTTAGGTGATTCAGATATGACTGCTGAGCAAATTCACCAAGTTGGCCTTGATGAAGTTAAACGCATTACCGCGCGCATGGACGAAATCTTAAAGGCAAATGGTTATACTGAAGGGAGTGTCAGAGAGCGTATGGAGCAGCTCAACGAAGATCCTCGCTTCTTGTACGCAGACAGTGATGAAGGCCGCGAAGAACTATTAGCTTTTCTACGCGGTGAAATTACCACCATTATGGCGAAAGCACCTGAGTATTTCTCAACATTGCCGCCGCAAAAAGTAGAAGTGCGCCGTATTCCAGTTGCAGTCGAAGCGGGCTCTGCCGGCGGCTACTACAATGGCCCATCGCTCGATGGTTCTCGCCCTGGCGTGTTCTACATCAACCTCAAAGACATGAAAGCAGTGCCAAGCTTTGGATTGAAAACACTGACTTATCACGAGGCTGTTCCGGGTCACCATTTCCAAATCGCCCTGAATATGTTGCAACAGGATATTGGCTTGATGCGTCAAAATGCACCGTTCAATGCTTATGTTGAAGGCTGGGCACTGTATTCAGAGCTAGTAGCGTATGAAATGGGCATGTACGAGAACGATCCATTCGGTGACCTTGGTCGTTTGCAAGCTGAAGTATACCGAGCTGCACGCCTTGTTGTTGATACCGGCCTACACTTCAAGAAATGGACACGCCAACAAGCTATTGACTATTTCGCAGAAGCAACGGGCAGCCCTATGGGCGATGTCGTACCAGCGATTGACCGTTATATCGCATGGCCTGGTCAAGCTCTGGGCTATAAACTTGGCATGTTAAAATTGGTCGAGTTACGAGACAGCGCAAAACAAGCGTTAGGTGAAAAGTTCGATATCAAAGCCTTCCATGATGTTATCTTACTTCCTGGCGCTCGCCCTATGGTAACCGTTGAGCAAGATGTTAACGCCTGGATTGCCAAGCAAAAATAACTACTGTTAAATTCATACAGTGAAGATGAAAAAAGGGCCCAAACAGGCCCTTTTTTTAGGTTTAACTCAGCAAGCTTGGTAACACTGAACACACTAAAAGTGTTGCCATGATCATGTTGAAAATGCGCAGGCGCGCAGCTGAATGTAACCACCCGCTGAGCTTTTGTCCCGCTATAGTCCAAGAGCCGATACAAGGTAAATTGACCAGTACAAATACTACGCCCACAATGACTACCGCTGCTACATCTCTAGAAGGTGCATAAACACTGATAGCACTCAACGCCATGGTCCAGGCCTTAGGATTCACCCACTGAAACAACACCGCTTGTACAAAGGAAAAAGGCTTAGCCTGTGAGCTCTGTTGTTCCCTCACTACATGGGAGCTAGTTGCAATACGGTAGGCTAGATAACATAAGTACAATAAGCACGCTACGCGCAGCACCTCAAAGCTATATGGGATAATGTCAAATAACTGCATTACGCCAATACCGACCAGTACTAGCATGACAAGGAAGCCGACTGAAACGCCTATCATATGTGGTAACGTGCGACGAAAACCGAAGTTTGCCCCAGAACTCATCAACATCAAATTATTGGGCCCTGGAGTTATGGAAGACACCAATGCAAACAACATCAGTGCAGGGATCAGATCAAAATTCATGTTAGATAGTTCCTCCAAACAACCACTAACGCAATTATAATCTTTACTTTAAGCAATTTTTGCGCTTTATTTTCATCAATAACAACACCAAAACAACATATTGTGAAAATTGACAGGATTAACAAAAGAATATTGCAAGAGCTTCGAAGCAATGGTCGCTTATCCAATACTGAGCTTGCAGATCGGGTCGGTCTGTCCGCCTCCGCCTGCCTGCGTCGTGTTCAAGAGCTAGAAAAAGCAAACGTCATCAGCGGTTACCGTGCGATTATCAACACTAATGCGATTGGACAAGGTTTTACAACCTATGTCAGCGTTGGGCTTAACGAGCATTCACTGGCATCACAACATGCGTTTGAACAAGCCTTGATGTATGTGGAAGAAGTAAAAGAATGCCATAACGTCACGGGCACTTTCGAATACCTGTTGCGGGTTGAGACCGCAGATATACAAGCTTACAAAGCATTCCACGGTGATGTGTTAGGTTCCATCCCGCAAGTACGCACCATCACCTCGCATGTAGTTATGGCTTCGCCCAAGGATGAACGAAAGTAATAATAAAGACTGATACTTAAAATAAATTTTGCCGTTAAGTTCTCTGAGGCTCTCAAAAATACCAATTTATGCTATTTTTATCAGAGGGATACACTTGTTAATTTTCATAATTTAGGGATATAAAGGCAGTGTTCCGTGCAGTTGTGTGCGGCCATTTCGGTGATTTATTTAACCCAGAGTCAGCATGAAACTAAAAGACATCGACGCATCCAAATTGATTGACTCGCTCGAAGAAGGCGTCGTTGTCCATAATGCGAAAACTGAAATCATATATGCCAACCCAAGAGCGTTACAGATCCTAAGGCTCACTTTAGATCAAGCGTTTGGAAAAGATGCACTCGACCCTCAATGGCGTTTTGTTGATAACGAACAAATCCCAATGCCACCGGCAGCTTATCCCGTAAACCGCGTGTTGCAAAGCCAAGAAGCGGTGTCCAACATCGAAATAGGTATTACAGATAGCTCAAGCGAGAGGATCACTTGGGTATTATGTAATGCCTATCCACAATGTAATAAGCAAGGCAATGTAGAGCACGTCATCGTTACCTTTTGGGAATTAGCGACGGACAAATATATGCTGCCTTTTGAAGCTATCTTCGCTAATGCCAACGATGTAATCATCATCACTGAAGCAGTTCAAAATAACCACGAAGCCCCAAGAATTGTTTACGTTAATCATGCCTTTACAACACTAACAGGATATCTACCAGACGAAGTCATTGGCAAAAGTCCGAACATATTCCAAGGCGAAGATACCTGCCAAGAAACCAGAGCTCGAGTGCGCCAAGCTATTATAAATAATCAGCCGATCAGAGAGTGCATTCTCAATTATTCCAAGTCAGGCGTACCTTATTGGCTCGATATGAACATCTTCCCTCTGCGTAACGCCATCGGCGAAGTGACTCACTTCGCCGCGGTAGAACGTGATGTGACCGAGCAAAAACAAATGGAAGCGGAGCTCAGAGAAATTGCCGCTAAAGATCAGCTCACCGATTTACTCAATCGTCGTGGCTTTTATGATGCAGCAAACAAGCTAGTGGGCACTCACCCCATTCATAGTGATGCGACCATTGCCATGATTGATTTAGACCATTTTAAGGAAGTAAATGACACCTATGGACATGAATGTGGCGATAAAACACTTAAATTAATTGCTCAACAGCTAAAGTCCTCATTTCGAGAAACTGACCTTATTTGCCGCTATGGTGGTGAGGAGTTTGTGGTGTTGCTGCCCAACGCTAGCCTACAAGACAGCAAACAGAAACTGGACGCCTTTCGCGAGCACATCGCCACCAAAGATATCGTTTTGGATGACAGTACCCAACTACGCATCACCTTGAGTATTGGCATTACACACATCAATGAAAAAAGCACCTCTTTTGAACACGCATTGAATCTGGCAGACAAAGCTCTTTACAAGGCCAAAGCGTCAGGGCGCAATTGCCTCGTCATCAAAGAGGATCCCGCTTTAAGTTAAGGCTGTACTAATCGTCAGCCTTTTTGATTGCCACCGCATTAATACAGTAGCGCAGGTGTGATGGAGGTGGGCCATCTGGGAAGACATGTCCTAAGTGTGCATCACACACGTTACAGACAGTCTCAATGCGACTCATACCATGGCTGCTATCGGCTATGTAAGCAATAGCATTAATTGCAGCGGGTTGCGTAAACGACGGCCAACCACTGCCGCTATCAAACTTTTCATCCCCCTCGAACAACACATTGTCGCAACACACACACTGATACCGCCCCGGCTCGAACAAGGTGCACGAATCACTGCTAAATGGCCGCTCAGTTCCGCGCATGCGCGTTACGTAAAACGCTTGTTCACCAAGTTGCTCTCGCCATTGTTCCAGCGATTTTTCTACCCTACGTTCAGACTCTGGGGTGCCCTTTGCGCTCATTTCTAAAATATCTTGCCACTTGAGCATGGTTTATACCTCTTGGAAAATTTGCAGCTAAGTTAGTCCATCCGTTACGCTTCATTAGCGTTATCTAAGATACGTACGTATTTCACGAACAACCGATCTCACCCGATTTGCCATCACTTTGTCACGTTGCCAACACATAAACAATGTTTCACTGACAGGCGTCGCTAGAGTGTGGCTACGGATCCCTTGATGATCAGGGAAAGCCTCCACCGCATAGGCGGGTAAAACAGTAAAACCCAGCCCTCGGCTTACAGGTTCTAAAATTAAGTGTACTTGATTACAAAAGCCACTTCGGATAAATAAATCGCTATGCTGAAACTGCGCATAGTTGGCGCTCAGTAACAACTGAGCATGATGTGCACCATCTGGATGGTCAATGAAGCCAAGCGCGCATAACTGTTGCCAACTAGGGTCTTTGACTCGCTCAGGGGTAACGAGGAGCAAGGGTTCGTCCGCAATCGCTTCACTTCTCACCTTTGCAGAGCTTGATGCACGGCTCATCAGGCCGATATCAGCTTCACCATTTTCGATAGCATGCTGAACACTGGAATTCGGAGCAAATCGATAATCAATCGACAGTTTTGGATGGCGACATTGCATGTCCAACAGCTGTGGGTACAGTTTCAATCCGATACTACCAGGGGACATTAAACGCACTTGTCCTTCAAACTCAGGATCTGCGACTACACTTTGTTCTAAGTTGGTCATCGCCATAAACACGGAGTCAGCACTGTTATAAAGACGCTGCCCGGCTTCGGTTAATTCAAATTGTTTGCTCGAGCGAGCCAAAAGGGTGACGCCTAGTTGTTGTTCTAGCTTTTGAATATGTTGACTGACGCCTGATTGAGTCATGTGTAAACGCTCAGCAGTTCGCGTGAACTGGCCCACATCAATCAAGGTACAAAAAGTGCGTAACCAATTCAGGTTCACCATAACGTTTTATACTCATAACTATGATTATTAATAATTTTACATGATGATAAGCGATTTGTAAGGTGTGGGTATCGCAATAAAGGAGTTTATCTATGAGTCATGTATATCCACGCAATTTCTCGCACATTGGCATCTCCGTGCCTGATCTTGAAAAAGCTGTTGAGTTCTATACCCAAGTATTGGGTTGGTATCAAATTATGAAGCCTACGCTGATTGAAGAAGACGACAGCGCTATTGGACAGATGTGTACAGACGTGTTCGGTGCGGGTTGGAATAGCTTTCGTATTGCTCACCTATCAACCGGAGATCGCATTGGCGTGGAGCTGTTTCAATTTAATAATCAAACCAACCCAGAGAACAACTTTGAATATTGGAAAACAGGGGTATTTCATTTCTGTGTGCAAGACCCAGATGTAGAAGGATTAGCTGAACGCATTGTCGCCGCAGGTGGTAAAAAGCGCATGGAAAAGCCCCGCTATTATTATCCGGGAGAAAAACCCTACCGCATGATTTATATGGAAGACCCATTTGGGAACATTCTTGAAATTTATAGTCACAGCTATGAGCTCATTTATAGCGAAGGCGCTTACTAAATCGCCAATTTGTAAATAGACGCACTTTTTGTGCGTCTATTTTGCTTATTATCTGGTGACAGGCTATAAATCTTGGGCCGATACGATTATCATGCTGGTTTTATACCGTTACCGAGATTATTGATATGTCACTTCCTCCTTGCCCTAAATGCAGCTCAGAATATGTATACGAAGATGGTACTCAACTGGTGTGCCCTGAATGCGCTCATGAGTGGAACCCCGCTGATAATTCAGATGAGGATACTATTACAGCAAAAGATGCAAATGGCACATTGCTGCACGATGGTGACAAAGTAACGGTGGCGAAAGACCTAAAAATTAAAGGCAGCTCGCAAGTGATCAAAATTGGTACGAAAGCCGTTATTCGCCGCGTACTTGATAAGAAAGACCATGAACTTGACTGTAAAGTCGATGGCATTGGTGAAATGATGGTAACAGCGGCATTTGTGAAAAAGGCCTAAGTACTTTGGATGGGCCCGATATAGCGGGCCTACTCTGCCTCTTTCAACGTCACTATCACTGACGTGTCCTTAAGTACTGAACACATATATTCAAAAAGACCCTGAGCGCTACCAACAACGCTCAACGTGATGCAATCCTGTTGGGTGTGAATCACAATGCTGTGTTCATCTACCTCAACATTCTTTATATCTCCCAGCGCTACGCTTTGCCATTCTCCGCGCAAGTCAAAAAAACCTGCAAGTGAACACACACGCAACTGACCTTGCTCTCGAATAACAAAGTTATCAACTGGGTTTCGGCGCACAAAGTATTCACTCAAACGATAAACGCCAGAACCGAGCGCCAAGGCATACACACTGATTACAGTCACAACCAATAATGGCCAAGATGATAATGCCCAAACTAGGGCAATAACGAGTGGCATAGCGCCAAGCGAAACCTTCAATAAGGTTTTATCAATGCTTCTACTGTTTTTCACTGTTTGCCCTTGTCATTGTCGCTGGATGTTTTGCTCTCTAATTCATCCGGCCAATCCGCTAAAAACACTTTCAGGTACCGGCTACGGAGTAAGTAAAGTAGCACCCAAGCTACCGCAACAGCTTGAATCGCAATATAAAAGGAAAACTTATAATACTGGCCCGCGGCTTGAAAGATAAGCCAAGACAAATCGAGTAAGGCACATAAAATCAGCGGCCAGCGCATCTTTGCCCAAATCGGCTTGAGTTTCTGACTACTTCCGGGACGTCGCAATGAATAAATAGTGGCGGGCAGCAAGGCCAACGCCCCAATGCCAAGCGCCACAAAAAAGTCATGCTTTTGAGCATAAACCAAGGCTACCAAGTCCATTTCAGGGCGCCGAGAAATTGCAGCAAACACCCAGATGAGATAAGGCCTTAGCAGCACAATTAAGGTCAAACTAAAGCCAATGGGCGTCCTATAAACACCGTGCTTATCCCAATACTCAGGGCCGAATACCTTCACAGTTGTGATTTCCTATCTGCCAGCACACCGACAAGTAAAAACGCAACGAGCGCGGTAACAGGCAAATAAGTGGTGCCAAATAGCATTAATGCTTTCGCCATCAAAGGGCTAACCCACAAAGTAAGTAACCCCAGCCCAAAAGCACTCACCAGCACAAACACCAGAGTACGCAGCAAAAAGTGCTTACCGGCGACAATGCGCTTGACGGTTTTAATCACATCACCGGCGTACAAGCCGATAATACACACCACGAACACCAGTGCAATGTCCCCAAGGTACGGTGAAAGCCACTGTCCGAGTCGATATAACCCAGACTCCATCCATGTAACAAAGGACTCCATGTTAGCCCCCATGTTGCTCTAGTAGCGCGATTAAATCGTCTTCGCTGAGCACATCAATACCTAACTCCGTGGCTTTAGTGAGTTTTGAGCCCGCTTTTTCTCCGGCAATTAGTGCATGAGTTTTAGCCGACACACTCCCTGCCACCTTCGCGCCTAGCGCCTGCAAGCGCGCTTTCGCGTCATTGCGGCTGATGTTACTCAGCGTGCCCGTGACTACATAGGTCAGGCCACTGAGCGGTTGCTCACTTTCACTTTTCACTTCTAGAGCTGGCCAATTGATGCCTTCTTCGAGCAACGCTGCAACCACTTTTTGGTTAGACTCTTCGTTAAAGAAACTATGAATGTGTTTGGCCACAATCTCACCCACATCACTCACCTCTTGCAGGTTGTCGATGCTGGCCGCCATAATTGCTTCGAGCGATTGATAGTGGTTCGCGAGGTTTTGTGCCGTAGCTTCGCCCACTTCGCGAATACCTAATGAGTAAATAAACTTTGCCAGCGTAGTAGTTTTAGCAGCCTCTAAAGCAGTGACGAGGTTTGCGGCAGATTTAGGCCCCATGCGCTCTAGACTTTCAAAATGTCCCTGACGCAACTGGAATAGCTCAGCTGGCGTGTGAATAAGCTCACGCTCCACCAGCTGCTCAACAATTTTGTCACCTAGACCGTCAATGTCCATCGCTTTGCGCGAAGCAAAATGCTTAATGGCTTCTTTTCGTTGCGCTGCGCACACTAGACCGCCGCTGCAACGTGCCACGGCTTCGCCTTCAATGCGCTCAACGTGCGAGTCACACACTGGGCAATGCTCTGGAAACACGATGTCTTTCGCATCATCAGGGCGGCGCTCCAGCACTACCTGAGTGATCTGTGGGATCACGTCCCCTGCGCGGCGAACGACCACAGTGTCGCCAACCTTTACTCCCAAGCGGGCGATTTCATCGCCATTGTGCAAAGTCGCATTGGATACGGTTACACCGCCCACATACACGGGCGCCAAACGAGCAACAGGCGTGATTGCACCAGTACGGCCCACTTGGAATTCAACGTCTTGTAATACGGTAATTTCTTCTTGTGCTGGAAATTTGAAAGCGATGGCCCAACGCGGCGCTCGAGCAACAAACCCGAGTTGTTCCTGTGCGTCTTTGTCATTAACTTTAATGACCACACCGTCGATTTCATATTTCAAATCACCACGGCGAGTCAAAATATCCTGATAATAAGCAATTGCTTCACCTGCCCCATTAACCAACTTGGTTTCAGGACAAAGCGGCAATCCCCAATCTTTCAATTGGTGTAGTTGCTCATAGTGCCCATCTGCCAACTCGGCACCAGTTACCTGCCCCATGGAATAGGCATAGAACATCAAAGGACGTTTAGCGGTGATCTTTGAATCTAACTGACGCAGACTCCCTGCTGCCGCATTACGTGGATTAGCAAACACCTTGGCGTCATTTTCTTTGGCTTGTTCGTTTAAACGGTGGAAACCGGCTAGATCCATAAACACTTCGCCGCGCACTTCCAGTTCTTGCGGGAAATCGCCACGTAATTTCAGCGGAATGTTACGAATAGTCTTTACGTTTTCAGTGATGTTTTCACCTACTTGGCCATCACCTCGAGTGGCTGCTTGTACCAGCACCCCATCGCGATACAAAATCGATACAGCAAGGCCATCGAGCTTAGGTTCACAGCAGAATACTTGCTCTTGATTGGCGGCTAAACGGTCTTGGATACGCTTATTGAAAGCGTAGAACTCGTCTTCATCGAACGCGTTGTCTAACGACAACATTGGCACTTGGTGGGTGACTTGCGAAAACTTACTCAGTGCTTCACCACCGACCTTCTGACTTGGCGAGTCAGGAGTTAATAACTGCGGATGTGCAGTTTCTAAAGCTTGTAACTCACGCATTAAACGGTCGTATTCGGCATCAGGAATACTTGGATTATCCAGCACGTAATAGTTGTAGTTGTGCTCTTCTAAACTGGCGCGTAATTGTGCAACTTGTTGCTCAGGCGTAAGACTCATATCTACCTCGATAAAGAAGCCACCGAGTGGTGGCTTCATTAAAAACGATTATTTAGCACTCAGCGATGCCGAGATAACATCACTGGTTAAGCGTATTCGCGAACTTTCTCCACGTACTCGCGTACAGTGTTCACACTCAGTGGTTCGCGTTTGTGATCCAACAATTCGGCACCGAACTCATCCGCTAACTTCTTCGCAGCGCTGTGCAGCATATTGAACGTGGACATCGCCTCACCTTCATTAGGAAGCGTCATGAATAAGCTCACACCCGCTGTTGCAAACTGCTCCATGTTGTCGATATCGAACGTACCTGGGTTATACATATTCACCATGCGGAATAAAACTGGACCTTGGCCACTGGTTTGTTCATGGCGATGGAAGAAACCATCGTCATCGTATTTAAAACCTAACGTGAGCACTAATGGCAATAATTTCGCACCCTGCATTTGCAGACCTTCAGGCATGTGCACGTGAATAATCACAAAGTCTTCTGGTTGTGCTTGCTGTTCTTGTTCTGGCGCATCAGCGTCGAGGTTGTCATCAGTGGTGCTGTCATCCTCGTCGATGTCAAAACTGCCCATATTCGGCTCATCGTCATCTAAGGCACTGAAGCTTGGCTCTTCACGAACTGACTCAGGCTTAGATTCTGTTGTTGCTGTAGCGTCATGTTGCGCACTCGCCGTAGGCTCCACAGCGTGGGCCTCTGGCTTTGGTGCGGGTTTATTGTCAACACCGTTGGCGCGCTTGCGCACTGACCATAGGCCATGTATCAATAAACCACCAATCACTAGCGCACTGATTAGAATTAATACCCATCTGAGATCTTCGGCCATCCCCTCACCTTTATTCTTAGTTTGTTCAATTAACTGGCCTGAGCCATTTCCATTGCTTGCTCAATATCCACAGCCACCATGCGTGACACACCTGGTTCAGCCATTGTTACACCGGTCAATCGACCTGCCATTTCCATGGCAATCTTATTATGGCTGATATAGACAAATTGCACCGTTTGCGACATTTCTTCCACCAAACGACAAAATCGTCCGACATTGGCATCATCTAACGGGGCATCAACCTCGTCAAGCATACAAAACGGGGCTGGATTGAGCCTGAATATCGAAAACACCAATGATAATGCGGTCAGCGCTTTTTCTCCACCACTTAACAAATGGATTGTGGAATTTTTCTTACCTGGCGGTCTGGCCATGATGGCAACACCGCTTTCTAACAAGTCATCACTGGTCAATTCAAGATAAGCAGAGCCACCTCCGAATACTTTTGGAAACAGCTCTTTGAGATCTTCATTGATTTGCTCAAAGGTCGCTTTGAATTGCGCCTTCGTTTGTCGGTCTATTTTGGCGATAGCTGTTTCTAAGGTATCCAACGCCGCAGTTAAATCATCCAACTGGTCATCCAGGTACTGCTTGCGTTCTTTGGCACTGGTAAACTCATCGATAGCAGCAAGGTTCACCGCCCCTAAATCATTTAACTGCTTGTCGATTGTTGTTAGTTGTGCTTGCCAGCGGCCAATAGCCGCATCATCCGTTAAAGTCTCCAGCACGGCTTTGAGCGTTACATTTAGCTCGTCAAGCGGTGCGAGTGCTTGTTGCGCTTTGAGCGTCAGTGTTTGCTCTTCCAGCAGCGCTTGTTGAATTTGCTCTTGCAACTGTTCGCGTTGCTCCTCGCCTTGCGCCAACTTTTCTTTATTTTGTTGGTATTGTTCTTGGGCGAGTTCTAACTGTTGCTGCAATTCGCTCTGCTCAGCACTGAGATGCTCTTTTTGTTCAAGCAGGTCTTCTATTTGCTGAGCTTGCTCAGCAATTGGTTCAGCGGCCTCTTGCTGCTGGGCAACAGCTTCATCGAGGGCTTGTTCTAGCTGCTGCAATTCTCGGCTAAGGTTACTTTGCTTGTTGAGGCTGAGGCTTAATTCACTTTGCAGACGTTCGGTTGCTATTTTGGCATCGTTTAGCTGAGCTTGCTGGTCTTGGGCACGCAGTTGCGCCTGCTTAAGTGCTTGCTGCGCTTGCTCAAAAGTACTTCTTTCTTGCGCACTGCTATTTTCAATCGTTTCAAGTTGTTCTTGCGCTTGCTCGATACATGCTTGCTGTTGCTCTAATGCTATTTCGGCATCCTCAACTTGAGCTTGCAACATTTGCTGGCGATGCTCTAAGCGTGTGAGTTCTTGTTGCCATTGCTGCGCTTGCTCTTTAAGTAGCTCTTGGCGTGTTTGCATGCTGGCGTACGCTTTTGAATGTTCGTGCACTGCCTGCTTGGCGATTTCTAACGCAGCCTGTATCTCAACGCGTTCGCTCTCAAGCTCATGTAGTTCCTGTTCAAAACCGGGAAACTGTTGCTCCAGTGTCTGGAATGCACTTTCCAACTCTTGCAACTGTTGGCGCTGAGCCAGCACACCTACTTGCTCTTGGCTAGCTTGCAAACACCAATGACGCCCACGAAGCGTTCCGGCTTTATCAATCACACCAATCCAAAGCGGGTCACTGAGCAAGGAGATATCACCTTTTTCGTTATAGGCAATACGATGCAACAGATCTGGATATACGCCAGCACTTATGAACTGCGCCACACTGTGCTGTGGTACATCGTCTTTGGATGCACTGAGCCAACTACCTTGTTGCTGCTCATTCACTTTCAGGTTTTTTAGTTGCATCAGAGCAACTTCTACTAGGTGTTCATACCCTTTTTGAACATCCAGTTGGAACAGCACATTATCAACCTTTTCATCGTCATCACCGTGCAATACTGATTCAATGGCATCACGTTTCGCCATGAGCTCTTGGCGTTTGCGCACGGCGCGCTGGTAGTTCTCATTCGCATGCGCGAGATCTTCGCTGTTGGCCTGTAATGCTTGCTCCTGCAGAAGCTGTTCGCTTTGTGCTTTCGCTAAGCGTGCAGTCAGCTCTTTACTTTGCGATTCACTCTCAAGCAATTGTTGTTTGATGGTCGCACTATTGTGACGCGTCAAGGCCGCAGCGTTATCACTGAGTAATTGCTGTGCACTTTGCAATTTAGCGGCAATCGCTTGGTGTTCATGGCGACTTTGCTGCAACTGTTGCTGGCCTAGGAATAATCTTTCACGACTTTCGTGCTGCTGCGATTGTAATAGCTCAAAATACTCACTGGCTTCATCATGCACCGCCTGCGCCTCAAGTAAGGCTTCGTGTAGTTGTTCACGAATAATAAGCTGCTCTTCGCATCTCATTTCATGGCTTTGCACATGCTCTGCCTGTTGGCTTTGTGCTTCTTTTAATTGCTCTATTTGCTGTTGGTTTTGTGCAATCAATGTCTGTAACTGATGAGCGCGTTGTTTGGCGTGTATTTGCTGTTGTTCCAAGCGAGCCAGTTGATTATCGGTTTGGAAAATGCGTTGTTGCGTTGATTGCAGTGCAGCATTGGTGTCATCCAACTGTTGTTGGAAAGCGCCAAGAACATCTTGTTCGCCACGATGGGCGTCTTTAAAGAAACTTAGCTCTTCTTTGAGTTTGGCGAGTTGTTCGGACTGTGCCAATTGCTGCTGATGCAACTTTTGCCATTTGAGTACCGCTAATTCACTTTTGAGCTTGCGCTGTTGTGCTTTAAGCGTGCGGTAGTCCGTCGCTTGTTGCGCTTGGCGCTCGAGTTTATCTAGCTGGCTTTGTAATTCAGCACGCACATCCAGCAAACGCTCTAAGTTTTCTTTTGTACTTTTAATGCGCGTTTGTGTTTCTCGACGACGTTCTTTGTATTTTGATACACCCGCGGCTTCTTCGATAAACACTCGCAGCTCATGCGGCTTACTCTCAATGAGGCGTGAGATCATGCCCTGCTCGATAATTGCATAACTGCGCGGCCCTAGGCCGGTGCCGAGGAAAATGTCTGTGATGTCTCGTTTGCGGCACTTACTGCCGTTGAGGTAATACAGCGATTGGCCGTCACGGGTTACCACGCGCTTAATCGCAACTTGGTTACGCGACGCTAGGGTACCGGGCAAACGCCCTTGGGTGTTATCAAAAACAAGCTCCACAGAAGCTTGAGAAACGGGTTTACGTGTGGCGGCGCCATTAAAAATAACGTCTGTCATGGCATCGCCACGCAGATTTTTAGCGGAGCTTTCCCCAAGCACCCAACGTACAGCGTCGATCACGTTTGATTTACCACAGCCATTTGGCCCGACAACGCAGGTCATTGCGTCTGGGAATGGTATTTTTGTGGCATCAACGAATGATTTAAACCCTGCCAGTTTTATGCTGCTTAAGCGCATCCACGCCTCATTATTATGATTATTCTTATGAGCGGCTGAGATTTAGTACGAAAGAATTAACCGCGACAACGTTTTATATTATCTAAAATTATGCCACTGGCAATAGCTACATTTAGGGACTCAGCGCCCCCGTACCCCATGATGGTAATGCGTTGAGTGATATGCTCAGCAACCGCTTCACTGATACCGTGCGATTCGCTGCCCATCACCAAAATACCTTGCTCAGAAAAATTTGTAGAATGGAGGTTTTCACCGCCCAAAAATGCGCCATAAATTGGTTTGTTGGCCTGTGACAAATATTCAGGAAGATTCACTTCTTGGCAGGTTACACGCGTAAATGACCCCATCGTAGCGCTGATCACTTTTGGGTTGTATGGATCGGCACAATTTGCCGACAACAACACATGCTCAAATCCATACCAATCCGCTAAGCGAATAATTGTGCCCAAGTTGCCCGGGTCGCCAACACCATCCAGTGCCAGTTGCCAAGGGGTGGGAACGATCTCAGTGTGCGCCATGGGGGCCACAGCAATTGCATCGTTATTGGTCACTAACGTGCTCACTTTACATAGCTCAGTCTCATCCGCTTCATGAATGTCTCGAGCATTCAAACGCGAGGTAATTAGGGAGCGGTGCTGGGCAATAAACGCGTCACTAGCAAAAAGTTGGGCAACGGGGTGTTCGCTTTGCAGTAACTCCAATACGTTCTTTGTTCCTTGAACCAAAAACTCTTGATGTTGCTTGCGGTATTTTTTCTGACCCAATTGACGCAAATACTTTTGCTGATTTTTCGATAGCATGAAGCGCTGACCTAGCTGAGAAAATGGAGTTGGCGCTATTGTATACGCAAACCACATAAAATACATGTTTCGCGCTTATCGCGTTTTTTATACGTAAAGAACGTAAATTTGTCGCGAACATGCCTACAACTCCCTGTTTAGTTGCATTACTGCTTCCTTAACGTTAAATTAATGAATGCAAAATAAAAATAATTGGAATGCTTTAAATGGACTTACATTCAAACGACCCATCTCAACAGTTTAATAACCAGTTTCAGCCCTATTCACGACGTGTCGAATTCAGTGGTAATGCCAGCGAATTTTTCTCGATTTGGATTGTGAATATTGTGCTCACACTGCTAACCTTGGGCATCTATTCGGCGTGGGCAAAGGTTCGTACCTACCGCTATTTTTATGGCCACACCCAACTCGACGGCCATCGCTTCGATTACCTCGCCACACCCATACAAATTCTAAAAGGCCGCATACTCGCGTTTATCTGTTTCGCTTTGTATATGTTTTTCGTCAACTTTATACCTTTGCTTGGTATTCTCGCGGTGTTCGTTTTAATGTTTTTGATACCTTGGATTGTCAACCAAGGTATGCGTTTCAATATGCGTATGAGTCGCTATCGCAACATACGCTTTAATTTCCAAGGTAGTTATGGCGAAGCCTTTGTGGTGTTCTTATTGTTGCCTTTTTTAAGTGTCTTTACGCTGTATTTGCTCCTGCCGTACGTGTTTAAACGCATCGATCAGTACTTGCACAGCAACATAGAATTTGCAGGCACGCCTATTACCGTTGAAACTCGCGGTGGTGAGTATTATTTAGCAGCGCTGATGGCGTATGTCGCAGCAGCCATCGTCGGTGTTGTTCTGCTCGCTGTTGCTGGCGTGTTTGGCTTCGGTCTTGAGGCACTTGCCCAAGTGGACCAATCAACAGAAGCAGCAGCAACCGTAGCAGGCGTTGTGGCTTTGGTAATGATCTCTGTGGTGTATATGGTCGCATTGGCAGTTGGTACAGGTATTTATCAAACCCATATCCGTAACCACATTCTAAATAGCAGTGAAATTGACGGCATCGTTGATTTCAAATCTGATTTACAAATGATTGATTACACCTTACTCATCTTCACTAACTCATTGGCGTTAGTGTTTTCTTTGGGGCTCGCATATCCGTGGACTAAGGTGCGTAAAACACGCATGTTGGCACAGGCGACTGAAATTACCATTTTATGCGATCCTCAACAGCTGCATGATCAGCTCGGTGAGCAGGACTCGTCGTTTGCTGAAGAGGCAGCCGGTATGTTCGATATCGATTTATCACTGGGCTAATCACATGCATGTCAGTGGTATTTACTACCCTCAAAACCAAAGTCAGAGTAAAGACGTCGAGCTGCGCTTAAGCGAGCTCGGCGTGACGCTCTATGAATATGGTTCAGTACTGGCGCAGTACTCAGAATATCAACAAGGTCAGCAAATAACTGGACTGCCTGTCGAAATCAGTTTTGAGGACGGCAGCCGTTTTGTGCCCCATAGCACCGCACATCGTTGGCCCTCGCAGTCAACATGGGATGCGTGGGTGGAGAAAGTTGAGCGCCATAAACTGGCATTGTTGTGCTGTGTGGTAATGAGCGCCGTATTCGTGTGGCTATTATTCTTTAAAATTATTCCTAGTGGTGCCGCAGCAGCAGCCAAAGCACTGCCTGACTCGGTGAAACAAGCGACGTCAGAACAAACACTCAAGGCTATTGAGCTGATTTATCTGGAGCCAACGCAGCTCGCCACTGACCAGCAGCAACATATTCAATCTTTGTGGCAAAGTCACATTAAACGTATTGATAACCCACCGCCGAATCTCATTCTGCATCACTACCAAGCACCTGAAATTGGCGCCAATGCCTTCGCGTTACCTGATGGGCAAGTGGTGTTAACAGATGAACTAGCTGAATTGCTCAAAGACAACGATACCGCCTTGCTAGCGATATTGCTTCATGAGATTGGTCATGTTGAACATCAACACGGCATCACCCTCGCCGCACAATCGGCGGGGGCATCAGTTGCGCTGGCCCTTATGTTTGGCGATTTAGAAGGGTTTGCAGAAATCGTGTTGGGTACGGGTTCTACCTTGTTGCAACAACAATTCTCCAGAGATATGGAACGCGAGGCCGACAGTTACGCGCTTGAGCAATTATCCAATTTAGGCTATTCGCCGACTGCTTTTGCTGAGGCCATGCAGGCACTTGCAGAAGAACACAAAATGGATAGCGAATTGGGTAACACACTGCTTCAGTACATGTCATCCCACCCATCCGTTTCGGAACGGATAGAAAGAGCAAAACAAGCTCAATAACGAATTTTAAACACCGAGGAAATACTCAATATGGCTTATGATTTTGGCTCCAAAGGGCTAGGCATTTCTAATCCATTTAAAATTGAAGGTACGATGCGTACCGCGGGCGGCGCGATTATTGCGCTATTAGGTCTGTTTAGCTTGTTCAAGGTTACATCATTGACACAAACCGACATGGTATCGGCATGGGTTTATGCCGGTGTTGGTTTGATTCTTATGATCATTGGCCTAAAACGCTGCGGTAGTGGTCTGTTCCAACTGTTTAAGTTTTTCGTTGGTCGCTCAGTACCAAGCTCGCTGGCGCCGAACTTAACAAAGAGCGAACAAGAAAACTCAGCTCTGGAACAAAAGAAAGGCTCATTAGCGTACAGCTCTAAAACCCTTGAATCTATGTTGATGGGCCGCAAAAACGCTACCTTCACTGAGCCTAAAGGTTGGGTTGGTCGCTTTGCGCACTCTGTGTTGCCTAAGCTTATTTTCTTGCCTTACCCAATGCGCAATGTGGCTCAAGAAGTGATTTCCGTTATTCTGCAAACAATCTTGGCATTTGTGGCTTTTGGTTTAACTTACTTTGTTTCTTCTTCAGGTCTTGCTGGCCAAGCAGGCCACATTATTGTGCCGGTATTTTCAGCGCTTATCCTTGTTTATCTGCTACTTTGCTGGCGCAGTGCTGCCAATGCAGTCAGTCTAAAAAGTGTGAAAAAGCTCAAAGACGTAGGAGCTGCGTCGCTGGCCAAAATCATTGCCTTTTCAATTATCTTTCCTGTCACCATTGGCTTAGTTTACCACCATGTGTTTGCGCCGAACCAAAGCGAGCTTGCGAAATGGGGCGAACTAACTAACCAAGTGAGCGTGTTCTCTGCTTGGCCTAGCTTGCTGACGCTATTGGTACTTGGGGCGCTGTGTTGTGTGGCTGTTTTTTATCTTATTAATGCGCGTTCAAAGCAAATTGAAGTTGCGACTGAAGTCAGTGAGTACCGTGCTAACTTGCAAGAGGAAGTGCACCCTAATGAGATTTTTATCAATATCGAGAGCATTGTCCTTGCAAACCGACGTTACAAAGAGATCCCAAACCGTACGTACATTGATTTTGACCCAGTTTTAAACGAGCAAAGCAATGGCAAAGGCGATTTTCGCGGTGAACTCTTGATTGAAACACAACCCGAATACAACCCTCGCAACGACAACAAGGGCTTTAAAATCACCCGCTTGGTCAGCACCTTCGCAGCACAGATTTGTTTGTTAATTGGTGCCGCCCTCCTGTATTCACTCGCTGGCGACATTGTCGCGCTCTATCACTTTTTAGCAGATCAAGGCGGACAGTTAAACGACTTAACTCGCGCTGCCAATCGTGGTGTTATTGAGCCATTGCAAAACTGGTTAGGTGAATTATCTACCTTCGTTGTAGCCCTGCTGAGCACTTTCTTCATGTGGCAAATCTTTAGCACTATTGGCCGTATGTTGGAAAATTTCAGCCATGTATTTTGGGCGGAAATGCAATTTAGCTCGCTACTGCTATACCTTAAAACCGAAGGCACGTTTACCGAGTCTAAAGTTTCTACAGGTATGTCAATCCATGATTCAACGCGCAGCGAGAACGTGGTGATCAAATCGTCAATCACTCCCTGGATTATCAGTTCGCGTATCAACTCAAGTACGTTTGCAACCAGTGGTGCAGACAACGTTGAGATGCCTCGTTATGTCATGACCATGAAAAAGAACGAGCAAGAGCTTAATACCATTGTTGATGAAATTCACAGCTTCTTGAAAGCGCGTGAAAACATTGCAGGGTTTAGTAATACCTCTGATTTACAAAATGCCGAAAACATTCTGAAAATGAATCAGGTGTCACGCGCACAGACACACACGCCAGCCTTAGAAGCTGAGCAAGCGGGTGCTTACAAAGAGCGTGAACAGCAAAGGGATGAGTTACTAGAAGACAAGTAAATCGCATCCAGCCCCGCACCGCGGGGCTTTTTTTTGCAATATTTGTTTACTACTTAACTCTTTAATTAACCCGCACCTTCGATATACTAGCGACAGTAAAGTACCAAACTTAGAGGTAAACCATGCAGTTAGGTCGTGGATTTGAATACTTCTTCAGTGGCTTCTCAATGATCACTGAAAAAGGTCTAAAACGTTTTGTTTTAATCCCGCTATTGATTAACTTTGTCATTTTCGGCACTTCACTGTTTTTTATTTACGGCTGGCTCACCGACGCCTTTGGGTGGGTGAACTCTCAACTCCCTGAATGGCTTAGCTGGCTGGAGTGGCTATTATGGCCATTAGCATTGTTAGTCGTATTGTTTAGTTATTCCATGATTTTCACGGTGATCACTAACTTCATCGCTGCCCCATTCAACGGCATTCTGAGTGAAAAAGTGGAATTGCACTTAACTGGCCAAAGAGTCAATGATGATGGTTTATTAGATACCATGCGTGATGTGCCTCGCATGCTAGGTCGAGAGTGGACCAAGTTATGCTATTACTTGCCGCGCGCCTTGGGCTTTTTTATTCTGCTATGGATCCTGCCGGTAATTGGGCAAATTTTGTGGGCATTGTTCACCTGTTGGATGTTCGCCATTCAATACAAAGACTACGCTTTTGATAACCACAAAGTCAGCTTTCGTGACATGAAACGCGACTTAAAAGCACATCAAGGGTTATCTTACGGCTTCGGTGCTGGGGTTATGCTGTGCGCCATGATCCCTATTTTAAACATGATAGTAATGCCAGTCGCAGTATGTGGTGCCACCAAGCTTTGGGTCGAGAACTACCGCACCAACTATCGCTAAGCTACTCAAGGAATTTGATGAAAGGGAAGTTTTATCCGTTTATGACCATCGCAGCAGTGAGTTTTTTTAGCTTCCTGCTGTGGATCATTTACCTAGCCAATACTGGCCAATCGAGTGTGTTTTTTGATTTGGTTAAGGCCTTGCCTTATGGCGATAAAATTGGCCACTTCGTGCTGTTCGGCACCTTAACCTTACTAGCAAGTTTAGCGCTTAAGGCGAAACACTTTTTCATTGCCAACAAAGTCAGACTTTACTGGGGCGCAATAGCTGTTTTTGCATTTGCATTGGGTGAGGAAATTAGCCAAGCCTTCGTTGCTACTCGCACCTTTGATTTGATCGACTTAAGTGCCGATGTCCTTGGCATTTGCGCAGCGAGCTGGCTTGTGAGCAAGCTGATGTTATGGCATAAAAAAAGCCAGAGCTAACTCTGGCTTTTCTTTGACTATGCTATTTAGCTGTACACGTTTTGTGGCACGCGTAGTACTTCTAGGTGCACCGTCACTTCCTCACGGTCGTGATATAGGTGCTTAGCCTGTAGATTAAACTTCACACCATACTCGTGCAATTCGTCACGAATGCGCTGCATGTTTTCATACACACAATCAAAGCGCTTTTTCATTGGCAGCTTTAAGTTGAAAATAAGCTCTTTGGCAAAACCATTCACCGCCCAATCAATCATTAGCTCGGTTACACGACTTGGTTTTTCTACCATGTCACACACTAACCAGCTGATATTGCGACGCTCAGGACGGAACTTAAAGCCGTCTTCGCGATAATGTTTTACTTGGCCGCTTTCCATCAACGCCTGATCCATTGGGCCATTATCAATTGCTTGCACAAACATGCCTCGACGGACTAATTGGTATGTCCAACCGCCAGGGCAAGCACCTAAGTCCACCGCTCTCATGCCCGATGCAACACGATCTTCGCGCTCGCTTTCCGGCACAAAAGTCATAAATGCTTCGTCTAGCTTCAACGTTGAGCGACTTGGCGCATCTTTAGGGAAACGTAGACGCGGGATACCCATAAACAATGGCGAGTTGTTAAAGCTAAATGAATAACCCACATAAGCTGTGTCGTTTGCAATAAATAGCACATGTAATGTTGGACGGTTTTTCACCTGCTGACGCAATAAAGTTTCTTGGCTTTCCAGCGCCTTAGCAAGCGGGTTACTGACCTTCTTACAGAATTTAGACAGCTCTTTACCTTCATTGGTATCGGGTGTCTCAACGCGAAGTTCACCACATAAAGGGAATTCCTTCGCAGCCTCACAAATGCTGCCCACTCGATCATCGATAGGCATTTTTGAAATTTGCTTACCCACAAACCACTGACGTGCGAACACCATGTCCTTGAATGGGATCTTTTTCAAAAGATATTCAGCTTCATCATGGCTATAGCAGTGATAAGCCACCAGCGCAGAATTTGGCTTGGTCTTCACATAACCACCAACACCTAGGTTGGCAGCGTGATGAGTAATTTCTGCAGCGGCATCGTTTTCGAAACCAGCGCGACAATAAATAACGATACAGGACATGGTAATGACTTATTTCATCTGTAAGAGTTTAACAACCATCGCCGCCCAAGCGACAATAAAGCACACGCCGCCAATTGGTGTAATTGGCCCAAACCATTTGATACCTGTTAAAGCTAAGGCATACAAACTACCACTGAATAATAGAACACCCACAATCATAAAGTAGCCACTGATGTTTAATTGCATTCCCATTTTTCCTAGGAGACCAATTAATATGAGGCCAAGTGCATGATACATTTGGTATTCTACCGCGGTTTGAAAGACCCCAAGGGCATATTCACTGAGACGGCTTTTTAAGCCATGAGCGGCAAAGGCGCCGAGTATAACACTGAGACCGGCGAAAATCGCGCCTACTATCAAAAATATCTGACTCACACCTGCTCCTTAATGAATGCCACGGCAATATCTGCTGCTTGTTGCCAATTTTGTTCTTGGCTAATTCCACTCTTTTTACGTGGCACCAAAGAGTGATCGCCATCAGCTAACCAATGAATGACCGCCGGAGATGTATCGGCGAGTAAGCTAAGTTCATCTTGTTTTCCAAAGGTGTCTCGCTCTCCCTGAATAACACAAAACGGCACATTGATATCACCAAAATGGGCAACGCGGAGTTTGTCTTTTTTACCGGGCGGATGAAACGGGTAGCCAAACGCGATAATACCGCCAACACTCGCAACCATCTCACTATCAGACTGCGCAACAAGCATACTCGCCATACGCCCACCCATTGACTTGCCGCCAATAAATAGCGGCAGACCTTGCATAGCCGATGACAAAGCATCATTAAAGCTTGCCAATAACTTGTCGGCACGATCAGGAGGTCGGCGCTTGTTTTCAGCTTTCGCTCTTTGCATGTATGGGAAGTCAAACAGCCCTACCGATACCCCCTGCTGTGCCATTAACTTGGCGATTTCCTGCATAAAGTCGCTGTCTATTCCTGCTCCGGCTCCGTGTGCAAAAATAAATTGAGCGGCCGGTTTGTCTGCTTGAATCCACTGCATTTAATACTGTTCCTGTTCTTTTTCAACGAGCCCAAGCATCCACTCTTTAAAGGACACAATTTTGCCCAGCTCTGATTGTGATTCTCTAAACACCAAGTAATAGGCATTTTTACTCTCTAAAGAGTGATTAAAAGGCACAATTAAACGACCCGCGTCAATCTCAGGTTTAGCCAAAACTAAGTTACCTAGCGCCACCCCTTGTCCGTGCGCCGCAGCCTGCATCGCCATGGAAGAGTGTGAGAAGATTGGCCCTTGATTTACTTGCACATTTCTAACACCCGCCGTTTTCATCCACACTTTCCATGGGCGTCGAGTGGTGTCGTGCAGGAGGATGTGGTTTTGCAAATCTTGCGGCTCATTCAATGGCTTTGGTCCCGTTAGCAGCATAGGGCTACACAAAGGCACTAAATACTCGGTGTGCAACTTGTGGGTTTCTACGCCACTCCAATGACCTCGACCGTAGTAAATCGCCACATCAACATCGTCTTGTAGTGAGTTCTCGTCTTGGTCTTGGGCTTTGATTCGTACATCGATGTCGGGGTGCTTTTCATGAAATAAGCTCAGTCGAGGTACCAACCATTGAATGGCAAAGCTTGGCGTCAGGCTTACCGTCAACGACCCTTTAGCACCCCGTGCCAACAGCTTGTCGGTTGCATCCACAAGCTGAGCAAAAATTTCTTTTATATCGAGAAAGTAACCCTGCCCCTCTTCTGTTAGTAATAGCGAGCGATTCTTTCGTAAAAATAACTTTAATCCAAGGTGCTCTTCTAAGGTTTTAATTTGATGGCTCACCGCAGCCTGAGTGACATAGAGTTCTTCCGCTGCTTTAGTAAAGCTTAAGTGCCGTGCAGCGGCTTCAAATGCCTTAAGTGAATTAAGTGGGGGGAGTCGACGAGCCATGTTCTACACATTAGATTTTTTTATTTGAATTGATTATATACAAAGGAACTTTATAAGCCAATTGAAGTGCTTAACGCATATTTTTTTAAAATGCGGCTATTATTGATTTACCTTTGAATTGATACAGTAGTTACCACATTTGTTAATGAGAACATTCGCTTTAATAACTTGTTTTATCCTCTCTTTTTCTTGCCAAAGTCTTAGTATTACTTGGGTCAAAACGAATGCACCTCCCTTTAATATGCCTGCAGACAGTGAACCCTTGGGTGTGTGCGATTTATTCGTGGATGAAATCATAAAAAGAACACCTAACATCAAACACGAAGTTATAGCGTTGCCTCAAGCACGTATCAATAGATACTCTGAGCAAGGGAAAAACCTTTGTTATCCCTGCATGATAAAAAAGCCTGATAATTTCCTATATAAATATTCGGTTGCGACAAGTATCTATCCGCCATACCGCGTAATCAGCAAAGTAGAAAAGCAATCCGAATTGATAAGAAAGCACGGCAATCCCATTTCACTGCCCTCCTTATTCGCTGACCCAACATTGCGCTATGGTCAAAGTGTCGCGCGGCGGTACAGCGAGACAATTCAATCGCTCAAACGCAACATTCGCTCTGAACAAGAGGTCGCTCTTAACTATAGGGCGGATGACCAAGCTGCCGCGTTGGGAGATATGTTAATCAACGATCGCATTGACTATGGAATCGACTACCCATTTATTGCTGATTACTACAACCAAATAAACGGCCGACAGCTACTAGCATCTACGCTCGTTAATGAACGTCACAGTGGCATCATTTTAGGTGCCGTAGGTTGTGCTACCAGAGCGCCTAATGACTTCGCTGAGAGCGTATTAGCAACCATCAATCCCATCATCATTAATGAGATCCTCCCAAGCCAAAGATATCAAGCTCATCAACAGCATTGGTTGAAAAAATACTTCAAGGACTTTGATGGGGTATACCAAGAGAAGCTCCTTCCAAGCACCGAACACGAATAGAAGTAAGTGGACCGCGGGAGATTGTTTCTCATCCTTATTTATTAAGCCGCCAATATATGAATCGAATTGATACCTTAGCGCTGGTCAGAGCTATAATTTATAGACTCAATCCCTCCAAGCGCTTAGTCTGGTTGTATGAAGTTTACATTGTCAGTGTTGTTTGTTGTCTTTTCTGGGTTTGCACAAAGCGCCAATGTGACGTGGCTTAAGATGGATGCGCCACCTTTTTCAATTGCCCAAGGTGAAGATCAAAGCGGCATTTGTGATGTTCTTATGGATGAGCTTATTGCACGAACACCCGACTACAATCACAAAGTCATTACCCTGCCTCAAGTGCGGTTGCGCGCTTTTTTCGAGCAGGGCGAGAATGTATGTGCGCCATGCCTGATTAAACGCACCAATAGCCCAGTGGTGAGATTTTCGGTCAGTACCAATGTATATCCTCCTTTATCCGTAGTGAGTACAGTTAAAACCAAGCGTAGTCTGACCGATAAATTTCATGATCCTATCGTTTTACAGTCACTATTAGCAGATGAGGAGTTTCGTTATGGACAGGCCCGAGGTAGAAAGTACACGCATTGGGTGCAAAGCTTATTGGACAACATCAAGGATATAGACACCGTGTCGTTCAATTACCGCTCAACAGATCAAGCCGCTGTGCTCGGTGATATGTTAATAAACAACCGTATAGACTACGGCATTGACTACCCTTTTATCGCTGATTACTACAATAAACTAAAAGGAAAAAACCTACTCGCAAGTACGATGATTTCAGGCACAGAAAATGAATTTGTCCTCGGCGCGATAGGCTGCTCCGAACAAGCTCCTGATGACTTCGCAAAGACATTTTTAGAGCAGATTAATAAGATACTCATCAATGACATTTTGCCCAGTGAGCAGTATAAACAGCACCAGAATGACTGGTTAGGGCATTACTTCTCTGATTACCCTCGTCTTTATGACGAACAATTACTCAATAAAAAACCAGCGCATGGCGCTGGTTTAGATAAAGAAACAAAGTAATTATAGTAATTACAAATCGCTTGCGCTGGTATCAAGGGGCGCAAAGCTCTTTACCAACTCATCAATCGCTTTCATCTGCGCTAAGTAGCCTTCCAGTTTAGCTAATGGTAATGCACACGGGCCATCACACTTGGCTTCATTTGGATTAGGGTGCGCTTCAATGAATAAGCCAGCAATGCCAAGTGCCATACCACTGCGAGCCAACTCAGCTGCTTGCGCTCGACGACCATCAGCACTATCGCTGCGACCACCTGGGCGTTGCAACGCGTGTGTCGCATCGAAAATAACTGGCGCCATAGTCTTCATGTCATCCATACCCAACATATCAACCACAAGGTTGTTGTAACCGAAGCTGGTACCGCGCTCACAAAGCGCCACTTTTTCATTTCCTGCTTCTGCAAACTTATTGATGATGTGACGCATTTCATGTGGCGCTAAAAACTGTGGCTTTTTCACATTAATCACATTGCCTGTTTTTGCCATCGCCATTACCAAATCAGTTTGGCGCGCCAAAAACGCTGGTAATTGAATCACATCCACTACTTCGGCAACGGGCGCAGCTTGATATGGTTCGTGTACATCGGTAATCAAAGGCACATTAAAGGTGTTTTTGATTTCCTCAAAAATCTTTAGACCTTCTTCCATACCCGGGCCACGGTAAGAACTAATAGACGAGCGGTTCGCCTTATCAAAAGAGGCCTTGAATACATAAGGAATATTGAGCTTGGTTGTTACTTCTACATAATGCTCTGCAATGCGCATCGCGAGATCGCGAGACTCAAGCACGTTCATGCCACCGAACAGTACGAACGGTTTATCATTGGCCAGTTCAATGGCACCGATGTTGATTTGTTTAATCGTCATTTTGATATCCTTAAGAAGCAACTGATTGCATGATCAGTCCGCAAATATAGGCCATGTACGTACCCACACCATAGCCTAGCACGGCTAATAGCACACCCACTGGGGCAAGTGATGGGTGGAATGCTGATGCCACCACAGGCGCTGAAGCAGCACCGCCCACATTAGCTTGTGAGCCAACAGCCATATAAAACAGCGGCGCTTTAATAAATTTAGCCACAATTAACATTAGGGCGGCGTGTGTAAGCATCCACACCACACCAATAAAGAAATACCAAGGTGTGTCTAGAATTGCAGTGATATTCATGTGTAAGCCGATTGACGCTACCAAGATATACAAGAAGCTTGATGCCACTTTTGAGGCACCAAATGCTTCAATATGACGTACACGAGTGAAGGATAAGCTAATACCAATAGTGGTTGAAATGACAATTAGCCAGAAAAACTTGCTGTTGAGGCTGTATTCTTGAGCCCACGCAAATTGGTTGAAATACGGCGCAAGAATATCACCACAGAAGTGCGCAAGGCCGGTGATACCAAAGGCAATGGCAATAATAGTCATGTAGTCATTGAGTGTTGGCATACGTGCATGTTCTGCATGGTAGGCTTCTACGCGTTTTTTCAGATCTTCGATGGCTGAGGTGTCAGCCCCCGTGCGCGCATCAATGGCTTTGTGATTACCCGCCATAAGCAGCAAAACAGCCATCCATAGGTTCGCAACGATGACATCCACCGTTACCATAGCGGAGAAGATATCGCCGCCCACCTCAAACATCTCTTTCATCGACGCTTGGTTGGCACCACCACCAATCCAGCTACCAGCAATAGTCGTCATACCTCGCCATACGGCATCAGGACCATGACCACCAACAATGTCAGGGTTGATTGCACTGGTAACGAGGATCGCCAAAGGGCCACCGATAACGATACCCACAGTACCGGTTAAGAACATAATCAGTGCTTTTGGGCCTAGGTTCAAAATGGCTTTTAAATCAATGCTAATTGTTAACAAAATCAAACATGCAGGCAGTAAATAACGTGATGCAACGTGGTAAACAGCATCTGCACTTTTGCCATCAACAATACCGAAGGTATTCAATAACGACGGGATGAAATAGCACAGTAGCAATGCCGGTACATACTTGTAAAACTTACGCCAGAAGTGATTTTGGCTATGTGCTGTTTTAAAAATCAGCCCAAGTATGATGGCCAGCAAGCCCATGGTCACCGCAGGGTTGGTGATCAAACCCTCATGAGGTTGAGTCATAAAAATTCCTTCCTAACTTAGTGAAGCGTATTATTGTTATTTTCAAGTTCGTCGATTTGATGACGCACTATTTCAATGCCGGGGTCATCCGGACATTCGTCGACAAAGAAGCTCAAATCTTCCTTTGCCAATTCAGGACGATTTATTTGGTTAAGCAAATAGCCACGGTCACGACGTTCATAAGGATCGTCGCCAATTAAGTCCAGCAATAAATCCGCACACGCTAGTGCGCTACCAAAACGCTCAGCAGCAATAAATGCCCATTTTTGGTGTGCCAGATATAGCTTATAAATCTCTTCTTCTACAAGAAGTTCTGGGCTGTGATCTGCTTCTTCATTTTCTGGCTGTAAGTACCATTGCTGCTGCCCAGATGCAGGCTCAATAAGGTAATGTTCTTGTTCGCTAAAGTTAACTTGAACCATCACGGCTTGGTCAACTAATACTAACTCTGCATCAAAACCGATATCACTTAAAATACCATGCAACACGATCCCTAACGCCAGTGAGTTTCCAGTGCGATAAAGCAAAGTGAAATATACACTGTTCAAACGAAACTCGGGCACATCTTGCTGCGTACCACTAAACCCCCAATGGGTGTAAAAACAGTCAACTACAGCGTTAAGCGCTTGGTGTTGGTCATCAAAGCGTTGGCTAATTGATACCGCTTCTTGAGTGAATTGCGCTAGTTGATCATACGCGTCTTGCACCTTAGCTTGTGCTTGCCATTGCGATTGCGCTGCAACGCATCGCTTAATCGCACTCACGCTGTAGCTGTGTTCTAAATCAAATTGGTCATCTAACCAAACATCAGACATAGATAGGTCATTCTCACGCACTGTAAATTGGCGCCTAGTTTACCTAGGATCAGACAAAGATACCAATTTGAACATCATTAAAGGAAGATTTCGGGTCATTTTGCACCATAGTAAAGCCCGTTATACTGCTTGAGCTAGATTCACATTCTAACCACAGTGCCAAACAAAAAAGCGCAGCATACCAGCCGCGCTTTTTTTGCTATTGATTAGGCTCAGAAAAATGCAGATTTAGTGCCTGCTAAATAGCCAATTGCAAGCAATATAGCGGTGTTCACAGCCAACCATAATAATTTCTGTTGCTTGGTTTGCGCTTTTAATAGTTTAAAACCAATGACGATATACCCAACCACCAAGATGATTTTTTGCCACAACCATGGGATTGTCAGTGGATTCATACTCGCGACGATTAATAGGCCAACGGCACTGAGCAAAAGTAAGGTATCAACTATGTGACTGGTGATGAACACACCTTTGTTAGCGGCAATTTTTCCACTGCCTAAACGCGAAAATGCGCGGGTATAAAACAGCACTACACTCAAAACTACAAACAACACATGAGTGTGCTTCAATGCCATGTAATCCATATATTTCCTTAATCTGGTAAACGTGCAAGTATTTGTTCAAACACGTCCAATTTACTTTCAAAAATTTCGACAAGTTTAGGGTCGAACTGCACCCCGCTGAGGCGTTTTATTTCAGCGACGACCTCTTCAACACCCCATGCTTCTTTATAACAGCGCTTATGCCTCAACGCGTCATAGACATCTGCAAGGGCAACTATACGGCCATAAATATGGATTTGATCACCCTTCTTACCCTCAGGATAACCACTACCATCCCACCACTCATGATGTTCTTTGGCGATAATAGCGCCAGCTTCAACCAATGGGCGTTTAGAGTTCGCCAAGATATTGTAACCACGTTGAGCATGGCTTTTCATCACCACCCACTCATCGTCGTCAAGCTTTCCTGGCTTATGTAAGATAGCGTCGGGAATACCCACTTTGCCCACATCGTGCAAAGGGGAAGCGTCACGGACCAAGTCCATTTCGAGCTCGCTCAAGCCATAGCCCTTAGCCAACTCATAACAAATATGAGAAACACGGCGAACGTGGTTGCCTGTTTCATTACTGCGCTGCTCAAGCGCTTCGCTTAATCGCCAAACAAGTTCTTGCTGAGTGTTTTCGATTTCAGATTGCAACTGCACATTTTCAAATGCAATTTGCACATTCTGTGTGAATATCTCTATTAAATTGCGCTGCGTTGGAGTGAGCTCTTTTGGTACGCCTGACATATACAGCATGGCGTTATTGTTGTACTTACTCAGGCAATGCGCAAATAAGTAATTGTCTTTATAAACAATGCCTTGCTCAGATAAGGCCTGCGTACACGCTGCATATTGCTCGTCATTAAGCACCTCTTTTAAGGGCTTGCCTTCGCACTGTTCAAATTCGCCTCGCCCAGCAAACACTACGAGTTCGTGCGCTTTAGTGCCATTGTTTTGAGGCGTGCTGGCAACTAAAGTCGTGGCATACATCGCTTCCTCAACTGAGCCCAGTAATGAGGTCAGTTGCTGCATCACGCCTTGAATAAAATTCTCTAATGAATGAACAGAAAATAGATCGCGAGACGCGGTGATGATCTTTTCCAGACCTTGTCGCGATTGTTCAATCGCGAGAATGTCACGGTAGGAGCGTAAGCTCGCCATCACAACTGTGAATAGCTTTTGTGCGGTAAGCTCAGTTTTAGACTTGTAGTCGTTGATATCATAATTGATGATGACTTGACGCTCTGGAGCTTGGCCAGGTTGCCCGGTACGCAATATGATGCGCACATGCTGATTATTTGCTTGGGTACGAATAAACTCAGCCACACGCAAACCCGCGTCGTCTGTTTCCATGACCACGTCGAGCAAAACAATTGCTGCATCGTTGTGCAGCTCGATTAACCGCTTGGCTTCTTCACCGGAATAAGCGCTAATAAATTCAAGCTTTTTATCTTGGAACTCAAAGTCACTCAACGCCAGCTTGGTCACAGCATGGACTTCTGGTTCATCATCAACGATGAGTATTTTCCAGCTGCCAGAAGGCTCTTGCTCGACTTCTTCAGTCTCTTCATCACTGAATAAAAAGTCTTCGGACATGTTAGTTCCTTTTAAAAATCAACAACCAAAGTCACTCACTAAGCATAGGCTTAAGATGCTAGTTCAGCCAAGGTAATTCGGTCATTTTGGCCCAAATCACGCTCAGTGCGCGGGTTTTTATAGCCATGCTTAGTGAAGAGGTTGCGCACTGCTTCGCCTTGTTCAAAACCATGCTCAAACATCAATACGCCACCTTCAACGAGATACGCTTTAGCATTGCAAATAATGTGTTCGATATCAGCAAGCCCATTATCGCCGGCAACAAGTGCGCTCAGAGGTTCGAAACGAACGTCGCCTTGTTGAAGATGAGGGTCGTGCTCATCAATATACGGAGGGTTGCTAACTATTAACTCATATTTAACATCATTGAGGGCATTAAACCAGTCGCTTTGAATGATTTCTACATTACTGAGCGCTAGATTTTGCTGATTTTTCCGAGCAAGCTCCACCGCATCTGCACTGGCATCAATTGCATGCACGCACCACTGCGGGTGTTCGGATGCCAGAGCCAACGCAATGGCGCCCGTGCCGGTGCCTAAATCCAAGACTCGCGCATTGTCCGGTAATGGCAGTGCAAGAGCCTGTTCCACCAGTGTTTCGGTATCTGGGCGAGGGATTAATGTGCTGTTGTTTACAAACAGGGGCAGCGACCAAAATTCGCGTATTCCAGTGAGGTGAGCAACTGGGTGCCCTTGGAGGCGTTGAGCTATTAACTGTTGGAATTGGTGATGATGCTCATCACTCAGGGGGGTATCCCCCCAAGCGAAAAGGTAACTGCGTGGTTTATCGAGAACATGGAGCAACAATACTTCGGCATCCAATTTGGGTGAGTCGCTGAGAGCCTGAAGCTGTATTGTTGCTGCTTTCAATGCGGCATCAATTGATGGCATTGTTGACAAGTTATTCGTCTCCCATCGCCGCAAGGAGATCTGCTTGGTGCTCAAGCAACAAGGGATCAATCACCGATCCTAGTTCACCCGCAACGATTTCATTCAGGCGATATAGGGTTAGGTTGATACGGTGATCTGTGATTCGGCCTTGTGGATAGTTGTAAGTACGAATACGCTCTGAACGGTCACCGCTACCGACTAGGTTGCGCCGTTGCGTAGCTTCTGCAGCTTGACGCTTTTCAGCCTCAGCTTGCTCTAGTCGAGCGGCAAGTACTGACATCGCTTTAGCGCGGTTTTTATGCTGTGAACGCTCGTCCTGACATTCAACTACAACACCCGTTGGTAAGTGCGTAATACGAATCGCTGAGTCAGTTTTGTTAACGTGCTGACCACCGGCACCTGACGCACGGAAAGTATCAACCTTAATATCTGCTGGATTAATCTCAATCGCTTCTGCTTCAGGAATTTCAGGCATGACCGCAACGGTACACGCTGATGTGTGCACTCGGCCTTGCGATTCAGTCTCTGGTACACGTTGTACACGGTGTGCGCCTGATTCGAATTTCAGCTTGCCGTAAACACCATCACCTTTAATGTTAGCGATCACTTCTTTGTAACCGCCGTGCTCGCCTTCATTCGCACTGACAATTTCAACTTGCCACTTTTGTGACTCGGCATAACGGCTATACATGCGGAATAAGTCACCAGCGAAAATAGCCGCTTCATCACCACCTGTTCCGGCACGTACTTCCAAGAAGACGTTGTTATTGTCTTTTGGATCTTTAGGAAGCATCAGCACTTGTAAATCATCTTCAAGGGTTGTGATTTGCGCTTTTGCTTCTTTGTACTCTTCTTGCGCCATTTCGCGCATGTCAGGGTCTGAGTCTTTTAACATTTCTTCAGCAGTCGCCACGTCTTCTTGCGCTTGTTGGTACGCAGTGAACGTCTTTGCAACTTGCTCAAGCTCCGAATACTCCTTTGATAGAGCTCGGAATCGGTCCTGATTACCAATCACTTCTGGATCGCTAAGCAGCGCTTGAACTTCTTCATAACGCTCTACTAAGGACTCTAACTTACGGTATACAGACTCTTTCATCTATTTGTTATTCCTGATTAATTCCTAACATCTTCTTCATTTGCGCCAATTGGCCAATCTCACCTTTTTCAGCGGCATCTTTAATTGCCTTAGTCGGTGCATGCATCAAACGGTTTGTTAACTTATTGGCAAGTTCAACCATCACTTTTTCTGGTTCCTTGCCGCTTGCTAACTGGCTTAACGCTCTTTCAAGAAGTTGTTCTTTGGTTTGCGCTACATCGTTACGGTAGTCGCGGATAATATCAACTGAATCAAGCGACTTGAGCCAGTTTGAAAATTCATCTACTTTTTGGGCAATAATGCCCTGAGCTTCTTCTGCCGCTTGCTCTCGCGTCGCCATGTTTTCATTAACGATGGCTTGTAAATCGTCTACCGAGTAAAGGTAGGCGTTATCTAATTCAGCAACTTGGCTCTCAATATCACGAGGAACCGCGATATCAATAAACAGCATAGGCTTGTTTTTACGGGTTCGCAGCGCCTGTTCCACCACCCCTTTACCAATAATGGGTAGCGTACTGGCGGTAGAACTGATGACAATATCCGCTTTGGCTAGTTGCTCTGGCAACTGAGCCAGAGAGATAACCCCAGCGGCAAACTCATCAGCAAGGTTACGGGCTCTGTCGAGCGTACGGTTGGCCACCGTCATCGTCTTTGGAGAATGCTGGTGAATGTGACGAGCAACCAATTCAATGGTTTCTCCCGCCCCGATTAATAATACGCTGGTGTTATTTAACTGTCCGTAAATGTGCCTTGCTAAATTCACTGCAGCGTAAGCCACAGATACGGCACTTGCACCTATATTGGTTTCTGTTCTGACCTGCTTTGCCACAGAGAAGGTGCGCTGAAACAAGCGCTCAAACAACACCCCTACGCCACCATTTCTTTTAGCGCTGGCATAGGCTTGTTTGATTTGCCCTAATATTTGTGGCTCACCCAAAACGAGGGAATCTAACCCACACGCAACTTTCATTAAGTGATGAATCGCTTCGTTATGAGCATAGCTGTATACATTGTCGCTAAGCTCTTCGATATCGAGGTGGTGGAATTCAGCCAACCAGTGCAACACTTGCTCCGGTGTGCCACTTTCAAGCGAACAGTAAATTTCGGTGCGATTACAGGTTGAAACAATCACGGACTCAGCAAACTCGTCCTGCATGGTGAGTTGCTGTAGTGCACGATCTAACTGCTCCGCCGAAAAAGCGACTTTCTCTCGTAAATCAACGGAGGCCGTTTTGTGATTAATACCCAGTGCGACTATGGTCATGGTGACAACTATTGCTTAACAACCCAATTTATTAAATACTTACCAATGTGTGCATTAGCGCACACATCACAATTCGCTGCCAAATGGAATTTTCCGATGACCGCGTGCGAATAATTCGACGCTAAATGCAAATCGCTTGCAATTAATATTGGTCTAAACCTGCTACAAGCGAATAATTTTACGAAAATCAAGCGAATAAGAAAAGACAGGAAAGACATTTGATTAACTTTCGATTGATTTTGCTGGTGTTTTTTTTGTTTATCACCGGCTGTGCTCAACAAATCCAAAAATCCACACCACCTAATGACAATTGGCGAGACCAACTTCAAGCTGTTGAAAAATTCAGCGCAGAAGGAAAAATGGCATTTATCTCGATACAAAAACGCCAGTCTGCAAACTTTGTCTGGGACCAACACGCATCCGAATATTCTTTGGACCTTAACACATTCATTGGCACTAATGTGCTGCGTTTAAAGAATGAAGTCTCAGGCGTAGAACTCGAAGTTGATGGCAAACACTACCAAGGTGATGATGCTCAGCGACTCGTTTACGAACTTACTGGCTGGCTTCTGCCTTTGTCGCAACCTGATGCTTGGTTACTTGGCAAACTCGAAACAGGTTCTCAAGTGGATGAACTCAACCGCGTTGTGTCAACTACTTGGGTCAGCCCAGATACCCGACAATGGCGTATTCGATATGATGAATACCGAGCCGAATATGGTATTTGGTTACCCACACGCATCACCTTGGAACACGATTCACTCAAGGTAAAACTCATGATTAATCAATGGCAAATTAAATGAACGCTGATTCTTTGAGCATCATAGCCCCGGCTAAGCTAAATCTATTTCTGCATATTACAGGTCGTCGAGCGGACGGCTATCATGAGCTAGAAACCCTGTTTACGTTTTTAGACTTCGGTGACACCTTACACTTTACGCCTCGCACTGATGAACACCTTGTTGTGGCTGCGATGGAAGGAGTCGCCAATGAAGACAATCTGATTTATCGCGCCGCGATGGCGTTGCAGCAGCAGTATCTTTACCGTGGTTTACCAATTTATGGTGTCGACATTGCAATAGACAAACGCTTACCTATGGGCGGCGGTGTTGGCGGAGGGTCTTCTGATGCAGCAACCACTTTGTTAACACTGAACAAGATGTGGGGCGAACACCTCACTTTTGCAGAGTTAGCCGAGCTAGGTATTAAGCTTGGGGCCGACGTTCCCGTATTTATTTATGGTCAAAGTGCCCTAGCCCGAGGTATTGGCGAGCAATTACAGACCGTAAACGTTCCACAATGCTGGTACTTAGTAGTGCATCCACAAGTACACATTAGTACTGCTGCAGTGTTCACACACCCAGACCTGACGCGCGATAGCGCGAAGCTTCCAGAGCATTGGCAAGACGCGCCACATCGCAATGACTGTGAGCCGCTCGTTAAAAAGCTCTACAGCGAGGTTGAAAAAACACTGGACTGGTTGCTAAAATACGCCCCGTCGAGAATGACTGGCACTGGGGCATGTTGTTTTGCTGCGTTCGAAAACGAACAAGCTGCACAAGATGTCCTAGAAAAGCTGCCAAACCAATGGCAAGGCTTTGTTGCCAAGAGCCGAAACAAGTCGCCCGCTCATACAGCGCTTGGTTTAGCCTAATTAGAAGTAAAGTGTTTAAGTTAGCCTGTAGTAACGCATACACGCTGTAGTAGTACACTTATAGTGCATTGTTATAGCTTCTGTGCTTCACTTACATGTTAGTCCAAAATTTCAGTGCCCGAGGACCCCTACCGTGCCAGACATGAAGCTCTTCGCTGGTAATGCAACGCCTGAACTTGCTCAAAAAGTTGCAAAACGTTTATATATCGAACTAGGCGATGCCGTGGTTGGTCGTTTTAGCGACGGTGAAATCAGTGTATCTATTAATGAGAACGTCCGTGGATCGGACGTTTTTATTATCCAGTCTACCTGTGCACCGACTAACGACAACTTGATGGAATTGATCGTAATGGTTGACGCACTTCGCCGTGCATCAGCTGGCCGTATTACAGCCGTAATCCCATACTTCGGCTATGCGCGCCAAGACCGTCGTGTACGTTCTGCTCGTGTTCCAATCACAGCGAAAGTAGTTGCAGACTTCCTTTCAAGCGTAGGTGTTGACCGCGTATTGACAGTTGATCTGCACGCAGAGCAAATCCAAGGTTTCTTTGATGTGCCAGTAGATAACGTATTTGGTAGCCCAGTACTTATCGAAGACATGAAGCAACGTAACTTTGAAGATGTTGTTGTTGTATCACCTGATATCGGTGGTGTAGTGCGTGCTCGTGCTATTGCTAAGCTACTTGATGATAAAGACCTTGCGATTATCGACAAACGTCGTCCGCAAGCAAACGTATCACAAGTCATGCACATCATTGGTGACGTTAAAGGTCGTGACTGTATCATCGTAGATGACATGATCGATACTGGCGGCACACTGTGTAAAGCTGCTGAAGCGCTTAAAGAACACGGCGCAAAACGCGTATTTGCGTATGCAACTCACCCTGTACTTTCAGGTTCTGCTGCAGAAAACCTACGTAACTCAGTAATCGATGAAGTGATTGTAACTGACTCAATCCCTCTATCGGACGAGCTTAAAGCGCTAGACAACATTAAAGTGTTGACCCTCGCTGATATGATGGCGGAAACAATTCGCCGCATTAGCAATGAAGAGTCAATCTCTGCGATGTTCGAGCACTAAGCAAACAATTGCGAGAATAAACGACGGGATAAGCCATACTTTCCCGCCACCAAAAACACCACATTTGTGGTGTTTTTTTGTTTCTTATGTTTCTTTTGCCTAGGGGCGGTGGTACTATAGCGCGCCTTTTTTGATTGATAGACGGTTAATCGTCGGTCAATCGGCTAAGACTTTTGGTCGCGAAGGTCTTAAAACTTAAACTAATTTAATTGGAGACATTCATGTCTAACATTACTTACACATTTGATGCAGAATTACGTGCTGAGCTAGGTACTGGTGCGAGCCGCCGCCTACGTCGTGCAGACAAAGTTCCTGCAATCCTTTACGGCGCAGACAAAGAAGCTGTATCACTAACTCTTGATCACAACAAGATCATCCAAGCGCAAGAGCACGAAGGTTTCTACACGCATATCCTTACTCTTAACATCGCTGGTGAGTCAGTTGAAGCTATCCTTAAAGACGTTCAACGTCACCCGTACAAGCCTAAGATCACTCACTTAGACTTCCAACGTGTAGATGCTAACTCTAAGATCCACACTAATATCCCTGTACACTTCATCAACGAAGAAGCAGTAGCGAAGAAAGGCGCGACAGTTATTCACCAACTAACTGAAATCGAAATCACGTGTCTTCCTAAAGCGCTTCCTGAGTTCATCGAAGTTGACGTTGCTGCTCTAAATGTAGGCGACACGCTTCACCTATCTGACGTTAAACTTCCAGCTGGCGTAACTTCAGTTGAGCTTGCTAAAGGTGCAGACCACGACCAAGCGGTTGTTACTGTTGCTGCTCCTAAAGGCGCTGCTGCTGACGATTCAGAAGAAGCTGCTGAAAGCGACGCAGAATAAGATTTAAGGTGTTAGCACCTTGAATACTATTCAAATGCTTGTGGGCCTGGCTAATCCAGGCCCCGAATATAAAGACACACGCCATAATGCAGGTGCCTGGTTCATCGAAGAGCTAGCCGCGCGATATAACTGCACACTCAAGCTTGACAGCAAACACCATGGATTAACCGGCAAGGTTGTCATTGGTGGTACAGAATTCAAACTACTTATTCCCACTACCTACATGAACCTCAGCGGTAAAGCTGTGGCAAGTTTAGCGAATTTTTATAAAATCCCTGTAGAAAATATTTTGGTCGCCCATGATGAAATGGATCTCGACCCGGGAATTGCTAAATTGAAAAAAGGCGGTGGTCATGGTGGACATAACGGTCTAAAAGACATTATTTCCAAAATGGCGAACAATAAAGAATTCATGCGTCTGCGCATAGGTATTGGCCATCCTGGACACAAAGATAAAGTGACAGGCTGGGTACTGGGTAAGGCCCCAGCGGCAGATCAAGAAAAGATCGATGCCGCAGTGGATGAGGCTGTACGCTGTATGGAAATTTTGGCGAAAGATGGTGTGCTCAAAGCACAAAACAGACTCCATTCATTTAAGCCTTAGGCTTAAATATTAAATAGGTATAGATAATATGGGTTTTAAATGTGGCATCGTTGGCTTACCAAATGTTGGTAAATCAACGCTATTTAATGCACTTACCAAAGCAGGTATTGAAGCACAAAACTTCCCGTTTTGTACGATTGAACCAAACACAGGTGTAGTGCCTGTTCCAGATGCTCGCCTTAATCAGTTGGCGGAAATTGTAAACCCACAACGCATCCTACCTACAACGATGGAGTTTGTGGACATTGCAGGTCTTGTGAAAGGCGCATCAAAAGGCGAAGGTCTAGGTAACCAATTCCTAGCAAATATTCGTGAAACTGACGCAATTGGTCATGTAGTTCGCTGTTTTGAAAACGAAAATATCGTTCACGTAGCAGGCACTATCGATCCAGCTGATGACATCGATGTTATCAACACTGAACTTGTTCTAGCTGATATGGATACTGCTGACCGCGCTATTCACCGCCAAGCTAAGAAAGCAAAAGGCGGCGAAAAAGACGCTAAATTTGAAATTCAAGTTTTAGAAAAAGTGAAAGCACACCTTGATGAAGGTTTGACGCTTCGCTCTTTAAGCTTGGAAAAAGAAGAAAAAGCAGCAATTAGCTACTTAAACTTCCTTACAATCAAGCCAACAATGTACATTGCTAACGTCAATGAAGATGGTTTTGAAAACAACCCTCATCTAGACAAAGTACGTGAAATTGCAGCAGCAGAAGATGCAGTAGTAATCCCTGTTTGTGCAGCAATTGAAGCTGAGCTTTCTGAACTTGATGATGAAGACCGCGACGAGTTCATGGCTGATTTGGGCCTTGAAGAGCCGGGTCTAAACCGTGTGATCCGCGGTGGATATGAGCTTCTTAAACTACAAACTTACTTTACCGCTGGTGTAAAAGAAGTACGTGCGTGGACGATTCCTGTAGGGGCAACTGCACCGCAAGCCGCTGGTAAAATCCACACTGACTTTGAGCGCGGCTTCATTCGTGCACAAACGATTGCGTTTGATGATTACATCGCGTTTAAAGGCGAAAACGGCGCGAAAGAAGCCGGTAAAATGCGCCAAGAAGGTAAAGAATACATCGTTAAAGATGGCGATGTGATGAACTTCTTGTTCAACGTATAAAAAATTACTATCTTTAAAAGCCCGCTAGATGCGGGCTTTTTTGTTGAATAAAACAACAACTGAAGCTGTTTTTTAAGCTCTTAGCTTGTTTTTCAGGCAAACGATTCATCCTGAATATGTTTTTCGCAAAAAGGTGTTGACGCGGTTTCGGCATATCAGCATAATACGCCCCGCATCAGCGATGATGACAAACAAAAGTTGGCTACGTAGCTCAGTTGGTTAGAGCACATCACTCATAATGATGGGGTCCCCTGTTCAAATCAGGGCGTAGCCACCATTTTCCACTACCAAGGAGAATGGAAGCTAGTTTGTATGCGAAAGTGTTGGAATTGGCAGATGTCTTGAATTAGACGCTGGATTTAGGTTCCATAAAATACTTAAGCAAATATGCGGGAGTGGCGGAATTGGTAGACGCGCTGGATTTAGGTTCCAGTATCTTCGGATGTGTGAGTTCAAGTCTCACCTTCCGCACCATGTTCTTGATAGGAACTAAAATTATCGACCCTTTAGTTGGAGTATCGCCAAGCGGTAAGGCAGCGGGTTTTGATCCCGCCATTCCCAGGTTCAAATCCTGGTACTCCAGCCAACACTGCGGGAGTGGCGGAATTGGTAGACGCGCTGGATTTAGGTTCCAGTATCTTCGGATGTGTGAGTTCAAGTCTCACCTTCCGCACCATGTTCTTGATAGGAACTAAAATTATCGACCCTTTAGTTGGAGTATCGCCAAGCGGTAAGGCAGCGGGTTTTGATCCCGCCATTCCCAGGTTCAAATCCTGGTACTCCAGCCAACATTGCGGGAGTGGCGGAATTGGTAGACGCGCTGGATTTAGGTTCCAGTATCTTCGGATGTGTGAGTTCAAGTCTCACCTTCCGCACCATGTTCTTGATAAGAACTAAAATTATCGACCCTTTAGTTGGAGTATCGCCAAGCGGTAAGGCAGCGGGTTTTGATCCCGCCATTCCCAGGTTCAAATCCTGGTACTCCAGCCATGGCTACGTAGCTCAGTTGGTTAGAGCACATCACTCATAATGATGGGGTCCCCTGTTCAAATCAGGGCGTAGCCACCATTCTCTTTCTACCAATAAGAGAATGTGAAAACAAAATGCGAAAGTATCGGAATTGGCAGATGTCTTTAATTAGATGCTGGATTTAGGTTCCATAAATACTGAAGCGAAAATGCGGGAGTGGCGGAATTGGTAGACGCGCTGGATTTAGGTTCCAGTATCTTCGGATGTGTGAGTTCAAGTCTCACCTTCCGCACCATGTTCTCGATAAGAACTAAAATAATCAGCTCTTTTTGGTGTATCGTTGGAGTATCGCCAAGCGGTAAGGCAGCGGGTTTTGATCCCGCCATTCCCAGGTTCAAATCCTGGTACTCCAGCCATTATCTAGAACCAATCTAGAAAATGTGAATATGCCGAAAAAAATACATTGCGATAGCGCGGAGTTGGCAGATGTCTTGAATTAGACGCTGGATTTAGGTTCCATATCAAAATGTAAATAATACATTGCGGGAGTGGCGGAATTGGTAGACGCGCTGGATTTAGGTTCCAGTATCTTCGGATGTGTGAGTTCAAGTCTCACCTTCCGCACCATGTATTAACCTTCTTAGATTTCTTCTCAATCATTTTCTTTAAATTCTCATATCTTCTCTTTCAAACACTATTTATTTTTTCTTTTCTCGTTAGCTAAAAAAAGCCACTCGATTGAGCAGCTTCTAATAATTCATTTGTATTTTTTGAACGCTCAGGTGATGCCACCCATCGCGTGCTTTAATACTTGCTGTTTAAGTGGCCCAGCCTTATTTGCAGCCGATAACACCACATTACGCAGCGTTTTAAGTGGTGATACACTATTCGAGAAGCCAAAGTAGCACGCATCCATCATGCTCATCATCAGTAAATTATCACCACGTCTACGGCGCTGGTAGCGCTTTAGTGCCGTGGCAAGAACCTCAGATTCTTCTAACGCGTGTGCCAGTGCTACGACATCTTTAAAGCCCAAATTCACACCCTGCCCCGCTAATGGGTTAATTGTGTGTGCAGCATCTCCGACTAACGCAAGGCGCTTAGCGATATAAGTATTGGCGTGCTGACGAGTCAATGGAAACACCGCAGATTCAACGATTTCAAATTCCCCGGGTAAGGCAAAGAAATGATCAATGATCTGCGTTTTAAGTGCGTCTTTGTCTAATTGCTGCATCGCCTTTAGTTTGGTGCCTTCGTCATACCAAATGAGATTTGCGTACGGATAGTGCATCGGTAAGAAAGCAATAGGCCCCGAGGGCTTAAATTGCTGCCATGTTTTACTCTGCTGCGGTGCATCGAGTTTAATCAAGACTCCCATGCAGTGTTGCTGATACTGCCAACCAGTTACGCCAATACCCGCGAGCTGGCGAATATGAGAGCGGCCACCGTCTGCAGCAATCACAAGATCTGCTTCAAATTGCCTATCCTCATACACCAAGGTAGCGCTTGTATCGGTTTCAATAAGTTGCTTCGCCTGCCCTGCTGGGGAATGTACTTCGATACCATGGTGGTCAAACTGTGCCCATAAGGCGGCTTGAATGAGTTTATTCTCGACGAGGTGGCCCAAATGAGTGCTACCAAGCTCAGCGCTATCAAATAGCAGCTGCTCAGGTACCTCTTCGTACGCTTCCAGTTGGGTGTACTGGGCGACACGAGATTGACGCAACAACGCCATCGCGCCTAAGTCATCCAGCAATTGCTCAGAAAAGCGATTGATTGCCGAAACACGGATATCTACTTGTTCGCTTGCTAATACACGTTCAGGATCAATGATATGCTGCTCTATAACAGTGACCGACTTACCTTGTTTGGCAAGCTTTAGCGCACATGCTGCGCCCACCATACCGCCACCTACAATGACTACCTTGTTTATACTCATTGGGCCTTGTCTCTAATTATTTTCGTGCTGAGATAATTGTAACCTAGTTCATTGTGCAATTGGCAGTGGATGGAAATAACTTATCGCCAATGTTTGATTTACAGCACTGAGCATAGGCAAATATCAAAACTATACTTGGCTCATAGGCCGATAGCATATAAAATACGCGTCCTTTAGGCGAAGCTCGAGCCAATGGCTTTAACTTGGCCTAGTCGTGCAAAGTCAGTACCGGATTGAAAACGAGGCAATATTTCAATGAGCAAAAAGCTGCATATTAAAACCTGGGGATGTCAGATGAATGAATATGACTCTCAGAAAATGGCGGATCTTCTAGATGATACAAATGGTTATCAACTTACTGAAGAGGCCGAAGATGCGGATGTTATTTTGCTTAACACCTGTTCTATCCGTGAAAAAGCACAAGAAAAAGTATTCCACCAACTGGGTCGCTGGAAGCCTCTAAAAGAGAAAAATCCTGATCTAGTGATTGGTGTAGGCGGTTGTGTTGCATCTCAAGAAGGTGACACCATCCGTCAACGCGCGCCATTTGTAGACATCGTTTTTGGTCCACAAACGCTGCACCGTTTACCAGAGATGATCCAGCAAGTTCAGAACAAAGAAGGTTCTGTTGTTGATATCACCTTCCCTGAGATTGAAAAGTTTGACCGCCTGCCAGAGCCTAAGGCTGAAGGCCCAAGCGCATTCGTCTCTATCATGGAAGGCTGCTCTAAATACTGTACTTTCTGCGTGGTACCTTACACTCGTGGTGAAGAAGTAAGCCGTCCACTGGATGATGTCATCTTGGAAGTAGCACAACTTGCTGAGCAAGGCGTACGTGAGGTTAACCTACTTGGTCAAAACGTAAATGCGTACCGCGGTGCAACACACGATGGCGAAATTTGTTATTTCTCTGATTTACTGCGTTACGTTGCCGCTATTGATGGCATTGACCGTATTCGTTACACCACGTCTCACCCGGTTGAATTTACCCAAGACATCATTGAAGCCTATGCTGATGTACCAGAACTTGTAGACCACTTGCACCTACCAGTGCAAAGCGGCTCAGACCGTATTCTTAACTTGATGAAACGTGGCCACATGGCGATGGAATATAAATCGACTATTCGTGCACTGCGTAAAGTACGTCCAAATATCAGCATGAGCTCGGACTTCATCATCGGTTTCCCAGGTGAAACAACAGAAGACTTCGAAGCAACCATGAAGCTAATCAACGATATCGGTTTCGATATGAGCTTCAGCTTCATCTACAGTGCACGTCCAGGTACGCCAGCAGCAGATTTACCAGACGATGTCAGCGAAGAAGAGAAAAAGCAGCGTCTTTACATCTTACAAGATCGCATAAACCAGATGGCACAGAAGATTAGCCGTGATATGTTTGGTACTGAGCAGCGTATTCTTGTTGAAGGTCCTTCTAAGAAGAACCCAATGGAGCTGCGTGGACGTACAGAGAATAACCGTGTGGTTAACTTCGAAGGTCCACATTCAGTGATCGGCCAATTCGTTGACGTGCGTATCACAGAAGCACTACCAAACTCATTACGTGGTGAGCTTATTCGCACAGAAAGCGAAATGAACCTTCGCCGCGACACTGCGCCAAGTGAAATTCTTGCAAAAGCGCCAGTTGAAGAACAAACAAATGAAATTGGGGTGGGTACGTTTACCCCTAACTAAAAAATAAAATGCGCCAAAGCCACTCAGTGACTGACTTTGGCGCAATACAACAGGAAGCAACTTTGAGTAACCAGCTGAAAAACATCGATATCTATTTAGAACCCTCTGACAACGCCCGCCTTTCTTCTTTATGCGGTCCTTTTGATGAGAACATTAAACACATCGAACGTCGACTGGGAGTTGAAATTGCACACCGTGAAAATCTCTTCAAAATCACTGGTAAACCGCATACTGCTAAAGCGGCCGGCGAGATATTAAAAAGCCTTTATGTAGAAACAGCTCCACTCAAAGGCAAAGAAAAAGAAATCGAGCCTGAGCACGTGCACCTCGCTATTATCGAAGCCGATGTGCTTGAACAAGAAGCACCGAGCGTTTGGGGTAAAGAAGTTTTTATCAAAACTCGTCGTGGCGTAATCAAGCCTCGCAACCCAAATCAAAGCCAGTATGTTGCCAACATCCTTAATCACGATATTTGCTTTGGCATTGGTCCAGCAGGTACAGGTAAGACTTATCTTGCCGTTGCCGCAGCTGTCGACGCCCTTGAACGCCAAGAGATTCGCCGAATTTTGCTGACCCGCCCTGCGGTAGAAGCAGGTGAAAAGCTGGGTTTCTTACCCGGAGATTTAACCCAAAAAATCGACCCATATCTGCGCCCTCTATATGACGCCTTATTTGAAATGCTAGGCTTCGAGAAAGTTGAGCGTTTAATTGAGAAGAACGTTATTGAAGTCGCGCCTCTTGCCTACATGCGTGGTCGCACACTCAATGATGCCTTTATCATTTTGGACGAAAGCCAAAACACCACGGTCGAGCAAATGAAGATGTTCTTAACCCGTATTGGCTTCAACTCAAAGGCAGTGATCACTGGTGACATTACCCAGGTAGACTTACCTCGAGGTGCGCGCTCTGGTTTGCGCCACGCTATTGAAGTCTTGGGCGAAGTTGACGAAATCAGCATGAACTTCTTCCAATCTCATGATGTTGTGCGCCACCCTGTTGTTGCGCGCATTGTAGAAGCCTACGAGTATCATGAGGAAGCAGAACGAGCTAAGCGTGCGCAAAAAGAGCAAGAAAAAAGAGAATCTAACTCATGAGTACCTTTGTCGATCTGCAACTAGCCTGCGAATTTGATAATCTTCCCAGTGAAGAACAATTCCAGCAGTGGGCCTCTTTGGTACTGGATGAATTAAAGCCAGATTCTGAACTCACTATTCGTATCGCTGATGAGCATGAGAGTCAAACTCTGAATCACAGCTATCGTGGTAAAGACAAGCCAACCAATGTGTTGTCGTTTGAATTCGATGCCCCGCCGGGGGTGGAATTACCACTTGTTGGGGATTTGATTATTTGCCCCCAAGTAGTATATGGTGAAGCGCTGGAGCAAGAAAAAACGTTCCATGATCACTTCGCTCATATGGTTGTTCACGGCTGCTTGCATTTACTCGGCTATGACCATATCAATGAGCATGATGCCCAAATCATGGAAGCGCTGGAAAAGAAATTTCTTGCCAGCATTAATATTAGCGACCCATACAGGGATGATGAGTGTTAATCCCAATAGTGTGCAAAGTCTCACTATCGGAATTAATTCAACTTGGAGCGCATAAAGCTAATGAGCGACGAAAACTCGCATAGTAGAGAGGGTTCTTCAGGAAAATCTTGGTTAGATCGTATAGCCCAGATGTTTCAGGGAGAACCCCAAAATAAGGAAGAGCTGGCCGAAGTGATCTCAGACGCGCAAGAACGCGACCTGATCGATCCAGAGACCAAGGAAATGATTGAAGGTGTACTCGGAGTCTCTGAACTCAAAGTACGCGACATCATGATCCCTCGCTCACAAATCATCACACTTGATGTAGACCAACCTTTGGCTGATCAACTACCTGTAATGATTGAGTCTTCGCACTCACGTTTCCCGGTAGTGTGTGAAGATAAAGACCATATAGAAGGGATCTTACTGGCTAAAGACCTTATCCCTTTGCTTATGGACAAAGAAGCGGATCTTCCCGAATTACGCGAATTGTTGCGTCCCGTAGTGGTGGTGCCGGAAAGTAAGCGTGTAGACACCTTACTTAACGAATTCCGTCAGCAGCGTTATCACATGGCCATCGTTATCGACGAATATGGCGGTGTATCTGGACTTGTAACCATCGAAGACATTCTCGAAATTATCGTGGGTGAAATCGAAGATGAACATGACGATGAAGAAGACAGCTTGCAAATCAAACAAATCTCTAAGCATGTTTATTCGGTGCAAGCCCTCACGCCTATTGAGGAGTTCAACGATAAATTCAACACAGATTTCAGCACCAATGAAGCCGATACCATAGGCGGAATTGTGTTACATGCCTTTGGTCACATGCCTGGGCGTGGTGAAATCATCGAAATCGAACCTTTGCAGTTTAAGGTTACCAACTCGGACAACCGTCGTATTTTGCAGCTGCAAGTAACTCTGCCCAAATCAAGCGATGGCGAAGATTCTGACGCGGCTTAAACACTCTCTCAAAGATATTAAAACTTGGCTGGCGCTCGTCGCTGGCCTTGTTTTGACATTTGCCTACGCCCCTTTTAGCTTTTGGCCACTCGCCTTTGTCAGCGTTGCTACACTGTGCGCCCTGACATACAAACAACCGACTAAAACAGCCGCTTGGTATGGCTTGGTTTTTGGTTTAGGTTGGTTCGGTGCGGGCATCAGCTGGGTGCATGTATCCATCTCGCAATTTGGTGGCTTACCTATAATCGCGTCAATAGCACTGATGGCGCTATTGGTGTGTTATTTAGCACTTTACCCTGCTCTAGCGTTGGCCATGACTGGCTGGGCATACAAGCGCACAGGGAGTTGGTTTGCCCCCTTACTTTTGAGCTTTGCGTGTGCCGAGTGGTTACGAGGTAAATTGCTTACTGGATTTCCTTGGTTGTCTTTTGGCTACACGCAAACAGACTCCCCCTTAAATTTATTCGCATCATTGACTGGAGAATTTGGGCTTTCGCTCATTGTCATTGCACTGAGTTATGGCATATGTACCCTTGTGCGTGAACGCCGCTGGGCGCCTATGTTCAGTATTAGCCTAGTGCTGGCATTAGCTGCGTTATTCGTGCAGTGGTGGCATCCCAATAGCCACACAGGTAAACACTTAAGTGTTGCCTTGGTGCAGGGTAACATCAAGCAAAGTATGCGCTGGGAGCCCGAGAATTTCTGGCCAACTATGCTCAAATACCAAGATATGACGCGAAAGCATTGGAACGCGGATTTGGTTGTTTGGCCCGAAGCCGCAATTCCAGAGCTCGAAGTACATGCAAATCAGTTTTTACAGTCGTTAGATGCTGCCGCGGTGTTTAATAACACGGCGTTGATAACCGGCATTGTCGACTATCAATACGATACCCGTACTATCTACAACACCCTAGTGGTTGTAGGCAAAGAGCAGGCTGACAGCAGCGAGGGGCAATACAAGTACCTACATCGTAACCGTTATCGTAAGCATCAGTTGTTACCTATTGGTGAGTTCGTACCCTTTGAAGACTGGCTGCGTCCCCTCGCCCCCTTGTTCGACCTACCGATGTCGAGCTTTACTCGCGGCGAGCGCGTGCAGCAAAACTTGGTTGCGAACGGTTACCATATCTTGCCTGCTATCTGCTACGAAATTGCATTTCCGGACTTAGTGCGCGCAAATTACCGCAGTGACTCGGATATTCTTTTTACCGTGAGTAATGATGCGTGGTTTGGCGATTCTCATGGCCCCCACCAACATATGCAAATCTCGCGAATGCGTGCTCTTGAGCTGATGCGCCCGCTTGTACGCGTAACCAACACTGGCGTGACCGCTGTGTATGACCCTTTGTCTGAAAAGCAAATAAGCCTAGCGCAATTTACTGACGATGTATTGGTTACAGATGTGCACCTGATAGGCGGCAACAGTTTTTATGCTCGCCATGGCACTTGGCCTTGGTGGACGATATTAGTGATATTCACACTTGCCAGTGTGATCTGGAGTTATCGTAAAAAAGGCGCTTAACGCGCCTTTTATTTATCTCTCAAGGTAATCAAATACCAGCTGGGTTAATGCTGAAACGCCAAGTGGTAAACCTTGCTCATCAATGTAGAAATGCGGTGAGTGGTTACTCGGTGCCGATTTCGCATCCTGATCTTGTGGTGTAATCCCCAAGAAGAAGAACAGTCCAGGTGTTTCCAGTGCATAGTAAGAGAAGTCCTCTGCACCAGTAATTAAGTCGGTGATGACGACGTTATCTTTACCCGCCACCGCTTCTAATGTAGGCATCATAGCCGCTGTCAGTTCAGGGTTATTAACCGTCACTGGATAGCCATGGTCAATATGCACATCAGCTTGGGCACCAGCCGCTTGTGCTGTTAGTTCCGCGGTGTGCTTAATACGGTCTTTGATATCTGCACGCATATCTTGGTCGAAGGTACGAATAGTCCCCACCATTTCGACTTCATCTGGAATAATATTGTTGCGTACACCACCTTTGATGGCGCCAAATGAAATCACCGACGGCGCTTTGGTCACATCCACCTGACGCGATGCGATAGTTTGCGTGGCCATAATAATTTGGCTGGACGCAACAATAGGGTCAACCCCATTCCAAGGGCGCGAACCGTGCGTTTGACGGCCTTTAACCTTGATAGTGAATTTGTCTGAACTTGCCATCAATGGGCCTGAACGCAAGCCTACTTTGCCAACATTCAATGACGAAGTCACATGCAAGCCAAATACTGCTTCAGGCATTTGCGCAAATAGGCCTTCTTTGAGCATCAATTCAGCGCCACCTTCTTCACCCGCTGGGGCGCCTTCCTCTGCTGGCTGGAAGATAAAGAGGACTTCGCCTGCCAATTCCGATTTGAGCTTAACCAACGACTCGGCAACCGCCATCAAAATAGCCACATGTGCATCATGACCACATGCATGCATTACCCCCACATCTTGGCCACGGAACGTTGCTTTTTGCTTTGAAGCAAACGGAATATCGACTTGTTCAGTCACTGGCAGTGCATCCATATCTGCACGTAGCGCAATTAATGGCCCAGGCTTATCACCTTTGAGCTTGGCAACCACGCCCGTATGCGCAACCCCAGTTTGTACTTCCAAACCGAGTGACTTTAAATGCTTAGCCACATACTTAGCGGTTTCAAATTCACGATTACTTAATTCAGGATATTCATGTAAGTGACGTCGCCACTCAATAAGTTTTTCTTGTACCTGTTGATTGGCTTTTTCAATTTGCGTCGCAGAAGCTGCCTGTGCATTAAACGTAAGACTTGAAAGCACGCCTAACACAGCTAAGCTGCATGCACTTTTTATTTTCTTCATTGTTATCCCCTGTTGAATAGCGTCCAAGAACACATTTGTTGCGTTTACCTCTTTTCAAACTAAGGTAACCGAACATGCTTAAAAAGCACAATGCGACGAAAGGCATAAAAAAACCACCGGCAATGCGGTGGTCTTCATCAATGGGTTATCGCTCGATACTGAGTAGTTCGACCTCGAATATCAACGGACTCGCGGGTTCAATAATGCCCACTCGTCTGTCGCCATAGGCCAAACGTGCCGGGATATACAATGTAGCCTTATCGCCCACATGCATTTGCTGCAGGCCTTGTTGCCACCCAGCAATGACTTGATTTAATCGAAAATCGATTGGCTTATCTCGCTTGTACGAGCTGTCGAATTCACGCCCATCCAACAAGGTGCCACGGTAGTGAACGCGTACTTTGGATGTAGCTGTAGGTTGCTCAGCGTCTTCATTGCGAGTGTGCCACAGCATGTGTACGCCACTTTCAAGCTTTTCAACGCCTTCCTTATCATGGTTTTGCGCAAAGAACTCGGCCTCTCTTTGCTTGTTCAAAGCTGCAACCTGACGGTTCTTTAGATGACCACGGATTGTCAGCACAACGAGCACAGCAATAATAACGAGCAAAATAGTGTTAAGCATCATCGTTCTCCTCACCGCCCACTATCGCCGCAATTGCGCGTAAGCGCTCCATTGCTAAATCATGAATACTGCCTTTTGGATAGGCGCCATCTTTGAGCTCTCCACATTCTTTACCCGTTAATAAGCTCAAAGCTTCGTCAACACTCGACACTGGATAAATGTTAAAGCGGCCACTGTCGACAGCATCTATTACATCCTGATTTAAAACCAGGTTAACGCAGTTGGAACGCGGGATAATCACCCCCTGTTGGCCAGTTAGTCCACGCATTTGGCACAGCTTAAAGAAGCCTTCTATTTTCTCGTTTACGCCGCCAATTGCCTGCACTTCACCGCGTTGGTTAATTGAACCTGTCATGGCTATGCCTTGATCAATAGGCACCTGAGTAATACCCGATACCAATGCACACAACTCTGCCAACGATGCGCTGTCGCCATCAATATAGCCATAGCTTTGTTCAATCGCGATATTTGCACTCAAGGTTAAGCTGAAATCTTGCGCATATTTGCTGCCCAGATAGCCCGTTAACAACATCACCCCTTTAGAGTGAATCGCTTTGCCTAGCTCTGCTTCACGTTCAATGTCTATAACACCGTCACTGCCGGCATACACTGAGGCACTAATACGAGCAGGTGTACCGAATGAAGTATCTCCGACGTGTAATACGGTTAAACCGTTAACCATGCCCACGGCGTGTCCTTCTGTGGCAATAAGAATGTGCCCTTCACGGATATCGCTGAGCATATTCTCACTCATCTGCCCGGTACGGTATTCTTTCCCCGCGAGTGCTTCTTGAACATGGCTGGCGTGGATTTCTTCGCTGTTATCTTGGCGTGCATAGAAGCTTGCTTCAGCAACCAACTCAAGTACATCTGCAAAACGCGCCGATAGCTTCAATTGATGCTCCGCTTGGCGATGACTAAAGCGTAATAGCAGCACCATAGCATCACAGTTAAGCTCTGTTTTCAGCGTTTCTCGACAATATTCTTGTACCTTGGTAATGAATTGGTATTGATACTTGTCAGTGCCTGGCAGGTAATAATCGAAATCCGCCAAAACGCGAAAATGCTCTGCAAACTCTTCATCGTATTCATTGAGTGTGTAGTACAAATCACGCGAGCCTAGCAGGATGATTTTTACATCCAGTGGGATCAACTGAGGGCGCAACGTGAAGCTACTACCCACTGAGCTGTCTTGGAAGGGTAAATCGTTCTTTATTTGGTGCGTTTTAAGTGACAGTTTCAAGCCGTCCCAGACTTGAGAGCTTGCCATCACTTTCTCAGCATCCATAATCAAATAACCACCATTTGCGCGGTGCAAGGCGCCTGGCTGAATACTGCGATAACTTGTAACTAATGAGCCCTGCGAGGTTGAGTACTCGATTTTACCGAATAAATTACCGAACGTAGGATTTGGCTCATAAATAACCGGTGCTGCATCATTTTCTTTGTATGGCACGAGTAGGTTAGGCGCAAAAAACTCAGTAAGCATCTCTTTGCGATCGTATTCTTCTTCGCTTTTATCGTTACTTTGCTCTTCATCTAACCATTCGAGCACGGTATCTACTAGCTCTGAGCGCAAGTCTTTGAGGTAACGCAACACACCAATATGGGTGGCATACTTGTGTTCAAGTTCACGTAAAAGCGGTTTAATAGCAGCTTCTGCGGTTGCTTTTTTCAGTTTGCGCAGTGCTTCGCTGGACTCTCGTTTCCATTTAGGTAATTCAATAAGTGAATCGATTAAGGCATCTTCTAACTCACCAATCGCTTCAATAAAGCGCTCTTGTGTTTGCTCATCCAAGGCACCAAATTGCTCGTCACTGAGGCGCTGATTATCAACAATTGGCACAAAGCCAACATTGTTGTCGTCTTCAATAAGTTCAACGCTATGCTGGTTCGCTAATTCTTCCACAGCTGCGAGTGCATCTTCGTATTTGTCTTCGAACTCACGGTCGATAGACTTTTTCTTACGCTGATACCCCGGGTTATCAAATGCAGCAGGGAATGTATCAAGAATTTCTTCAAGTACTGCGTCAATGTCATCCACAAGTACTTGGCCTTCACCAGGATTCATCAGCAGCGCAATAGGCTCTCGGTGATCTTGGTAGTTATTTACATACAACCACTCTCTGGGCGTTTCGCGGTCTTTGGCGTGTTGTTGCAGTTTATGCTGCACAAGCGTAAAACGCCCTAGCGCCGGCTCGCCCATCACATAAGCGTTATAGCCCGGCAACTGCATGCCTAAAGCAAAGTCTAGCGCACTATCAGCGCGCTTTTGGCCGATAAACTGCAACTCTTCTGGATAAGGATGAGCCAGACAAGTACGAATGTGATTGTCGGAAATTTGCGGCGCAAGCGCGCTTGCGCTAAGGGTGTCAGTAACACCCGATGTCTTTTTAGTCATACAACACGTCTTATGTTGGGCTCTTCGTGAGCCCTTGTTATTTTACCCGTTACACGACCCTTAAGGCTGCAACGCTTGACGATTAAAGTGAATGCCGCCGCATTCTGAACAGGGCTTTATTTCACTGGCGTGGTAAACGTCTTCTTGGTGATGACAATTCTGGCACACTAAGGTGCCCATGGCTATCCATTCTCCGCTGTGGTACACGCCTTTGTGCTTGAAATCTTGGCTCAACGCCTGCCATTCAAGTTGCGATTTATCTTCGATGTGAGCAAGTTCATACCACAGAGATTCTTTGAGTTCTTGCCAAGCGAGGGAGTTGTAGTAGCTTTCATGTTCAATGAAATGGTCGATGTCACGTTGCAGGTAACGTTTATACTCGTCGTACTTATCTTTACTCAAGTCTTTGAGCGCCTTTTTGGACTCAAGAAAAGTCGTTACCATCTCTTTGACTTCATGTTCGTTCACATCTTTGAGCCAATCACTCAACTGCGATAACCACTGACGATAATCTGTCATTTGAAATCCTTGTGAAAATTAAGACCTTATATCTTAACTATAGTCTGCTTGTGGACAATTCAATACTCGGGTCTGTTTATCTTTCAACGCAAGTTTTTAGCAGTGCGTTTAATCTAAAGGCAAGCAAGAGCATTCGCAGTGTGATTACTACTGGTGATTAGGTGATAACTCGGCTTAAATACCAAGCTCAAGCGGGCCAAAGACCTCTGCCTAGCGGCGATTAACTCTTTATTACCGATACTGATTTAGCGAATGGCTGTGAACAGACATGTAAGTCTTGTGCAACTTTCATTAAGCCCACTAGCTTACAAATCTCGCACTGCGGGTAAGCGGCCCTTATTTGCACAAAATTCAACCTCCAAAGGTTAACAAACCTTGATAATAAAAAAGCCCGTTGCTTGCTGTGATTAAGCATTGATTTGGGGTATGCTATCGGGCAAATTTGTCATCATTTTGCAAGAAGTCTGGAAGAGTAGATGCAAGAGCAATATAACCCGCAGGAAATCGAAGCGAAGGCCCAGTCGTACTGGGACGAAAACAAGGTATTTAAAGTCACAGAAGACGACTCAAAAGAGAAGTTTTACTGTCTCTCAATGTTCCCTTACCCAAGTGGCCGACTGCACATGGGTCACGTGCGTAACTACACCATCGGTGATGTAGTGTCTCGCTTCCAGCGCTTGCAAGGTAAAAACGTAATGCAACCTATGGGTTGGGATGCGTTTGGCCTACCAGCAGAAAACGCGGCGATTAAAAACAACACAGCGCCGGCTAGCTGGACTTACGAAAACATCGATTACATGCGTAACCAATTAAAACTATTAGGTTTTGGTTATGATTGGGATCGTGAAATCGCAACCTGTCACCCAGAGTATTACAAGTGGGAGCAGTGGTTCTTCACCAAGCTTTATGAAAAAGGCCTTGTATACAAAAAAATGTCGACCGTTAACTGGGACCCAGTTGACCAAACAGTACTTGCCAACGAGCAAGTAATTGACGGTAAAGGTTGGCGTTCAGGTGCCGTTGTAGAGCAAAAAGAAATTCCACAATGGTTCATCAAGATCACTGACTATGCACAAGAGCTTCTTGACGACTTAGATAAGTTAGAGCATTGGCCTGAGCAAGTACGCACAATGCAACGTAACTGGATTGGCCGCTCTGAAGGTGTTGATATCACTTTCAAACGTGCTGATGGCAAAGGTGAATTCAGCGTATACACCACGCGTCCTGACACCTTCATGGGTGTGACCTATGTTGCTGTTGCAGCTGCTCACCCAATCGCACAAGAAGCAGCGGCTGCTAACGCAGAGGTTGCGGCATTTGTTGAAGAGTGCAAAAACACCAAAGTGGCCGAAGCTGACGTCGCTACCATGGAGAAAAAAGGTATCGCGACTGGCCTAACTGCTGTACACCCTCTAACTGGCCAAGAAGTACCAATCTGGATCGCCAACTTCGTATTAATGGATTACGGTTCAGGTGCGGTAATGGCTGTACCTGCACATGACCAACGTGACTTTGAATTCGCCACAGCATACGGTCTTGAAATCAAACAAGTTATCGCTGCAAACGAAGGCGATGAGTGCGACTTATCAAAAGCGGCATACACAGAAAAAGGCACACTAGTTAACTCTGGTGAGTTTGATGGTCTTGACTTCGAAGCTGCATTCAACGCCATCGCCGACAAGCTAACTGAGCTTGGTGTAGGTGAGCGTAAAGTAAACTTCCGTCTTCGCGACTGGGGTGTAAGCCGTCAACGTTATTGGGGTTCACCAATCCCAATGCTGAACAAAGAAGACGGTTCAGAGCTTGCGGCACCTGCGGATATGCTGCCAGTGCGTCTTCCTGAAGACGTAGTAATGGATGGCGTAACCTCACCTATCAAGTCAGACCCAGAATGGGCGAAGGCGACGATTAACGGTGAAACGGTATTCCACGAAACAGACACTTTTGACACCTTTATGGAGTCATCTTGGTACTACGCGCGCTACTGTAGCCCACGCTACGATGAAGGTATGCTTGAGCCAGGCGCTGCCAACTACTGGTTGCCTGTAAACCAGTACATCGGTGGTATCGAGCACGCTATTTTGCACTTGTTGTACGCTCGTTTCTTCCATAAGTTGCTACGTGATTTTGGTCTAGTGAACTCTGATGAGCCATTTGAGCGCTTACTGTGCCAAGGTATGGTGCTAGCTGAAACTTATTTCCGTAAAGACGAAAAAGGCGGTGACATCTGGATTTCACCAACTGACGTTGAAACAGAAAAAGACGACAAAGGCCGCATTATTAAAGCGTGGCACAAAGACGATGGTCAGCCAGTACAAAGCGCTGGTATGAGCAAGATGTCTAAGTCGAAAAACAATGGTATCGACCCGCAACAGGTAATCGACCAATACGGTGCAGACACCGTGCGTTTATTTATGATGTTTACTGCGCCGCCAGAGCAAACACTTGAATGGTCTGACTCAGGCGTTGAAGGTGCGCACCGTTTCATCAAGCGTGTATACAAATATGCCGTTGATGTAAATAACGCAGGCTTCGTAGCACTTGATGTTGCAAGTTTATCGAAAGAGCAAAAAGAACTTCGTCGTGAACTACACAAGGCGATTGCTAAGATCACCGATGACCTAGAGCGTCGCCAAACGTTCAACACTGCGATTGCTGCGGTAATGGAGTTATCGAATAAGTTGATTAAAGCGCCGCTAGAGAACGATGGTGACAAAGCAGTTGCTAACGAAGCGCTAGAAGCGATGTTAATCATGCTTGCACCTATTACTCCGCACCTATCTCACCAGTTATGGCAAGACCTAGGTAAGGAAGGCGATGTACTTGACGCTAAATGGCCTGTTGCTGACGAATCAGCTATGGTTGAAAGTGAAAAACTCGTTGTTGTTCAAGTAAATGGTAAAGTACGTGCTAAGCTAACTCTAGCTGCAGATGCTGACCAAGAAGCGGTTGAAAAAGCAGCATTTGACGACGTTAACGTACAGAAATTCACGGAAGGCCTAACAGTGCGTAAAGTAATTTACATCAAAGGCAAAGTCCTTAACGTGGTGGCGAACTAAGATGTTCGCCGCATCACGCCTGTTAAAAACAGTGATGCTTAGCTGCTTAGTCTTGGTACTAAGCAGCTGCGGCTTTCACCTGAAACGTGCCTCTGACTTACCTAGCGATCTCATGATCATGGAAGTGACGGCCACCGATACTAACTCAGCTCTGTATGCGCAACTGATCAATGAACTTGAAATCAGTAATGTGCAAGTGAATGATAACCTTCGCGCCAATTCACCAACGCTAACCTTGGTGTCAGATTCACTCGACAGACGCGCATTATCCTTGTTTAAAAACGGTCAGGTTGCCGAGTACGAGCTCATATACTCTGTGTCGTATACCCTAGAACGTGCAGGCGATAAGCCTGTTGAGCAGTACTTTGAGTTGTATCGCAACTATCAGGATGACCCTGATAACGCCTTGGCTAAAGCCAATGAAATGAACATCTTACTGCAAGAGCTGCGTAAACAAGCAAGCCGCCGAATTGTTCGGGAGCTAGCTCAACTCTAATGCGCATCTACGCTAACCAATTACCACAGCAATTACAAAAAGGCCTAGCGCCCTTTTATATGGTGTTTGGTGAAGAACCCTTTCAGGTCAATGAGTGTGTGGCGCAAATTAAGCACAGCGCAAAACAACAAGGTTTTGATGAAGTTATCAAACTGACCGCTGGTGCCCAATTCGACTGGCAAGAGGTCGATGCGCATTATCAAAGTATGTCACTGTTCAGTGCACGAACCCTCATTGAACTAGACCTCAATGGTCATAAGCCTGGAAAGACGGGTTCTGAGCATCTCAAAAGGTACGTTGACGCACCGAATCCCGATTGTGTCATCGTATTGCATGGGGCAAAGGCGTCCCAAGAAATTCAACGCAGCGCGTGGTTTAAAGCACTCGATAAACAAGGAATGTTTGTTCCCTGTTATCCGCTTACAGGCCCTCACCTTAGACGTTGGCTAGATGGCCATTGTCGTCGATTAACGCTCAATCTCGAGAATGACGCCAAACAGGTGCTACTAGACACCACTGAAGGCAATTTACTTGCCTGTCATCAAGAGTTGGAAAAGCTATCGTTGTTGTTTGGCCAAAAGGCGATTGATGGTCGTACTTTGCTGCGCATCCTATTGAACCAAAATCGCTTCGATATTTTCGATTTAGCTAATGCGGTACTCAGTGGTGATAGTGACAAAACCATGCAGGTGTTACAGCGTCTGCAGAATGACAATACAGAACCAACAGCCATAGCGTGGGCGTTAACTAAAGAAGCACAGCAGTTACAAAAGCTCATAGCCTTGCAAAATAGTGGTGTAGACTTCGCCAACGCGTGTAAGCAGTTAGCTATTTGGAAGAATCAGCAAGGTCTATACAGCCAAGCTCTACATCGTATAAACGGGCACCACGTTACTCATATCTTAGATTTATTGGCCGATTTCGACGGTGCCTATAAACGCGGCCGTTTAGCTTCGCCTTTTCCTATGCTCGCGCACATTAGCATTAGTTTTTGCCGTAGTTTGCCATTCCCTGCCCCTTGCTTTGAGGAGTAAACATGCTGTTATTTGGTGGCACGTTTGATCCCGTGCACAATGCCCACATCAATATGGCGCAGCAGTGCCTTGCTCATTTTCACGAAACAAGGCTGCATTTTATGCCCAACCGTGTGCCAGCTCACAAGCAAGCCAGCGGCATAAGTAACGAAGACAAGTTAGCCATGCTTAAACTGGCAACGGCGCATAACGACGCATTTGTGATCGATGAGCGCGAATTGCACCGTCAAGGCCCGTCATATTCATTGTTAAGCTTGCAAGAGCTAAGAGCTGAACTCGACGGCAAAGACCAACAGCACGAACCTATTTTATTTTTGATGGGGATGGACTCATTCAATAGCTTCGATACCTGGTATCACTGGCAGGAAATTCTGACTTTGTGCCATCTTGTGGTTTACCAACGTCCGCACGAGAATTTGGCACCATCACAAGAGTTACGCGCATATTTACACACTAACCAGTGCAACAAACCAGCACAGTTGCAGTCTAACGTTGCAGGGCTAGTGTACTTTCTAGAAGGTCCTCAGCGCGATGAATCGTCAACGCATGTGCGTGAGCGACTGCTCAACGGCTTAGATTGCACCAGCCTATTACCAGATGCAGTGAATCAATATATCCTTGATAAGCGTCTGTATATGGGCTCACAAAAGTGATAATATTCGCTGCTTAAGACATTTAATTAGACAGAGAGTTAATTTTGCAAACCAACGAACTTCTTGACTTTGCATTAGACAAAATTGATGACATGAAAGCCCGCGACGTGATCACATTAGACGTACGCGAGACTTCAAGTATTACAGATTACATGGTGGTGTGCTCAGGTAACTCAAAACGCCAAGTCCAATCTATCGCTGCACATTTAGCTAAGGAAGCCAAAGAGCATGATTTGCATGTGATTGGTCAAGAAGGCCAAGACGTAGGTGAATGGGTGCTGGTAGATTTGGGTGACGTGGTTGTACACGTGATGCAAGACGAAACCCGCGACTTTTACCAATTAGAAAAACTTTGGGGTTAACCTTTGAAGATTCAATTGGTTGCTGTTGGCACCAAAATGCCTGCTTGGGTTGAAGCAGGCTTTAGCGAATACCAACGCCGTTTCCCCAAAGATATGGCGCTGGAGCTCATCGAAATTCCCGCAGGTAAACGTGGCAAAAATGCCGATATAAAGCGTATTTTGCAACAAGAAGGTGAGCGTACCCTCGCAGCTATCCCAAAAGGCAACCGCATTGTAACCTTAGAAGTGACAGGCAAAGCAATGGACACCCACCAACTAGCTAAAGCGATGGAAAAATGGCAGCTAGATGGCCGAGATGTGAGCTTGTTGATTGGTGGTCCAGAAGGTTTGGCACCGGAATGTATTGCTCGTTCGGAGCAGAAGTGGTCTTTATCGAATTTGACCTTGCCACACCCATTAGTGCGCATTATTGTAGCGGAGAGCCTTTATCGAGGCTGGAGCTTAAATAACAATCACCCTTATCACCGAGAATAATAACGAAAAATGCTGCGCAAACGCACTCCTATTCGCGACCATTCTGCCGAAGCCAACTTGTTTGCGCGTCGCGCTTTCACCGCTTTTATATTTGTTCTTATTCTCGTTGCGATACTGGTATCAAATCTCTATAACTTACAGATTGTTGCGCATCAAACTTACCAAACGCGCTCGAACGATAACCGCATTAAAGTTATTCCAATCGCACCTAACCGCGGCTTAATCTACGATCGCAACGGCAATTTGCTTGCCGAAAACAAGCCAATATACAACCTTGAAGTTATTCCTGAGGAAGTCGATGATCTCAATGATTCGTTAGACCGGATCAGTGCCTTAATTGACATCACAGAACAACAACGCCAAGAGTTTTTAGACGATATTCGCAACAACCGTCGATTCAACAGTCAGGTGTTGAAAAGCCGCCTTGACGACAAAGAAGTCGCGTTATTTTCAGTAAACCAGCATAAGTTTCCAGGCTTCAATATTGAGGCTCGTTTGGCGCGCTATTACCCCTACGGTGACACCCTGACCCACGCTTTGGGCTATGTCGCCAAGCTCAACAAAAAGGAGCTGGCGATACTCGAAGCGGAAGACTTAGCCACCAACTATCGTGCAACACGCGACTTCGGCAAGTTAGGCTTAGAAAAATTCTATGAAACACAACTGCACGGTGAAGTCGGCTCTCAATCGGTGGAAATCAACAACCGTGGGCGAGTACTAAGAACCCTAGATGAAACCGCACCAGTGCCCGGCAAAGACTTGACCTTAACTTTGGATATCGGGTTGCAGCAAATTGCTCAATTGGCATTGCAAGATATGCGTGGTGCCGTGATTGCACTCGATGCTAAAACCGGTGGTGTATTGGCGCTTTACTCAAATCCAAGCTACGACCCTAACCTCTTCGTGCATGGTATTAGTTCTAAAGATTACAAAGAGTTACTCAATCCTGACCGTCCTTTGATCAACCGAACAACGCAAGGTCGTTATGCTCCTGCATCTACCATCAAGCCGCACATGGCGATTTTTGGTCTAGAAGAGGGATTGGTAAGTGAAACCACCGAAATGTGGGATCCCGGCTTTTTCCAAATTCCGAATGTTGATCACAGATGGCGCGATTGGAAACGCTGGGGACATGGCCATGTTGACGTGTACAAAGCCATCGAAGAATCCTGTGATACCTATTTTTACGATATCGCCTATCGTGCTGGGATCACCAAGATCAGTAATTTTATGGCGCAGTTTGGCTTTGGCGACCTCTCGGGCATCGATATCAAAGAGGAAGCTACGGCGATCCTACCTACAGCTGATTGGAAGCGCGGCCGCTTTAGAGAATCTTGGTATCCTGGGGATACGATTTCAGTGGGTATAGGCCAAGGATATTGGACAGTAACACCCATACAAATTGCCAACGCTGTGAATATCATGGTCAACAAAGGTAAAAATAATCCGCCACATTTAGTGCAAAAGCTTAGTCACGATGGGGTAAGTGAAGACATCAATAACGATGAAAAACCACCCGTAGTACTCAAGAACCCGCGTCATTGGCAAATCGCTTTAGACGCCATGCACAACACGGTAAAAAAGACCACCGGGACAGCACACAAGGCGTTTAAAGATACGAACTATGACTCGGCGGGCAAAACGGGAACGGCTCAGGTTGTCAGTATCGCTCAAGGAGAGCGCTATGATGCAGAGAAGTTGAAGGAACGTCATCGCGATAATGCTATTTATGTTGGTTTTGCGCCATTCGACGATCCGCAAATAGTCGTAACTGTCATTGTTGAAAACACCGGTGGTGGCGGTTCCGTAGCAGCCCCAGTTGCGCGTAAAGTGATGGATTATTACTTCATTGCTAATCCGCTTGAAGGTAAAAAAGAGGCGCCCAAATCATGATCCCTGTTACTGCAAAACAATCGATTTGGCAGCGCGTCCATATAGACCTCCCCTTGTTCCTCGCGATTATGGCAATGATGGCGGGTAGCTTGGCCATTGTATACAGCGCCAGCGGTCAGGATATGGGCATGATGATGCGCCACAGTACCCGCATGGGTGGTGCGATTTTAGCCATGCTTATCTGCGCACAAATCTCACCAACTACACTCAAGCGCGTCGTTATCCCTGCCTATGTTGTAGGCACCTTAATGCTCATCGCTGTGTTGTTTGTGGGCGTCAGTTCCAAAGGTGCACAGCGCTGGCTTGATATTGGCATTCGTTTTCAACCATCAGAAATTATGAAGCTCGCTGTGCCTATGTGTGTCGCGTGGTACATAGGCCGAAATCATTTACCACCGAGGTTGAGCCACCTTGGGGTTGGTCTAGCGATTGTTATGGTGCCAACCTTATTAATCAAAGAACAACCCGATTTAGGCACCTCAATTTTGATTGCAAGTTCAGGTATTTTCGTGTTGTTTTTAGCCGGTGTAAGCTGGCGCCTCATAGGCGGACTCAGTATTTTAGTTGGCGCTGGAGCCCCCCTTTTCTGGCACTATGGTATGCACGCATATCAGAAACAGCGTGTTTTGACTTTCTTAAACCCTGAAAGCGATCCCCTTGGGTCTGGCTACCATATTATTCAGTCAAAAATTGCCATCGGCTCTGGTGGTGTTGAGGGCAAAGGATGGTTGCAAGGTACTCAATCTCAGCTAGAGTTCTTACCTGAACGCCACACTGACTTTATCTTCTCAGTATTGAGTGAAGAATTTGGCCTAGTTGGAGTACTGATACTACTTGGCGTGTATTTGTTTATTATTGCACGCGGCTTATTTATCGCGGTCAATGCGCAAGAAGCGTTTGGTAAATTGCTAGCCGGCGCACTAACGCTTACCTTCTTCGTTTATGTTTTCGTAAATATTGGCATGGTTTCCGGTTTACTCCCCGTTGTGGGTGTGCCTCTGCCACTTATCAGTTATGGGGGTACCTCCATGGTGACGTTATTAGCTGGTTTTGGCATCATCATGAGTATTGCCACAGAAAAAAGGATGTTGAATAAGTAATGATGACTCGCAAGATTATTCTTACCCTAATGTGCTTGGTTATTACTGCCTGTAGTACATCTCGTGCGCCCACATCTCAAAGCGATCGTTACTCAATGCAGCATGATGCAGCTCCCCTGCGCCACCCGAATAATCTTGAGCTAGCAGATGCCGTCGTCACCGATGAGCCAAAAAGTGCTGCGGCAAATCGCCCTTATGTCGTCAGAGGTAAGCAATATGTGCCTATGTTTGACGAAAGTGGTTACACCGAAGAAGGGATTGCTTCATGGTACGGTAGAAAATTTCACGGCTACCACACCTCAAACGGTGAGACCTACGACATGTTTGCGATGACTGCTGCACACAAAACACTGCCATTACCAAGCTTTGTAAGAGTCACCAATGTGGATAACGGCCAAAGCGTCATCGTCCGTGTTAATGACCGTGGACCATTCCATGAAGACCGAATAATCGACTTGTCTTACGCTGCGGCATACAAATTAGGTTATCACCTAAAGGGTACAGCAAGGGTTAAGCTTGAAGCAGTTACCCTAGCCGACTCAAAGCCTCGTACAAAGTACATTCAAGTTGCGGCTGGCTCTAAATTGGAAAATATCCAAGCCCTTGCACGCCAGCTTGAACAGGACTTTCACGTCCCAACCGATATAAAATCGCAAAATGATGGAATTTTTCGCTTGCGATTAGGTCCAATAGCTGACGAGCATCAGGCTAAGTCGTTATTAGAGCAGTTAAAAAGTAGACAGTTCGCGCAAGCGTTCTTGCTTTATGACGACCAAGCCCTTTAAGATATCGGTAGAACCGCATTTTCACTCTAAAAACAGATTTATAAAGCATCATGAAATCAATAAAACATTCTCTTCTAAAAGGCCTAAGTGGTTTGCTATGCGCTAGCGCCGTTTTTGCTGCGAACGCCCAGATTATTCCAACCCCACCTGAAATCAATGCTAAGGGTTACTTCCTTGTAGACTTTACCACTGGCAAAGTGATCACCGAGGGCGAAGCTGACACCAAACTAGCACCTGCAAGTCTAACCAAAATGATGACCAGTTATGTGATTGGTACAGAGATTGCCGCGGGCAATATCTCACCTACAGACATGGTCACCGTAAGTGAAAACGCATGGGCAAAGAATTTCCCTGAATCATCAAAAATGTTCATCGAAGTCGGTAAGCAAGTCAGCGTTGAAGACTTAAACCGCGGCATCATTATTCAATCAGGCAATGACGCCTGTGTGGCAATGGCAGAGCACATTGCCGGCAGCGAATCAGCATTCGCGGACCTAATGAATGCTCATGCTGATAAACTTGGCATGACTAACACTCACTTTATCAACAGCCACGGCCTAGATACTGATGAGCACTACACTACACCACGCGATATGGCGACTTTAGGTGCAGCACTGATTCGCGACGTACCTGATGAGTACGCTCTTTACAAAGAAAAAGACTTTACATACAACGGTATTAAGCAGTTTAACCGCAATAGCCTACTGTGGGACCAAGGTCTAGACGTGGACGGCATTAAAACTGGCCACACTAGCGAAGCTGGATACAGCCTTGTGTCATCAGCGACAAAAGGCGATATGCGCTTAATTGCAGTGGTTATGGGCACAAGCTCAGAGCGTGCGCGTAAAGTAGAGAGTAAGAAACTACTTAACTATGGCTTCCGTTTCTTCGAAACAGTAACGCCGTATAAAGCGGGTGATAAATTCGCTGATCAGCGCATTTGGATGGGCGATAAGGAAAATGTATCGTTGGGTATTTTAGAAGATACACCAATCACAATCCCTCGTGGCCAGCAAAAGAATTTAGAAGCGAACTTCGAGTTAGATACAACACTAGAAGCACCTCTAGAGAAAGGCACAAAAGTGGGCACGCTATACCTACGTTTAGCTGGTGAAGACATCGCTAGTTACCCACTAGTGACACTAGAAAGTGTGCAAGAAGGTGGTTTTTTCAGCAAGATTTACGACTATTTACGTCTACAAATCATCGAGTAAGCAACAAAGCGCTTAGTCGCACTTAAATACTGGCATCCGAAATGGCATTGCCTAGAACAAACGCTCCTACTTAGGGGCGTTTTTTTTGCGCTAAAAAATGATAGAATGCGCACCAAAGTGGACTAATGAACCCATTAGTTTGTCTGCGTCCTGTGCTGTAAAAGAGGGTCAAGTATTATGGTCAAGCAGGTTAAAGATACCAGGTTTGATGAATTTCTAGAGTTTCCTTGTCCGTTCACCTTCAAGGTGATGGGCCTTGCGAACGTCGAATTAACTGAGCAAGTACTTACGGTCATGCAAGAGCATGCACCTGGCGATTATGCGCCAAAAACCAAGGCTAGCAGCAAAGGTAACTACGAGTCTGTCACTATTGTGGCAACCGTGACTTCAAAAGAGCATATCGAGATTATCTACACTGAGCTGGGCGGCCTAGACGATGTTCGCCACGTGCTTTAATCGCACAGTTAAGGAAGCACATAGTGAGTAATTTAATTGTTCGCCAACTGGGGCGCCAAGAATACATGCCAATTTGGCATGCTATGCAAGAGTTCACCGACACCCGTGATGAACAAAGCGCCGATGAAATTTGGTTGGTTGAACACGAACCGGTTTTCACCCAAGGCCAAGCAGGTAAAGAAGAACACGTGCTTATGCCTGGTGATATTCCTGTTGTTAAGGTAGATAGAGGCGGTCAGGTAACTTATCACGGCCCTGGCCAGCAAATGCTGTATGTGTTGTTCAATCTACGTCGATTAAAAATCGGCGTGCGCGAGCTAGTCACTTGGCTTGAGCAAAGTATTATTGACTGCTTAAAAGAATATGATATCGACGCGTATGCTAAGGCAGATGCACCGGGCGTATATGTTAATGACGCCAAAATAGCCTCTCTTGGCCTGCGCGTTCGCCGTGGCTGTTCGTTCCATGGTCTGGCATTAAACGTCAACATGGACTTAAGCCCCTTTTTGCGCATCAACCCATGCGGGTATGCCGGAATGGAAATGGTGCAATGTAAAGACCTCAATGGTCCACAAACTGTGGAAGCCGCAGGGCAAGGTCTGGTTCAGCAATTAATTAAACGACTCAATCCCGAACAGGTTGAGTACCAACAAGGTTTGGCGGAATAATGACAAAATCATCTGTACGTATGGAGCCTGGCGTAAAGCTTCGCGATGCTGAAAAAATGGCATTGATCCCGGTTAAGGTGCTCCCTACCGAGAAAAATGAAATGCTGCGCAAGCCGCAGTGGCTCAAGATTCGTCTTCCAAAATCGAACGAGCGTATCGACGGTATCAAACAAGCGATGCGTAAGCACGGTTTGCACTCAGTATGTGAAGAAGCAAGTTGCCCTAACCTGTCTGAGTGTTTTAATCACGGCACAGCAACCTTTATGATTTTGGGCGCAATTTGTACTCGTCGTTGTCCATTCTGTGACGTTGCTCACGGCCGCCCTTTGAAGCCTGATGCCCAAGAGCCAGAAAAGTTAGCGCTAACCATCAAGGACATGAAGCTAAGCTACGTGGTTATTACCTCTGTGGACCGAGATGATCTGCGTGATGGCGGAGCACAACACTTTGCCGATTGTATCCGTGAAATTCGTAAACACAATCCAGGTATCACTATCGAAATCTTGGTACCGGACTTCCGTGGTCGCATGGATAGAGCGCTTGAAATCCTGAGCGAGACACCGCCAGATGTATTCAACCATAACCTAGAAACGGCACCTCGTTTATACAAGCTTGCTCGTCCAGGTGCTGACTACAAATGGTCACTTGAGTTGCTTCGTCGCTTCAAAGAAGCGCACCCTGAAGTACGCACTAAATCAGGTCTTATGGTTGGTTTAGGCGAGGAAATGAGTGAGATCGAAGAGGTTTTACGTGATTTACGTGAACACAACGTCGATATGCTCACTGTGGGTCAATACCTACAACCTTCAAAGCACCACTTACCGGTTAAACGCTACGTGCCACCTGAAGAATTTGACGCGCTGAAAGAGTACGCCGATGAAATTGGCTTCTCTCATGCAGCTTGTGGCCCGTTTGTTCGTTCAAGCTACCATGCAGATCAACAAGCGGCTGGAAAAGAGGTTAAGTAACCCCTAACTAACCTGCTAGCCGTGTTCATTACTACTGAACACGGCATTATCTTCACATCATCAGTTGCTACTTTATTCGCCTTCCTCTAGACTAATACCCATATCGGAAACGTTGTATCTGTTTAATATTTAAACACTAATAATAATATGATAGATTGCGCCAGCATTTTACGGGTGTACAAATCAGCGCAGTTTGAAGTATCTGGGGAAAAGAGATGGAGTTTTCTGAGCAGGAGTTAGCTTTCTTTAAGCAGCTTTTTAGTGAGCAACCGCTGGGCAGCGAAAACGTCGCTGGCGCTGGGTTGTCTTTACGCTCTCATCTTCCTGAATACGTCGCCCCACTATTCGATAATCCCGGTTTGTTTATGCTCGCTGAAGTTGGGCATTTTGAACTGTGGTTTCCTCTAACACTCACACTCAATGAAAATCACGACCTACAACCCCAACTAGGTGCACCTGAGATCTGTGAAGCACAGGGTTCACACCGTAGTTGGCGATTTGATAATCCCAAAGATATTGTTATCAAAGGTGAGTCGGGTCTAGAGTTGCCAGTTGTGTCACTGTCATCAACTGGCGCCGTTGTCGACGCAACTAAGATTGATAATCCACCTCAAAGTGCGATAGCGAACTTAATTCTGCCCAAGTATGATCCTCTACCACTGAAACTTAAGAAGATGCGCCAGCAAGAAAACTTTGTGGCGGTAACCTTCGTATCAAATGACAATAAGAGTCAGTTGCGGCAATATCTGTTTGAACAACACAAAACCTACTTTAGCCACATCTATAAATCTCTGACTAATGCTTGTTAAATCCATGTTCAGGCTCGTTTGCTAAGCTTGCCCCTATGCAATCTAGAGGAACAATGTAATGAACAAGTTAATTCTAACAAGCGCAATATCCATGGCCTTATTAGCTGGTTGTGGTGGTGGTTCAGGTAGTGATGACAAGGTAACAGTTACCCCAGAACCCTCTTCAGCGTCTTTTTCCCTTGGAATATCTGATGCACCTGTTAGCAACGTAAAAGAAGTGTGGGTTGCATTTGACAGCATCATCATCAATGGTGGCGGTGAGCAACCAACATTTGAAACGCGTGATGCTGACAATCCAGACCAACCAGTAATGGTAAACCTACTTGACTACACCGGTAGTGATATTTTCGCACTGATCAACGATGAAGTAGTTGCGCCTGGTGAGTATGAGTGGTTACGTGCCAACGTAGTAAATGGCGACATGGCAAACATCGAGTTTACTTCTCACGTTGTTTATAACGACGACACTATCGTACCTCTTGCTGTGAACCGCAAAGGAAACGACGGCATTGGCGAAATCCAAATTAACGATTTCACACTCGCTGTAGGTGAAAACCAATTCGTACTTGAATTCGACCTTAAAAAGTCTTTGGTAAACCCGTCTAACAGCGATGAAGTAAACCTTAAACCTACTGGCATCCGCCTAGAGAACCTAGCTGATGTTGAAAATATCCTAGGTACCGTGTCTGAAGAATTGTTCAATCAATGTGAAACAGACAACATGGATATCGTGCCTGAGACAGGTGCTTTCGGTCACGCTGTATACTTGTATTCAGTAGCTGAAGGTCAAAAAGACCTTTACGTCGACGGTGAAACTGTTCCAGCAGATGCACCAATTGCGACAGCTAACGTAGTGATGAACGAAGAAAGCGGCGCTTACGAATTTGAGATTGGCTTTGTTGCTGCAGGTGAGTACACACTAGGTTATACCTGTGCTGCACACATTGACGATCCAGAAGTGATGGACGAATTATTCACGCTTGAAAGCATCGAACCTGTATCGGTTGTAGCAGGTGAAGATTCAGTTGTGACTTTCGATATCGCAGTGGCTGAATAAGCACCTATAAAAAAGTTAAAATTTTTAAAAATTTTACTTGCGTGGCGCAATAATTTGAATATTATTGCGCCACTTTTATTAGATAGCCAATCCTAGTACAGCAATCCTTGCCAAGGCGAAAGAGTAACTATCCAAATTAACTTTTGGAGTTATGATGTCGGTTTCTACCTTTGTTCAGCCTGTTACTACAAACAACGAACACTTTTCTTTATGCACTGCGCTTGCAAAGCAGCACGGCACGCCGCTATTGGTTCTTGATGTTAACCAAGTTCGTGAAAACTATTTAGCACTTGCCAACGCACTACCAAACGTAGCGCTGCACTATGCACTTAAGCCATTGCCTCATATCGATGTAGTCAACGCGCTGAATGAGCTAGGTGGATGCTTTGACTTAGCAACCAATGGCGAAGTAGATTTGGTCGCACAAGCGGGTGTAATGCCTTCTCAAGTCATCCACACGCACCCAATTAAGCGCGTTAGCGACATTGAACATGCCGTTGCCTATGGCTGTTCTACATTCGTGTTTGACAGCGAGAATGAGCTGTACAAGTTTGAAAAATACAGTGACAAAGTAGAGCTACTTTTACGTCTGAGCTTCCCTAACAAGGATGCGGCAGCAGACCTGTCGAAGAAGTTTGGTGTGACGGTTGCTGATGCATTGCCTTTGCTTAAGAAGGCAAAAGAACTGGGCATTCGTGTTCGTGGCTTATCTTTCCATGTGGGCTCGCAAACGATGGACCCGCAGAAATATGTGTATGCGATTGAGCAATGCAAAACCGTATTCGAAATGGCCTTAGCGCAAGGCGTTGGCACCATGAATACCTTGGATATTGGTGGTGGCTTCCCTGTTAGTTACACAGGCAACACAATCGACATCAATGAGTTTTGCGCACCGATCCGCGCAGCGCTTGCGCAGTGGCCAGACACCACACATTTTATTGCAGAACCAGGACGTTTTATCGTTGCTTCTGCGATGACGCACGTAATGAGTGTGATGGGCCAAAGCCAGCGTGGTAGCTTACGTTGGTATTACATGGACGACGGTGTATATGGTGCGTTTAGCGGCCGTGTGTACGGTGAGCCAGAACAACGTTTTTACACTCAATACAGCACAGAATTTGCCGCGGGCGAGCCAAGCGTGTTAGCAGGCCCAACGTGCGACAGCATTGATGTAATCGGTGACAATGTATTGCTACCTGCGCTGCAAGATGGTGATTTAGTGTTCACGCAAAACATGGGAGCATACAGTTGGACCACCAGCACAGATTTCAACTTCTTTGCTAAAGCACAACTTATCAGCCTCAATTCCAGCATGCTTGTCGCTGAAGTTGGTTAAATAAAAAACGGTGCTCCCAAGGCACCGTTTTTGTATTCGCCAAGTTTACTTAACTTTTAGGCTTGCGTACTCGTTTGTTAAGCGTTGCAGCGCCTTTTGCTCAATATCGATAAGAGTCGCATATTTAGCGGTGGTTGCAGACATTCGCTGGGCATTAGCGCTGTCAAACTTGGCCGCTACCAAGCTTGAAGACTGGCTAGGCGATTTAATCTTCAAGGCATTGAGCTCGGAATCCAAACGCTGATGATAGGTTTCGATTTTATCTTCATGCTCGCGCATTTCGCGTTCAATTTGCTTGGCTCTAATGTAGTGGTCGACATTGTCACCTTCAGAGGGCGCAGTCATCTGTTGCTTGAGAAGTAGACGGTCAATATTGAGTTGTTCTCTATTGATAAGTGATTGATATTGCTCAATGGTTGATTGCATTTGCGTTGCAATCGCCTCATCACGCTGTGCACCTGCGAGGTTCTTCCGCTGGCTCGCGGCCTGTACTTCCAGCCGTGATAATTCTTTGCGCATCTGCATAGAGTATGTATCTATTTTATCTTGGCTTTGCGCCAGTTCACGCGAGATAGCACGATTGTCGATGTAGCTATCGATGCTGTCATCAGCCGGTGTTGATGGCATCACCTGCTGTTTGTTGACTATTTCTTTAACATCTACTTTTTGCGCATCATCGCCGCAAGGTAGTTGTGAGTAACTCACCACCCCATCAACAACACATTTGTATACTGAAGTCTGAGCAGCTAACTGACCGCTCGATATTAATAGCGTTATCGCGAAAATCCTTATAAACATCTTACTACTCCTTATGCATCCTTTAATTACCTCTAATTGTAGCCTATGGATCATTGCGATAAAGGCTAAACCGATCGAACTCACAGTGTAGTGCGTATCACTCACTACAACACACTTGCTACTACTTGCTATGTCTACGGGCCTTTACCTTTTCAGCAACGATCTCAGAATTTCAGACAACGCACTGTTACAGCGGCTTTGCCAGCACAGTGAGCGACTTATTTTTATCTATGCACCACTGAACTCGCTACTAGTTAATAGTCAAAATGGCTATGTAAAGCAGGCAACGTCCAAGTGTGTTCGCGCTTTTGCGGGACAAACGCTGAAGCAACTTGCACAGGAGTTAAGCCACCACGGGCATGCGCTGTATTTAGCCAACAATCTAGAACAACTCGTTCGCATAGCGGAGGAACACAAGGTTGTAGATATCGCCATCGCTGATCAATTCGGTTGGAATGAGCGCACAACAATCTGTGAGCTTAAACGGCAATTGCGTGGGGTCAATTTTTGGCATAAATCAAACCATACGCTGTTTGATAAGGACCAATTTGCGTTTCAAATTGACGACATTCCAACCACCTTCAGCCGCTTTAGGAAACAGGTTGAATCAAGCGTTGGAGTTCATCCGACACTGGGAACGCCGCTGCACTTTCCTGCTTCTGTGCAATGTGACTTACCCCTGTGCACAGACATCCTTAAAGACTCACAGCAGTTGACGCCTTGGTTCTCACAGCCCCCTCAAACCGCACTAACACATTATTTTAGTGGTAGCGCGCCGAGTCGTTACAAACAAACTCGTAATGCGTTGTGGGGAGATAAATTCTCTAGCGCATTGTCACCTTGGCTTGCTAACGGTTCGCTCAGCGCGCGACAAATGTATACAGCGCTAATTAAATACGAACACAAATGTGGCGCAAATGAATCCACCTATTGGATTTACTTTGAGTTACTGTGGCGCGAATATTTTCAGTGGCTAGCACTGAAACAAGGCGCGTCGTTATTCACTTTTAAAGGGATGAGTGACACACCGCCACAAACCAGTTTTTACCCGCAAAGGTATCAGGCTTGGTGTAATGGCAATACCCCCTACCCTTTGGTCAATGCATTGATGAAACAACTCAACACTACCGGTTGGATGTCCAATCGTGGCCGGCAGATTGTCGCCAGCTGTTTTGTCAATGAACTTCAGCTCGATTGGCGCTACGGCGCGGCATATTTCGAACATCAGTTAATTGATTACGACGTTGCCAGTAACTACGGAAATTGGCAGTACATTGCCGGCGTAGGTGCAGATCCACGCGGTGGTAGACATTTTAATTTAACCAAGCAAACCGAGATGTTCGACCCAGACGGCGAGTTTATAGAGTATTACGGCGGTGAAAGCTTAGCGCTATCTGAGCCAGACTATGTTAGTTGGCCACAAAAATAGAATTTATATATGACGCAAACACACTACAAAGAAATACGCCTCATTCTGGGCGACCAGCTCAATGCCAACCATTCATGGTTCAAAACCAAACAAGAAGATGTGCTCTACATTATCGCCGAGCTGCATCAAGAAATGCATTACACCAAGCACCATATTCAAAAGATACAGTGCTTCTTTGCGGCGATGGAACGTTTCGCTTCAGCCTTGAGCCAAGCAGGGCACGAAGTGCTGCACCTGACCCTTGATGACACCCAAGACTTTGATTCTCTTGCTAACCTCATCAAGCACTACGTTCAGCATTTCAACGCGCAGCGCTTTAGTTATCAGCTCGCTGATGAATTTAGATTACGTGAACAGATGAGCTCACTGGATTTAGGTGATGTCGCCGTCTCAGGCTACGACAGTGAACACTTTATGTTGGGCTTTGAGGAATTAAGCGATTATTTTCAAGCCGACAAGCATCACACCATGGAGCAATTTTACCGCAAGATGCGCAAGCGCTTTAACGTGCTGATGGATAACGGTAAACCTCAGGGCGAGCAATGGAATTTTGATAAAGACAACCGCAATAAACTCAAACCTCAAGACATCGAATTGGTGCCACCACCACTTTGTTTTGAAAATGATGTGAGTGCTATAAACGACCGTATCGAACGCCATCAGATAACCACCATAGGGAATAGTGGTGACACCCTACTTTGGCCTGTTACCCGCAAACAAGCATTACAGTTGCTGGATCACTTTTGCGCTCACTTGCTGCCGCTGTTCGGCACCTTTCAAGATGCGATGACCTGCCAAACCGACAGCAAGTGGACTTTGTACCACAGCCGTTTGTCGTTTGTACTCAATGCCAAGATTCTGCATCCGCTGCAAGTCATTAACGCGGCGATTGAGGCTTACCATGAATCAGACGGTGGTATCACCCTCGCCCAAGTCGAAGGCTTTGTAAGGCAAATTCTCGGTTGGCGTGAATACGTCAGAGGTATTTACTGGGCAAATATGCCCAACTACGCCTCGCGCAATTCCTTAGATGCTCAGCGCCCACTTCCCGCATTCTTTTGGAACGCGAAAACAAAGATGAAGTGTCTTGAGCAAGCAATCGGCCAAAGCCTAGATCATGGTTATGCCCACCACATTCAACGCTTGATGATCACCGGCAACTTTTGCTTGTTGTTAGGCGTGCACCCCGACGAGGTCGATGCCTGGTACTTAGGCATCTACGTAGACGCCATTGAGTGGGTAGAAATGCCGAACACACGTGGCATGAGCCAATTTGCAGATAACGGCATTATCGCCACCAAACCCTATTGTGGTGGCGGCAACTACGTCAATAAGATGAGCGATTACTGCAAACACTGCCACTATAAAGTGAGCGAAAAAACCTCATCCTCGTCTTGCCCTATGAATAGCTTGTATTGGCATTTTATGGACAGACACAGAGATAAATTTGGCAATAATCATCGTATTGGTATGATCTACCGCAACTGGGATAAGCAAAGCGACGAAGCGCGCCAAGCCGTGTTAGATAGAGCACAGTGGTGCATCGACAACATCGAGTCGTTATAAGGATTGTTGCAAAGTTGCAGATAACAAAACAGGCACTAAAGGAATTGCCACTCTCCCATTTGCAGTCGCTAAAGCTCAGCAGGCGTTCTAGGCAAAACAGTCGAGAGAAACTTTATAAAAAGTGCGTTTCATATAGTACATGGGGTAGTTAAAAACGCCTTCAGACTGGTTTGTAGACTCACCCTTCGTTGGCAAGGCGAAGGTTACACACCCAAAATACGTATAAGTAATATTCTGCAAATTGCTTGCGATTTGGCACGCTATGTAACGGATAGAAATGGCTCGATTATGTAGATTCTAATCCTAACAATCTGATATACAAAGATAAAATAAATTACATAGCGTGCCCAGTAAGGCGCGAATAAGTAATGGCTCGTTTTTGCGCCGCGCATATTGGCTTGCTCACTGATAAAACCCCTGATAAGTTATTGGTATTATTAAATAAAAAACTTATTAGCGCAGAGTTTTGAGCTTGTGGATAACTTCCTTTATCCGAAATTCTCGCTAATAAGCTGTTAGTTGCACAGCTACGATCGAGCCGTTGATGAAAATAAATATGTACGCAAGACTCTTAAAGTATAGGGAAAATGGCTTTACGCTCGCAGGGCAGTACAGAAGGCATATACCATTAATGCTTTTCCGTTTAGTGGTAATTCTATTTGTAATTTATAGTGACTTTTTTATACCTCAGCCATTACCAAGTGAGATTAAGTTTTTATTTATCGGCATTGTTGCAGGAGCTCAGATTCAAGAATTTATTTGGATCTATAAGCACTTCCAGACATGGAGCTTACTTGTAGACTCAACCGATTGGGATAAAGTAGAAGCCAAGAGTCGGTGCAACTAACAAGCTGTTTAAGTGCGGGACTGCTAATGTTTGGCTCGGTTTCGCTTCGCTACACATTTTAGCCAAACATTATCAGCCCCTTAACAGGGCGTTATGTGTAAAGGGAGTTAGGCTTGTTAGTTCGCACCACATTAGCTTCGGGTGTTATTGGATGTTTAATACTGATAGATCTTCTTTTTGTAGGATTGCTACCTGAAAATATCACTAAGCCTCTTTGTTTTCCTGTAAAGCTTTACATTGAATTTAGTGGTGTAGCCCACTTAGGAATTACGCAGCTTATAATATCATTTCTTTTACAGTGGACTTCTTATGTTGTTGTTTTTATATTAATTATTAAATCTTGGTGTAGGTTTACACATAACAAACCACTAAAGCGGGACTCGTAACAGTTGGCTCAGTTTCGCTTCGCTACACATTTTGGCCAACTATTACTAGCACCTTAGTGGGGCGTTATGTGTTTTTATGGTTAATCAATCAATTTATAATTCAGTTTTAGATTTAGCGTGTGAATTGGTTAATTCTTCCAGTGCTGAGTTAACTCAAAACTATTGGCATGCTTATCAAAAACTAAATGAATTATGTGAAATGCATAAGGGAACAAGCAAGGATCATCCCCTTCAATGGGAAGCTCTTGCCGATTACACCCGAAATAACAAGCAAGCTTTAAATATCTATTTAATTGCAATAGAGGTCGCAACAAACTTAAATTTAAGTGAATATGTTGCTTCTTCCCAACTTGCCATTGCTGAGCGCTTGTTGGAAGCAGGTAATAAATATGAAGCAATATCATGGGCAAATAAGGCTGATGAAAATGCTCTTAGGTGCAGTAACCTTGAGTTACGTAAAGAAATCAGTGAATTTCTGCTAGTAAGTGCAAACAACACATAACAAACGGTTTATGGATGGGACGCAAAAAGCTTGACTTGGGCTCCTTCGTCGCTAACTTTAGCCCCATAACCGGGCGTTCCATGAACTTGGAGGTCTGAGTGTATTTACCAATTAGTTTTTATAGAAATACATTACGCCTAATTGGTGTTTTATTTATATGTGTAGGAATGCTCTTGGGTTACTCAGCTTTTGAAACATTATTTGACCCTAGTGTAACCATTAATTTAAATGGTGTTGAAAGGAATGATGCTGAAACCAAAATGTTCAGTTTGATTTTACCTTTAATCTTAATATTCGCTGGGGCAGCACTTTGTATTTCAAAAAGTGAAAATTTAACGAGTCTACATAAAGCCAGAGAAACCTTTTGGTCTATTATTCACGGTAAATAGTTCAAATAACAAGTGTCTAAAGCAAAGGACGCAAAACAGCAGGCTTGCGCTCCTTCGTCACCAACTTTAGCCTGCTATTTCGCGCCGGTTAGGCAAGCGTTAGAAGCTTATGAGAACTTATGCCTCGTCGTAGAGAATTTAAAGGGATTGTGAGAAATCTCTCAGAATTGCTGAGTGGTCGAAATAATGATTATCAAGGCTATTGGGCCGTAGGTCAGTTATTCACTTTAGCGCAAGAGCATGGAGTTGATGCAATTTCGCTAGACTTAATAAATTGTAAGGGCGACATCAGTTCACCTTTACTGGTAGATATGTGCCAGTCGATGAAGTCTGAAATAAATCGAATGCTTAACGCACATAAACTCCCAAATGAATGGGTTGAATCAGTTTCAGCTAAGTTTAGCTTTAATCAAGAATACCAGGAAAAATATCACTACTGGCGCTCTGCATTAGGCAAACCTTACTTGGTACAAGTAGAAATTAAAACTGATTTAGGTTACGTAAATAAAGCTACTCAAGGGGGTAATGTAAAGCCACATGATCCCTCAAAGGAACAACGAAGAGGCGGCTTTTAACAAGCCACTGAAATGGAACTCGTAACTGTTGGTTCCGCTACGCTAAACAGTTTAGCCAAACATTAATCAGCCCATAAACTGGGCGTTAGATTTACAGGAAGTATTGTGCATAAATGGTTGGTCATAATCTCTAGTTTATCTCTGATTGGATATTCTCTTTTTTCATTGTACTTACCAAGTATAGTTAAAGATGCGACAACGATATCAGTTGACCATTCCATATTGACTGATGTTGAAGCCAACTTAGACTCAGCAGACACTGATACACTTAGAAGTTTAACCAAAATGATGCTTAAGGATATCAAGTCGGAACAATATAAGAATACCGAAGTTTTAGATGCGACGATTGAGTTCTACAGCGCATTTGATTTGATTTTGTTGTGGTTGTTACTTATTCACTTTGTTCTTGTCTTTATTTTTGTTTATAAAAGTAAACCTAACAAGAAGTATAAGAAGATCTCCTAATCGCTTGCTCGAGCCTTCGGAAGACATTTTAGCAAGCTCAACAAGGTGTTGGAGTTACATTGGATAATAGAGATGCCAAAAAAATACTTGAACAGATTGCGAGAAATTTAGTCGCAATTGAAAACCTTTCTCGAATTCTTAGTGGATTGGTTAAGGTTGAAGACAGAAAACTATACACTTCAATGTTGAAGGAGCTAATTTCAAGTAACTTCGAATTACAGGAACTCATCGGTAGAAACTTCCATAATCTTCATCCGTCTTATTTAGGATTAGAAACGTTTAGACATTTGAAGAAAAAATATGAAGACCCTGAGCATCCGATATCATTGCCTTGTGAAGAGGACTTAAAACAAGCAAGGTCGTTGTGGGAAAGGCTTCAAGATTTGCAAAGTAAATAGTCGTCACTAAACAAGCCGATGAAGCGATAAAGATAAAAATAGTTAATCTATAACCGCTTCTTCGCTAAAGTATAACCCGTTAATTTACTGGCTCTTAACGAGGCGTTTTGAGAACTCGAGAAATTTAGATGGATACTATTTTATTATCGATATTCTTTGGATTTATGGGGTTTGTTCTTTGGTCAATGTTCTCCAAAACTGGCAAAGGGCTAATGCTTGGTGGAAAAATTGTGCATACAGCAAATGACGAAATCACTCAAACTCAAGGAATAAAAAAGACCGCAATTCGCGTACATTTAATCGAGACAAAGAGTGGCACTAAGCAAGTTGGTATAGAGCTTTCTGATAATGCAAAGCTAGCAGCAAGTATGACACCCATAAGACTCTCAAAACAAGAAGCAGAAACGTTGATAAACATGATTAAAGAAGTAACTGATAAAACGTAACAGCGGAGCTTCATATTTTTGACTTTGTTTTTGAAAGCCTCGTGATCAATCTACCAAGTATATCTAGCAACTGAGCGCAGCGTTAACTATGACAATAGAAACATTCAACTATTTTGAAGCTGGCTTGTGGTTCATCATTGGTCTGGGAATGCTCATTGCGGCGTTTAATAAACGCACGGAGAGTCAGTGGTTAAAAGTTCTTCTCATTGCGAGCGTCGCGTTTATTCTATTCGGAATATCTGACATTATCGAAGCTGAGACTGGCGCGTGGTGGAAACCGTTTGAACTCTTAGTGCTTAAAACAGCCTGTGCTTTGACCTTTATAGGCTGCTACTGCAAAGGGAAGAAATTAATAAATGCGCCATCAACACACAACTAAGTAACTCAACTCGATAACGCCACGCAAGAAACACGCGTTCACCCACAAGGAGAAGTATTAAATGGAACCAAATTACCCGAGTTACTCACTCGAAGAGCTTCATGAAGCGTTAGCAACGATAGATAAAAATGCCCATCCTGAGCGCTTAGTGACGATTCAGAATGAAATACAAAAACGTTCAAGTCAAAACCCAAAGCCCAGTGAACAGCAAAGTAAATCACGTGAGCAAAAAAAGTTGGGCACTGGCGGGCGGATATTCGTTTTTGCAATAGCGGCTATTATTTTCTACTTAGGTGTGACGGGTTATCTGGACGGTGTAATTGCTGGAAAAAGCCAAAAGTATACAAGGGAAGAAGATTCATTTATGTATTACACCCTTGTTTTGCTCTATACAGGGTTGGGGTCATACTTTATGTACTTTGCTATATTCGCCAAGGATAAGAAAGTCACCACCAAAGTGTAAAATACGGCACATAATATGTGGTGGTTCACGCCAGCACATTGTCATCGAGGTTGCACCACAGCGTTATGCGTTCCAAGTTATTCAACCCAGCAATAACGTCTCGTCAATCGCGCGAAAGTAACTTGCAGCGTTAATTAATGACGCTGCGGTGAGTTTTTCGCAGCTGTACACTTCTACTCTTTTGCTTTTTTCGTCACGCAGTTTTTTAGCAAGTAAGTCAAAGTCGCCATCCCCTGAGAGTAAAATAGTGGCGTCGGTTTGGCTTCCGTACTCAATGGCATCGAGGGTAATGCCAACATCCCAGTCACCTTTGGCTGAACCATCGGCACGTTGAATAAACGGTTTGAGCTTCACCTCAAAACCAATCGCACGCAGGATATTTTGGAATTCCATTTGCTTGGCATCCCCTCGGTCAATGGCGTAGGCAAAAGCATGTTGAATGTCGTATTGGTTACTCACTTCACGCCAAAACGCATTGTAATCAAAGTTACGTCTGTGGCTTTCGCGGCAGGTGTAATAGATGTTTTGCACGTCCACAAAAATAGCAGCTGTTGGTTTTGACGAGGTCATGATCACTGTCCTTGTTCGAATAAGTTGGGTTGCTCGGGCGAAGTTAACCGGAAACAGGCGCTACTGTAACACAAGGAGATAGGAATACCTGACTAATTAGAAGATACAAAGCAGCGCTTGTCGCCTACTGCAGCGCACACGAATTTGAGCAACAATAGGCCAAGGCACCAACAACTAATTAAGGGCACTCTCAGCGCAGGCGCTTTGCCCAATTACCCTGATGATGTAACTGGCACTGCTCTTCGGTGTCGTACTTGAGCTGTTTGGTGGTATTTTTCAGGCAAAGCCCTACTGACTTTAAACAGCCTTGAATCTCACGTTCAAGCTGACTGCGCTCGCGAGAACCCATAAACGCTTCTAGTTCAGCATCTTGCTCGAAAATGACGGTGATAGTGAGGCTTGCTTGCGGATTTTTCCAGTCAATGTGGTGCGTTAACCAACTAAAACCTGTAATCATTTTACCGTGCTGTTCACACAGCTCAGTTAATTGCTCACGCAGCTGCTTATCACGCTTTTTATCTGTTTTCGTCAATGTACGCCCCTACTTTACCCATTCACTTCACTCGCTAGTCACTCTAGCGGGCTAAATTATGTGATTACACCCTTCCCTGTATGAGTATTAAACACAAAAAAGCCGCCCAAAAAGGGCGGCGCATCACAGGGAGATATCTTAACTGATTACTTACTTTCTAGTAAGTTGCCTTTGCCAATTTCAATTTTGCGTGGCTTTAAGGCTTCTGGAATTTCACGCTCTAGGTCGATAACAAGCAGGCCATTGGCTAGGTCTGCGCCGAGCACTTTAACGTGGTCACCAAGTTGGAACTTGCGCTCAAAGTTGCGCTCTGCAATACCTTGGTGAATAAATTTGCGCTCTTCTGTAGCGTCTTTATCGGCTTTAGTACCGGTGACTTTTAGCGTGTTATTCTCTGACTCAATGGTCAGCTCTTCATCACTAAAGCCCGCTACTGCCATGGTAATTCTGTATTGGTCTTTACCCAACGCCTCGATGTTATATGGAGGGTAGCTAGGTTGTTTGTCGGTGCGTGCCGCCGCATCCATTAATGATGCAAGGTGGTCAAAACCGATGAATGAACGATATAGTGGAGATAGGTCTACTGTACGCATAATAATATCCTCAAATTTTAAGCAATATTGGTCGTTGTTTTTCTCTTGAACAAACAACTTTTATGTATAAATATCAATAACTTTAGTTTGGCTGGGACCCTTTATGGCGTCCTCATAATCATATGTATGGACGGGCAAATTCTTTTCAAGAGAAATTGCCAAATTATTTTTAAAGAAATTCGGTCTATTTAAAATAACCACATGAATATAAAGAAATTAATGAAGAAAACTTTTTTTCAAATTTTTATCATCCTCATCGTGTTTTACGGTGTGAGTGCATTCCAACAGCGCAATATGCTGCCTGTTGACGACTCCCCGGCCCCATATTTTTCACTTGAGCAGCTCAATGGCGAGCAACGATTTACGATTAAATCCCTGCAAGGACAAACGACGGTGGTGTATTTCTTTGCGCCTTGGTGTTCAATTTGCAAACTGTCTATGCCCAATTTACAAGCAGCGATGGATGACGGTGACATCAACGCGATTGCCATCGCGCTGGATTATGAATCAAAAGAGCAAGTCGCTGATTTTGTGTCTCAAATGCAGCTCAACATGCCTATACTTTTAGGTAGCACAAATACCGCGAAGCAATATAAAATATCTGCGTTTCCTACCTATTATGTAATAGATGAATCGCTATCAATCACCGCCCGTTCAATGGGCTATTCAAGCGAACTCGGCATTAAATTTAGAGGCAAGATAAATGCTAAAAAGATTGATTAAAGGGCTGTGTGTAAATGTTTTCGTCGCAGCATCGTATCCCGTACTCGCACTCGAACTCCCTGCACTTCCAGAACCGGTAAGTAATAACGCAGTCGCGCAGGTGGATACTCCTGACGGTCAATTCTTTTTAAGCTTTATGGGTTTGGGCAGCGGCAAAACACACGCAGATGTGCACAACAAAGTGTGGGCATTGAACGTTGGTAAAGGCGATTGGAAAGCGATGAAAACCGTGCCCGCGTCCACCGAAATCAAGGGACGCCTTGCTGCTACAGCTGTGGGTGTAGGTGAATATGCCTATATTTTTGGTGGTTACACCGTGGCGCAAGATCACACTGAAATCTCAGTACCCGATGTATATCGTTTCGATGTGCAAAAAGATGAATACCTCAAACTAGCCAGTATGCCTGTGCCTGTTGATGATAGTGTCGCCCTGAATTACAACAACCAATACATCTACCTCATCAGCGGCTGGCACAATGATGGCAATGTGAACTTGGTGCAAGTGTACGACATTGCCAACAATAGCTGGTCACAAGCGTCACCATTTTTAGGCGATGCTGTATTTGGCCAAGCCGGTGCCATCACCGGTAATACCATGGTGGTATGTGATGGTGTAAAAACCATCGCCTTTGCTGATAAACGCCGTGGTTTCGATGCTAAAGCCCAATGCCTAAAGGGCATTATTGACCCACAGAACCCAACCAAAGTGTCATGGCACAGCCTTGCGCACCCAACAGGTAAAGCGCATTACCGAATGGCTGCAGGCACAATCAACGGTCACATCGTGTTTATCGGCGGCTCACCGAATCCATACAACTACGATGGTATCGGGTATAATGGCAAGCCAAGTTCACCGTCGAGCCAGGTTTGGCGCTTTGATGTAGACAGCAACAAATGGCAACGCCAAGAGCACGCGCTTAAAGCGACCATGGATCACCGTGGGTTGCTCGAGTATGAAGGCGTGGCTTATCGCATCGGCGGCATGGGTGAAAAGCAACAAGTACTCGATGTTGTGACCCCCTATCGATATACATTTTAGGAGTTAAGAAATGGCCAAAGCATGTGCCTACCATATCTTGGTTAAAAGCAAAGAAGAGTGTTTAGCTATCAAAGCAAAGTTAGACAAGGGTGGCGATTTCAATAAGTTAGCGAAACAATATTCTACCTGCCCTTCTAAAAAGCGTGGTGGCGACTTAGGCGAATTCCAACGTGGTACTATGGTCAAAGCCTTTGAAGACGTAGTGTTTAAAAAGCCACTGTTTGAAGTGCATGGGCCAGTTAAAACCCAGTTTGGTTATCACTTAATCAAAACCGTGTATCGCAGTTAATCGCTTTTTACGAATGAGGGAATCGGTTTTCATTGTTTTACCTCGTACTGGAACCTCGCTACACTGCAATGCATACACTTAAGTAAAGCACTGGAGAGAATATGCTAACTGTAATTTTTGGTCGTGATGGGTGTCCTTTCTGCGTTCGTGCAAAGGAAGTTGCTGAAAAACTGACCGAGCAACGCGATGATTTTAAATTCCGCTACGTCGATATCATTAAAGAAGGGATCAGCAAAGCTGATCTAGAGAAATCTGCTGGCAAACCATGTGAAACGGTGCCGCAAATTTTTATCGACCAAACACATATTGGTGGCTTCACAGAGTTCGAAGCATACGCCAAAGCAAACCTTGGCTTGTACCAAGAATAAGCAGAAAAATGCCGGGCTTTTTCCCGGCATTTTTGCGTTTTTACGACCCTTTTTTACAACTTAAAAATCGTTAAAAACAAACACTTTTGTCAATAAAGCGTTAATTACCGATTTTGGCGCTGATTAAATTTCATACAAAACCAAGTACATAGGAAATAGTTTCAATTTATACAAGCAATTACTGCTTCATTCCTGTACAATGCGCGCCTCTTTGAATTCCTTAAGGCGTTTTAATGTCAGAACAAGTCACCTTTGAGTCGTTGAACCTTTCTCCTGCAATCTTGAAAGCAGTGGATAAGTTGGGTTATGAGACTCCTTCCGAGATCCAGACCCAGTGTATCCCCCTTTTACTCGACAAAAAGGATGTCTTGGGAATGGCGCAAACAGGTACAGGTAAAACTGCTGCCTTTGCATTGCCTTTATTAAACAACATCGATGCTGATGCTAAGTACCCGCAAATCCTTGTACTTACTCCAACTCGTGAGCTTGCTATTCAGGTAGCTGAAGCGTTCGAGCAGTATGCTCAATTCACCAAAGGCGTTGAAGTACTAGCGCTATATGGTGGTCAAAGCTACGGTATCCAGCTGAGCGCACTTCGTCGTGGCGCGCAAATCATCGTAGCAACACCTGGTCGTTTACTTGACCACATCAGCCGTAAGTCAATCGACTTATCTCGTCTAAGCGCGCTTGTGCTTGACGAAGCTGACGAAATGCTACGCATGGGCTTTATCGATGATGTTGAAAGCATCATGGCACAAACACCAGAAAGCAAACAAACCTGTTTGTTCTCTGCAACTATGCCAAAACAGATCCAGTCAATCTGTAACACTTATTTGCAAAATGCTGAGCAAGTACGCATTACTCCGCGTAACAGCACAGTATCAACTATTGAGCAAGTATACTGGCAAGCACGCGTTCACAAGAACAAAGCAATTGTTCGCTTCCTAGAAGCGGAAACATTTGATGCGGCTATCGTATTCGTTCGTACTCGTAACGATACCGTTCAGCTTGCTGAGCTACTAGAGCGCGAAGGCTTCTCTGCTGCACCACTTAACGGTGATATGAATCAGCAAGCGCGTGAGCGCACAGTTGACCGCTTGAAAAATGGTTTACTAGACATCGTTATCGCAACTGACGTTGCTGCACGTGGTCTTGACGTAGAACGCATTAGCCTCGTTGTTAACTACGATATCCCTCAAGACAGCGAAGCATACGTTCACCGTATCGGTCGTACAGGTCGTGCTGGCCGCCAAGGTAAAGCGATTTTGTTCGTTAAAGGTAACGAGCGTTACTTGCTTAAGAACATCGTACGTCACACTAAGAGCGATATTGCTGAAGTACAACTTCCTAGCGCGAAAATGGTTGAGCAAAAGCGTATCGATGCACTGGAACTTAAGATTGCAGCGGCACTTGAGCACAAAGACAGCGAGTTCTTTGCACAAGTTGCAAGCTCTATCGGTAACAAGCTGCAATTGAGCCAAAGCGAGCTAGCTGCTGCACTACTTTGTTTAGCACAGCAACAAACTCCGCTTAAAGTTGAAGAAATCCAAGCGAAAGAACGTTCAGAGCGCGGTGAGCGTAATGACCGTCGTGGTGAGCGTTCTGAGCGTGGCGATCGCGGTGACCGTAGTCGTCGTGACGGTGATAAGCCACGTCGCGAGCGTCGTGAGTCAAACACTCCGATGGATACATACCGCATCGAAGTTGGCCGCGAGCACGGTGTTCAGGTTAAGAACATTGTTGGCGCGATTGCCAACGAAGCTGATATCTCTAGCAAGTTCATTGGCGATATCCGTTTGTTTGACGCACACAGCACGGTAGAACTGCCACAGGGCATGCCTGCTGAGAAAGTTGCGCACTTCCAGAAAGTATATATCTGTAAGCGCCCAATGAAGCTAACGTTAAGCCCAAGTGAAGCTAGTGCTCCTCGTGAGCAGCGTGATTCACGCCCTTCACGCGAGCGCACTGACCGCAACGAAGGTAAAAAGCGTAGCTTCCGTGACCCAAATGCTAAAAGCCGTGGTCCACGCAAAGAGCGTCGCGCTGTAAGCTTTCAATAAGCAAAATTAGAAAAACCGCCCAAGGGCGGTTTTTTTTATGTCTTATCGCCGCGTATCCAACCGATGCTAAATACATAGCGCGTACCTTCTTCCACCAAGGTAACGGCATGAGCATTAATGTCTGGTCGAAATAGCTTGATACGCTTACTGGCATAGATAGCTTGCTCGCATTCAAACTCACCGCCCTTCTTAGCCGTTTTTAAGACTACATTAAGGCGGTAATGGCGGCCTGCTGCAACTGTGTCTGTATGGCGCTTTATAAAGCTGCCTTGTTTGAAGCGCAGTAAGTAACAATCAAATTTTATCGGCCACAACGCGCCCGCTAAAAACATCTTATCGTATCCAGACAACTGGCGTCCTATTTGCCACCTTAACCAGCGCATGACGTTGTTCCTTAGTGTTATATCTACGAATCATCTTGCTGGGTATCTCAGCTTTTCGCAAATACTTAGGCACAAAAAAACCGCGCCTAAGCGCGGTTTTTCAAACGAGGGTAAACCTTATAGGTCGCCTTCGTTTTCAGATAGGAACTTAGCAACACCTTCAGGGCTTGCGTCCATACCTTTTTTACCTTCAGTCCAACCAGCTGGACATACTTCACCGTGCTCGCTGTGGAACGCTAGCGCGTCAACCATACGAAGCATTTCGTCGATGTTACGGCCTAGCGGTAGGTCGTTAACTACTTGGTGACGTACTGTGCCTTCTTCGTCGATTAGGAAAGAACCACGGAAAGCAACGCCTGCTTCTGGGTGCTCAACATCGTACGCTTGACAGATTTCGTGCTTAACGTCAGCAACTAGTGCATATTTAACTTGGCCGATACCACCGTCTGCAACAGCAGTGTTACGCCATGCGTTGTGTGAGAATTGTGAATCGATAGAAACACCGATTACTTCAACGCCACGCTTTTGGAACTCTTCATAACGCTTGTCGAAAGCGATTAGCTCTGATGGACAAACGAAAGTGAAATCAAGTGGGTAGAAAAAGATAACTGCTTTCTTGCCTTTGATTGTCTCGTGAAGGTTGTAAGCGTCTACGATTTCGCCATTACCTAGCACTGCTGCAGCTGTAAAGTCTGGTGCCTTGCGGCCTACTAATACACCCATTTTATTCTCCAAAATAGTTTGAGTTTATCGTACTTTGCGACAGAGACGACGACATCGCCTCGTCTGTATTTTTTCCTGCACATAGATATAGTGCTGAGCCGTTGAAAAACAACCCTCAACTAAAAAAAACATGCATTTATTCTTGGACGCTATGTTACTGAGCTAGCGCGCAAAAGAACAATCGCATTTAACGATAGCAGCAATCGATAAAAATGATGATGAAATTCTTGGATTGTGAGGCACAAAAAAGCCCGCTTACGCAGGCTTCTTATTAATCCATAATATTTTCTGGCATATCAGAGCGAATCTCTTGCCAGATTTGGCCGCTTTGATGACCGTATCGACGCATCAACGAGATAGCACCATCATGATCATGCTTGTCTGCTAACTCAGCCAAGTCTAAATAAAACTGGCGCGCTAATTCACGTGTGCGCGGGTCAGAGAAATAATGGCTACCGATTTTAGAGTAAAACCCTTTAAAACCATTGAGGATCAACACATAAATTTTGTTGTTACCAGCACTTGCTAGTTGGTGGTGCACCCAGTAATCGTAATCAGCGAACGCCTGACCTGTGTCTTCAACCGTCTCTCGGTCTGCAACAATTTCTTTTACACGCTCGGGATTAATTTTGATCGCTGCACGCATATAAATAGCACTGAGGTTTGTGCGTGCTGATAGCAATTGGTCGGTCAATTCAGGCATTTTGTCTTCATCTAAACGAGCTAGCGTTTCTAGAATATTAAGACCTGAAGTTTCCCAAAAGTTGTTTACACGTGTAGGTTTACCGTGTTGAATCGTTAACCACCCATCGCGGGCTAGACGCTGCAATACTTCACGTAGTGTCGTGCGAGTTACACCGATCAATTCAGATAATTCTCGCTCGGCCGGTAGAATCGAGCCTGGCGGAAACTCACCATTCCAGATGGACTCAACTATGTATTCCTCAGCGAATCCAGCTGGGCTTTTTGCTTTAAAAATTCTCATTCAACGTCCAATTCACTACGGGATTAATTCATTCTAGTTATCAGACTGATTGTACCAGATGATTAGCAACTAACAAGAAAACTTCGCCGTAATGATTTTGTGGCGAGTGCCATTCAAAATGAGAATCTGCGGCATGACGAGATTTTGGTTATAGAGTAACGCCAATGCAGAGCCCTTATTCATTGATGTTAGAAATTCGAGTTGCAGGAGCCACTGGCTTAATGAGCGCTAACAAAAAGCGATGAAAATGTGCTGAAGAAGTTTGTTTGATAGTTTCTATGTTGTGAAATTAACGTATGAGGTGGGAGGTAGCTTTGTGTTAGTGGCCGAATTCGCATAAGTGCCACTTGCGGTCTTAAGGCTATCATTGAGTGTAAGCAAACATTGAGCATAACGCATATTTGGACATTTATGAGTTAGAGCCGAAGGGCCGCTCTGTGCGAGAGGAAGATGTTGGCAACGCCTTGCTAAGGTGTGAGTAACGCAATACAAAAGCCACCGCACAGCAGCTTGTCATTATGTATATGCCACTGCTAAAGTGTCAGTGTCTTTATGCGGCTCCAACTCGAGCTCAAACTCTTCTTGGTAATTGTCGAGTGCCTTAACAACGCTTTGAACATCCACTTTAAAGAACTCTTTGCGATGATTTACTAGGTTGACTCTTTGTTTGCTGAATTCGTTATGTAGAAATTTCTCTAAACTCGGCGCATCTTCCGAATATATGTATGCGTGGACATCAAACAGCTCTGGTACAGAAGCATCTCCGAGTTCTTTGACTCTCTCATCTGGATCTGCTCTTCGAGTCATGCCAATTTTTACCATCCCATCTCCAAATGACACCCTATTAGAGATTATATAAACGTAACCTGCTCGTGTTTGTTGAGCGAGCGATTGTGCGCGAACTTCTCTTTTCTTCAACACTTCCAGTTCCAATTTGTGCAGCTCGTAGAGTTCCTTTTGCTCATCAGAGCTGGATTCTAGTTTGCTCAACTCCTGCGCAACCAGCTTCTCCATAATCTCACGCTCTTTCCTAGCTTTATTCGCAGCATCAATTATACGCTTTTCTTCTCGCTCTGCTTCTTTCGCGATACGTGCTTCTTCACGTTGTTCTTCTTTGATGTCAGCTTTAATCTGGTTCAATTCATATGTTAGTCGGAGCTCTTTATTTTTTAACCTGAAATAACTTTCAGACAATTGTGTCTTAACTATACGGCCTGAGTTATTTATATCGTCGAATGTTTCTCGGGCGCGTTGAGATAGTCTATTGATGTTGTTCCAATCAACCATTGAAGACGCCGCTTTAAACTCATTATCTAAACAGCGGATCCGGAGTTTTATTTCACGATTGAATAGTTTTGTAGCGCCAGCCTTGCGACCATTAACTCTTACGTCTTTACTCATACTGCAGATACAAGCTGTTTTGTTTTTTACCATTTCCTTTAAGTCTTCTTTAACTTGAGCAAGTTCTGCTTCAATTTTTCTGACTTCTTTCGTTTCCGATATAAATGCGTAAGAAGTATCATCAGAGGTACCCACGCCAAGGTTGTACAATGAAAGCTTTTTTTTGTTGTCACGTAGCCTGCTGAATGTCTTCCTGTACTTTATCTGTAAGTCTGAATATTTCTCTTTAATTTGTTTTAGCTTGTCTTCTGCTCTCGATACAGGGAAGTAAGCATCTCTAACTTTCTTACCATCTGCTTCGGCCATTTCAAGCGCTGCACATGATTTCCTCCACAAGAAAAATGCACCTAATGCACAAATGAATAATATAATTGTTATGAGCATGGTTATATCCTTATATTGATGCTGGAAGTGACCCAGTTAGGTTTTCGTGCGATTGCTTGTTCATTGCTTCACGAATCAAAATACTTTCTCTGTATTCCTTGGCTTCTACATCAAAGTACCAGTCGCTTGACACATTCAGTTCGTCCATTGCAGCTTTTACTTCCTGGGGGCTTACCTTGAAAAACTCCTTTCGATTGTTTTCCACATTCACTCGTTGTTCGTCAAACTTTCTATGAAGTTTCTTCTCTATTTCTGGAGCATTCTGTACAAATGCCATCGTGTGCACATCGAATTTAAACGGTACGCTTGCGTCACCGAGTTCATTAATGCGATCCATCGGTTCGAGTCTTCGAGTCATTCCGATTTTAACAACACCCTCTCCAAAACTACCTAGGTTTGAAATGACATATATGTAGCCGACCTTTGTGATCTGTGCTTGCGAGGTTGCGCGTTGAAATTTATTTTCTAACTTGGCAATTTCAGATTTCATCTTTTGGATTCTTTCTTCCATGGCTTTAGCGCTTGCCCCGTGGAGTTTTAAAGCTAAGGCTTGGGCTTTTTTCAGATCAGAGCTCCGATAAGATATTTCGTCTTCAAGGTCATCGGTTTCATCTTCGGATTGATTATTTTGCTCACGGAGGATAGCTTGTTGTTTTTTCCTCTCCGCTTTCTGTCTTTCTCTGTATAAGAGTTCTCGATGCCAAGCGTTTAACTCATCGATTTTCAGATTAAAGAATTCTGCTGAGATGGTTACATTAGCCGTCTCGCCCAGTTTACCAAGTTGTTCGTTTACACGATGTAGTTTATTAACTGCCGTATTGTAAGTTGAATGGCGCATTGTTTTCCGTATGGCATCAAATTCTGCATTGAATGCTTTGAGCGAAAGATACCGGTAATCTTCGACCATTCGCGCACCAGTTTTTTCGCAGCCAAACCACTCCCATTTTGAGTATGCGTCTGTTGCCAAGCCTCTGCTTATGGCACGGTACTGATCCGCATAACATTTATTGATTTGAGCTTTAAGCTCTTCTCTGTCATCAAAGCGATAAACAGGTGGAAGCAATCCAACTTCGATGTACTCTCTCTCTAGCTCAAGCTTAGAATTAGTTTTCTCGAGAGTTTTAAAGCTTTCTTGGCCAGACGTTATTTTCTTTTCAATTTCATCAAACTCGTCTTCAAGCTTGGAAACCTGACTCTCAACAGATTCCTTTTCAAGGTTTTCCTTTTGACGCTGAGTTTCAGCAATTTGCTCAATTCGTTTCGTGTGATTAGATTTCGCTTTGATGGCGAGAACAATTATGGCTCCGCAAAATAACGCCCATAGGTAAGCGTGTATGTCTATTCCCTCAATCATATTTCCCTTCATTTTATTATGCTTTTGGATTACCTTATCTTTTGTATGGAATATGTTCAACACTACCTCTGAATAGTAACTCCTCTGGTTGGCCTGTTATGTATTCATAGAGAGTCTCGGTGACTTTCTTTAATTCAACATAAAATCCTCGGAGTATCACGCCACTGAGTTGTATATCGAGGACTTAAAAGCTCACGGCGCATTGTCCACCTTTTGCTTTGCTGTTCGCTGGCTAGTCTTATTGTACCTTTAACGAATTGTTGATTGATCATGTCGATGCTACACATTAGCCCTTTGTTGTACGAGCTTAGCTCAAAGCCACCCTTAGAGTATTTACGTTAACTCGTTTAGGGGCAAAAATGAGTTAGGGCGAATCTGTGCTTTATGTCATTATTGTACGGCGGTACGCCCAAATTATACGTGGATAGCGCAGCCAATGCTGTTCGCTGGCAATAATACCTGCTTCTCGGGGTAGCTTAGAGTTTGCTACCAAACCTTTCCTTGGCAATGGTTAGCATACTCTCTGAGATTAAATCACCTTTCTCAATACGATAGTCATTCATGGCTTTTATTCTATTTATCAAATCACTATCCACCTGATATTTTAGGCCTTTAAAAATGAGATGGTTATCAGTTATGAGTATCTCTAAAATATTCTCCTGCTCTGGCATCATTAGAAGTAGCTTGTCTGCACTATTTGACGTCCCATCAATTTGTGAAGATGCGATACCAGCCAGAATTGTCTGGTCGATTAAATCCCTGAGTTCGAAGAAACCTTCAAATCGTGAGTATACGATAGCGCTATCTTCAGTATTCGTTAGCCAATAAATAGATTGTATGTACTCAGCAGTGTCAGAATCATATTCATGTTGAGCGTTCGCAAATCCGTAGCTTGTAAAAAGCATCAATAAAACGAAAATAAAAATTTTTACCATTACAAATGGTTCCTTCTGTCCACCCAAATAGCTAGTTAGCGAGGTCTTCTTGGTAGCATACCCTGTTTAGTTGCAGGAGCCACTGGCGAAATGAGCGCTAACAAAAGCGATGAAAATTTGGTGTGGTGGTTTGTATAATGAATGCCATGAAACTGACACCCCTCGCCTATTCGCCGTATGTAGAGATGAGCCTCAAGCCTATGCCAAATTCTCGACGGTAGTCCAAAGGTTTCTTAAACAGAACGAAAGGCTCGACTTCAAGGTATGCCCAATCTTTGTAGATCTTTTCGCGATAGCGAACCGATGTTAAGTATGCATCGATCCCATCGGAATATTTAACGTACTGCACACCACTGACCAATAACTTTTCATCTTCGAGGTTTCTTACCCAATAAATGCCAGCCTTTTCTTCTGCGTAAGGCTCAAACTGAAATTTTTGCCAGCTCACTGACGCGGAAATTAGGTCCTTGCCCATTGGATAGGTTACTGCCGATTTAAGGCCCGGTGCCCAACCATCAGAAGAAAAGTAGTCAATTCGAGGACTGACACTGAATTCAAAGTTACTGAAAACGAAACTTTTCTTTAGCTCTGTTCGAGCGTAAAGCTGACCACGAGATAGCCCCAATCGATACTTTAATGACAGTAAGTTTTCAAACTCTGTTAGTGATTGTAATGCGATATTTAACCTATCTGAGTCCTCTTGAATAATCGGCTCTGCTTCATAATCAAGCTTCAAATCATCTTCATCGTCATTATCTAATACAAGGGATATGCGGTTCTCCCATTTGGGAAGATAAAATTTAACCTTAAACTTAGCGTCAAATTCGCCTAGATTAGCTCTTTGTGGTAACCAAGACAGTTGCACATACCCTTTCGCCCTCGCTCTATGGGTATCAGATTCATACATAGATAAACCGTCCAACCAAGCGGCGGTATCTTGCATAAATACATCGAGATTGCCCCTAAGATAATCAGCGGTCTCTTCTAAAGTAGACGTGCTTGAAGACTCTGCGCTTTGTTCCTTTTGAGGCGTGGGAGCAGGCTCTTTGTCTTGTTCTTGTTGAGATGCAATGCAATGACCTGCGATTAATAGTGAGGCTGTTGCTAATACCATTTTCAATTTCATCGTTCCCTCTTTGCTTGGGAGGCCACTTCATATCGCTACAAAATCAACCCAACACACTCTGGTAGAATTATGTCCCTATAATCAAGCTATCCTCTGACAGTTCAAAATACAAATACAGCCTCAATTTGGCATGAATTATTGATAACTATATAAAAATAATAGTGCAGGAATGGCTTATTTGTCGACTCGCCTTGCAAGATGACAACGCAACCGACGAACACTAGCATCAGAAGCGCTGAGTGGTATCAGCGTATGCACTTGCATAGCCTAGATAGCGTGGGCATAATCCCCTGAATAAAAATTAAAAAGAGAATATTATGAGTTGGTTAAGTAGCATCTCGCGCACACGTGCTCCTTGGTTGTTATTGGCATTGATTGCTTTTTTGTTCGAGGCAACTGCCTTGTATTTTCAATACGCGATGGACTTAGCGCCTTGTATCATGTGTATTTATCAACGTACCGCGGTATTGGGCGTGCTTGCAGCAGGCCTACTGGGCGCTATAAACCCAGCGCAAATGTGGTCACGTTTGCTTGGCTTTGCCACTTGGTTGGTGGCCAGTATCTGGGGTCTGCTCATCGCCAGGGAGCACATCATGATGCAAACCACCACCGACCCGTTTGCATTTGTTTGTGAGTTTGAACCTAACTTCCCAAGCTTTATGCCCCTACATGAATGGATCCCAAGCTTTTTCGCTGCAACAGGTGACTGCGGCAACATTGATTGGCAATTTTTAGGCTTATCTATGCCTGGTTGGATGCAAGTAATCTTCGCTGCACTGGCCGCTGCTGCTATCATAGTGACTATTGCTAGTTTGCTATTTAAACCTAAAAACGCATGATTTATTTTCTCGCCAGTCAAATTCCAGCTTTGCAATCATTTAGCCACCGTGAGCGTCTCGCTTTGGTGGCTGATGCGTTAGCATTGTTGCAGCCTCAACAAAGAATTTTCATGAATATTTTGAAACTCTTACTGATCACGCCACTGTTTTTACTCTTGGTGCGATTCGAAGGTTGGAGCATGCTGCCTTGGTTGCTGCTAGCCGGTATAGCTTATCCCATATTGGTGCTGCCCGTACGCCATTATTTTGCGTGCTTACACCTCGATGAAGCTATCAGTCAGTACAAAAAAGGCAGCTAACGCTGCCTTGGCTTACTCTCACTTCCTACGCATTAAAGCGTGATCCGATCTTTTACTTTTGCCAATAGCTTACTCCCTATCCCTGGCACATTTTGCAATTGTTCGATGGCAGTGAACTTTCCATTTTGCTGACGATAATCAACAATCGCAGCAGCCTTTGACGGACCAATCCCTGGTAATGACTGCAGTTGTTCCACCGACGCCTTATTGATACTCACTTTATCCATTACTTTATTTTCAACATTTACTGTGTCCACTGGCTTTGCAATCAGTGGTGTTGAAATACTTAATAGTAATGAAAGGGCTGTAGCTGTAGCTAGTTTCATACTTCTCTCCTTAAAGTAATGAGTCTTCCTTTGTACCGCTTTTATAAATAAAGTTGATAATGCAATTGTTGTCAAATTAGGAACTAGAGTTTTTATAAATCAAAAACTCCTTGACGATTACAGTACTAACCTCTAATCTCACTGTATAAAAAAACAGTATAGTTAGGAGATCCCATGGCTGTTGTGGTTAAGTACGTAGTAGAAAGAGATGGAGTCGAGCGCATGACCTTTACTAGTAAGAAAGAAGCCGATGCTTATGACAAGATGCTCGATATTGCAGAAAACTTAGAAAGCTTGATCAGCGCGGTAGACGTGCCATTGAGTGAGCAACAAGTTGAAAGCCTAGCGCTACAAATTGCTAAGCAAAAAGAAGACTTTATGCAAGTACTTAAAGGCTCAGTACCATCATCAGAGAAAGCCGCAAAAAAATCAAAAGCGGTTAAAAACGATGAAAACGTCACTGAGTTAAAAACAAAAGAAGCCTAACACCTTTTGTTTACGTACAAAAAAGCCAGCATCAATGCTGGCTTTTTCTGTGCCTAATTACTTAGGTTATTTAGTTACATCAGCAACTGCATTTGCGAAGTAATCAATGTTCGCTTCGCTAATACCCGCAACGTTTACTCGGCTAGAGCCCACGATGTAAATTGAATATTCTTTTTGCAGACGATCGATTTGCTCTTTGTTAATACCAAGGAACGAGAACATACCGTGTTGGTTCTCAATGAATGAGAAATCCATGCCTTCACACTTGGCATTTAGCTTTTCTTTTAGTAACGAACGCAAGCCATTGATACGAGAGCGCATTTCATCCAGCTCTTCATGCCACATAGTGGTTAGCTCAGAGCTAGAAAGAATGGTATTTACGATATCAGCACCGTGTGCAGGTGGCATTGAGTAAATACTACGAACTACGCTTAGCATCACTGAGTTAGAAACATCCGCAGCCGCCGCATCCTTAGATATGATTGAACACGCACCAATACGTTCACGGTACAGGCCAAAGTTCTTCGAACAAGAAGAACAGATGATCAATTCTTCCACTTGCGAAGCAAGGTGACGTAGACCTGCAGCATCTTCGTCTAAGCTAGTACCAAAACCTTGGTATGCAATATCAACTAACACTGTGAAACCTTGTGCTTTCGCGATTTCGGTCACGGTTTTCCACTGCTCAGCATTAAGATCCATGCCGCTTGGGTTGTGGCAACATGCGTGTAGAAGTACCACATCACCCGCTGGGATTTGGCTAAGAGCGTTGACCATTTGATCAAACAGTAAACCCTTATTCTCGTAGTCGTAGTAAGGGTATTCTTTTACTGTTAAACCTGCCGCTTCAAATAGGCTGATATGATTGGCCCATGTTGGCGTTGTTACCCAAACCGTCGCGTCATTGTTACAGCGTTTGATAAATTCAGCCGCTACACGCAACGAGCCAGTACCACCTGGTGCTTGAGCCGTGCGTACGCGGTTAGCAAGCAACGCTGGGTGCGCATCACCTAGCAGCAATTGCTCCATCTTCTGACAATAATCCAAATTACCTGCCAGACCAATGTAGGTCTTGGTAGTTTCATTCGCTAAACGAAATTCTTCCGCTTTTTTTACTGCACGTAGCACGGGGGTATCACCGTGCTCATCTTTGTAAACGCCAACACCTAAGTCAATTTTGTTTGCATTGGTATCAGCTTTAAACGCAGCCATCAGTCCAAGGATAGGATCAGTCGGTAATGGTTTTAATTGTGAGAACATGGAACTCTCTTTATTTATCTCTGTGGTTAGCGTAGATCCCGGTACACATTACGCTGGTAAGTGCTCGACAATTTCCTGGCAAGCGGCAACTAATAGGGCAATACGTTCGGGGGTAAAAAAATCTTTGCTGAATGCTTCCGCATCGACTATGCCCACTACTTTACCCTGCTGCGAATAAAGCGGCAAGCAGGATTCTGACTTCACTTTAGGGTCGCATGTATAGTATTCGCCACCCTTGGCAACATAGTCTTCCACATCATTGATAATGCGCGCTTTTCCAGACATGACGACCTGTACATTGTTACTGGTGGCAGCGAAGGCTTCGTTAATTGGAAACAATGGACGGCTCGGCGCACCATGATAGGCTAATTTTAGTAATTGTGGTTCACCGTCGACATCGCGAGACTGATAAATACCAAACCAATCCACACCACTTTGCTCAACGACAAAATCGACTATCGCCTGAAGTTTGGACAACTGCGGTTGTGCATTTGTATCTAGGTGCTCTGTTAGGCTAAATGGCTCGTCTTGTAGATGACCAAATAAACTGCATGCACCGCCCTCTCCCAACTCTGGGATCAAGTATTGCCATTGCACCTGGGGCGCAGCTTCACCTAGGTAGTCACGCAACTGAGTTTGATAATTTTGTGTGTAGTGCGCATCACTTTGTAGTTGCGCCGCGTCGTTATATGAAAAAGCCATTTAGCCGTCCAAACATCTAAAACTTCAGATGGATGCTAACATAGGGGAAATACAACGCGCAATAATTAGTTAGGCGATCGTGAGAGACTATTGAATACGGTAGGTAACGAACACTTGGTTGCCGCTTTGGTTATAGCGAACTTGTTCTGCAATTTCATGCATTAAGGTAATGCCTCGGCCAAAACTTCGGTAACTTTGGTCTCGTTGTTGGCTCTTTACTTTAAACCCTTCTCCAGAGTCAGTGACACTCAAGATAAGAGAGCGATTATGCGGCTGATACTCAATATTAATGCTGATCTCCCCCTCAACGAGCTCACTGAGCCGAGTTTCACGCAGCGAATAGTATTCGACAAAGCCATCATCCGAGAGCTTCATTTGTGAATCTAACCCTAAGATTCCATGCTCCAAAGCATTGTTATAGGCTTCTGATAAAAGGATGAAAAGTGATGACTTGTGGGAGTTCAAACCTGGCAGGTTAGCAACCAAGTCGATAAGCTGAGCAACGGGATCTAAAGTTTTTAATTGCTGCGCATCGAGCGCTAAATTCAATGATACAGGAAGCGGACTAATCGCCTTATTGCGCGATGAATCAACTTCATGAGGTATTGGGTCAACCAGCACCACACTGTAGTCATCCTGTTGTAACTCACACTGGGTAAAGTTACGCACACGCTCGATTATTTGCTCAGTCGTCACCTTATGCTGCGCACTGAATGCCTCAGTAAGTCGGTCGTAACCGAATTGCTCTCCATGGCGGTTTTCTGCTTCTGTGATACCGTCAGTGTATAGGACAATCCGAGCCCCTTCGTGCAATGAAACGTGCACCACATCTCGCTCAAACTCATCATCTTCAAGTACGCCCAGTGCCATATGCATGGATTCAAGGCTTAACTGCACATCGCCATTTTGGCTGATAAGAAAGCCATCGGGAAGCCCTCCCATCCAAAATGTCGCGCTATTAGCAGATGCATTTATCTCGAATATGGTCGCGGCACAAAACATGTGTGAAGGTAGCAGTTGATCCAAACAGCGGTTCATCTCCCTGGCAATATCGCTCACCGACAGATTCTTCTCGGCCATGGTGTAGAAAATACGTGAAACGGGCAAAGCTCCTGTGGCAGCAGCTAAACCATGCCCCGTGAAATCACCGAGCATAAAATATTGGGATCCATTTGGCGCTACAGCGCTTAAGAATACATCGCCGTTAAACATCGCTGCTGGCGATAAATGCGAGTCCAACCCCTTCGGAGTTTTAGCAGAGCGCTTGAGGGCATTGGCAAATATATGCTCGACCAACTCATGCTCTCGTTCGGTTTGGTTTTGGTAATAAGTTAGGGCTTGTGTCTGTTTCACAGACTGAGCCAACAACTGCCTAATTCTTAAGTGGGCCCGTAATTTTGCCTTGAGGATTTGCGGTTCAAAGGGCTTGGGCATAAAGTCATCCCCACCGACATCCAAACATTTGGCCAGCGCTGCGCCATCTTCTAACGCAGTAATAAAGATAATCGGAAGGTAACCTGATTTGGAGAATTCTTTGATTTTTGGCGCTGCTAAGTAACCGTTCATGACCGGCATCATGATATCGAGTAGCACGATATCAACCTCATACTCAGCCATCATAGCAACGGCTTGTGCGCCATTTTCTGCGTCGATAACGCGATAGTTCTCGCGCTCGAGCATTATGCGAAGTAGTTGTCGATTAAGCGCCTCATCATCAACCACTAACACCAATGGAGGCGCACAGTCTTCTACTTCGCTTAACTCGTTTGGTAAGTTCTCAATCAATCGTGAACTTCTTATCGAATCGAGAAATTTGCAGAATTTTCTTTAACTGGGCGTTAGCATTGCGAATAGAAATCGCTTCAACCTGCCCTTTTAACGCTTTGTGCATATTCAGCAACATACCCAGTGCTGAACTGTCCATGTAGCTGGTCTCTCTCAAGTCAATTTCCACGCTTTTCGCTTGCGGATTAATTTCTGCGTACGCTGAGCGAAAGTCTTGTACTAGATTGAAATCAAACTTGTCCTTTATAGCTATTACCAGCGTGTTACTACTTTGATCATAATGCTGATTTAAACTCATTACCTCTTCCTAAGCTGCTGAATTATGTACGTGTTTAAAATATAGGCCGCCATTGTTATTTAGCAATATCCAAACATGAAATATGTTAAACTTGGCGGATATTTTTATAGGAGTGTTATGTATGAGTGATAACAATCTTGTGTACTCAACAGCCACGGGGCGTATCAAAGCTCCAGCTGAAACTCAGCCATTAGACGTTAAACTATTCAAAGATGGTGCGATTCGCATTGAACGCCAAAGCAAAGGGCGTAAAGGTAAAGGGGTGATGTTAGTTGTAGGTATCGACCCTGAACAACATGACCTGAAGCAACTGGCCAAGCAGCTAAAATCAAAAATGGGTCAAGGCGGCGCAGTAAAAAACGGCGTCATTGAAATTCAAGGCGACGATCGCGACAAACTGAAAGGGCTGTTAGAGACCGCAGGCTTTAAAGTTAAAATTGCTGGCGGTTAAACCCGTTCTTGCGGGCTGTATAGAGCCCGCCACTGCGCCTTACCTGACTCTTCGTCATAGCCGATATCCGCCACCCCACAAGTCGGGAAAATAGGCATTTTTTCTGGGCATAACTGCGCAACCATGTAACTAACGATTGGCATGTGCGCAACCAATAACCACGTATCCACATCAGGATGCACTTCAATTAATGCACGAAGATAATCGATGGCTCGCTGCGCGTCGGCACTGGGGATTATGTCACTGGTCGTTTCTTCAAAGGCAAACTGGCGACAATGTTTTTTCACCCCGTCAGCTGTTTGTTGTGCTCGGACATAAGGGCTCACCAACAAACCTGTTGGGTTAAAGCGCTGTGCCAACCACTCACCGACTTCATCGGCCTGTTGATTTCCGATGGCTGTAAGCGCACGCAAGTGATCGGGTCCTTGCTGTGGCTGTGCGTCGCCATGACGCATGATTAAAATTGTTTTCATTTGTGTGAAATCAACTAATTAGAGAAAAAGTTTTGCCACAAAAGCTAGCCATTAAGGCGCTATATTCGCTATAGTTTAGCTTTACAATCGATATTCAGGTAGGCACTTTGCCGTAACCGCTGGCCCTGAACATCTTGTTACTTTTTAGTTTCAGGAGCAATAATTGAATATCAGCCGCAATGATAACAGACTGTACCAACCACTGACACTGCACAATGGTCTAAGAGTGCTGCTTGTCGAAGACAAAGAAAGCCCAAAAGCAGCGGCTGCACTTACAGTCAACACTGGTCATTTTGACGATCCTTGGCATCGCCAGGGTCTTGCTCACTTTGTTGAGCATCTCCTTTTTTTAGGTACAAAGCAATACCCTGAAGCCGGAGAATTTCACGATTTCATTAGCCATCACGGTGGCACGAGCAATGCCTGGACTGGCACTGAGCATACCTGTTACTACTTCGATATTACGCAACAATACTTTTTCCCAGCGCTCGAAAGGTTCAGCCAGCTCTTTGTTTCGCCTTTATTTAATGAGCAAGAAATTGAAAAAGAGCGCAATGCCATTGATGCCGAATTTAAATTAAAAATTAAGGACGATGGTCGTCGTATATACCAAGCGCACAAAGAAACCGTGAATCCAAAGCATCCATTTGCAAAATTCTCTGTGGGAAATATGAATACCCTCAGCGATGATAAAGGCCCTATGAAAACGGAGTTGGAAGCGTTTTTTAGTAATCATTATCAAGCGCAGTGGATGACCCTAGTATTATGTGGCCCGCAGCCACTGGCGCAATTAAAACAATGGGCGCAAGACTTGTTTTGCGCTATTGCTACCACCGGTGAAAAGAAACCACCGATTGCTGAGCCTTTATATCGTCAAGAAGATTTAGCGCTTGAGTTACACATCGAGCCACACAAGCATCTGCAAAAGCTGATCATCAGTTTTGCCATGCCTAGCATTGACGAGTTTTATAAACATAAAACTGTGAGCTTTCTCGCCCATCTTTTGGGTTACGAAGGCGAAGGGTCTTTGCACTCAATTCTCAAAAATCAGGGCTGGATCAATGCATTATCAGCAGGCGGTGGCATTAACGGCAGCAATTTTAAAGACTTCAATATTAGCTTAGCGCTGACCGACGAAGGTATCGAATACTATCAAGACATCGTCGAGATGGTGTTTGCCTACATCACCCTCATCAAACAAAACACAGACTCGTTACAGGCCTTATATCGCGATAAGCAAACCTTGCTGCAAATCGCCTTTGATAACCAAGAAAAAGCACGTCTTCTTGATTGGGTCAGTGGTGTTAGTGTAAACATGCATCATTACCCCAGTGATCACTATCTCTACGGTGATTACCTCATGGCTGGGTACGATAAAGCACAGTTTTCTCAGGTGCTAGGCTGGCTAACGCCAGAGAATATGCGCTTAGTTTTAATTCACCCAGGTGTAAGCTCAACCAAGACCACACAGTGGTACAACACCCCCTATTACACCAAATATTTGGACAAGGCGTGGCTCAAAGCATTAGCGGCGATAGACACGCCACTAAGCACCATGTCTTTGCCTTCGGTGAACCCCTATTTGCAGCGTCCGTGTGTACTACACGAACTTGTTGCTCCGAGCAGAATACCGGAAAAGCTCGCCTCGCATCCTGGTTTCAACTTTTGGTTTAAACAAGATGCGACCTACCGCGTCGCTAAAGGCCACTTTTATCTCGCTCTTGACTCCAAGTTGGCAGTAAGAGATGTGCAGCACATGGCATTAACACGTTTGTTCGCCGATTTGTTTATCGATTGCGTGGCAGAACGCTTCTACCCCGCAGAATTGGCTGGTTTGAACTACCATATTTCTTCGCACCAAGGCGGACTCACACTGCACACAGCCGGATTATCGTCGAGCCAACTTGAGTTAGCGCAAGGACTATTGGATGCCTTGTTCAATGCCGATATCTGTGCAAAACGCTTTGCTGAATATAAAAAACAGCTAGTTCGTCACTGGGAGTCCAGCAATCAAAATAAGCCCGTTAGCGAAATTTTTAGCCGAATCGGTGCGCAAATTATGCCTTGGAATCCCACTCCGAGTGCCCTTGCGCAAGCGCTAAAGAGCACCAGCTATATTCAATTTAAGAAGTTTAGAAAAGCATTTTTTGAAGGCATTCATATCGAAGCATTTTTGCACGGCAATTGGCGCCCTGCGGATGCCTATGACTTTTTGCGTTTGGTACAAGCGCACTTGCAACACCGAGCGAATATTGAAGCAATATCACGCCCACTTAATGAAATCAGCAGTGTTGATCAACAGCTAGTAACGCTGCCAAGTAGTGATCATGCGATGGTTATTTACTATCAAGCAACCAGTAATGATATTCGCGAAAAAGTGCTAATGATGGTGGTTAATCACTTGATCAATCAGCCCTATTTCAACGCATTGCGCACCGAACAACAGCTTGGCTATCTGGTGGGCGCGGGCTACGCCCCCTTCAATTCTCGCGCAGGTCTCGCTTTTTACGTGCAATCACCTACGGTAGCAGGAAAAGATTTACTAAAGCACCACAACGCGTTTGTGAAAGCTTACTTTAATGAATTTGCCGACATGCCGACTGAAGTATGGCAACAAGCCAAACAGAGCTTATATCGTCAAATCGCTGAAAAAGATAAGAATCTACGCCTGCGTTCACAGCGTTTTTGGTTAGCTATTAGTAATCCTGATGTCGATTTCACATTACAAGCTAACTTGTTGAGTACCTTAGAGACGATTGAGTTTGATGAAGTGCACGCCTACCTCGGTGAGTTATTCGCACCGCACAGAAGACGTATGGAGTGGCTCAGTTTGCCGCACAGCAACGCATCAGACGACGCCGAGCTTTACTCTGCAAGCGCCATGAATTAGTCTTGATGAAACCCAGATTAAAGTACCAAAACGTGTTCAACAAGATTCTTTCAGTGCTGTGTGCGTTCGCATGTGTTTCAAGCTATCCGGCCATAGCAGATGAATTTCACCAATCTTTAATAGACAGCCCATCGTACATTGCGACTGTGGTCATTTTTGTTGGCGTGCTTGTGATCATGGGCTGGGCCATTATTTCGCTTAGGCGTTCGCGTCAACACCTCAGGCATTCGCAACAGTTGCTTAAGTCGACCTTAGAAGGCAGCGGCGACATTCTCTGGGATTGGAATATTGTCACAGGCGAAGTTGTTCGCATTAACGACGAGCGACATTCTCAACCTACGCGTGTTGAAGCTCATACTTTTCCGCCCAACCGCGCTCGAATCCACCCGCAAGATCTACCCACTGTTGAGTCGCTAATTCGTGCTCACCTTGCACAAAAAACCGTATTTTTTGAAGCTAGCTATCGCATGTTGGATGAGCAAGGTCAATGGCGCTGGGTGCTTGACCGCGGGAAGGTGGTAGAAAAGAACGCTCAACTGCAGCCGGTGAGAATGACGGGCACAGTCAAAGATATTCACGATATCAAAACCACAGAGCAAAGATTAAACTTGTTCGCGACCTGCGTAGAGAACTTAACCGACGCCATGGTTATCTATGATAGTGAGTTCAACCTCATTGACACCAACCCTGCGTTTACCCAGCTTTTTGGACTCTCACGTGCACATCATCACGGCCATCCTTTTTCCCTGCCCGGTCACACGGTGCAGCGCAGTGACGCCATTAAGAAATCAATCGCCCAAGCGCATCATGTTCAACACGAACTCAATATGCCAGTGATCACCGGGCAAACACTATGCATGGAGCTAGGCATTGATAAGGTACTCGACCAAGAAGGTAACGTTGAATACTACATTATGGTGTTCTCAGATCTCAGTGAACGTAAAAATGCAGAACAAGCGCTCAATGACCTATCAAACCAAGACTCGTTGACGCGCTTAGCAAATCGTAATCAATTTTTTGCTGATCTCGATGTGCTCATGGAAAAAGACAACCAACATGCCGTACTGGTAATGGACTTGGACAACTTTAAGAAGATCAATGACTCGTTAGGACACCAATTAGGTGATAAGTTGTTGATAAAACTGGCTCAACGACTCGTTGAACGCAAACGATCACAAGACTCATTTTATCGTTTAGGTGGCGATGAGTTTGCCCTAGTTATGCGTGGCACCAATGACATTCATACCATTACAGCAACCAGTAAAGAATTCCTCAAAACCATTGCCACGCCCTTTCGCATGCTAGGTCATGAGCTGGCGATCACCGCATCCATAGGCATAGTGCTCAGCCCTGAGGATGGTATGACCCCGCAAGTACTGTTGAAGAACGCCGACACCGCGATGTATCACGCTAAACAACAGGGCAACCGTTACCTCTTTTTCAACGATGCCATGAACCATGCCGCGGTTAAGCGTCTGCAAATTGAAAACCTAATGCGTTTTGGGTTGAAAAAAGACCACTTTGAAGTTTTCTATCAGCCCAAAATGGACATAAAAACGGGCGAGATTGCCGGTATGGAAGCATTGGTGCGCTTTATCACTCCCAAAAAGGGCTTGATCAGTCCTGGTGTATTTATCCCCATCGCAGAAGAAACTGGGCAAATTATTGAGATTGGTGAAGTGGTACTGCGAAAGGCCTGTGCTGATGTAAAAAAATGGCGAGATATGGGGTTGTTTAACCAACGAGTAGCAGTCAATCTATCAGCCAAACAATTTGCGCTCGCTGATTTAACGCTGCGCATTGATACCATACTCACCCAAACTCAACTGCCAGCCAGTGCCCTTGAATTGGAAATTACTGAGGGGACGGTAATGGACAACCCTGAACATGCCATCGCCATTATGCACGCGCTTGTCGACAAAGGTATTCATCTCGCTATGGATGATTTTGGCACGGGTTATTCGTCATTATCCTATTTGAAACGTTTTCCGCTGCACACGCTGAAAATTGATCGAGCATTTATTGTGGATATGGAAAATGAGCGTGGTAAAAACATGGTGGACTCTATCATCACCATGGCCCAAAACTTGGGCTTGCACGTAGTCGCCGAGGGAGTAGAAGAAATCGAACAATTACAGCAATTGCAGAAGTTAGGCTGTGAAACAATGCAAGGCTATTATTACTCCAAACCGCTTTCAAGTGAGCAGTTTGAAGCATTCCTGAGTAAACATATCAAAGACAAATCGCAAGGCCAGCACCTTAGCTTAGTGCAATAGCCCCAATTGTGGCTGCACAGTTATGGGCGCCAAATAATCCCACATTGCGCGATGGAACGCATAAGCGCTCGGCGGTAGTGTACATTAAATAATGCCAACGCAAACGGACCAAACAGGCCACCTAGAAAAGCCCAACGTTTTGCTGGCATCCCTTTAGCTGAAGCAACAAAAAACAATAACGTGGCAAAAATCAGACTCAAAACAACGAACATGCTACCCCCAAAAACTGAAATCGGCGGGACTTTAACACATGCGAGGTTATTTATTAACCATACAAAAGTATCAAGGTTGTGAAGCTAGGACATGTTTGACGTCCATTAATTTGATAAATCAATTTAAAATAAGGGGGTTACATCAACCACTTTAGGCTAAGTAGTGAGTCAAATTTTTGTATGAAAAAAGCGCAAGTTATGACTTGCGCTTTTTCGATTGCATTAACAGAGTGAGCTACTCTGCGTCAGCAGTCTCATCCGCAACAGGCTCTTGCGCTTTTTCTTGCGCTTCGTCGTAAAACTTGGCGCCATTTTCAGCCATTTGTACCAAGCGTGGAGCCGGTTCAAATGCGCTGTTGTACTGAGAGAAAGTTGCCAGTTTAGAGGACACTTCGCTCGCACCTAGTTTGTCCATGTAGCTAAATGGACCACCCAAGAACGGTGGGAAGCCGATACCAAAGATAGCGCCAATATCGCCATCTCGAGCATTACTGATAATCCCTTCATCTAGACAGCGGGCAGCCTCATTGAGCATTTGCATTACACAGCGCTCAGCGATTTCTTCTTTATTGAGTTTAGGTGCCAAAGTAACACCCAGTAACTCATACACCGACTCATCAACTTTTTTGTCTTTCTTCGAGTAATCGTAGAACCCACGACCTGATTTGCGGCCAAGTCGTTTGCTATCGATCAACCGATTGAACGCATCAGGTGCTTTGAAGCGTTCACCTAATTCAGCATCCAAGATAGGCGCAATCTTCGAACCGATATCAATACCAACTTCGTCAAGCAAGGTTAGTGGTCCAACTGGGAAGCCAAATTCCACCAGCGCTTTGTCGATTTTCTCGATAGGCTCACCCGCAAGCAATAGGTTTGCAGCTTCATTTACGTAAGGAGCAAGGATCCGGTTTACGAAGAAACCCGCTTTGTCTTTAACGACGATTGGCGTTTTACCTTGTTTGCGAGCGAAGCTGACCGTGCGTGCAATTGTTTGTTCACTGGTCTTCTCGTGAGGAATAATTTCCACCAATGGCATTTTCTCTACCGGCGAGAAGTAATGTAAACCAATAACGTTTTCTGGACGTTGCGCTTGCTCTGCAATTTGCGAAATAGGTAACGAAGACGTGTTACTTGCAAAAATGGTGTGCTCTTGTGCGTTTTCTTCAACGTCCGCCACCATAGCTTGCTTGAGTTTTAAATCCTCAAATACCGCTTCAATCACCATATCAACGTGTTTAAAGCCACTGTAATCTGTGGTACCCGTGATACGGTTCATTTGCTCTTGCAGCTCAGCCTTAGACAAGATACGACGTTTATGTTTCTTATCGAGAATCTTGTAGCTGTAGTTCATTGCACCGGCAATACCTTGCTGAGCAACGTCTTTCACACGCGTTGGAACACCCGCTTTAATGGCGCTTACATGGGTAATACCTGCCCCCATTAAACCACCGCCTAACACCGCCACTTTGTTGGTGCTTGGGGCATCATCGGCACGCCATTCTTTTTTCATTTGTGTGGTTGCAAAGAAAATGCCGCGAAGCTGCTTCGACACTTCACTCATTACTAGGCTGGCAAAACCTTCTGCTTCGGTTTTGTATGCTTTTAGGGTATCGAGCTCAACACTCGCACGTACCGCTTTGATAATGAGCTCTGGTGCTGGGTAGTGACCGCCGGTTTTCTTAGCAACATTTTCAGCCGCTTTTTTGAAAATCAAATTACGGCCAAACGGATTCGACTCAAGCAATGCTGACATTTTATCGATCTGAGGTTTAGTCGCTTTGGCTTTGCCCTTGAGGGCAAATTTAATAGCCACTTCCAGCAAGATTGATTGCGGTACACATTCATTCACTAAACCAGCTTTTTTAGCTTGTTTAGCGCGTACTTGCTTGCCTGTTAGCATCCACTCAAGGGCTTTTTGGATACCCACTAATTTCGGTAAACGTTGTGTTCCACCGCCACCGGGTAATAAGCCTAGCTGCACTTCAGGCAGACCCATTTTCGTGATATCGCTGTCGCTACAAACACGATAATCACACGCCAATGCAAACTCGAGACCACCACCAAGCGCGGCACCGTGAATCGCAGCAACCGTTGGATATGGCAGTTTTGCCAGCTCAAAAAATGCGTCGTGACATGTGGTAGACAGTGCTAACGCCTCTTCATGAGAGTTCGCATTATCCAACATATTGATGTCGGCACCAGCAATGAAGTTGTCAGGTTTTGCACTCACAAAAACGAGGCCTTTGACCTTGTTTTCGTTAGCCGTTTTGATTACCTCATCCAATTGCGCTGCAAAGCTTGCACGCAAGGTATTCATCTTCTCGCCAGGCACATCAATGGTAACAATACCAACCTGCTCGTCGTTGAGCTCGAATTTAAATACAGATTCCGTCATTATGCGCTCTCCAATACAAAGGCAGCTCCTAGGCCACCAGCCGCACAGGCTGTTGTTAATGCCAAGCCACCACCACGGCGGTTTAGTTCGTGAATACTTTGCGTGATCAAACGTGCGCCCGTTGCCGCGAATGGGTGACCATAAGCAAGTGAACCGCCATTGACGTTAAATTTGTCCATGTTAATTTCACCAATTGCTTTATCTCGACCGAGTTTTTCTTTAGCAAACTTGTCAGATGCAAACATCTTCATGTTGGCTAGGGTTTGCGCCGCAAACGCTTCATGCATTTCAATCAGGTCAAGATCACCAAGGGTGATACCCGCTCTGTCTAAGGCCAGAGGAGTAGAATGCGCAGGACCCATTAGCATGTCCTCATGAACACCAATTGCAGTGAACGCGTAGCTGCGGATATAACCTAAAATTTCGTATCCAAGCGCTTTGGCTTTGCTTTCGTTCATTAATAACACAGCTGCAGCACCATCCGTTAGCGGCGTAGCATTAGCTGCTGTAACGCTGCCGTATTTACGGTCAAATACAGGCTTTAGTTTGGCGTAGCTAGCCAACTCTGAATTACCACGGATGTTATTATCTTGTTCAATAAATGATTTGTATGGCGGTACGTGTGCCGTCATTACTTCTTGTGCTAGTTTGCCCTCAGCCCACGCTTGGCTAGCAAGCGTATGCGAGCGGTGCGCTAAGGCATCTTGGTCGGCACGACTAATGTTATGCGTTTTCGCCATCTGCTCAGCAGTTTGCCCCATAGACAGCCCCGTTGAATATTCTGCAACGGCAGGCGGTACAGGGAGTAAATCTTTCGGGCGCAGCTTTGAAAAAATCTTGAGACGTTGTCCCAGTGTGCGGGCTTTGGTTAAATCAACCAAGCTACCGGCTAATTTCTTGCTCACACCGATTGGCAATACAGATGATGAGTCAGCACCACCAGCGATACCTACTTGAGTGTGACCTGCCATAATTGACTCAGCAACGTTGGCAATAGCTTGGAAGCTGGTTGCACATGCGCGTGATACCGAATAGGCATCAATGTTCACTGGCATGCCCGTACCCAGTACAATTTCACGAGCAATGTTTGGCGCTTCAGGCATTTGAACCACTTGGCCAAACACGAGTTGATCGATTTCACTGCGATCAAAATCGAGACGCTCCAGCATCTCATTGACCACGAGCTTACCTAAATCTAAAGCTGGAACATGGTGAAAAGCGGTTGCTTGCTTGGCAAAAGGTGTACGCAGGCCGCTGACAATCGCGATGCGCTCCCCGTTTCGAGTTGTTAGTTTTAATTGCTCAGACATAAAATGCTTCTCCTGCTGACAGGTCTGACCTGTTAATATTTCCTCGATTCTAAACAACCCCACGCGCGTTGCCAATAGTGAAGTCGAAATAAAGGCTTAGCTATTGGGTGAGTCATTGGCATAGCCTGCGGCTCATCCTGTGCGGCTTAATTCTCATGTTAGGTTGTACACACACTGCAAAAACCACCAGCCCCTACAACAATAGTTAATAACTGATGGCATTTAAAATAAAAACAAGACTTTAAAACTAAACAATAGTAAGTAAAATCAAATGAACTAAATCAAACTACCAGTGCCTAACAGGCTTGTTAGTTGGGTCGTTCGCTCTGATTCGACCTTTGTATTTTATGAATTCCCTAAATTAAATGCCGGCAAGGACACGTACACTTATGGCAGTTTCTAAGTTTGCACAGCTAAAAACGTATCTCGATACGCAAATTATTGGTCAACCTCATCTTACTCAATCTTTGCTAATCGCGGTGTTAGCCGATGGCCACCTATTGGTTGAAGGCCCTCCAGGATTGGCAAAAACACGTGCAGTGAACGCATTAGCTAAAGGCTTAGAAGGCAGTTTCCAGCGCATTCAGTTTACACCAGACTTATTACCATCCGATGTAACGGGTACAGACATTTATCGCCAGCAAACCAGCGAGTTTGTGTTCGAGCAAGGGCCGTTGTTTCATAACTTAGTGCTTGCCGATGAAATCAACCGCGCTCCAGCTAAAGTGCAATCAGCACTACTTGAGGCAATGGCAGAAAGACAAATCACGGTAGGCAAGAACACCTACCCTCTTGAACAGCTGTTCATGGTAATGGCTACACAAAACCCGTTGGAACAAGAAGGCACCTACCCACTGCCCGAAGCACAACTTGACCGTTTCTTGTTGCATCTCAATATCGACTACCCTGACGCTGATTCTGAATTAGCAATCTTGCGTCTGACCCGAGGCGAAGCACTTGAGGGCGAGCAAGCCCACATAGAGCCAATCTCGCAAGCTGATTTATTTAGCGCCCGCAAAGAAGTGCTGGCACTGCACTTAGCAGAGCCACTTGAAAAGTATTTAGTGCAACTTATTATTGCCACGCGTGATGGCACTCGCTTCGACGACGATTTAGCAAATTGGATTGAATACGGCGCCAGTCCGCGTGCAACCATTGCCCTTGATAAAGCAGCGCGCGCGCATGCATGGCTTAATGGCCGCGATTTCGTCAGCCCAGAAGACATCCAAGCTGTTTTCCACAATGTCTTGCGTCATCGCATTATCTTAAGCTACGAAGCGCAAGCAGAAGGCATCACTAAAGATTATGTATTAACCCGTATTCTTGAACGAGTGGCTGTACCTTAATGAGTCGAATGTCATCACCACCTTTGAGTGTCAATGACTGGCTAAAACAACTCCACTGTAGCGGTCATGCGTTGGCGCTTAAAGAGCTCACCTATTATAAAAGCAAAACTAAGTTGCTTGATTTAGCAGTGCGCAGACGTATCCGCAGTCCGCTCAGTGGTCAGTACCTCGCGCCGCATAAAGGCCGTGGGATGGAGTTTGCAGAAGTACGCCACTATCAAAATGGCGACGATGTTCGCAGTATCGATTGGCGGGTGACCGCACGTACAGGCGAAGCGCACACCAAGTTGTTTCAAGAGGAAAAAGAGCGACCTGTACTGATCATGGCAGATTTCAGTGCCAGCATGCAGTTCGGCTCTCAGTTTGTATTTAAGTCAGTGCAAGCCGCCCACTTGGGGGCGCTAATTGCGTGGTCTGCATGCGAAAGGGGCGACAAGCTCGGTGCGCTCATTTTTAATGACCATCATCACCATGAGTTTCGTCCACAAAGTCGCGATAAAGCAGTACTGCGTGTCTTTCACGGCATGCTGGACTGCCACAGTGAACAACAAACTGTGGCAACTCAGTCAACTTCACCCGTGAGCTTGGTAACGCAACTCAAGCGCTTAAACCAACTCGCCAAGCCGGGTAGTACGGTGTATCTGATCAGTGATTTTGTGACCTTGAACGATCAAGACCGTGCCAGCATTGAACGTGAACTACAACATTTAGCGCGACATTGTGAAGTCGTGGCCTGTATTGTCAGTGACCCTTTCGAGAAAAAACTCCCCAGCTACTCTGAGGCAATTAATGTGAGCACTGGGCGTGCTGAAATCAGCTTGGCACTGGATGATGCTAACTTTCGCAGTCGTTTTAACAAACGCGCGCAAGCATTGGGTTCGCAGCGCCTAGAGATACTGGCACGTTATTGCCATTCAATCGTGGAAATCAGTGCTGCAAAAGCACTGGAGCAGCAGTTTTATCAACGGAGCGCATAAATGCAGTCAGTGCCTATTCCACAATTAGAAGATGTCATTGCCCCTACTGAGGTGAGTGCTTGGCCTCCAGGTCCAGCATGGTGGCTCGTTGCCGCATTAGTATTGGGTATACTGATCACCTTAATTATTATGTGGCGCCAGCGCGCACAACACCTTGAAGCAAAGCGCGAAGCAATTTCGCATGCAACCAATACCGAAGGTGCGCTGGCCTTACATCAGCTGCTAAAACGTTTATGTAAGCACTATTACGGTGATCACATTAGTGCGCTCACAGGCAAAAAGTGGGCACAGGTATTATCGCAACTGAGCGCTATGAGCTTTTCAGAAGACGAGTTATTAGCGATTTACCGTGACAAAGCAGATCATACTGATCTTTCTTTAAAGCTGAGTTCAGCTATAAACCAATTTAAAACCAAGGAGATACTCGATGTATGAGTTGCAATGGCCTTGGCTGTTATTACTGCTCCCCTTACCTTGGCTGTGGGTATTAATCACTCCTAAACGCAAACATAATGCGACCTTGAAGCTACATATTCCCTCATTGAGCCATGTTGATATGCAACATGAGCGAGCATTAAGCGGTGGGCGTTGGCCCCATTGGTTAATGTCAGTGGCATGGATTTGTACTGTTATCGCAATTGCAAATCCAGTGCATCAAGGTGAACCTATTACCTTGGAGAATGAAGGCCGCGACATCATGCTTGCGGTGGATTTATCCGGCTCAATGCGCGAACAAGATATGGCTTACCAGGGGCGCTATGTTGACCGATTAAGTGTAGTTAAAAGTGTGTTGGCTAATTTCATCACCGAGCGACAAGGTGATCAGCTTGGTTTGATCCTGTTTGCAGACACAGCGTTTTTACAAACACCGCTTACCCGCGACCTCGATACCGTCGCGCAAATGCTCAAAGAAGCGCAAATTGGTTTGGTTGGTCGCGCCACAGCAATCGGCGACGCGCTAGGATTATCGGTTAAACGATTTAATGATAAAAGCCAGTCGAATAAGGTGGTGATTCTCCTCACCGACGGGCAGAACACTGCGGGTAATCTGACGCCAGAAGAGGCATTGATTCTGGCCAAAGATGCAAAAGTCAAAGTTTACACTGTGGGTGTCGGTGCCAATGCATCTATGAGCATGGGTCTGTTTTCCATGTCAGGCAGCAGCATGCTCGATGAAACACTACTTAAACAGATTGCAGAGCAAACCGGCGGTAAATACTTCCGTGCCACAGATACGCAAAGCTTAGCCAATATCTACCAAGAGCTAGATGCACTTGAACCATTAGCGGAAGAAGAGCAAACGGTGCGCCCGAAGAAGGCCTTATTTTATATCCCCTTGAGTATCGCACTTGGAGTGATTGCGCTGGCTATCTTCAGACGCAAGCTTAGAGCATTAACCTATGTAGTTAAAAAGAGGCAAGCATGAGCGATTTCGTTTTTCTCCGTGCGCCAGCGTTATACTTGCTGATCCCAGTAGCGGCCTATTTTATCTGGCGCTTGTTTGCGAAAGCCACTGTGGTGCAACAAAGCCAGATTATTGCCCCTCACCTTGCGAATCAAGTTATGGAGGGTGCGCATGCTAACAAACGCCAAAGTCTGGGGCTGACTAATACAATATTGATGACGGTTATCGTCTTTGCCCTCGCAGGACCGAGCTTTAGCAAGCAAGAAGTGCCTGTATTTGAAGCGAAATTAGCCCGCGTCATGGTGATGGACATGTCACGCTCTATGTTCGCGACGGACATCAGTCCAAACCGCTTACAACAGGCACGTTTTAAAGCGCTAGATATGGTGGAGTTATTCAAAGAAGGTGAAACCGCTCTAGTGGCCTATTCTGGCGATGCATTCACCATTTCACCTCTTACCTCTGATAGCAATACGCTCACCAATCTTATTCCGAGCTTGAGTCCAGAGATCATGCCTTCGCAAGGCAGCAACGTGTTAGCAGGTTTAGTGCAAGCACAAGAGCTGTTAGAGCAAGCGGGCTATTACGAAGGTGACATCATCCTGCTGACTGATGGCATTGACAGCGAAGATGAAACAGATGTTCGTAACTGGCTATCAAAGTCGCCCTATAACCTCTCTATTTATGCCATTGGTTCATCACAAGGTGCGCCGATTAGTTTGCCTGACGGTGGTTTCTTAAAAGACAGCCAAGGGCAAATCGTTATTCCGAAGACGAACTTTGATCGCCTCAACAGACTCGCTAAGCTCGGTGGTGGTCAACTCATTCGCTATCAACCAAGCAGTGACAATCTAGAAGCATTCACTGACATCAAGGTCACAGCCACACAAGTTGAGTCAAAAAGTCAGCAAACCTTATGGCGCATTGACGCAGGCATCTACTTGGCCATGGTTGCCGCCATTTTGCTACTGGTGCAAATTCACCGCAATGCCATTATGTTATGTGCGGCGCTGGTGTTAGTTCCTTGGCAAAGCGCTCACGCAGCAACATGGCAATCTTGGTTCAAAAACGAGCAGCAAAATGCCCTCGATGCTTATCAGCAACAAGAGTACGCGCAAGCAGCAACATCAGGTAATGCCCTCTTGAGCGGCTCGGCTAAATACCAGCAACAAGACTATCAAGGAGCACTTGAGGAATTTAATAAAGACTCCTCTGCAACAGGTTTATATAACCAAGGTAATGCACTTGCGCAGTTAGGCAAGGTCGATGAGGCGCTTGAGCGCTATCAACAAGCACTGGATAAAGACCCGAACTTGAGTGCGGCGGCCGCTAATAAGGCGATTTTGGAACAACTCAAAAATCAGCAGCAGAACCAGCAGCAAAGTGACGATCAAAACCAGCAGCAGGAAGACTCTGAACAGCAAAATAGCGAACAGAAACAAGGGGATAACCAACAGCAAAGCACTCAACAGCAGCAAGATACGCAGCAACAAAATAGCGGCTCTGAAGGTGAGAATCAGCGTAATGACTCACAGCAGAACAACCCGCAAAACAGTGCCGACCCACAACAACAGGACTCAGCAGAGCAGTCTGCGGATCCTGCGCAAGAAAAACAAAGCGAGCAAGCTGATGAGCAGCCTAAAAAGGACAGTAAAAAGCAATCTCAAGAAGGCAAAGAGTCGCAAGAACGAGCCGATGAAGAATCAGCACAGCAGTCACAGGAAAATTCCGATGAGCAAGGTGATAAGGGCAAGCAACAGCAACAAGCTGTCGCACAAGCTCAACAAGTTGAAGAGCTGACTGCTGAAGAAAAGGAACGCGCCCAACAACTAAACCAGTTACTGCGCAAAATTCCGGATGACCCAGAGATTTTACTGCGCAACAAAATGCAATTAGAAGCACAACAACGCCAACATTCAAGTCGTCGCTTACCACAAGGAGTAGATAAGTCATGGTAAGAAATTTCATTATTTTTTGTTTAGTGTGGTTATCCCTACCCGCGTTAGCACTAACAAAATTGGACGCCAGTGTTGATAAAAACCCGGTGCTCGCGGGTGAGTATTTTTATCTCACGTTGAGCGCTGATGACACCCTTAATTCTGAGCAGCCAGATACTTCCGCCTTGCTCAAACATTTTGTGGTTGGCCCAACATCGCGCAGCAACCAAACACAAATAATTAATGGCTCGGTATCGCGTCAAACAACATGGCGCATCGAGTTAATGGCCCGAAACCCAGGCGAATATGACATCCCTGCTTTTCGAATTAAGAATGTGAGCTCCGCTCCGTTCACGATGAAAGTGGTCGCCAACACCAGCGCGCAAATGGATGCGGATAACGCCTTTATTAGAACTGAGCTGACGCCATCAACTTTGTATGTGCAGCAAGCTGGTATTTACACAGTGAAGCTCTATCTAGGTGTTGATTTAATAGATGGTGCGCTGTCCGCACCTGAGTTGGAAAATGCCAATATCTCACAAATGGGTAAAAACTCTGAGTCACAAGAAGTCGTCAATGGCCGTCGTTATCAAGTTATCCAACGTGACTACCTAATTCAGCCGCAAAAAAGTGGCACGTTTGAACTCAAAGCGCCAATGCTCAACGGTAAAGCACGCAAAAACTATCGGGCGGTGAGTATTTCGGCCAAGGCTACAGATCAACTGGTCGAGGTCAAACCAACACCGCCGCAATTTGCTGGTGCTTGGCTGCCCAGTGAGCTCGTGGACTTAAGTGAGCAATGGCAAGGTTTAGAAGACGAAGTGCAAGTAGGCACGCCAATCACTCGCACCCTAACTTTGACCGCTTTGAACGTGACCAAAGAGCAATTGCCTGATCTTCCCAATATCGATGTGCCTGATGTACGTAGTTATCCTGATCAGTCTGACCGCACTCACCTTGTCAGAAATGGCAGATTAATCTCGCAAACCAAAACCTCTATTGCTTATGTGCCACAGCGTCCGGGCACCTTCACCCTGCCTGCAATTGAAGTAAATTGGTTTAATACCGTGACGGGCCGTGCGGAAATTGCCAGTGTTCCTGAGCAAACCATCACTGTAGTTGGCAATGCGAATACACCAACACCTCCCCCCAGCGCGTCTTCGTCTACAAATACCCCGAATATAGAGACGCCACCGCAAGCTGAGCAATTAGGCACAACCGATGACAGTGGCACTGTGCCATGGTGGCTTATTGTCCCAGGTTATGTGCTGTGGATTGTTACCATGTTGCTATGGTGGTTGAGCAACAAACAGAAGAAGCCTCAGGCACATGCACCAATTCAGCGTGCACAGCCAATCAATAATGTAAGCGACATTGCCCGCGCAGCGAAAGCTCAAGATGCAAAAGCGCTTTATCATGCAATTGATGGCTTTGCTAAAGCACACCATGGTTCAATTGAGCGTTGGTTAGCGCTTTGGCCTGAGGCAGCTCAACAAGAGTTCGCTAAACTGAGACAATCTTTGTACAGCGCCAACAGTGCCGCTGTTGACTTTGCGCAGATTGCGCAGGCAGCCACAAATACTCGCGCGGCAGACGCCCAGAGCAAATCTAAGCTAGACTCTCTGTATTAATATGTTTGCGACCAGTATCAAAAATGATGCTGGTCGCAAAATATTACACTTCATAAGAAATTTAATTTGAACCACTGCGGTCTTAGTGAGCATGGCAGATAAACAAAAGCGCTACGAAGCGTTGGTGCAGGTCTATCACAAAGAGCTATATCGCTTTGCCTATTGGCTAAGTAAAGATGCAGCGGTGGCAGAAGATCTGGTCCAAGAAACATTCTTAAGAGCATGGCGTTCATTAGACTCCTTGCAAGATCATGGTGCCGCAAAATCTTGGCTACTCACCATCTTGCGCAGAGAAAATGCACGTCGATTTGAACGTAAACAGTTTGACTACAGCGATGTTGAGCAAGACACCTTGGTCGATACTAGAAGCACATCATTAGATGATGAAATGGAGCTTACTGTATTACAGCGGCACATTATGGCCCTGCCGCATGAATACAAAGAACCGCTATTGCTACAAGTTATGGCTGGGTGCAGCGGTGATGAAATCGCCAGCATCCTCAATCTCAACAAAAACACGGTTATGACACGCTTGTTCCGGGCGAGAAATCAGCTTAAAGATGCCCTAACCAGTAATGACAAACAACTTAAAGAGGCCCCAAATGGATGAATTAGAATTTCGTCGGCGCCTTTTTGCTCAGCCTACAGACAAGGACGACGAACTGTTAGAATTTGCTAAGCAAAGTCCTGAGCGAATGGCACTACTCAAAGAGCTAAGAGCCTTTGATAAAGAGTTGCACCAAGCGATGAACATTGACGTGCCCGAGAACCTTGCTGATAAAATTATCTTGAAGCAAACCATGTCAGAACAGCCAGACAAAATTAAAGCCTTGTCTGTTAATCGCAAACGCAAATCTTGGTATTTGGCTGCAGCTGCATCAGTTGCCATTGCCTTTAGCGTCGTCACTTATCAACTAGTGGCACCGCCTTTGTCTATCGGTGAACACGCACTGGCACATGTTTATCATGAGATGGGATCACTGGAGTCTACTGAGCGCTTTAATATTGCAGAAGTTAATAACCGACTCGCACAGCTTGGTGGCCAGTTTAAGTCTCTGCCAGGTGAAGTAAAATATGCGCGTTTCTGTAACTTTAAAGGCCAACGAGGGCTGCACTTAGTCTTTGAATCTGACTTTGGCCCTATGACGGTGTTTGTGGTGCCCTCAGAGAACAAGTATTTGGGCGATAACTATTTTTCTGATGATCATTTCGCAGGACGTGTGTCACACTTCCCGCAAGGAGACACCATTTTAGTCGCTTCAGCTAAAGCGCCTTTGGACGAATACCAAAGCCGTATTAACGAGTCAATACAATGGCTTTAGCGCCCTCCATATAATGAAAGAAGCCACCTTAAAGGTGGCTTCTTATTAGTTAGTTAAGCTCGGCTTCAACTTTATCAAACGTCGCTGTTAACTCTTCGTTCGGTTCTTTGCTCAACAAAGTCACAACCACAATAGCGATACTTGAGAAGATAAACCCAGGGACGATTTCATACATCCAACCGCTCAGAGATTGACCGTCGATTTCGATAGGCGCGTAAATCCAAAACAGCACTGTCGCCGCACCCACAATCATACCTGCCAAAGCACCTGCTAAATTCATTCGACGCCAGTACAAGCTAAATAGAATCAACGGACCAAATGCAGCACCAAATCCAGCCCATGCGTTACTCACTAAGCTTAGAATAGAGCTATCGCGGTCATAGGCGAGGTAGATAGCGCAAAGCGCAACCAGTAACACGCTGATACGACCAACAAACACCAACTCTTTTTCGCTTGCGTCACGCTTAACATAGATTTTATAGAAGTCTTCGGTCAATGAGCTTGAGCTCACTAGTAACTGCGAAGAAATCGTACTCATGATGGCCGCTAGAATAGCAGCCAATAAGAAACCCGCCACAAGGGGGTGGAACAGTAACTGTGATAAGATAAGGAAAATGGTCTCAGGATCGGCTACGTCAATGCCCTTCTCAAAGCTGTAAGCGGCACCACATAAACCGGTAGCAACAGCGCCCAAAGCGGCTACTATCATCCACGACATACCAATACGACGCATGGTCGGAATGTCTTTCACTGTTCGCACTGACATAAAGCGCACAATAATATGTGGCTGGCCAAAATAGCCAAGACCCCAGGCCATTGCCGATATAATACCAATGACAGACCCAGTACCTACCCAATCGAGCATAGTTGGATTAATTTGCTCGAGCGTCGCAGGTAGCGGCTCATCAAGCAGTGTAAATGTTACTAAAGGCACAATGATAAGTGCGAGGAACATAATACACCCTTGCACAAAGTCAGTCAGACTCACCGCTAGGAATCCACCAAACAAGGTATACAACACCACCACGCCCGTGGTGACATACAAACCCGTTTCATATGAAAGGCCGAAAGATTCTTCAAATAATTTGCCGCCAGCAACCACGCCCGAAGAGGTGTATAAAGTGAAGAATAAGATGATGACCAAGGCTGACACAACGCGCAGCGCATTTTTTGAATCATTAAAACGGTTGGCAAAATAATCTGGGATGGTTATAGCGTCATTCGCGCGTTCGGTATAAACACGAAGGCGTGGTGCAACAAGAAAATAGTTCGCCCAAGCACCAATGACCAAGCCAATAGCAATCCATGTTGCACTGAAACCGCTAACAAACATGGCGCCTGGCAACCCCATTAAAATCCAGCCACTCATGTCTGACGCACCGGCTGAGAGTGCTGCGACACTCGGAGGAAGATTACGCCCGCCTAACATATAGCCCGAAACATCGTCGGTCGACTGCTTATAGGCGTAGAGTCCAATTCCCAACATGACAATAAAATAAATGGCGAGGGATACAATTGTTCCTAATTCCAAACTAGCCTCCAAGTTAGCGCTAAAAGGCACGGTAAAGAGTCTTTACCGGCAAATTATGTTGTTATTATGTGGCGATAATGATCTGTGCACGAATAAAATTAACGCGGACAGTTCAACAAGCCCTAGATTAAACTACACTTAGTGCAGTTTTAGTCACATCACTATAGCATGCTCACAGTGACCAACTCCACTTGGTGCGTTAAGGGTGCTTAAGTGCTGCTAAATTGCGCTATGGTATTGTTTTAAAGTAATAATAACGCTAAAACTACAACAAAATTTTTCGATACTTGATGAAAGAGCAACGATTTTCTCATATATTGTTAGGTAATAAGCAACGTGTTTGGATGTGAATAATGAATTTCTACGCTGCTCGGCAACCCATTTTAGATAGGGAAAAGTCACTGGTGGGCTACGAGCTCCTATTTCGTGACGGCCTGGATAACGTATTTCCACAAATTAATGGCGATGAAGCCACCTCTCGTCTGATCGAAGGAAGCCAATTTACCTTTGGTTTAGAAGAACTAACAGGCAACAAGCCTGCGTTTATCAATTTCACTTTGGATACCTTAGTGAAAGGTTATGCATCCATGATGGGTACTAATGAAATCGTCGTGGAAATTCTCGAAACAGTACAACCGGGAAAACGCCTTTTAGCGCTTACTCAGCAGCTTAAAGAGCAGGGATACACCATTGCTCTTGATGACTACAAGCACCAGAATGTATGGCGTCACTTTTTCCCACACATCGATATCATCAAAGTTGATTACCTTGAATCCAGTCTTGAGGACATTCAGGAGATCATCGATGCAGTAAAGCCTTACCCAAATATCAAACTCCTTGCCGAGAAAGTTGAAACGTATGAGCAGTATCAGCAAGCGATGGACTTGGGCTTTACGTACTTCCAAGGGTTTTTCTTTTCAAAACCAGAAATGGTGCAAAGTAAAGCATTGCCCCCATCTGAGTTAACCCTTGCCGAGTTGTTGTATGAAACATCAACCACCGACATGGATTTGGAAAAGATCACCAAAGTGTTCGAACGCGATGTGAACTTATCTTATAAGTTACTGCGCTATTCAAACTCAGCCATGTTCAAACGTCGCGCTGAAATCTCGACTATCAAACAAGCTTTGGTCGTATTGGGTGCGGCAGAGATTAAGAAGTTTCTATCCCTGCTGTTCACCGCGCAGTTGTCGTCAGATAAACCAGCAGAACTGATGCTGTTGTCACTAACGCGTGCGCGCTTCGCTGAAGTACTGGCAGAAAAGCACCCTGGTTCTGTGGATTCAGGCCGTGCCTTTTTAACGTCTATGATGTCGCTACTGGATGCTATCCTCGACCAAGACATGGCAGAAGTAGTGGAGCGTTTGCCGCTGGCAAATGACATCAAAGTAGCCCTACGTGACCGCGAAGGCGATTTAGCGAAATACATCACGCTTGTAGAGCAATATGAACAAGCAAAATGGCAAGATGCTAATAAAACCATGGAAGAAATGAAGCTAGATGCGACAACCGTTCCTGATGCGTATCATGAAGCAATTCATTGGGCGCAAGAGCAAATCCAAGCGATTATGTAAGCGCGTTTAAACATTAAAAAAGCCGGTAACTTTACCGGCTTTTTTTGTTGCTGACTACTAGGGTCTGTTAACCTTTGAAATATGAATTTTGTTCAAATCAAAGGCTTTCGATGCAAGGAAAGGATTATGTTGCATAGTGAGCTATGTTAATAGCCCATGACAACGCAGTATAAGCCTTTGGTTGAACCCTTAGGGCAGTGCCATTGGGGTATTTCTTCGGCGTTATCGCCTGACTTACATAGAATGACTATGTGACGCAGGCTCTGCCTTGCCAAAATATCCCAATGACTGCTGCAAAAACACAGCAAAGGTCAACAGACCCTAGAGGTTCTCTAAGAAGTCATCATCATAGTCTTCAGCTTCTGGTTCTTCCTGCATCGGCGGATTACCATCATAGACCTCATAGAGCTGACGCTGATAATACACATCTTTTACGAAAGTATATGGGTCGAGCGACTCATTCAATAAACTCTCTTGCGGGATCAGTGACGCACGAGTTTCGACTACACGAAGGGCGAACACTAAAATCGTCTGCGGCGTAGTCAATGCAATCTCTGGCAATACAAAGTTATCAACCATGTCGCCTGTGAAATTACGCACTGTGCTCGGTCCCATACCTGGTAGCATCACATAGGCACCATCACCTACGCCCCACACTCCCAGAGTTTGGCCAAAGTCTTCATCGACGTAGTCAAGACCAAGGCTAGTCGCCACATCAAACAAGCCGCCAATCCCGACTGTGGTGTTCACTAAGAAGCGCGCCACAGCAATACCGGTTTTATCCGCTTTACCTTGCAATGCTGCATTCACAGCATCGGTGGGTGCCACGATATTGTTGGTGAAGTTAACAACCGAGCGACGCACTGGTGCAGGTGTTACTTCCACATAACCTACAGCCACGGGACGCAAAATATAGGCGTCGAGCACGTCCATATTGAAGTCATACAACGGACGGTTAATGCTTTGCAATGGGTCACGCGGGTCTTCTTTCTCTGGCGGTACTTGTGCACAGGCGCTCAGTAGCACCGCTGTTAACGTAATAAACGTCTTTTTAAGCATTCTTCTTCCTACTGAATCAAAGTATTAATCACAACATCTACCTGTTGTTGCTCTTGATGATTAAACACTGCTGATTTGCCCTCTAACTCACCTAAATCCACGGCCACGTCGCCGTCTTTTGAGATGCGGGCAAATACTTGAATTTGGTCAAATTGCGTCAAACTAAGTTCAGCCATCATCGCATCTGCCTCACTTAAAGTCACCGTTAGCGGCAGTGAAAATTCCTCAAAGCGCTTTACTGCAAGCGGCATTGGTGGGCCTGACGCAGCTTTGGCAAACACAAACAGCACACTGTTTAGCGGAATTCGATCAGCAACTGGCTCGGCGATGCTTACGGAAACAGTAACTTGATGCATAGGCTCTGCATCATCACTTTGTGCCATACGTGCATCTATTTCAGCGATACGTTGAGCAACCATGGCGTGACGTGGGTCCGACTCGTTCATGGTCGAAAGGATCAACTCAAATGCGCTTTTCGCCTCCAGCCAATCTTTACGCTCATAAGCAATCAGTGCCAGCATTGAAATCGCATCGATATTTTGTGGCTGCACCTGCAACACTTGCGACAACAGCTTAGCCGCTTGATTCATACCTGAATCATCGCCTTGTACCAGTAAAGACTGGGCGTAGCTGACTTTGGCTGAAATGTTCTCTGGGTCCATTACAAGCACTTTATCAAACGCCTGCATGGCCATTTCATAGTCGTTGAGGGTCATAGCAACACGTCCCAACATCAACCATGCCACCGCATCGTCACCGTCTTGTGCTAAACGCGTACGCAAACCTAACAACAGGGCCTGACGTTCGTTGGCATCAAGTGGCTCACCCTTGCCCATAACAGCACGCTCACCCAGTGCAGGCAGCTCCTGCATCGCCTTTTCCCAGCCAGCAAGCTGTGCTTGATTACCTGTAAAGTAATAGAACACAGCGCTAAGTAAGACAACGAAACTAGCGCCTGTCAGCGCCAAAATGCGGTTATTGCCGCGGCTCTGTAATTGCTGCTCAGGTGACAAGTCATTAAGTAATCGGCGCTTGAGTTCCAGCAATGACTCATTGTAGCTTTGCTTAGAGATGCGCTCTAACGCCAAGTCATCCGCCAACTCTTGCTGACGTTGCTCGAAGATATCGATACGTTCAGCGTTGACACTTGGATTTGCCACTGCTTTGAAATTTCTAATAAACGGCCAACACACAAATAATAAGGCTAATAACGTTAAGCCAGCAAAGGCTCCCCACAATGACAACATTATGCTGACTCCTTACGCTTGTACTGCTTAATCAAGCCTTGTAGCTGCTGCTCATCAGCGTCAGACCATGTTGCTTTTTGTGCCGCTTTTTTCTGGCGCACAATAATAAATGCGAATCCAGCTACAACGATAAAACCAGGCAGGATCCATAAGAAAATAGTCGCTGGCGTCACAGGTGGTTGGTAATGAACAAAATAACCGTAACGATCAATCATATAATCGATTACTTCGTCTTTGCTCTGCCCTGCTTTGACTAATTCTTCCACCTTGTCACGCAGGTCCTTGGCGACCACAGCATCCGAGTCAGCAATATTTTGGTTTTGGCATTTAGGGCAGCGAAGCTCCTTAGTCAACTCAGTGAATAGAGCAGCCTGCTGAGCTGTTTCGAAGTCATATTTTTCTTCTACAGCCAATACGTTAGCGGCAAAAAAGATAGAAAGAGCAATAACTAAAATACGCATTTTATTCCCCCATTAGTGGCGCAAATTTAGCGCGCCACACGCGTGGGTTAACATCACCAGTGTGATGCACTAACACAGTGCCATTTTCATCTACCAAGAAGGTTTCCGGTGCGCCGGAAACGCCTAAATCGAGGATAAATTGACGGTCTAAGTCGAGCATGTTGAACACATAAGGATTACCTGCTCGATTTAACATGTCGGTCACTTCTTGTTGCAGATCACCCAAATTAAAGCTATCGCCAAAATCAGGGTCATAACCTTGTTCGTAATACAAGCCAACGATCGTAACGCCTCGCTCGCGCAGTTCTGTTAAGTAACCAAGCTCAGCGATACAGGTTGGACACCATGTGCCCCACACATTTATCAAGTATTTTTGGCCTTGCATTTCGGCGTTGGTCCAGCGCTTTTGCGGCTCCATTAAATCAGGCAAATCAAACGCCGGTAGCGCTTGGTTTACACGACCACTTTGTAGCTCACGCGGGTCTGAGAATAGCCCTTTGAAAAGAAACACACACAGCAGTAAAAATACTGCCAGCGGTGTTAATACTAACCATTTCCTGTTCATGCTTGCGCCTCCTTGACACTGCGACGACGATAGCGACGGTCAAACAGTACAACAAACCCGGCCAAAGCGATGAGAATACCGCCTAACCACATAACACGTACGTATGGCTTGTGATAAATGCGCAGTGACCAAGCCCCCCCGCTTAATTGCTCGCCCAATGCCAGATACAAGTCGCGAGAAAGTTCACCGTCCACCGCTGCTTCAGTCATAAACTGCATACCAATATCGTAGCGACGTTTTTCAGCGTGCAGCACAGTTTCCTGTTCACCTTCTTTGAACACGGTAACAACGCCAGCATGGCCTGTGTAGTTAGGACCGCGGATCACCTTAACGCCATCAAAGCGGAAATCATAACCGCCAAGTGATACTTGCTCGCCCGGTAACACACGTACATCTCGCTCAGTTGAATAGGCCGAAGTCAGTGCCACCGACATAATTACTAACGCTAAACCAACGTGACCTAGCAACATGGCCCAGTAACTTAGCCCGAGGCGCTTCATTGAACCTGCTTGCGAGGTTTTCAATAGTAGGTCCTGCGCGCTCATGACGATAATCCACACTGCTAACGCCGTCGCCATATAGGTCACTGGTTTCACTACGTCGTAACTACCGTAAAGCCAAGCAGCCGTCGCCACCACAGCGATAACTATGCCCAAGCCATACTTACCTACCAGTTGCTTCGCTTTATTTTGCTTCCAGCGTAACAATGGAGCAGCACCGAGTAACAAGGCAAATGGCACGATGAGATACGTAAACATTTGATTGAAGAACGGCTCACCAATCGAGATAGAGCCCAGCCCTAACTCCTTGTGCACCATAGGTAGCAAAGTACCCAGTAATACAATCAAGGTAGCCACTACTAATAGAATATTGTTTAACCACAACGCGACCTCACGTGAGAACAAACTGTAGCGACCTTCACTGCTCACTTGCCCAGCACGCAGTGCATATAAAGTCAGACCGCCGCCGACTACAATCGCCAGGAATGCAAGGATAAACATACCGCGGTCTGGATCAGACGCAAATGCATGCACTGAGACAATAATGCCCGAGCGCACAATAAAGGTACCGAGTAAGCTTAATGAGAATGCGGCGATCGCAAGTAACACTGTCCACGACTTAAAGATGCCGCGTTTTTCAGTGACGGCCAATGAGTGCAGCAGGGCTGTGGCAACTAACCAAGGCATCAGTGAAGCATTTTCTACAGGATCCCAGAACCACCAGCCACCCCAGCCAAGTTCAGCATAGGCCCACCAACTACCGATGGTAATTCCCAGAGTCAGAAAGCCCCACGCCGCCATAGTCCATGGACGAGACCATTTCGCCCAGAGGTTATCAAGTTGCCCTGTGAGCAATGCCGCAATCGCAAACGCAAAAGACACCGATAAGCCCACGTAGCCCATGTATAGAAGCGGTGGGTGAATGATCATGCCCGGATCTTGTAACAATGGATTAAGGTCACGCCCTTCCACTGGGTAATAAGGCAACAAACGGTCAAACGGGCTCGACATCAACAGCGTATAAAGCATAAAGCCAACCGCAAGGAAGCCAAGCACCGCCAATACGCGTGCGCGCAGTGGCCAAGGTAAAGACTTAGAAAGCAATGCAACTGCAGCTGTCCAGCCTGCTTGCATCACCAACCAAAGTAAAATAGCACCTTCATGACCACCCCAAGTCGAGGTGATTTTGTAATACCATGGCAAGGTGCTACTTGAGTGGTAAGCGACATAAGCGACTGTAAAATCGTCAGTCAAACTCGCATATATGAGAGCAGCAAAGGCCAGTAACACAAAGATAAACTGACCGACCGCCAAAGATGGGGCCGCGCGCATTAGGCGTAAATTACCCGTATGTGCGCCCCAAATTGGGAAAATAAACAACAGTACGCACAGTACCATTGCTATGGTTAAAGAAAAGTAACCGAGCTCTGGGATCATACTTAGTTGCCGCTGTTGTTATTGTAAGTTGGTTTTTGGTGTTTGATACCTTTCACCGCTTCTGCCACTTCCTCTGGCATATACTCTTCATCGTGTTTCGCTAGCACTTCAAACGCTTCAATAACGTCAGCTTCTACTAGGGTACCCTGCGCTACGATGCCCTGTCCTTCGCGGAATAAGTCCGGCAAGATGCCTTTGTAGCGAATCGTTACAAGTGGACCTGTATCAATGAGCTTAAATTCCACAAACAGCGAATTTTCGTCGCGTTTTACAGACCCAGGTACCACCATACCACCGATACGAAGCTTTTGGCCGACATGTGGTTTCTCAAGGTCAGGCCCCTTGCCATTGATTAGCTCACTGGGGGTGTAAAACAAATTGATGTTTTCTTGCAGTGCATACAGGGTCAGACCTACAGCACTCGATAGACCAAACAATAAGGCGATAATGGTTAACAAACGTTTTTTACGTCTCGGATTCATTACAACATCTCCTGCTGCTGGGCCTTTTTGGCCTTTTCAATACGTTGCTCGCGCGCACTTTGTGCGGCTACTTGAGCTAACAACACGCGTTTTTCGCGTAGGGAACTAACTAGCAAACCGATAAGGATTAGTGCGCAGCTGCCAAACGACAACCAAACATAAAACGCATAACCGCCCATCGCAAAAAAATCAGAAAGACTGTCAAACTGCATATTACTTACTCCCTGCCAATTCTTTCACCCAAGGACGATGTTGCTCACTTTTTAAGATTTCAGTTTTCAAGCGGATCAAGGTCACGGCACCTAAAAAGCCTAGGAAGCCAGCAAGATTGACCATAAGCGGCCAAAACATACTTGGATCGATTGCCGAGGTATCAAATTTAGTGATAGTGGCACCTTGGTGAAGGGTATTCCACCACTCTACAGAGAAGTGAATAATGGGTAAGTTCACCACGCCCACAAGAGCCAAAATTGACGCTGCTTTGCCGCCAGCACGTTTGTCTTCAAAGGCGTGATAAAGAGAGATTACACCCAAATACAAAAACAAGAGAATAAGTTCAGAGGTTAGGCGTGCATCCCACACCCACCAAGCACCCCACATTGGCTTGCCCCAAGCCGCTCCGGTTAACAAGGCAATAACAGTCATCGCGGCACCAACAGGTGCAATTGCGATAACCGCCAACTGGGCGTTACGAATTTGCCACACCAACGCAATAAGCGCCGCAATCGCCATCGATGAGTAGGCACCCATTGACCAAATTGCAGAAGGAACATGAATAAAGATGATGCGATAACTGTCTTTTTGTTGATAATCGGCAGGCGCAAAGGCTAAGCCCCAGACCCATCCAACAACAATACCGACGACGGCCACTACCGCAAAATAAGGTAGCAGGGTGTTACACAACTTGTAGGCTCGTTCGGCCTTAGCGTAGGGATGTAACCACTTCCACATTAGTTAATACTCACTTTCAATGCTGATGAAACGGCAATAGGTGCCAATACACTAGCTACGGCTAGAAATGCACCTAGGATCGCAAGCTGTCCGCCATACGCCAGTGACATGCTGGCTGTATCGATAGCGGAAGTTGCAAAAATTAGGACCGGAATATAGAGCGGCAGAACCAGCAGGCTTAATAGCACACCACCCTTTTGTAAACCCACTGTAAGACCCGCGCCAATTGCGCCAATAAGACTCAATAATGGGGTACCGATTAGCAAAGTTAACATCATCGCGGTTAAGCTTTGCGTTTGTAGATTCATAAGTAACGCGAACAACGGCGCCAGTAATACCATTGGCAAGCCAGTTATTGTCCAATGCGCAGCGACTTTAGCAGACACCGTAAGCGACAGTGGAAATGGCGACAGCATTAATTGCTCAAGCGTACCATCAAGGTAATCATCGCGGAACATTTTATCTAGGCCAAGCATGGTGGCGAGCAAAGCCGCGACCCAAATAATGCCCGGCGCCATGCGCGCTAACAAATTAGGCTCAGGACCAATACCGAGTGGAAATAAGGTAATCACAATCAAAAAAAACAGTAGTGGATTGATAATGTCACTACGTTGGCGAAAGGCCAGACGAACATCTTTTGTGTACACACTGGCCCAAACTCGCCAGTAAGATTGATTTTGCGCTATCAAATGCGGTACTCCAGCTGCAACTTACTGAGGTTGTCGAACTGTGTCGTCAAATCCTGATGGCTAGTCAATAAAATCGCCCCACCACTTGCAAGGTGTTCAGCGAAACGAGCTTGGAGAAAATTCACGCCCTTTTTATCAACAGCGGTGAATGGCTCATCGAGTAACCACAGGGGGGCGCGGTTTAACCACAAGCGAGCCAAGGCTACGCGGCGCTGCTGACCTGCGGAGAGCTGGCGGACAGGCACATCCTCTAGGCCGACTAACCCTAAATCAGCGAGCACATCATAAAGGTCGACCTGTGCTTCAAGACCGTGGGTCGCTAACCAAAACTGACAATTTTCCAAAGCGTTGAGTTGCGTGTTAACGCCAGTTTTATGACCGATAAACAAAACATCTTGCGCGTACTCATCATGGTAGCGACGAATACATTGTTGTTTGTATTTTACTTGCCCCTGCATAGGCTCAGCGAAGCCCGCTAAAATACGTAATAGCGAGGTTTTACCAGCCCCATTAGGGCCTTCTAACTGCATGATCTCACCGGAATTTAATTCAAAACTCAGGTCTTCGAACAAACATCGCTCTTGCTTTATGCAAGTGACTGCGTCAACGTGTAACACGAACAGGCATTCTCAATGCTTAAAATTGGGCGATAGTCTACCATAATGCTAAGCTAATGCGAAAAAATGCAGGCAAAACTTTGATCTCATTCAGGGGGGAATATGTCGGGTCCATTTGCCCCTTTAAATAACTTATCCATACAGCTGCAAATAGCCGGTTCATCTGGTCAAAATCAGCAAAGTATCGAACTGCCTGTTGAACGCCCAATTGCTGCACGAAATATACACATTCAAGCACAACAGCTGTCGATGGAAGTCAATATTCAAGGGCGTTGGCAAAATGTGTCTGTGCCACTTAAATCACCACAAAGTGCCTTAATTGGTCTCGAAATTGACGCGGCAAACCTGCAAATTAAAGCGGATGGTTCGGTGTCTATCAAACCTGCGCCTATCAACTTGCCCTTGGACAAAGCACAACAATTAATGACGCTACTGGCCTCTGTAACAGGGCAGCAAAGCGCTCTTAAGACCCCCTCGAACCCCGTTCAGCTTGAGGCAAAACTGCAAGGCGCACAAACAATCAGCTTGGCACAGTTGAGCGCTTCTTTTCATATCGATAAGGGCACAGCCCAATTACTCAAAAATGCATCCCAACTTGTAGCATTGGAGTTGAGCGTCCAACAAGGTAAGTTAATTTCGCAGCTACTGTTAAGCAATGGTGCTCGTATACCGGCACCTTTGACCACAGATAAACTATCTCAAGCACTGATAAAAGCATCACCAGCATTGCAAATCGCCGTGCCGCCTTCGCAACCGCAAGCAGATATTTCGTTAACTAAGGAACAAGGTGCTGTTGCGGCACTTATGAAAATACTTAGCGTGCCATTAACTCGTTCTCAGTTCGCCTTGCTGGCAGGTCCGCCAACACCAGCCAACTTACAAGTCGGAACGCAAGGGCAGCTGCAACTACAAGTGCCACCAGTGGCGATTAATCTCAAAACCGCCCTTGATACCAAAGCTGCTGGCTCATTAACGCTTCTTAGCGGCACTAAGGCTAATAGCCCCCAAGCCGCTCCTGTAGCCCCAAATCAGCCATTCAATACCAAAGTACTGACTAATACGGTCACCGCCAATCAACTTTTGCAGCCCCAAGAAGGAAGCCAAACGACTTCCTCACAGAGCAATAGTCTGTGGCAAAGAGCACAACAACATTTGCAAATATGGCAAACGTCCCTAGCAAATAAATCAGGGAGCTTCCCAAGCCAAAGCCTGCCCTTATCGACGTCACAGCTGTTACTAAAAAGTCCCGTTAGCGCATTACTGTCACCGCTTTTACAGATTTCATTGGCCCGCCCAACAACACACATCATGGGCGATAAAATGATATTACCAAGCCAAGTATCTCAGTTGCTGGCGCTCAAAAACCAATTCGCCGTTAGCGAGCCAAGTATGAGCCAAAGTGCAGCGCTCACCACCAAAGTACAACATCCATTGGCGCAAACTAGGGTGCTCACACCACAACATGCAGCAACAGCTCTTTTAGACGCAATTCCCACAGCGATTAAAACCAAGGCGCCGCTACTAGCGTTAATCGTGCAGATGCAAAATGTGCTTAAAGGCACTGTAGTGCCGACCAAAGTGGCATCAATGGCCCCAAACCAAAGTGCTCCATTACTAAATAGCCCGCTTTTAATTACTGCCAGCGAGGCTAAAACGCTATCACCTAATTTATTAACGTTACCAACGAACATTAACTCATCATTGAGCCAAGCTTTGACGCCATTACCCTTAACAGCTCGATTAATGGCACCGCTTATAAAACAATTTGCGCCTGCGCAGCAATTATCGCAGCACATCAGCAACTTAGACAAAGCACTCAACAACGCCCCCGTCGAGCTCAAGAACATGGTCAATCAGGCATTTTCACGCATGATGAACGTGGCCATGCCTGCGCCTATGATGTCGGCTCAAGTGATGGCACATCTGCAACCACAAAGCCTGAGCGCGGGGCAATATCAAATGAGTTTTGCAGGACAAATTGACGCGCTCGTGAGCACACTCGCCAGCAGCGCTATAATTTCGGCACAGCCACAATTCAGTCAAAGCGCCGCCAACACCGCATTAATGCCTCTTATAAACTTATTGTTGGGGCAATCTCCCACCGCACCAGCTGCTGACACCCTGATGCAACAGCTGCAGAGCCCTGCAGCACAAGCCTTATTAGCTGATTTAAACTTCTTACAACAAAGTATGAGTCCACAAGCAAGCGCACAGCAGGCGCTAAACCAGCAGGACTCTAATCCATTGGTGCAGTTATTTTTGCCTATGCGATTACCTCCCGATGTTGGTCAAACACATCTGGCGCTTGGGCGCTACAAGCAAAAGAACAACAAAGGGGAGTATCAAGATGTGTGGTTTGTGCGCATGCAATTTGATTATGCCAAGCTCGGAGAGCTCAGTGTTCAAGCCCATTTATGCAAACAAACACTCAACTGTGAATTACGTGCAAACACCTCACAGTTAGCAAACCTTGCCAAACAACACAGTGATGATTTGCGTCGTAATTTACAACAGCACGGTCTTGGTGTTGCGCAAATTAAAGTTGAAAAGGTCTCTGAGCAACAAGCGCAACAATGGCAAAAGTTTTATAAACGCCACAGTATTGTGAATTTGAAGGTGTAACCGAGATGACAAACAACACGCAACGCAGCGCAATTGGCCTGCTCTATGAACCAGGTAGTGCGCCAACCGTCAGCTCCAAAGGATACGGTGAGCTGGCTGAGCACATTATCGAGGCAGCTCAAGAACAAGGGATTTTGATTCACCAAGATGCTGATTTAGCGAGAACATTAGAGATGTTAGAGCAAGGGCAAGAGATCCCTAGGGAACTCTATTATGTTATCGCTGAGCTTATTGCTTTTTCTTATGTGTTAAGAGGGAAGTTTCCACCTGGGTGGCAGAATTTTAGCAACAAGCTCAATATTAAGGCCTGACCTTACTAGCGAAGCGCTAGCTAGTTGATTTACCGTGCAAAGAGAACAGTAGCTCAGCCTCGGCACGAGGCAACTCACACTCTTGCATTACTTCATCCATCGGCGCCCCCAATTCAATCATCTTCACCGCACGTGAATATAATCGCGCTTGAGGATCAGCCTCTTTGATGTTGTCCTGCAATTGCGCCAGCTCTTGGGTTCGCTCACGTAATTGTTGTACGTGACTTGCCATATTCTCTAGCGCATTTCGCACTTCGGCCACTTCCGCTCTCAGGATTTGGCTCTGATTCTGTGTCTGTTCAGCATCTTTAATTTGCTTTTGTAACTCAGAATGAGACGCGGCGAGGCGGCTTAAACGAGCCAAGGCAATAACGACGAAAACCGCGAGCAATACCACTACGCCCACGGCTATCAATAGTAAAATATTCGGATCTTTCATTACTTATAGGTTACTCAACTCATCCCACTCATCATCATTGAGCAGTTTGTTTAGATCAACCAAGATAAGTAGTTCGCCATCACGATTCGATACGCCTTGGATAAACTTAGCGCTTTCTTCAGTACCAATATTTGGTGCACTATCAATCTCTGAGCTACGTAGATAAACTACTTCAGCTACTGAATCCACCAAGATACCAATTACCTGCTTTTCCGCTTCGATAATGACGATACGAGAATTGTCTGTTACCTCAGCATCAATCAAACCAAAACGTGCACGCGTATCAATCACGGTAACCACGTTGCCACGCAGGTTAATAATTCCTAGCACATAACTTGGCGCGCCGGGAACAGGAGCAATCTCAGTATAACGAAGTACCTCTTGTACCTGCATTACATTGATACCATAGGTTTCTTGCTCTAGGCGAAAGGTGACCCATTGCAAAACTTCATCGCTGCTATCGACATCATGTGCTGACACTTTTCTCTCTTCGCTCATACTTAGCTCCGTATTACCGCTGTACTGCTGCGGTTTGGGTTGCAATATTGTTTAATCTTAGTGGTCTTGACTATCAAAGCCCTGCTCTAATAACAATTGCAGGTTTTCAACATCTATCAAGGCACACATTTTATCTTTGATGACACCGGCGAGCCACGGACGCTTACCGTGACTTTGACGCCACTTCACATCTTCAGCTTTCAAGGTGACATTATTGATCAAGTTCTCGGCACTCAACCCCCACTGGGATTCTCCGAGCATAATCACATACTTATAGTTTAATGCCTGTTCCAAATTTTTGTCATATTTTTCTGGCATCACCCAGCGAGCGGTATCAACTAGGTTTATTTTCTCTTCTCGGTTGAGCATCACACCTTTAAACCAAGCTGGCTTACCGAACAATTGATTGACTTCAGTGATCTGATGTATGCCGCCAAGTGATTTTAGCGGCACCGCCAAAGTTAATCCCGCTACATCAAAGAACAGCGCTTGGAATTCGCCTTCCATGTATTGTTCACGGGCTGCTTGCGGCGCACGCAATGGCACAGCTTGTTTGCTTTGATTTTGCTGCTGCTTTTGCTCATCCGCCAGCAACTTCTCGGCCTGCTGTGCAATATGCTGCTGTTGCACCTCAGCGGGTTGTGGGCTTGCTTCAACTTGCTGTGCCACATCTTCATCAGGCACTTGTGCGAGCAGTTGTTCAATTGGCTGCACATTAACAGCTGGTGCTTGCTCTTTGAGCGCAACTGGCTTGGCCTTTGTTTGCGTTGCCTTAACAGCTTTGGGGCTCGGCGCATCTTCATTAAGAAGGGCATCGAGGTATTGGCGCATTACTCTGTCGTTAATACCGCTCATGAGCCACCCAAATGTTTATTTTGTAGGTAATCAAGTAATGCGCGATAAGCTTGCACCCCACGTGCTTTCGGACAATGTTCACTAGGTACCTGCTGCGCTAAACTGGCATCGCGAAACTTAGTATCAACGGGGATCACACCAGGCCAAACGCTTTCGTTGTAGGTCGCGCGCAATTTTTTATATGCCTCCAGCGAGGCCTTGGTACGCTTATCATACATGGTCGCAACCACGGTATATTGATAGGCGTTGCCTTGGGTACTTTGCTGCATCAGTTCCATCGTGCGCATCATGCGGTCTAGGCCTTTGAGCGCCAAAAACTCGGTCTGCACTGGGATGAGCACACGTTCGCTCGCTGCTAAGGCATTGACCATTAACACGCCTAAAACAGGTGGGCAATCGAGCAGAGCATAATCATAATAATCACTGATTTTTGCCAGCACCTTCTTTAAAATCAGGCCCATGCCATTTTTGTTACCCATGCTTCTATCGAGCGTAGCAATAGACATCGTGGCTGGGAGAATATCAATATTTTCCACACCACTTGGACACAGCGCCTGTAATATTTCCTCTGCCTGCATACTCTTGCCACGGGCAAAAACATCATATGCACTGATTTCAACTTGCTCTGAATCGATACCAAAATAGTAGGTCAGTGAGGCGTGCGGGTCGGTATCGATAAGCAGAACACGTTTGCCTTGAGCAGCAAGTAATCCGCCTAATGTCACCGTTGTGGTGGTCTTACCTACCCCACCTTTTTGGTTGGCCACAGTCCAAACCTTCATTACCTGTTATCCTCATTGCGCGTCGTTATTCTTATACCACCGTGTGGTAACTGTATTATTTTTATGGTGTTGTCTTCACTGGGTATTTCGACTTCCGGCGCCGGAGTCACCTGCTCCACGTCTGTTGTTGGTGAGGCAACTAGGGATTCTTCTGGCAGCGCGTATTTGGAGATGGCAATGACCACCTTGCGATTTTGTGCCCGCCCTTCTGGGGTGTCGTTGTCAGCAAAGGGGGTGTACTGACCATAGCCTTCTAACGCCATACGTGAAGGGTTGATATTCTGATCTTGTAGTTGTTTAACCACTTCTGCTGCGCGAGCTGCACTTAACTGCCAGTTTGAATTAAACAACTCATTACGAATAGACAAATCATCAGTGTAGCCGCGAATACGCAAGTAATTTCGCATTGGGCGAATAATATCAGACACTCTGGCGATGACGTCTTTTGCTTGATTGGTAACCGTGGCACTCGCACTTGGGAATAACATGCCAGAACTCATTTCAATGGTCAGCCAGTCGTCATTCAATTCTATCTGCGCATCGCCTTGGCGAATTTCATTCAACAGCGCGCCAGTAAATTTATCCAATAAGCTCTCAAGTGGCTCACCCATTTCTTGCTGTGCCACCAAGCTAACATCTGTGTGCTCTGGCAAGATTTTGCTACTGGCGGGGGATTCAGGTTGCACGCTTTCACCATGGAGCAGATCTTCTGTAGGCGGTAAAGGCTGTGTCAATAAACCGTTAGTAGATACATTATTGCCATCAGCGGCGGTGATATTCGTTGCTTTATCAAAGATTTGCTCAAGAGTTTGAGAAAATACAGCAAATTGCTCGTCTTTGTTGTTAATGGCAATAGCATACATCACTACAAAAAACGCAAACATAATGGTCATGTAGTCGGCATAGGAAACCAGCCAACGATGGGTATGTTGTGACTCTTTAGCATGACCACGACGATGGCGAAGACGCATACAACTAGTACCCTGAGCTTACATGGCGATCAGCAATATAGGCCTCAAGTTTGAGCTCAATATTTGCTGGCGATTCACCAACTTGCATTGCGATGATCCCTTCTGCAATAAGCTCGTGATAAAGCATCTTGTCTTCAATGACTTGCTTAAGTTTGTTAGCCACTGGGAGAAACACCAAGTTGGCTAAACCTACGCCATAAATAGTTGCCAAGAATGCAGTGGCAACCCCGACACCTAGCTTTTCTGGCTCAGTGATATAAGCCATCGCTTGGATTAACCCCAATACCGCGCCTAAGATACCAATCGTCGGTGCATAACCGCCCATGGCCTCGTAGACACGCGCTGCATCTAATAATCGTTCCCGCTCTAAGGTGAGCTCAATATCTAAGGTGTCTCGCAAGCGCTCTTCTTGAGAGCCATCGATAAGCAAACTCAAACCTTTCGCCGCGTAAGGATCTTCGGTAGTCAGTGCTTCTTCTTCAAGAGCAAGGTAACCTTTTTGACGTGCTGTGCTGGTCCAATTCTTAATTTGCTCAATGCCCGCAGGCGCATCATAGTGTGGTGGGGTGAACACCCATTTGAAGATTTCTAATGATTTTTTAAAGGTTGGTAATTGTGATTGCAGCATCACCGCGCCGATTGTACCACCGAAAACGATAATGAATGCGGGCCCATGAAACAGCCCTGAAATCACTCCACCTTCCATCCCGAAGCCCAATAAGATGGCTCCAAGCGCAACAACTAATCCAACTACCGAGAGTTTATCCACGGCCCACTTCCTTTATTAGGTGGTTGGCAATATCGTCTAACGCGGCTTGATGGTCATGTAAACCGGCGTTAGCTATCGCCTGCGGCATGCCATAAACAACACACGACTGCTCATCCTGAGCCCATACTTTTGAGCCACTTTGCTTGAGCATACGCGCCCCTTCTCTGCCATCTGCGCCCATGCCAGTTAAGACAATCGCCAACACGTCACCGCCAAATTGCTTGGCGCTACTGGCGAAGGTGATATCCACACTGGGTTTGTAAGTAGTTCTTGGGTTATCGTCCATGAACACTTTCAATGTCGGTTGTGACGAGCGGCCATCAAACATCATTTGCTGGCCACCAGGAGCTAAATACGCAGCACCTGGTTTTAATTTATCGCCTTGCTGCGCTTCTTTGACTTCAATTTTGCACAAATTGTTAAGGCGCTGTGCAAATGCTGGCGTAAACGCGGCGGGCATATGTTGCACGAGTAAAATCGGCAATGGAAAATCGGCTGGTAGTTGCGTCAGAATTTTTTGCAGCGCCACTGGCCCCCCAGTAGAAGTACCAATGACCACCAAACGATACTTTTTACCGGATGCACGATACTGGGTCGCAGGAGCACTCGTTTCAGTGCTGGTGCGCTGAAACGTTTTGTCTGGTTGAGCTGTTGTCTTGGCGTTTGTAAGTGGCCTAACTGGCGTGTATGCGGTAGACACCGGTCGGCTGAAACGTGCTAGGCGTCTGCGGCCAAGCTCTTTGACTTTCTGACGCAGTATTTCCACTGCATCTTGGTTGTTGCGGGCGATGTCTTCAAATTTCTTCGGCAGGAAATCCAACGCCCCTGCGTCAAGCGCATCAAGGGTGGCACTGGCCCCCTCTCGGGTCAGCGAAGAAAACATCAAAATCGGTGTTGGTGTCTTCGCCATGATCTGTTTCACCGCAGAAATACCATCTAAAACAGGCATTTCCACGTCCATGGTGATAACATCTGGACGCAAAGCTGCGGCTTTTTCAACGGCATCGGCACCGTTTACCGCGGTATCAATGACTTCTATTTGGCTGTCACCTTCAAGAATCTCGGTGACACGACGGCGAAAGAAACTGGAGTCATCAACAATTAATACTTTTACAGCCATGGGTTACTCTAATTAGTTAACACTTGAGCGACCAGCATAGTGTTTAAGCATGCTAGGCACATCCAGAATAAGCGCAATACCACCGTCTGAAGTGATAGTCGCGCCTGCCATACCGGGAGTACCTTGCAATAAGGCATCAAGCGGCTTAATTACAACTTCTTCTTGGCCAATCAATGAATCAACCACAAAACCAATTTGCTGGGTGCCCAATTGAACGATAACAACATGACCTTGTGCTTTGCGAACAGAGCGGTCAGCACCTTTGACTAACCAATGCTCAAGGTAAAACAGCGGTACTGCTTTTTGGCGCACAATAATAGTCAACTGACCGTCGACAACATTGGTTTTGGTTAAGTCTAAGTGGAAAATTTCGCTAACCGCAGCCAAAGGTAAAGCGAAGGTTTGCGAACCAACAATCACCATCAGCGTAGGTAGAATCGCCAGTGTCAGCGGCACTTTAATATCTAAACGCGTACCAACTCCAAGCTGTGACTCAATATTGATGGTGCCATTGAGTTGGCTAATCTTGGTTTTAACCACATCCATGCCCACACCTCGACCTGAGATGTCGGAGATTTCTTCTTTGGTTGAGAAGCCAGGGGCAAAAATAAGGTTATATGCCTCGGTATCGCTAAGTCTTGCCGCTTGATCGTGATCGATAACGCCTTTGCCAATAGCTATCTTTTTGAGCTTTTCAGGGTCCATACCCGCACCGTCATCTTGGATGCTTAGGAGAATATGGTCGCCCTGTTGCGACGCTGAGAGGGTCACTAAACCTGTACGCGATTTACCAGCTTGTTCGCGAACATCTGGCATTTCAATGCCGTGATCCACTGAGTTGCGAACTAAGTGCACAAGCGGATCGGCTAGTGCTTCAACGAGGTTCTTATCTAAATCTGTTTCTTCACCCTCAAGTACAAGAGAGATGTCTTTTTGTAAACTACGGGCTAGGTCGCGTACTACGCGAGGGAAACGACCAAATACCTTTTTGATGGGCTGCATGCGCGTTGCCATCACCGCACCTTGGAGGTCAGCCGTGACCACATCAAGATTAGAAATGGCTTTGCCCATGTCTTCGCTATTGGTGTTGTTCGCCAAGGTAACTAGACGGTTACGCACCAATACTAGCTCGCCTACCATATTCATGATTTGGTCTAAACGCTTGGTATCCACGCGCACTGTCGTTTCTGCCTGCGGCGCAGGCGCTGCTTTTGCAGCTGGCTTTTTCGCTTCGGTTGCGGGCGCAGCGCTGGCAGCAGGTTTGGCTGCAGGTGCGGGTTTAGGTGCGGCCGCAGGTGCTGGATTCGGTGTTGGCGCTTTAGCTGCAGGAGCCGGTGTTTTCGCTGGCTCATTCGCTGCAGTATCACCACTATCGGTCACCGACGGTGCATTGCCTTTACCGTGCAATTCATCCAACAGAGCGTCAAATTCGTCTTCGGTAATTTCTTCGTCATCGCCAGTTGCAGCGGGGGTTTCACTAACTGGTTCTGGTGCTGGTGTGCTCGGCGTTGCGGGCGCTGATTTATCGCTAATTACGCCGAAGCTACCCGCTCCGTGTAATTCGTCCAACAATGAATCAAACTCATCATCGGTAATGTCATCACCACCATGAGCAGATGTATCGCCACCCTGCGCATCCGCGGAGGGGCCTTTTCCGGCACCGTGCAATTCATCAAGCAAGTGCTCAAATTCTTCTTCGGTGATTTCATCGATACTTTCATCGGCTACATCACCACCATCCATATCGAACAGGATATCGTCACCAAAGCCCATATCAAAATCATCAGCTGATTCTGACTCGACAGGCTCGGGCGTCGCGGCTTCGACAGGTGCAGGTGCAGCAATTTGTTCGCCCTCCACTTCAGGTTCACTGAGTTGGTGCAAAACTTCGAGTAGGTGCGGGTCTGCAGGTTCAGGCTCTTCACGTGCTTTGATATGCGCGAACATCTCATTAATGGTGTCCAACGCTTGCAAGATCACGTCCATCAGTTCAGCCGTTACCCTGCGCTGCCCTTGACGGAGTATATCAAACACGTTTTCAGCACCGTGGCACGCATCTACCAGCTCGTTCATGGCGAGGAACCCTGCACCGCCTTTCACGGTATGGAAACCGCGGAAGATGGCATTGAGTAGATCCTTGTCGTCCGGGTTATTTTCCAGCTCAACCAATTGTTCAGAGAGCTGTTCTAATATCTCACCTGCTTCTACCAAGAAGTCTTGTAAAATATCTTCATCTACTTCAAAGCTCATGCAACCGCTCTCCTCTTAGAATCCTAGGCTCGACAACAAGTCATCTACTTCATCTTGCCCTGATACCACGTCATCTCTAGATTCCGAATCTATGATTGGGCCTTCAGCACCTTCACCACCGAATGAAGAGGTTGTTTTCTCGCGCTCAATAGCACTTACATCAACGTCTTCACCTGCAAACACAGTCAGTAAGTTAATCAAACTGTCTTCAACTTCTCGTACCAACTCAATTACACGGCGTATCACCTGTCCCGTGAGGTCTTGATAGTCCTGAGCCATCAACACGTTATTGAGCAAATCATGCAATTCCAAAGTACTTTCTTGTGAACGACCCATAAAACCATCGAGTTGGTGACACAACTGTTTGAATTCGCCGATCTCTAAATCACGGCGCATCAGTTTGTCCCAAGAAGGTTTGATTTGGTGTAAGTCCGTAGACAATTGTTCTGCAATAGGAAGACTTGCCTCGACCGCATCCATGGTTTTATTAGCGGCCTGCTCAGTCATTTCCATTACATAATTGAGGCGTTGCTTGGCATCAGGTATCGCCTCATGAGTCAAATCAGTCAGGCGGGTATCCAATTGGAAGTTTTTCAGTGACTCATGAAGCTGCCGAGTGAGTTTTCCCACTTCGGCAAATAATTCAGACTGCTCTTTAGAAGCAGCATCTAGGATCAGCTGGTCAGCTTTTTCCTGCTCACCTTGTTCAAGAAAGGAAACAAGCTGCTTAGCCTGTTCTAGGGTAATATGAGGTGCAGCGGGAGCTGACATATGCCTCTCCTTAATCTGTTAACCTAAACGCTCGAACACTTTATCCAGTTTTGTTTTCAGTGTCGCTGCGGTAAATGGTTTAACAATGTAGCCATTAACACCCGCTTGAGCTGCTGCAATTATTTGTTCTTTCTTTGCTTCAGCCGTCACCATCAATACTGGAATGTGTTTTAGGTTATCGTCTGCACGGATGGCACGAAGAAGGTCGATGCCTTGCATACCTGGCATGTTCCAATCAGTGACAACGAAATCGAACTCTTGATTCTGTAACATTGGCAATGCCGTGCTACCGTCGTCCGCTTCTTGCACGTTGGTGAAGCCCAAATCACGCAAAAGGTTTTTAATGATTCTTCTCATCGTTGAAAAGTCATCAACCACAAGAATTTTCATGTTCTTATCCAAAGTATCCTCCAGTGAGGTATGAACCTGTTTCTACTTACTACTAATTGACCCAGTCACTGACTTTCGCTTTGAGCTTAATCATTGCCTGACCATGGATTTGGCTCACACGGGACTCGCTTACGTCCAGTATTTGCCCTATTTCTTTTAAATTCATTTCATCGTTGTAATACAACGATAATACCAATGCATCACGTTCAGGTAGCGACTTGATCGCCTCAACCAATGCACTGTTAAAGCGTTCATTTTGGACACTGGCAAAAGGTTTGCCTGTGTCTGATTGATCGCTATGGGTGACGATGACATCTTCATCCACACCCAAGTCCTCGATGCCTAACACCTTAGAACAATTTACATCATTTAAAATATGATGGTATTCATCAAGGGAAATATCAAGTTTTTCAGCTACTTCAACATCTTTAGGCTCGCGCCCTAAAACGCCTTCAAGCTCGTTTATCGCTTGCGCGACCGAACGGCTATTTCTGTGTACGGAACGAGGCGCCCAATCACCGCGGCGTATCTCATCCAGCATTGCCCCGCGAATACGGATACCTGCAAAGGTTTCAAAGCTCGCCCCTTTTGAAGCATCGAAACTTTTCGAGGCTTCGATCAGGCCAATCATGCCGGATTGAATTAAATCGTCGAGTTGAACACTGGCCGGTAAACGCGCTAAAAGATGACACGCAACACGCTTTACAAGTGAAGCATGGCGCTCTACAAGAGAGTTTAATTGCTGTTGGTGCTGATACCCGGCGACTCTATTCATAGTTGCTCTAACCGCTAGTTATTGACTAACTTCTCAATAAAAAACTCTAGGTGGCCCGAAGGCTGATTCGGTACGGGCCATTTCACTGCTTTACTGGCCAAACTTTTAAGTGACACAGAAGCAGGTGAATTAGGAAACAGGTCAACGACGGCTTTTTGACGACGTGTTGATTTACGCATGTTCTCATCGTAAGGAATGGTTGCTACCAACTCCAAAGCCACATCTAAAAATCGGTCTGTTACTTTAGAAAGCTTAGCAAAAAGGTCTTGGCCTTCACGTAAACTGCGAACCATATTGGCAACAATTTTGAATTTATAAACACCGTGCTCGCGGCTTAGGATTTTGATCAGCGCATACGCATCTGTGATAGACGTGGGTTCGTCACACACCACCACAACCACATCTTGAGAAGCGCGAGAAAAACTAAGCACCATGTCAGAGATACCTGCTGCGGTATCAACAATGAGTACGTCGAAGTCATTATCAAGTTCGCTAAACGCGCGAATAAGCCCTGCATGTTCAGCAGGGCTAAGCTCAACCATAGATTGGGAGCCGGATGTTGCAGGTGCAATGCGAATACCCGCAGGACCCGTAACGAGAATATCACGCAGATCACACTCGCCACTGAGTACATGAGAAAGGTTTTTTTCAACACGCAGACCAAGCATTACGTCACAGTTGGCTAACCCTAAATCGGCATCGAGTACGAGTACACGTTTACCTTGCTGTCCCATGGCTATAGCCAAGTTGAGCGATACATTAGTTTTACCTACGCCACCTTTGCCGCCTGTGACGGCGATGACTTTAACGCCTTGATTATTATTCTGATTCATTCTACGAAGGCCGCTTGCTTGATCGTGCACTGTGTTAATCATACATTCCTACTGCTTGAGACGCCACTGCCTGACGCCCCACTGGAGCCGCTGTTTGTTTTGCTTTTTGACGTTTAATAAACAATTGTTCAGCCTTTCTAACCATTTTTTCTGAGTTCGCCACTCGAATATCTTCTGGAACACGCTGACCGTTAGTAAGATACCCTATTGGGAGACGATTTTGAATCGCTACACTCATAATCTCGCCCAAACTTAGACTTTCATCAAGTTTGGTGAAAATACAGCCACTTAAGTCAATTTTTTGGAAGTGTTTAATTGACTCTTGCAACACTTCTCGCTGTGCCGTGGCACTTAAAACTAAATAGCTTCTGATGTCCACTGAAGCATTGCGCATAAGCGTATTTAACTGTTCACTCAAGCGTAAATCGCGTTGACTCATCCCCGCCGTGTCAATTAATACTAGACGCTTATTGCGAAGTTGATAAAGCACATCGGCCAGTTCATTGGCATCTTTTACCTGTTTAACCGGACAACCAATAATGCGGCCATAGGTTGCGAGCTGCTCAAACGCGCCAATACGGTAGGTGTCTGTGGTGATCAACGCGACATTATCTGCGCCGTATTTTTGCGCACCCAATGCTGCAAGCTTAGCGACTGTAGTGGTTTTGCCCACACCCGTTGGGCCTACCAACGCATACACACCGCCATGGCGCAAAATTTCATTGCCCGTGGTGTGCATTTGTTTGTGCATCATTTCCAGCACCACCTGCCATGCTTCTTTGCGTGACAAATCGTCAGGCACATAGCGAACTAGTTGCTCGGCAACTGATTCCTCAATACCCATACCTTGCAGGCGTTCAATGAAGCATGCACGGGTCGGGTCGCGGCGCGCGCGGTCTTGATGTAATAAACCTGAGACTTGATGCTCTAAAAGCTGACGAATGGCATTCATCTCATCGCGCATCGCACTCACTTCATCATTGTTCATGTGAGCTGCACGGGCGCGTTCATTGCTGTGTGGCTTCGACGCTGCGAAGTCAGCGAAATCATCACCATCTAAGTCATCATCAAGCTGCATAGATGCCGCCATTTGCTGCTCAGGGCGAGTGCTGTGCTGTTGTGCGTATGCGCGAGGCTCAGGTTGCGCATAGGCTGGCGTTTCTTGGTGCGGATGCTGTGCTGCACGCGTTTGCTGAGCGGCATTTAGGTCGATACCCGATTGCGAGAACATATCCGCCAACACGGCATTTTTAGGCTGTGGGTTTTGGCGCTCAAGCAGTGCTTGCAAAGAATCTGCAACACCTTGATTTGATTCTTGCGGTTGAGGGCGATTAAAGCGTGTTTGTGGCTGCACAATTCGACTAGGCTGTGATTGCGGTTGAGCAACTTGCTGCGCATTCATTGCTTGCGCTGGCGCAGTCTTAGTTTGAGGTGCGTGCGTTTTCGCAGGGGCCGGACGCTCGTGATCAATTGCAGCGACAATTTCAACACCATCAGCAAGCTTCTTATTCGACATGATGACTGCATCTGCACCGAGTTCATCTTTCACTTCTTTAAGCGCTGTACGCATGTCTTTTGCAAAAAAACGTTTAATTTTCATAACTTCACCCTCTACACAATCGGTGCCACCACATGGCTTAGCTTTACGGCTATTTCAGTTGGCTAAGCCATTGGCATCGCCGTTTGTTTATTGCTGTCCTACGGAGCTTACAATCTTAATCTGACGCTCATCAGGTACCTCTTGGTAAGACATTACCTTAAGGCCCGGAATGGTGTATTTCACGAATCGTGATAACACTGTTCTTAACATTCCCGAGGTCAGTAAGATGGAAGGTTCACCCGCCATTTCTTGGCTTTGGTGGGCTTCGCTCAGTGACATTTGTAGTCGCTCTGCGAGGCCAGGCTCAATGCCCGCACCTTCATCTCCCGCATTCTGAAGTGACTGATGCAACATCTGTTCCAACTCAGGTGCCAATGTTATGACAGGGATTTCAGGGCTCGCGCCAACGGCATCTTGGACGATGAGTCGACGCAAAGAGATCCTTACCGCAGCGGTTAATACGTCAGGGTCTTGGCTACGAGGGCCATACTCAACAAGGGTTTGTACTATGGTGCGCATATCACGAATGGCGACACCTTCATTGAGTAAGTTTTGCAATACTTTTACCACGGTTGTTAGCGGCAGTACGTCTGGCACCAAGCCTTCTACTAGACGTGGATGACTCTTTGCCAACATATCCAACAAACTTTGTACTTCTTCATGACCAAGCAATAACGATGCATTATTGGTTAGCAGTTGGCTGATGTGAGTTGCCACCACGGTCGCGGCATCAACCACTGTGTAACCGAGTGACTGCGCTTCGTCTTTTTGATCTGGTTTAATCCATACCGCATCCAAACCAAACGCGGGATCTTTCGTTGCGACGCCATTGACTGGACCAAATACTTGCCCCGGATTGATTGCAAGCTCGTCACCATGGCTAAGCTCACCATCACCGCTGCCCACTCCCATCAGCGTAATGCGATAGGCGTTAGGGTCGAGCTCTAAGTTATCTCGGATATGCACAGGAGGCACAAGGAAACCGAACTCTTGCGATAGCTTCTTACGAACGCCTTTAATACGGCTAAGCAATTCACCACCTTGAGCTTGGTCAACGAGTGGAATAAGGCGATAACCCACTTCAAGGCCAATCACATCAACTTGTTGCACGTCATCCCAGCCAAGCTCTTTAGGTTCGTCACGAGTAGCCACATTGGTGTTACCGCCGCCGGCTGCTTTTTCCTGTTCTTCTTGCTCAGCTATACGCGCTTGTTTTTGTGTGTAGTAAGCAACAAAACCAATCAGTATGCCCAGCCCTAGGAAGGCGACATGTGGCATACCTGGGACCAAACCCATAGTGATCAAAATACCACTGGCGATCCACAACGCTTTTTCGTTACCCAGCTGCGCCTTAACTTTATCACCCATGTTGTGTGATTCATTTTGACGCGTTACAACAATCGCGGTGCCAATGGAAAGAAGCAACGAAGGTAACTGTGCAACTAGGCCATCACCAATGGTCAGCAAAGTGTACACTTCCATCGCGTTGCTAAAGCTTAAGTCGTGTTGAATCATGCCCACGAACAAGCCGCCGACGATGTTGATAACCAGAATCACGATACCGGCAATCGCATCCCCTTTTACGAATTTACTTGCACCGTCCATTGAACCGTAGAAATCCGCTTCACGGGTCACTTCCTCGCGACGTTCTCGGGCTTGCTCTGCACTGATGAAACCGGCGTTGAGGTCGGCATCAATAGCCATTTGCTTACCCGGCATCGCATCAAGTGTGAAACGTGCGGATACTTCAGAAATACGCCCTGCACCTTTGGTGATTACCACAAAGTTGATAATGATAAGGATTAAGAACACCACTAAACCGACGGCATAGTTACCACCAATTACAACCGAGCCGAACGCTTCAATCACTTTACCTGCGGCATCTCCGCCCTGATGACCTTCTAATAACACCACTCGAGTACTGGCAACGTTCAATGCCAAGCGCATAATGGTAGCGACCAGAAGCACTGCGGGGAACATACCAAATTCAAGTGGCTTCATGGTGTATACGGTGACCAATAGCACCACGAGTGCAAGCGCGATATTAAAGGAAAACAGAACATCGAGTAAAAATGGTGGCATGGGTAGTACCACCATAGCCAATGCTGCAAGCACCAATAAGGGGGTGCCTACGCCTTTGGCATATTCTTTTTTATCTCGATTTAGCTGGGTTAGAACGGCCTTAAAATCCATACAATGCAGTCAGCAAAAAATTGACACTGCAGGGGATATTGCAAAGACTAGGCCAGCTTTAGGATTAGTTATTTCTTTTAAAATTTAGCTACTTAGTATTGGTAATCATCTGGAATAGGTAAGGAATTACCCAATTTAGTCGGCCTGCGACCGCGGCCTTTTTGGAAACGTTTCAGCTGATAAACATAGGCCAGCACCTGTGCCACCGCTGTGAACAGTTGCTCTGGGATTTGTTCTCCCACTTCGGTGGTATGATAAAGCGCCCTTGTTAATACCGGTGATTCAACAATTGGCACATCATTCCCTTTGGCTATCTTACGAATTTGCAGCGCCAGCTCATCGCCCCCTTTGGCTACCATAATTGGTGCGCCTGCGCGTTCAGTGTCGTATTTCAGCGCCACGGAATAGTGCGTCGGGTTGGTTACCACTACGTCAGCATCTGGGACTTCTTGCATCATACGACGCTGCGACATTTCCCTTTGCGTGCGGCGGATCCGCGCTTTAATTTGCGGGTCACCTTCGGAGTTTTTGTACTCGTCTTTAACCTCTTGCAACGTCATTTTTAATTGTTTGTGGTGGTTATAGCTTTGATATGGCACATCAATTAACGACACCACTACCATGGTGCAACTAAGTGCGAGAAACATCCATGCAAGAATTTCCAATGCGTGAGCAATGTTACCTGGTGTGGTTTCTAAGCTCAGGTGTAAGATTTCAAAAAAGTACATTTTAATGAGTAAAAATGCACATGCAGCCACCAATCCAAACTTCAAAATAGCTTTGATGAGTTCTACTGCCGCCTGCGGCCCAAACATCCGCTTGAAGCCCTTAAGAGGCGACATTTTACTGCCTTTGGGTGCCATCGCTTGCCATGAGAAATTAAAGCCACCAAGCAAGGTGTTACCAACAAATGCTGCGATAATAATGACCAACACAAACATGGCCAGTGGGTAAGTTAACGACTCAGCCACGGCTCCCCATGCTGCGAACATTTTGGTGGTGTCGTAGGTTTCATTGCGGCTGAGGCTGAGCATGCGCTCCATAACAGTATGAAGGCCATAACCAATCCCTGGACCAAATATCAACAGTGATACCGCCGACATGATAAGCACGAAGGTGGTGCCCAATTCTTTGGAACGTGCTATTTGCCCCTTTTTTTTCGCCTCTTGGAGCTTTTTGGGCGTGGGTTCTTCGGTGCGTTCTTGACCTGAATCTTCAGCCATCAGTCACTCCTACGGTGCACAACCGACCATGGAGCACATCAGCTCCACCATGCGTAACCACTGCGCTTCGAACTGCGCCATAAAGTTACTCAAGGTCGCCCAAATAATAGTTAGACCCGCCACTAAGGTAAAGGGGAAGCCTATGGAGAAAATATTAAGTTGTGGAGCCGCTCGAGTCATAACCCCAAACGATAAGTTAATAACCAACATCGCAGTGAGCGGTGCCAATGCCAACACTAAAGCACTGGTAAACATCCATCCACCCCAGGTGACAATATCCCAGTAGTGGTCAACCACCCACCAAGTTCCATCAATCGGCAATGCAATGAAACTGTGCACTATCATTTGAATCATCATCAAATGTCCACCGAGCACAAAGAACAATATCGTGGTTAAGATAAGGTAGAACTGACCCACCGCGGGTACATTTAAACCATTACTCGGGTCAACCACCGACGCAAAACCTAAACCAGTTTGCATTGCCAAGATTTGACCAGCCAAAATAAACGTATTGAGTAACAGCTGTGATGCAAATCCCATGGCAACACCTATGAGTATCTGTTGCAACACAACGAGGATCATTTCGAAAGAAAACAGATTAGTGAATTGCACCGGAGGTAACACCGGAACAGCAACCAGAACAATCACCAAGGCCAATCCAAGCTTAATACGCGAGGGCACATTTCGTGCACCAATCCCCGCCATAACCATCAGCATTGCAAGTACACGGATCAGCGGAAGTAAGTAGTCACTCAGCCACTGAATAATGATGGCAAAGGGGTATTCCATCGCTAACCCGCTATTTCTGGTATAGACATCACTAAGCGATTAAAGAAGTCGATTAACTGCTGAGTAAACCAGTGGCCACCGATGATTAACGCGGTTAGCGTTACCAATAAACGCGGTAAAAAACTCAGTGTTTGTTCGTTGATTGAAGTGGCAGCTTGGAACACGGCCACAATCAAACCGACAATAAGACTCGGAACAATGATTGCCGAAACGAGCTTGATCACAAGGAACAATGCGTCACTGAGAATGTCGACAAATACTCCCGGTTCCATAGTTACGTCCCCAAGCCAAAGCTGCGTGCCAAGGTGCCCATCACCAATGACCAGCCATCAACCAATACGAACAACATGATCTTAAACGGCAGTGACACTATCATCGGCGATAGCATCATCATACCCATCGCCATCAGGACACTGGCAACCACCAAATCGACGATAAGAAATGGAATAAAGAACATAAAACCGATGATAAATGCGGTTTGCAGTTCACTGGTTACAAAGGCTGGGATCACCACTATCAGCGGTGTGTCCGCGGGTGAATCTAGCTTGTCGTATCCCGCGATTTGCGCAAATGTTTCCAAATCTTTGATACGCGTTTGCGACAACATAAAGGCTTTCATCGGCTCTTTCGCCGCCTCTAATGCCTGCATAGACGTCATTTTTTCATCAAGATAAGGCGCTATCGCTTGATCATGAACCTGATTGTAAATCGGCGCCATAATAAAGATACTCAAAAACAGCGACATCCCTAATAACACTTGGTTGGAAGGGGTTTGTTGCAAGCCGATAGCTTGGCGCAGAATTGCCAGCACTACGATGATACGGGTAAAGGAGGTCATCATAATCACAGCTGCTGGAATAAAGCTCAGCGCCGTCATGATGGCTAATACTTGTAAGGTTACGGAGTAATCTTGTGTGCCATCGGCATTGGTAGTCACGGTAATTGCGGGCAATCCTTGCTCTGCAAATGCAGTGGGACTCACAAGCGCGGCAATAAGAAGTATTAGCCAGTATTTCATAGTGTTATGTCTTATTTTTAGTATTGAGTAGTTGGCTGAATTGTTTTGCCAAAGGCGTCATTTCACGCTCTGGCAATGGCTTTTGTAGTTCGTATAAATAATTAATAGCGTTGGGAGTGACGCCAAGCAAGTGTTGCTTATTGTCGATCTCCACCACCAGCAAACGCTCTTTGGTGCCAAGCGCCAAAGAGCGAACAACTTTGAAGTCCTCACTGGTGGTCATGTGCGGGTTAAAACGTTTCACTAAAAATGCTAAAGCGATTATGGTCACTACCACCAAAGCCAATGACAGCAGCATAGAAACCACATTAAGGTTCAATGCATTACCTGCAGCCCCGGAGTCCACATTCGCTCGTGCCCACACAGGAAAAAGCGTTACCAGTGACAAAGCAATAAAACGGATCATCGTAGCTTCTTGATACGCTCAACTTGGCTGATAACATCGGTCAAACGAATACCGAACTTGTCATTGACCACGACCACTTCGCCATGCGCAATCAAGGTGCCATTGACTAACACGTCCAGCGGCTCACCTGCGACTCGGTCAAGCTCAACAACAGAACCTTGGTTTAATTGCAGCAAGTTACGAATATTGATTTTCGAGCGCCCTACTTCCATTGAGATGGTCACTGGAATATCTAAGATAGTATCAAGCTTACGCTTATCCTCAGGTGTTACCTCAGAACTGGCTGACAGCTCATCGAGTTCCGCAACTTGTGCTTCATCGCCTTGGTCACCACCACTTTCGCTTTCTTCTGCTTCGGCGAGGGCTGCTGCCCATTCGTCCATGGTATCTTGATCATCACTCATTACATACAACCTCTGTTGCTACGCCCATTCAATGTGCGCCTTTTACCAATCTAAGTCTACCCCTTCACTCAAGTGAAGGTCTTCTTCTAATTCTGCTAATTCCGCATCTGAGTCTAGCTTTTTGCCGCCTTTGGTAAAGACGTGAAGCTCCGATTTAACTGACTCAGGACGCTTGATTTTCTCACTGATTTGCAGCGCAACCATATCGCGAGACCGACCCATTTTTGCGCGGTAGGTCGGTAAGTCTTCAACAAATACGGTGATGTGTTCTGGCATTTCTACAGGGATGATATCACCCGCTTTGAGTTCCATGACTTGCTCAAGGGATAAATCAACCTCTAACAAGCGTGTCGATAACTCAACTTGTACATCCATGATTTCATCGCGAAGCGCCTTCGACCAACGCAAGTCGGTGTCTTCGGTATCCGATTGCACACCGGCATCAAGCAGCTCACGTATCGGCTCGAGCATTGAATAAGGGAGAGCGATATGGAAATCACCGCCACCGCCATCAAGTTCGATATGGAATGAACTAATTACCACCACTTCGGTGGGGCTCACGATGTTGGCCATCGCTGGGTTTACCTCTGAGTCGAGGTACTCAAACGACACATCCATTACTGGCGCCCATGCTTCTTTGTAATCTTCAAAGATGATTTTCAGTAGCATTTGCACGATACGGCGTTCGGTCGGCGTGAACTCACGGCCTTCAATTTTGGCGTGGTAACGGCCGTCACCACCAAAGAAGTTATCTACAAGGATAAAAACCAGACGCGCTTCCATGGTGATAAGGCCTGTGCCTTTTAGCGGACGAAAACGCACCATGTTCAAACTGGTCGGTACAAACAAGGTGTGGATGTACTCACCAAATTTGATCATTTGCACACCGTTGATAGACACTTCAGCGGTGCGGCGCATCATATTGAAAAGACTAATGCGCATATGACGAGCGAAACGTTCATTAACGATCTCAAGGGTCGGCATGCGACCACGCACAATACGGTCTTGCGACGAGAAGTCGTATTGAAGCGCAGTGTCGCCGCCGCCACCGGCACCGTCAGCTACATCTTCTTCTTCGACCTCATCAACGCCGTGTAAGAGCGCGTCAATTTCGTCTTGAGATAATAAATCACTCACGCTTCACCTCGTTACTGCATTACAAAGCCGGTAAACAACACTCGCTCAACCACTTTTGAGCTTTCAACGCCTTCCAATGCTTCTTGTACTTTCACTACAGCTTCATCACGAAGCGATTCTTTACCTGCCGCTGTGCTGAGTTCATCTGCATTTGTTCCAGCAAACACACTCAGTAACGTACTTTCTATTAGAGGAATGTGCTTTTTCGCAGCTTCCTCGTTGCCTTCGCCGCGTACCAGTAGTTGTACTTTAATTTGTACAACGCGGTCGCGCGCAGCCCCAGGAACGTTGAACACGAATGGTCTTGGCATCGCAACGTATAGGGCGCTGCCAAGTTGTGCACTTGGCCCAGCAGGCAAGGCTTCGCCACTTGCGCCGGCTTCTTGATCTAAGGTAGCAGGTGCAGAATCACCACCGCCTGCAAACATGAAATAACCGCCACCACCAGCAGCGAGTAACACAACAACGGCGATAATTATGATTAGTTTTTTCTTAGAGCCGCCTTCTTCTATTTGCAGGTCAGCTTGATTGTCATCGGCCATCGGGTGCCTCGAATAAACGTAGTTAAATTTATAGTAACCTAATCTTAGGGTAACAAGTTGCTTTATGTCGCACTAATTAGCCCTTTTCCAGATTATGATAGCAATTGTTATTAAGCATAGAAATCAATTCCTTGCTTAGACGAAGCGTTTTTCTGCTGCGCAGCAATCAGCTGTTCGTCTTGCGCTACTTCCTCGTCTTTGGCGTTTTGCTGTTGCCCTGCAAACTGCGACTCATTACCGTCAAATTCTTGCTGTTGCCCTTGTTGTTCAACATTGGTATCCCCCAACGCTAACCCTTGTTGCGCTAGCAGCTCGCGTAACCTCGGCATCGTTTGTTCCAGCGCCTCTTTTGCTTGCTGGTTTTGCACCACAAAATTCACATGCGCTTGCTCGCCTTCGCTGCGTACGCGCACTTGCATGCTGCCAAGTTCAGGAGGATCGAGTCTAATTTCAGCTTGTTGGTTACTTAAATTAAGCAGCATATTCACACGTTGATGCAACTGCTGCGCGGCGTCGCTTTTAGTGATGTTAATAGCCTGCATCAGCGCAGGGTCCAATGGCAGAGATTGCTTTTGAGCGTTTTGTGCGCTTTGAGTGGCCACTTGCGATACGCTTTGTGTGTGTTGCCAATGCACTAGATCCGCTTCGATCGCTGCATTTAATTCAGTGGTTGTGCCCGCGTTTGCACTCGTCTGCACTTGGCCTAATAACATTTGTGCAAACTGCTGTAGTTTTGCACCTAGAGCCTGATTTGATTCGTTTCGTGCACTATCAGCTGCAGGCATCTGTTCTGCTAAGTTTTCAGATAACTGAGTTTGTGGAGTAATAACTTCTTTTAATGCTGCTTCTGCGCGGGCAGCGGATGTTGAGTTTTGTGTCTGCTGAATTACTGAGCTCGCGCTAGGGGTTGCGGATAAAGGAGCTTGCGGTGATGTTGAAACCGTGCCCTCTCCTTTTGACAATATCACTCGTGCTGCTGATAGCTCATCGGCCATAGTCATTTCTTTGACTTCACTAATAGGTGGTGTGCGACTGACTCGCTCAAGAACTTTATCGCCCACTGTAACCTGATTCTTTTGCTCAGCACTGAGCGCATCGAGTGCGACCGCAGAGGCGGCTGTTTGCACAACTTTGCCGCCTTCATGTTGGCCTTTTTGAATCACTAATTCGATATCAAGAGGCGGTAACTTTTGGCTTTGGCTAGTGCTCTGTGCATCGGTTTTTGCTTGATTTGACACGTCATCTGACTCTGTCACTTTAGCGCTGTTTATCGCCGCTGCTAGTTTGTTTGTTTGCGCATTGTCAGGTGCTTTTAGCTGATTTTTATCTTGCGCTTGCGAACTCACCCACTCACCCAATTTGCCTTGCTCTTTGCCAACCACTACAGCAGGAATCAAGTCATCTGCAAGTTCGTCAGGCGTGTCTTGAGGTAGTGCCATGGTCGCGTTGTTTGATTTTACCTGTGCAGCCCCAGCAAGCCATTGTGGCGCAGCTTTCTCTTTGACAGGCATAAGCACATCACTATCATCACCTGCTGTGCTGCCTTGTTGGATAAGCTGCTTGAGATCAACATCAAGCTGTTTCAATAACTCGGGTGAAACGCCTTGCTCTTTACCCATTTGCTGTACCAAGGCGTTAAGCTGCTTAAGTTGCTGTGGTGTTAGCTCAGCTAACATGGCGCGCATTTCCTGCGACACATTCACGTTAACATCATCGCCAGTATTGAGCAGCTGATTCACTTCTTTTGCTATCGGTTTCAACTCTGTCTGGAAATTAACCTGGTTAAACAACTGAGCAAAAAAGTCAGTGTTTTCATCTGTCTGTGAGTTTAGTTCAACAACATCAGCTGCTGAGAGTTGAAGCTCTGACTCATTTTCGATATCTGAGTTACGTGCGTCGATGTCTTTATCAGCAAGCTCGACAGTATGCGGGTCTTCTTGACTATCCGGGGCGGGCATTGGGGAGCCCGAGCTATCTTGCTCTTGTGTATTCTCCACAGCCACAGTTGATACATCATTACGCTCCACTTCACGCGCTTGTGCTTTAGCAGATGCCTTTTCTTCGCTATTGGAATCAGACTGAGCTTGTGTAAACGCATGGGCAAAGCTGGACGCTGTTTCTGGTGTTTGCGATGCACTGGCATCGTTGCGGTTATCAGCTTCTGGAGCGCGGCCGCCAAGCAAAATCGCTGGTTCAATGTATGACATCAGAAAACCCCTTGTAGGTGGCAAAGCACTGCCGCTTCACCACAAAAATATCTATCTGTTATCTTGGCTGCAAATTATGTACCAGTGTTTTGTATCGCGCGGCGGGCAAAGAATTGATTGGTTGCAAACTCGTCCAGCATCTTCTGTTCTGCTTTGGCCAGCAAGGCTTGTTTCTTTTGCTCTTGCTTCTCTATCAGTTTTGCAACTGCTTCTTTGCGAATGCGCTGCGTTTGCCACAAAACTTGACGCTGCTCAGCGACTTTTTTAGCCGTGTCCACCACCTGAGTTTGTTGTTCGATGGCTTGGTCTATCTTACTGATAAACTTCTGATAATGACTAAAACCCGCACTAGATAAACCGCCTTGTGCTTTGCTCATTAGCTGGGTCATATACTCGCCTCTGAACTGACTAAGACCGTCCAGTTTTTGCTGATGCATTCTTTGGTGCTGCTGAGCTGTTAGGAAATCCCCTCTGAGCTTTTCTTCTTTGTCACTTTCAAGTTTCAGTAAAACAGTTAACTTAGCCATGGTTGCCTCCTTGACCAAAGAGTCTTGCCAACGTATTCAAACATTCGTCGTACGGCACTACATCTTTCATGCCTTGGCGCAAGAAGTTATTAATCATCGGCATCATATCAATTGCTTGGTCGAGCATTTGATCTGTGCCTTTTTGATACGCACCTAGGGTGATCATGTCTTTGTTTTCGGAGTACATCGCCATGACTTGCTTGAGCAAGCGTGCTTGTTGCATATGCATCTGAGATACAACTTGTGGCATCACTCGGCTAATCGACTTTTCCACATCAATCGCAGGGTAATGACCACCGTCTGCCAGCTCGCGCGATAGCACAATATGACCATCTAAGATTGCTCGCGCTGCATCTGCAATAGGGTCTTGCAAATCATCCCCTTCGGACAACACAGTAAAAAACGCCGTGATTGCGCCTTGCCCTTCACCACCGTTACCCGCACGTTCAATTAAAGCCGGCAATTTTGCAAAGACCGAAGGCGGATACCCTTTCGTCGCTGGCGGTTCACCCACCGCAAGGGCAATTTCACGCTGCGCCATGGCGTAACGCGTCACCGAATCGAGCAGCAACAGCACATTAAGCCCTTGGTCGCGAAAATACTCGGCGATGGTCACCGCACTTTCACAGCCTTTAAGACGCATCAGAGGCGAGGCATCAGCTGGAGCAGCAACTACGACAGAACGCGCTCGTCCCTCGTCACCTAAAATATCTTCTATAAATTCTTTTACTTCACGGCCGCGCTCACCCACCAGACCAACCACAATCACATCAGCTGCACTGCCACGTGTCATCATACCAAGCAACACAGATTTACCCACGCCACTGCCTGCAAACAAGCCCATGCGTTGACCTTGGCCTACCGTGATCACAGAGTTGATCGCTCGCACCCCCACGTCCATCGGCTGGCTGATAGGTCGTCTGGCAAGTGGATTGATATTGTTTTGCGCAAAGCGCACATGACTTTCGGCACGCACAGGGCCAAGGCCGTCTAATGGTCGTCCTAAACCATCAACAACGCGCCCAAGTAAGCTCATACCCACAGGTAAACCAGGTTGTTTCGCTTGAGGAATAACGCGTGCTCCAGGTAACACCCCCGAAATACGGTCATTGGGCATGAGGTACAAAATGTCGTCGTTGAAGCCCACCACTTCCGCTTCCACCATACCTTGATTGGTTTCCACCAAGCATTGGCTGCCAACAGGGGCGTGCAGCCCTTTTGCTTCCAGAGTAAGACCCACTACGCGAGTCAAACTGCCAGCGACGGCCACTGTGGGTTGGTGAATGTATTTGCGTTTCTCTTGTAAGCGTTCAAGTAAAGGTAAGGACATAACTTACTCCTTACCCTCAACATGCACACCCGCATCTTGTAAAAAGCTGTCAATTACTTGCGTCATGCGCAAGGATAAGCCCATATCGATAGATGAACGTTGCTGTTTGATGTGACAACCACCGCGCTCGAGCGTAGGCTCTGCGAGTAATTGCCAGTGGCGATTGGCAAGCGCTTGCTCATCAAAATGTGCAGACACAAGCTCTAAATCATCAGGGTGCAAATAAATCTGACACTGAGCTTCGTTACTAGGCAAGGCATCGGTGGCCGCTTTTAGGGCGTTTAAGATGATTTCGGGATGTGTTTTTAATTCATGCAAGGTAATGGCCTTGGCCAGTTCACTTGCCAAAAAGAGCACTTCATTTTCTACTTGTTGGTCGAGGTGTTTAACTGGCTCATCGAGCGACTCCAGCATAGATTTGAGCACTGTTAGCTGCTCATCAATCAATGGCTTAGCGTCTTCTAAGCCCTGCTCATTTCCTTGTTTAACACCTTCTTTGAAACCAGCTTCTTTGCCCTCACTGACACCTTTTTCAAAGCCGTCAATATAACCTTGCTCATGACCCTGCTTTAAGCCTTCTTCATAGGCGTCTTGGCGAATTTGCTCAAGTTCTTCCATAGTAAGCTTTGGAAAATCTTGCTCCTGAGGAGCATGCACCTGAGCATCGTCATCTTCTGCAATGTCTTCACTATCTACGTGAGTGCGATACAGTTCTTCCAACGGAGTACCAAACGCAGTAGAACGACCGCGTAATGACTCAGGTTTTGCTGAGACATTAGGAATAGGCCAGTTTTCAAGCAGTTCTTCTGCAGCTTCACTGGCATCAAGCGGTCTTCCACGGTGCAATTTAGGTTCGCTCATGGCTTATAAGAACTCCTCGCCACCACCACTACCAAGCATGATCTCGCCCGAATCAGCAAGACGACGCGCGGTTGATAGAATTTCTTTTTGTGCTGCTTCAACTTCACTAACGCGCACAGGACCCATTGCTTCAAGATCATCACGGAGCATTTCAGCGGCACGTTTAGACATGTTATTAAGGATCTTATCTTTAAGGCCGTCGTCCGCACCTTTAATTGCTTTCATCAGTACATCTTGTTGTACTTCACGCAAAATAGCCTGAATGCCACGATCGTCGACATCCATTAGATTCTCGAATACGAACATTAAGTCTTGGATTTGTTGCGACATTTCTTCGTCGTGCTCGCGGATTGAATCCATTAACTGACCTTCGATGTTGGTATCGAGGTAGTTCATGATATCTGCCGCAGCTTTGAGGCCGCCCATCTTCGCGGCTTGTGCACCCGCTTGACCAGCAAACTGTTTCTCCATGATCTCGTTCAATTCTTGCAATGCCGCTGGCTGTACTTCTTCCAAGTTGGCGATACGCATCGTTAAATCTAAACGCACTTTTTCAGGGAACTGCGCCAAGATTTCAGCACTTTGCTCAGGCTCTAAGTAAGAAAGCACGATTGTTTGAATCTGCGGGTGCTCGTTGCGAATAATATTCGCTACTTGTTTTGAGTCCATCCACTTCAATGAATCTAGGCCTTTAGCGCCAGACCCCATCACAATTTGGTCTATCAAGCTGGCTGCTTTGTCTTCACCCAAGGCCGCGGTAAGGGCTTTCTTAATGAAGTCTTCTGACTGGAAGCCAATCGTACTAAATTGCTGAATTTGTTCGATAAACAAGTTATGTACCGCGCTGATTTTCCCTTGGCTTAAATCATCCAATGATGCCATGGTCATACCCACGCGCTGCACTTGTTTAGGCTCTAAGTGTTTTAAAATCTGCGCAGCATCTTCTTCGGATAAGCTCAGTAGTAAGATGGCTGCTTTTTCAACCCCTTCAAGCTTATCCACATCGAATTTAGTGGTGATCTTTTCTTGTTCTTCAGTCATCTTCGTTCAACCATGCTTTAACTACTTGAGATGATAATTCTGGCTCATTTGCCACCAGTGCGCGAACTGCTTTGAGTAAGTCTTCATCACCATGTAAATCTGGCAGCTGTAGCGTTCCATCTGGTGAGAACCCTACTGACGCTGAATCAAATTCAGTGTTGAGCATATCCAAAGTATGATCCCCGATATCAACGCCTGAAGTAAGCGATTCTTCGTCATACGCTTCTAGCGTGTCATCTGGGTAGATTAGACGTTTAAGCATTGGGCGAACTACAGCGATAATCAAGACGATAATCACCAAAGCACCTAAGCCCAAGCGCACTAACTTATGAAACCAATTTTGCTCCCACAAAGGTAATTCTTCAATAACGCCGGCATCTTCACGGACAAATGGCACGCTGACCACTTCTAACGCATCACCGCGTTGTAAATCAAAACCCACACCACCTTGTAACAAGCGGCGGATATTATTGAGCTGCTGCTCAGTGCGAGGCGCTGGTTGACCATCGGCACCCGCTCCCGGTAAGTAATCTACTGCCACAGACACACTGATACGGCGGATCACACCAGTTTGCTGACGCTTATGCGAGATAGTGGTATCGAGCTCGTAGTTGCGTGTTGCTTCTTTGTGATTGCGAGAAGGCGAAGTCGATTGCGCACTTTGCTCATTCATCGCGTTTTCTGGAATGTTTGAGTTTACCGGAGGCTGGTTAGTCAACGCCCCTGGAATGCCCACAGCTAAGCCACCAATATTATTTTCTTCAAGGGTTGTTTCACTGCGAACAGCTGGTAAATCTGGGTTAAAACGTTTTTGCGTTTCTTCCACTGCGCTGAAGTCCATAACTAAGTCTACTTGTGCGGTATAGTTGCCCAAGCCGACCACCGGGATCATGATGCTGTCGATTTTTTCAATGTATTCTTGCTCGCGCTGACGCTCGATTTCATACTCTTTGCGTGAACGCGCAGACAGTGAGTTTTGCGAACCTGAGTTGAGTAAACGGCCATTTTGATCTGTAACGGTTACACGCTCAGGCGTAAGACCTTGTACCGCAGAAGCTACAATATCAACTACAGAATCAATTTCTTCGCTATTGAGGTTACGGCCGCGCTTAACGGTTAGCACCACAGTGGCAGATGGCTGCTTTTCGATACGTGCAAATACGTTTTCTTTTGGAATCGCAAGTAATACTTTTGCACGTGTGACTTTGTTAAGCTCTTCAATGGTGCGCGCTAATTGCTGCTCACGAGAGTGCTTAAGGCGCTCGCGTTCTAAACGTTGGGAAACCCCAAAGCCCATGTCTTGCATCAGGATGTCGGTGCCTGAGTCTGGGCCTTGGGTTAAACCTTCGCGTGTCATGTTTAGTTTGATATCTTGATACGAATCTTCTGGCACCATGATGACGTTGCCATCAAGCTGATAATCAATTTTCTGTGCATCAAGGAAATCAAGAGTTTGAATCAACTCTTCAGTAGGCATTTTTCCTAGCGGACGCATATCCGGCTGACGTGCCCAAATGATAATGAAGATTGCAATCGCTAAACAGATAGCCAATGCAACAATGAGGGTAACTTGGCGCAGCATATCGACACCGCTTAATGCGCCGAGGACTCCCGATTTTTGTTCTTGATGATCATCACCGCCAGTGTTCATATCAACACCGCCACTGGCTAAGGCGAGATCAGTAGATTGGTTTGCTTGCGCCACGACTCTTCTCCGCTATCCGTTAAACAGGCATGTTCATGATGTCTTTGTAGGCTTCAACCAGCTTGTTTCGCACTTGCACGGTTGCCTCAAACGCCACGGACGATTTCTGTGATGCGATCATTGCTTCTGCCAAAGACACTCGACGGTCACCCATTTCAACGGCCGTCACTTTTGATTTGGCATCTTGCTGCAAGCCATTAACGGTATCAATTGCATTGGTAAGTAGCTCACCAAATTGCGCTGATGACGTAGTCTGTGGCATCACAGGTTTAAGTGGGTTTCTCGCTTGCGCTTCTTGCGCAATCATTTGCATTTCTTGGAACAATGAGTTGGCTTCAACTTTCATTTTGCACATCACTGGATAAATAAATCTTAGAATTAACAAAGCATTAAGCGTGCCAATAAATTTATCTAATAAAAACAGTGTTTTATGCGTTTATTTTTTTGACGGTGATGAGTTTTTAGGCTGGCGTATATTTGACGAAGAACTAAAAAGCCCAACGCTAGTTTGGGCTTTTCAGTGGTTTAAGCTGGCAGTTGAATACCCTGCTCACGCATTTGCGCAATCTTGTAGCGCAAGGTTCGCGGGCTTATACCCAATGCATCTGCAACGTCTTTACGTTTGCCATTGAAGCGCGTGAGCGTATCTAAAATGATTTTGTGCTCTTTGCTTTTGAGCTCGTCTTTAAAGGTCGATTGTTCATCGAGGGAAAATTCACTGGTCTCACAACGATGTTCAACAGTAGGCATAATTGCCTGAACGTCTGGCTCAGGTACGTGAGCGACTGGGCTTGGCGCACTCGCAAGCTCCTCGATGTAGATTGCTTGCTCATCAACCACATCGCCCGACTTTAGAATCAAGGCACGTTGGATCACATTTTCCAGTTCACGCACGTTGCCAGGCCACGCATGCGCCAACAAACGCTGCTTGGCTGCATCGTTCAACCTAGCTATAGGCATTTTCGCCGATTGGCAATGACGCTCAAGCAAATGCTCAGCTAATGGAATAATGTCTCCTGGGCGCTGGCAAAGGGGTAACCACTTTAAGGGGAAAACATTAAGGCGATAGAACAAATCTTCTCGAAATACGCCTTCTTTCACCGCCTCTTTTAAATCACGGTTTGACGTAGCAAGTACACGCACATTCAAGGAGATTGTTTTGCGACTCCCCAAACGCTCTACTTCTCGCTCTTGTAGTACACGCAGCAGTTTGGCTTGCAAGCTCAAATCCATCTCTGTGATTTCATCGAGTAATATGGTGCCATTTTGCGCTTGCTCAAACTTACCGGGGCAAGCATTGATAGCACCAGTAAACGCACCTTTCTCATAACCGAATAGGGTTGATTCCAACATATTTTCTGGAATAGCTGCGCAGTTAATGGCAATAAAGGGTTCATTAGCGCGCGCTGATTGATCATGAATATAGCGCGCAAGCACTTCTTTACCACTTCCACTTGGGCCCATCACCATCACACTGGCTTCACTGTCAGCCACTTTATTGGCCAACTCGATAAGCGCCAAACTTTTGGCGTCCGCCACAATCGGGCCTTTGTGCGCAGGTGTTTCAGCCGGTAAATAGCGGCTCACAAGATTGAGTAACACCTCAGGTGCAAAGGGCTTAGCCATGTAATCAATGGCCCCAAGGCGCATTGCTTCAACCGCATCGTCGATGGTGGCATAGGCCGTCATCATCAACACCGGTAATTCAGGATAATTGAGTTTGATACTTTTCAATAATTCTATGCCATTGATACCCGGCATTTGTACGTCGCTGACAACTAAAGAGACTTCATGCTCTTTGAGCATCATAATCGCATCTTCACCGCTTTTGGCAGCGAGACACTGTACGTTGGCTAATGACAATGTGTCGGTCAACGCCTCGCGTAAACCGGGATCATCCTCGACCACTAAGACATAATTACTCATGTTTGTCCTCCTGTGGGTGAGCATCAAAAACTGGCAAGCTAAGTATGAACTGAGCGCCGCCTTGTGGTGCATCGACAACTCTCACTTGCCCTTTGTGAGAGCTCATTACTGACGCAACCACGGCAAGCCCTAAACCTGTACCTTGTCGTTTGGTGGTAAAGAAGGGCTCAAAAATTTTGTTCTTTAATTCATCGCTGATCCCCGGACCATTATCGCGCAGAATAATATCGACTTTGGTGTCGTCCTCAGGGCAACGAGCTGCGCTCAAGTGAATGTGCGCATCCTGTTCGATGACTTGCAAACTGTTGTGGATTAAATTGTTAATCGCACTAGCAACAGCGGTACGGTTCCCCATCACTTGCACATCTGGTTCGGGTAATTGCACGTGTAGTTGAGCGCCATTCTCACAGAGCATGGCATCTGCCCCGTGTTTAACTTCACTCAGTAATTGCCCCAGGGACATAGGTTCAACCACTTGCTGCTCGCCACTTTTGGCAAACAGCAGCATGTCGTTTACTTGGCTTTCTAAGTCTTTTAAACGCGACATCAGCTTGTCATGAAAGTGGGCGCGTGATTCACTGTTAAGTCGCTCAGACCCAAGGTTTGCACCATAAAGCATGGCAGCAGACAAGGGAGTGCGTACTTGGTGAGCGAGTGTAGCCACCATTTTACCCAGTGCACTTAAACGCTGCATATGAGCAACACGTGCTTGCAGCTGGCGTGTTTCCGTTAAGTCTGTCATTAGAATCAGTTGCCCAGGCTCTGGGGCTAACGCGCGTATCTCTAGCTTAATGCGACGCCCATCGCGTAATGACACTTCATGACCATCATCTTGCTGTGGGCGGAATGAACGCTGGATAATGCTAAACCACTTCTCACCTTCGAGTGGTTCACCAAGCATGTTACTAGCGATCTGATTGGCTTTAGCTATCATCCCCTGACCATCAAGCACCACCACACCCGCGGGCATGGTATCAACAAGATGACTCAACCAACTCGCTTGGAGTCGCAGATCACTGAGCTCGCCCACATAGGCTTCGTGCGCCAATGAGGAGCCAAAATGTCCATGTTGAAATATTTGCGGGGTTAATACACTCGCTAAAGCCATTGTTATTCACTCTTAAACACAGGGTTTGTTTAACAAAAGCACAAAGCGTACCAACTTTTATTTCATTAATTTACATAGGCTTACATGCAGCGCATACAAAAACAAAAAAATGACACTGTATATAAAAACAGTTAACTGCTATGGTAAATCAACAGAACCACTTCAAGGAACAGAACATGTGTGAACGCTGCCATTGGGTCGATTTAACAAAAGCAGATTATGTCGCCTATCACGACGAAGAATGGGGTGTACCCGTCTATGACGATGACACTTTGTTTGAATTTTTAACCTTAGAATCAGCCCAAGCAGGCTTGAGCTGGTATACCATTTTGAAAAAGCGTGACAACTATCGCAAAGCCTTTGCCAACTTTGACGCCCGCAAAGTTGCTGCCTTTGATGATAAAGACATTGAGCGACTACTCGCAGATGAAGGCATTGTGCGCAATAAGCTCAAAATCCTCGCCACTATCAATAATGCTCAGCGCTTTTTGGAAATTCAGCATGAATTTGGCAGTTTCAGTGATTACCAATGGCAGTTTGTAGGCCACAAGCCTCGTGTCAATTCGATTCGTTCAAAAGCAGATTATGTCGCCACCAGCGAACAATCCGACACTTTTGCCAAAGACTTAAAAAAGCGCGGTTTTAAGTTCCTCGGCCCGACTACCGTATATGCACACATGCAAGCCTGCGGCATGGTCAACGATCATCATGACGACTGTTATCGCAAAGAAGAAGTCTTGGCTATGTATAAATAAGCACTTGCAAAGCCACACAACGCGATACGTTTTCCGCACTGCGAAGAGCAGCTCAAAGCAAACCTATACCATACGCCTTGATCTGTTCTTCGCAGCAACTGATTTTATTAGTGGCCTCAAGAACCAAAACGACCATTTCCTTTACATTTCAGTAAGAAAGCATCACGATCCGTTGCTGTAATCGAGTATAGGACGACTTATGCGTATTGAAATGATTTCAAAGTTGCTAGCCTGCTGTTGGCTATTTATCAGCCACCTAACCTGCGCTGGAGCTGTATCAACACAACTACAATCTAATAGCGGCACATACCCACACAAAATGCGCTCTGTAATACAAGAGATCATGAACGCATCCTCAGTGCCATTTAGCGGCAACATCATTGTCTTGGAAGATGGCAATACTGTTTATGAATTAAGCATTGGCGAAAATCTCAATGCACATTCGAGCTTTGTGGTGGCATCGCTGTCGAAACAAGTGACCGCAACCTTGATTTTGCAAGCTGTGGACGCTGGCAAACTAGACTTATCTCAGTCTTTAAACAGCTATCTATTTTCTGGGATTTCTAATGCAGATAACGCTCAGCGCTATGATGAGCGCATCACATTGCATCACTTATTGAGCCATACTTCAGGGGTAGACGCTCTGGGGAAACCCGTACGCTTTACGCCAGGGAGTCAATTTCAATATTCTAATCTAGGGTACTCATTGCTTGGACAAGTTTTAGAAAAGGTGAACAAGCAACCTTTTAGCGAACAAATAAGCCAATTTGCTAAAGACAACACCCTCAATGCGCTCTACGCAAAAACCGGTTCAATCGACACAATTCAACAAGGCCTAACTTCGCTCGCTACCGGGTTGAACGAAGCACAACCACCTTCACCTTCTAACCTTGTTATTGACCAGGCCTTGCTTCCTGCAGGCGGGCTTATAGCGTCGGCGAGAGCTTTTGCCCGATTTCAAGAGCTACTCCACTCAGGTGCATTGCTAGACCCAAAGAGTTATGCACTCATGACACGTGCGCACACACAAATGCGATTTTTCTGGCCGAATATGCATTACGGCTATGGCCTTCGTATTAATCTCGACGATGGCCTCACTGAGTTAAGCCACACTGGCTATGTAGAAGGTTACATGTCGATGTCGTTGCACTATCCAGAGTTTAACGTGAGTGTTGTGATGCTAGAAAACCTCGCCCTGAGTCTTGATAACATAGAACGAGTGCTTGAGTTACATACTCAAATTCGCGATGCTGTGCGCAAGCAATTACTTTCAACGCAAAACTTATAGTGCAACCAGCCACTTTTTATAAAGTCACGAGCTTTTAATGCTCCATCGAAACAAACAAGGAAGTTTTATGAAAGCACCAAACATAATCATTGGTATTCTTGCCACCACAACACTGGGAGGTGGTTGGGCAGCACTTAGTTCCATAGAAGCCAACGACAAAAATAAAGTTGAATATATCGCGATTAGCGAGGAAAACTCTCGGCTAGACGAAGAGTTACAAGCGATCAAGGCTGAATTATTGGCCAGTCAACAAGAGTCAAAAAGCCAGAAAGCATTAATTGCTTCGCTAAATACTGAAATATCAGCGCTTAAATCTCTATCAACGTCGTCTGTAGATACAACATCTCCCCTCCTAAAACGAACTCCTAAAGAGACGCAAGTAGCAGATGTTGAAAAAGTCACTGAACTATCAGATACAGATGCTCTTTTAGCGCTTGCGAAAAAGATAAAAAAGGGAGAAAGCATCGCTGACATAGAGGAAAATTTTCGAACAAGGTTCAATAAGGAAGCAATCGATGATTACTGGGCTTACGATTACGAAAACAATATTCGCGATATGATTGCCGCTGATGCGAATAACCGATTTGAAATACAAGAACTACAATGCAAAACCAATGCATGTGAATTAAAAATCACTGCGACTCAAAGTAATGCGATGCTATTGGGGACACAATTCTCTAAAACTATTGGCGAGATGCCGTGGAGAGACGAATCCGCAACAGTGATCTTTAACCACGACGTAAAAGATGAGGTCATGAGTATTCTCGTGGGTCGGGATAAACACAGTTTTAAATAACGTAACGATGAAACAAGAAAGAAGCTGCAAATTGAGACTAAACTAACGCTAATATCATCTTAATAGGACATCGCTTTTGATCGGTTGCAGTCAGTATGACTACATAGAAATAGTGTGCATGTTTAACTACCCGATTGAACTAACATTAAAATCGGGATGCACCACCAAAGGCATAGCGCTCGATACAGCCAAGAACACTGAGCACGAAGAGTGTATCAAAGTTCTGGTTGAGGAATGTGAGCAACTGGTGGTGTTGGACGACATATCACAACTTAAAGTCCTTGTTGAGAACCCGCATTTTAGCCATGTTTCATTTGACTAAATCCAAGTTCTAAGTACAAAAAAGGCCGCAATGTGCGGCCTTTTACAAACGAAAACAATCAATCCCGATTAAGGTCGTACTTCTTCATTTTTTCCACCAATGTGGTTCTGCGAACACCTAAGATCTCCGCGGCCCGAGCTACCACGTAATCATGGCGTTCCAAGGCTTGAGTAATAAGACTGATTTCTAGTTCGCCAAGGTAATCTTTAAGCACGATACCTTCATCCGGTAACATGCCCATATCGGTGCTGCGACTGTGCTCATTGATACTTGGATCGTCCTCTTCTTCGACGAAACCAGCACCGAATATATCGTTCAACGCTTGGCGCTCGAGCAGCTCTTCTGGGTATTCTGGTACAAATGCTTCGACATCCACGTGCTGATACTTACTTGGCAAGTCGGGCACATCTACCACCTGATCAGGGAACATAATCACCATGCGCTCTACTAGGTTCCCAAGCTCACGGATATTGCCGGGCCAAGTATGGGCTTGTAAGCTTTCCACGGCTCTATCCGTGAATTTTACGCCCTGACCACTTTGTTGTTGTACGCGCTTGGTGAGTTCTTTGAGCAATAAGCCGATGTCCTGCGCTCGTTCACGCAGCGCTGGGTTTTCGATTGGGAAAACGTTGAGGCGATAATATAAATCTTCACGGAAATCGCCCGCTTCAATCATTTCCTCTAAGTTACGGTGTGTTGCCGCGATAACACGCACATCCGCTTGAATCGGTTTAGTACCACCGACGCGTTCATAGCTGCGCTCCTGCAATACTCGCAGTAGTTTAACCTGCATCTGTAATGGCATGTCACCAATTTCATCAAGGAAGAGTGTGCCTCCTTGGGCGAGTTCAAAGCGACCTTTTCGCGCGGAAATAGCGCCAGTAAACGCACCTTTCTCGTGACCAAACAACTCACTTTCAAGTAACTCACCTGGTATAGCACCACAGTTCACGGGCACAAAGGGCCCTTTGTTGCGTCCAGACAACAGATGTACATTGCGGGCGACCACTTCTTTACCAGTACCCGATTCACCTAGGATCAATACATTAGCGTCTGTTTTCGCCACTTGCGAAATAAGAAAACGTACATGATTCACCGCTTCTGTGTCTCCCACCAAACCATTAAAGGCTTTGGGGTTCTTTGCTGCGCCCGCACAGGGTTTCATGCGCAAATATTGCTGGCAATCATGCAAAAGTTGAGTAGTGATATCTTGGTTAAATGGCTCACTGATAAGACCAATCACATTGGCAATATCAAGCAGTGGTTTGAGCGTTTCACCGATAAGTAAAAAAGGTAATTCCGGATGTGCTTTGATTAGCTGCTGGTGCTCACCTTGGTTCAATGCACCAAGCACCACAATAGCTTCTTGGGCGGTTTTGGCTGCTTGTGCTAGCTCTGTGTGAGGAATGACTTTATTTGCCTCACCAACAAAGGTTAACGCGTAACTTAAGCCTTGGGCTCTATTATTATTATCATCAAGAATCAGGATCATCCCGGCGCCATTAAACTAAGCGATTGTAATAACAATAGATTGTATTGCAGTGGGGGGAGGATTCAAGGAAAAGTGGCACTTTTTTGACGTACATGCCAAAAATCAGTCACTTTTCCTAGGATTTGTTGATTTAAATTAAACTCTAGTTGGAGATCAAGCCCAAAATCGAGGCAGCATTTTGGTTGGCTTGACCACGCAAAGCTATCGATGCTTGGCTCAAAATATCGTTGGCAGTGCGCTCACTGACGATGCGCGCGTAATCTGCATCCTCAATCCGGCTTTGGCTAGCGGCGATATTCTCATTTTGCTGCGACAAGTTACGAATGTTACTTGAAAGCGCGTTTTCAAACGCACCCAGTTGCGAACGTTGTTCATTAACCAATTGTGCCGCATCATCTGATATTTGCAAGGCTGACTCAACACCCGCTTGGGTTGATATATCAATCGAATTAATGGCACTAAGAAAGTCGCTATTAGGCGCTTTCAGGGTGTTCGTTTGGTTGGCATCAGCGCCAATTTGAAACGCCACATTTTGCCCATCAAATAAAGGCTTTCCTGCGAAGTTTGCTTGCTCGAGTGTGGATGATATCTCTTCTTGCAATTGTGACACCTCTTCTTGCAAGGCTTGGCGGTCACTGTCATTGAGTGCTCCATTCCCAGCTTGAATAGATAGTTCGCGAATACGCGATACAGCATCGTTCACATTGCCCAAGGCCGATTCACTCACTTGCGCATAAGAAATGCCGTCATAGGCATTGCGACTGGCTTGAGTAAAGCCATTTTGCTGCGCAGTCAGGCGCTCAATAATCTGCAAGGCAGCAGCATCATCAGCCGCAGAATTAACGCGCTTACCAGATGCCAGCTGTTGGTCATTTTTGTTCAGTTGATTGAGTGCTTGCGTATTCAACGCGCTCGAAGGCTGACCTATTTTCATTTCACTCTCCGCCTAGTGCTCACGAATTGTACAATTATAGCTTATAGAACACAGTTAGTGCATGCCGTATATGTCTCTGCGTGGCAGAGATACTACTGCACTGTAAAAAACAACTCCTAGTCAGTAACTTATTTCCTTGAACTTTATTGGCATAGTTAGTGCTTAGTAAGCTAAAGTAATATGAAAATCGCCAAATAAACGTTATTAATTAAGTGCTTTGACTTTCAACAACACTTATTAAAAACTCATCCAAAGCAGGTTTTGGTTATGTTCGACAACAAGTCCATTTTGATCACTGGGGGCACAGGCTCCTTTGGTAAAAAATACGTAGGCACGCTACTTGCGCGCTACAAACCAAAGAAAATCATCATCTATTCTCGAGATGAGTTAAAACAATTTGAGATGCAACAAGACTATAACGAGCCTTGTATGCGCTACTTCATTGGTGATGTACGAGACAAAGAACGTTTACGCAAAGCAATGCGTGGTGTTGATTACGTCATTCATGCCGCTGCACTTAAACAAGTGCCTGCAGCTGAATATAACCCAATGGAGTGTATCAAAACCAATATCAATGGAGCCGAAAACGTCATTGATGCTGCTTTGGACAACGACGTTGAAAAGGTTATCGCGTTATCAACCGATAAAGCAGCGAGCCCAATAAACCTATACGGTGCCACAAAATTGGCATCCGACAAATTGTTTGTTGCAGCAAATAATATTTCTGGTGGTCATAAAACTACTTTTGCTGTCGTGCGCTACGGAAACGTAGTATGTTCGCGTGGTTCAGTTGTGCCTGTGTTCCAAAAATTTATTGATGAGGGGCGCGACCACATCCCGATTACTCACCCTGATATGACCCGCTTTTGGATCAGCTTACAAGAAGGCGTCGATTTCGTATTAAAGAATTTTGCACGTATGCAAGGGGGCGAAATCTTCGTGCCCAAGATCCCGTCCATCAAAATCACTGATTTAGCTGCTGCCATGGCGCCTAATTTAGAGCAAAAAATCATAGGTATTCGCCCAGGTGAAAAGGTCCATGAGGTGATGTGCCCAGCGGAGCTTAGCTACGACACTTACGAGTATGATGACCACTTCGTAATTGCTCCTGGCATTAAATTCCATAGCCGAAACAATGATTTTACTGTTAATGCTCTTGGTGAACATGGAAAACCAGTTGAACCGGGATATGAATACAACTCACTTAATAACGACCACTTCTTAACTCAAGAAGAAATCATCGCCTTTAATACCAAGGCGATGCTATGAAGTCATATGGACGTCAAACTATCAGCGCGGAGGATGAGCGCGCGATAATTGAATGCTTACGTTCAGACTTTTTGACTCAGGGACCAAAAGTCAAAGAACTAGAAAGTAACGTTGCCGCATTCTGTGGTGCTGATTATGCGGTTGCAGTGAACAGTGCTACCTCAGCACTGCACATTGCATGTCTGGCATTAGGTTTAAAAAGTGGCGACACCGTTTGGACGTCCGCCAACACATTCGTAGCGTCTGCTAACTGTGCACGCATGTGTGGTGCTGATGTTGATTTTGTCGATATTGACCCAGATACCGGCAACATGTGTGTCGAAGCGTTAGCGCATAAACTCGCTGATGCAAAAGCCTCTAGTACACTGCCAAAAGTTATTATTCCTGTGCATTTTTCTGGGCAATCGTGTGACATGAAACGTATTGCCGAATTGGTTGCGCCGTTTGGTATAAAAATTATCGAGGATGCATCGCATGCACTTGGCGGCCAGTATCAAGGTAAGCCAGTAGGTTATTGTGAGTACTCTGATATCAGTGTATTTAGCTTTCACCCAGTGAAAATGATCACCACAGCAGAAGGTGGCATGGCACTGACGCAAAATAAACAACTCGCTGACACTATGCGTTTATACAGTTCCCATGGTATTCGCAAAGTCGAGAATGACCCTAGTATGCCACCTTGGTACTATGAACAGCATTTGCTTGGTTTTAACTATCGCATGTCGGACTTAAACGCAGCGTTAGGTGTCAGCCAGCTCAAAAACCTAAGCGCTTGGGTCACCAAAAGAAACGAGCTTGCTCGTTATTATGACGCGTGTTTTGCTGGCACTGACGTGCAGCCTTTGGTGCAAAAAGTCGATGGCGTCAGTAGTTACCACCTATATGTTATTAAGGTGGATCCCAGCAAGCGCTTAACGGTGTTTATTAAACTGAGGGAGCTTGGTGTTGGCGTGCAGGTTCACTATATTCCTGTTTACCAACAACCATACTATCAAGCGTTAGGGTTTAAGCCGCTTCCAAATACACAAAGCTATTACTCGCAGTGCATCTCTTTACCACTGTACCCCACTCTTTCTATTGAAGAACAAGATAGTGTTGTGCACTTGGTGCGCCAGGCGCTCGAACAAAGTTAGGCGTAACGAGTCAACGTCAAAGCGATGTGGCAATAAGGAATACTCTAAGGCCTGCCAAGATGCAGGCCCTCGTGCTTTAGTCTTGTTTATCTAGGTAGGTAATTAAATCGCGTAAAGAAGTTATATCCAACAACGCATCATCACTCACTTCTACTCCCATCTCTTTTTTGATGAGTAAAATAATCGTCATCAAATCGATAGAGTCGATGCCAATCTCGGCAAAACTTGACGCAAGCGCTTCATCATCAAGCTCAATATCAGCGTGTTGCTTGGCAACTAATTCAATTACTTTTTCTTTGTAACTCATGTAAATTTTTAACTCACTAACTGTTTTATTAATTCTGCTCGACTGACCTTACCTGAGCGAGTTTTAGGTAGCGTATCTACCTTCACTAATTTATTCGGCATCAGGTTGGCATCTTTACCTTGCATATGATTAGCCACATCGCGCATGGAAATGGAGGTCTCACCCTCTACGCACAAGGTTACGATGGCATCCTTCACCTTACCGGGGTCAGGAATACCAACAACACAAAAAGCATTTTTTGGAAATAAAGACACCAACTTGGACTCAATTTCATCTGGATGAACTAGCACGCCATTATAGTTGATGACATCATCATAGCGGCCAAGAAACACGAGAAATTGATCCTCGTCTAAATAACCTAAGTCGGACGTTGCGAACCAACCATCAAGCAACTGGCTTTGCCAATATTCGTCATCTAAATAACCCAAACATAAGTTGCTTCCTTGAATGGCAATACGGCCGGACTCACCTTGCGCTAACACCTCCCCGCATTCATTGACGATACGAATCCTGGAACAGCCGGATGCAAGTCCTTCGGTGCCAGCTTTGTGTAAATGCGTGTTCAATTCAAAGAAGGTAACACGCATAGCCTCGCTTAAACCATAATGTAAGAAAATACGTGTTTTCGGCAACGCCTCGCACAATTGCTTCCTAAACAGAGGATCAAAACGCATTGCCCCTGTTTGAATCCACTTAATACGTTCCACCAAAGAGGACAGCTCCTCACCGCCCAAACGCAACAAAGCGGCAATCATCGAAGGTGCGGATGAAAAAGCATTGCACTGATGTTGCTCAATAAGCTTAAACACACTAAAGGGGTTATTTAGGCTGGTAGGCAATACCAGAGTGCCTCCCATCTGCAATATGCTGTGACAGCGACCAAAACCAAATGCATGGTCGAGTGAAGCAAATACCAACTCAATACACTGGGCATTCATCTGCATAGTGTCATTCATGTAGTGGCAAATTTCGCTGATACCTTGGTGCGCCAGTCGCACCCCTTTGAGCTTTGATGACGTAGTACCTGAAGTAAAAATTACCATCGCCTCGTCATTGTTTCCAAAGCTCAAGTCATCTTTAACTGACTCATCGGCACTGGGCATACTATCAAGTTTCAATACCGCTCCGCTGGCTTGCATAGCGCCTATAATGCGCTCTTCGTCCACAAAAGGCAGTGGCACAACACTCACACCAAGCAATGCACTGCCGTAATACGCAGTAAGTAAATCACTTCCTGAAAAGCGTTCGACTGCAATACGGTCACCTTGTTTTACGCCACGCGCTTGAAGAGCCCTCGCAAAATGCTCTATTGCTCGGTAAAACTCACCATAAGTAAGAGATTTATCACCTTGATGAAGACAAACTTTATCAGCACGATGACCTTGAATGTCTGTATATAAATTAGCGCTCACATTGACCCTCAAGGAATGCAATATATTCATTAACGCGATTCAAAAATCGCTGTTCAAAATGTTCAAAATTCAATTCGTTGGCATAGTCTTCGGCGAGTGAAATACGCCGCGCTGTTTTAGATGCTAGGGATTTCACAGAATCGGGATGAGCACTGCCCACCCCCTGTCGCAGCATAATCAAAGAAGGTATGTTACTCACTTCGTCGAACACATCTTGTGAAATAGCAGGAAGTACAATTGCCAGTTGGGATGCAGCTGTCATTACTGCGGATAACGTCAGCTTAGTTTGTGCATTTTCAAGGGCATTTCTCACCGCTCGGGCTATGATCTTATGGGCACTGCGGTTATCCAAGCCGGCATGTTTGACTAACATGTCACATAAGTCAGTGGAAATAATGAAGTTGTCCGCTGCAGCTTTGGCTAACTGGCTTTTGTCAAAACGTGCCGCTCTAAGAGTTTCTTCAAACAACGCAAGGCACTGCTCAACATAGTCCATCGCTCGCGGCAGTTCGCCGTAGGCATACAAGCGGTTGTCCGGTTGGCCACTTATGGTTTGGTTACAAGATAGCAAAGACATCATGGTGCCATTTAGTGCGCGAGCTTGGCCACGAATATACGCCAACCCGTAAGGGTTTTTCTTTTGCGGCATTATGACACTGGTACGAGTATGAGCATCATCTAATTCTAAATAGGCAAATTCAGCACTATTCCAAACAATGAATTCTTCACTAACTCTGTCGAGAGTCGTCATTATTGAATTCAATGGCAGCATAAGATCCAAACACATGTCTGGCGCCCACATCGCATCGCGCGTATGTTCAATTACGGCTGGAAATTCAAGCAGTTCAGCTATACGATAGCGGTCCATCGGGATCTGCGAGCCATTAACGCTGCCCGAACACGCAGGGCTTTGATTAACCATTTTCAACGCATTCTCAACACGGTCTAAGTCACGTGTTAATGGCATTTGGAAACCTTGGAGATAATGAGCCAAAGTCGTTGGTTGAGCGTGCTGTAAATACGTGAAATCCGCCATGTAGGTAGTGTGATGTTGTGCGATCACATCATTAAATGTTGCTACCAACTTAGTAAGCGCTTTGTGCACATTTAGCATCTTTTCACGGCAGCAAAGCTGCCATGCCAAGGTACTTGCCTCGCGACGTGCTCGACCGATATGGATATAACCACTCAGTGCGGGTAGCTCGCTTTGCAAATACTTGTCACGATTGTTGTAGCTGTCGCCTACTGCAGGGTCTAAAGGAATGACGTCAGTGCCTCGTAAGTGCACATCTTGCAGGCCTTTGATTAAGGCAAGGGCAACATCTGGCTGAATAACCTCATCTTGAGAAAGGTTCATTACATGCGCCAAATCCGCAATACTCAAGCCCTTCATCACATAACGGCTGCACTCCAATTCATACGCGAAAGCGCTGTTCACAAGTGTTTCACTAGGTGGTTTCTTAAAGCGCGTTTCAGCGCCTAGGAATCCATTATTCATGCTTATCTTCCGAGTTATCTAGATGCAAGCGGTCGTACTGAGGGTCAACAATCAGGTCCCGCACCGCCTTACTACTATTGTAAGGTTTAATAATAAGAGTATCGCCATACTTGGCAACGAGTTGGGCGACATTTTCGCTACACGCAAGCACTTGCTCTCCATTGACATTTACACGACAACTAGCGCATAAACCAATGCGGCAATTTTTGTCAAAACACACACTACTATCTTGCTCTTTCTGTACTCTAAACAACAAATTGAGCAGCACATCATGAGGTTCATAGCTCACCTGGTACATTTGCTGATGAGACACTTTAGTGTGATTAATATCGTAGCGAAAAATCGATAACGTTACTGTACTCATATATCGGCAACTCGCTGCATTACTTGAAGTTGTTTGTCATTTAAATACACACAGGTATTGTACTTAATAGGGTGATGTTCTGTTAAATCATCTTCACGATAATGAGCACCTAGCGATTGAGTCCTTGCCATCGCAGCTAAAGAAATTGCTAAAGCGACATCCAGCATATTCATCAGCTCCTGTCGCGATGCTCGCTCTTGATTGTAGGTAATTGAGTCATCGGTAAGCTTCAAATTCAAAGCCGTGATTTTCAGTTGATTTAAAAATGCAATATGAGTTTTCAGTCCAGCTTCACAGCGGATCACACCTGCAAAGTTACTCATACTAAGCTGTAATTGGTTAAGTATTTCTGAGGGAGTTTTAGCTGCGCTATCTGATTGCTGTACAAAGATAGTGGGCGCATATGCTGAGGCAATCTCTGGACTTTGTCCTCTTTGGGCGCATACTGCACGACCAACACGACGACCATACACCACGACTTCTAATAGTGAGTTACCACCAATGCGATTAGCACCATGCACCCCGCTACATGCTGCTTCTCCCACCGCAAACAATCCTGGGATTATTTGCCCTTGAGCATTTTCAGCTTGGCCATCCAGATCGCAAGCTATTCCTCCCATGAGGTAGTGTGCAGATGGACGAACAGGAATAAGGTCTGCGCCAATATCTAAGCCCAAAAAAGTACCGACAAGAGACCGTGCTTCTTGGAGTGCAAACTGTTGTTCTTCATCGATATGGCGTAAATCGAGATAAACTACATCATCACCTAGACGCTGTAACTCTCTTTCAATAGCAATAGATACCTTGTCACGCCCCGCCAATTCCATTTGCTGTGGCTCATAGCGCTGCATAAACCGCTCACCCAGACTGTTTCGCAAATAGCCACCAGCACCTAAAACGGGCTCTGGTACCTGTATTCCAGTATGGCCTAAACCCAGAGGATGAAATTGAACAAACTCCATATCTTTGAGCGCGGCCCCCGCACGCAGGGCCATAGCCAATCCATCTCCTGTAGTCGCAACTGCATTGGTCGTTTCTTTGTAAACATTTAAGCCTCCTCCCGTAGCAAGGACTACAGCATCAGCGTAAACGTTTACAGCAGCGCCATCACGTTTATGCCACCCACAGATGCCGACAACCCGCTCGTTCTGTTTTACGAGGTCACTCACATGGATTTGGTCAATAACGGTTATTTGGGGATGTTTTCGGATGTGTTTGAGCAAGGTATTCATGAGCGTTAGTCCGGTTCTGCCTTTAACAAAACATGCCCTACTACTCGAACAACCACCAAATTTTTTGGTTTTGTAACTACCATCTTCAGCTTTATCGAAATGCACACCAAGCGTTTCAAACCAGTGCAAAGTCTCAATCGCATGGTTGCACATGTACTCAACCGCTTCGCGATTTTCAACGCCTGCACCTGATTTGAGCGTGTCATTGACATGTTGAGCGGCTGATTGCTCATTAACAGCGACATTCATCCCACCTCGTGCACTCACGGAATGAGAATGAATAGGGAGTATTTTCGATAACAAAATGACTTTACAGCCTGCGTTTGCAGCCTCAAGCGCAGCAGTACACCCCGCTAATCCGGCGCCGACAATTACAATTTCAGTGTCGAGCTGCGTCATTAATAAATCCTTGATTTAAAACAAACACTATCTAACTTAATCTATAGGGAACTGATCTACCTAGTGTATAAATCATTTCTTCTACCCTAGAATAAGAAAGCGTAACAAATTTGTGTAAACTTAGGCATAGTTTCTGCATCAAATTGTGCAATAAATTATTGACGTGATTAGGATTCGACAATGGCTTTAATACAACAACGTCCTCAGAAACCACGTGTTTCAGGTCGCACCAATGTGCTAGACAAAGGAATGGGGCTGGCACAACTACAGGACACATTGCAAACCTGTGGTAGTTACATTGATGTGATCAAATTAGGCTGGGGCACAGCCTTAATCACACCTCAATTAAAAGAGAAAATTGACCTCATTAAATCATTCGATATCGAGCCTTGTTTAGGTGGCACCTTGTTCGAATACGCCTACATCACAGGTAAATTAGATGAATATACCCAGTTACTTAAAGAATTGGAGCTGAATTTAATTGAGATTTCCGATGGTAGCATTACATTAGCGCAGCAAGAAAAGAACGAAATCATCAACCAATTTGCGCAAGACTTTACCGTGTATTCTGAAGTCGGCAGCAAAGACGATAAAGTCATTGTTTCCCCGTCAAAATGGGTTGAGCAAATTAAAAGTGAAATTGCGGCTGGAGCACAAAAAGTAATATTGGAAGGCCGTGAAAGTGGCACTGCAGGTTTGTATCGAGCCGACGGTGAAATTCGTATGGGGCTGGTGGATGAAGTTATTCACTCGGGCATTGAATTCAATAAATTAATCTTTGAGACACCGAAAAAAGCCCAGCAAGTCTGGATGCTCAAACAATACGGCGCGGAAGTGAATATGGGCAATATAGCTTATGAAGAAGTGGTTTCCTTAGAGACATTAAGACTGGGCCTAAGGGCTGACACGCTCATGCACTTTCACGGTTAGCGCTGTACTATGAAAATAGCGATTATCCCAGCAAGAGGTGGAAGTAAGCGAATCCCACATAAGAATATCAAGCCATTTTGCGGCCGGCCAATTATAGACTACGCCATACAAACAGCGCTTGATAGCAACTTGTTCGATGAAGTCATCGTCTCAACCGATGACCCAGAGATTGCCAAGCAAGCGTTACGTTCAGGTGCAAAAGTACCATTTACACGCCCACTGGACCTTGCTGATGACCATACCCCTACTAGATCGGTGATCCAGCACAGCTTGGACTACTACGAAAATCAGGGGATGAACGTTGATTACATTTGCTGTATTTACGCAACCAGTCCATTTCTAAGTGCTGAAATTCTTAGGGCGGCATATAGTGCCTTGGAAGATGCCGCAGATAAACATGCTTGCTTTTCAGCAACGGAGTTTAATTACAGTCCTTATCGAGGTTTTTTATATCAAGGCAATGGGCCTGAGCTCATGTTCCCTGAGCATCAGAAAAGTCGCTCTCAGGACTTAAAACCTGTATACCACGATGCAGGCCAGTTTTATTTGTATAGAACTACACACAACAAGACGATTAATCCGGTAATTAATTCTGCGAACGCGATTATCCACACATTACCAAGTTACCTTGTTCATGACATCGATACCCCAGACGATTGGACTAGAGCAGAGCTATTTTACGAAGCCATGAAATCTCATGAAAACAGTCGCAATTAGGTTTAATGTCTGTGCCAAAGTAGGCAAAGGTCATTTCGCCCGCTGCAATGAAATAGCGAAAGAACTGCGACTTCTTGGTGCTCACGTTGTTGCATTGATTTCCACGCTGTGTGATATGCCTCTTGAGCATCAATTTGACGATGTACTTGTTGTAGAACCATTGTTAGACGCTAGTCAAAGCGCATCGCATTGCAAAGTAAATGGCATCAACACAGTGTTAGTTGATCACTATCACTGCAATTATGATTATCAACGAGTACTCACAGATAGTGGTCTTGCTTTGGCGCAATACGACAACCGCTGTGAAGGGAAGTACAGTGCAAAACTCATTATCAATATAAACCCAGCGGCCACCCATTCGTGGTATCAAGATTGTGACCTTGAAGCATCAGTAAAATTGTTACTTGGTGTTGATTACGCCGTTCTAAATCCTAACATCGCTGGTAAAGCGTTTTATCCAACAGAAAAAGGTCTGTTTATTTGTTTTGGCGGCGGTAATGACAATGGCGCGAGCTATCAAATAGCTAAGCAACTCTCTCACGTTTACCCCTATCCTATTCATTTGGCCTGCAGCGACAAATCTCTCAGTGCAGCATTACACGCGCAAGAGCAACCACAAGGCATAACACTTCATATTAATCAGTCGAATTTGCTGCGTATAATCCAGCATTGTAATACAGCACTCATCACTGCTGGCACATTGAGTTATGAAATGTGTTATTTGGGTATGCCGTTCGCATATGGTTATGTCGCAGATAACCAAGTGAAGATAGCCAGCTCTTGGCAAAAGTTGGAAGTCGGATTGTATATTGGGTCATTACAGCAGGCACTTAGCGATGCTAATCTATCAACCTTAATACACTATTTGCTCAACGCCACTGCGTTAAAGCAAGGTGAATGTCTAGATGCAAATGGTGCTAAAAGAATTGCGAAGGCGATATCATGCCTATGAAAATAAAGAAAAACATGTCAATTTTAGCGCAGTTCAAAGACTGTTCTTTTCACAATTTTGACTGCGAAATTGAAATAACTGGAACAGATTTTACGTGGGGAGAGCTGTCAGGTTCCATGGTACTTGCGACAGCTAGAAAATATTTTGTACAGGCCACTAAAAACCCAAAAGTCGCCTGTATCATTGCCCCAGAGCTGTTTACAGAGACGACTAAATCCGTATTGATTACGAGCGAGGCCAGTGCGCTTTTCCACCAGTTACACAATGACTTTATTTATGAAGAGCAACTGGTCGAGCATTTCATTTCTGAGCAAGCCAATATATCTCCAAGAGCTCATATTTGCTCGCCAGTGCACATTGATAATGATGTTACCATTGAAGCTGGTGCCTATATTGGCGCAAATACGATTTTAGAATCCGGTGTCTATATCGGTCCTAATTGCACTATCGGTACAGAGGGGATGTTGCCGAAAATGGTGAAGGATAAAAAAATCCATATCAAGCATTTTGGCGGCGTTAAAATTAAATCTGGTAGTCATATTCATGCCAATTCGAATGTTTCCAGAGCGCTGCATTTTAGTGGATTAACACAAATTGGCGAGCAGTGTCATGTAGGTATTGGCGTTAACATTGCGCACGATGTTGTGATTGGCGATCGCACTGAAATCAGTGGCCACACCAATATCGCTGGGCGCACAACCATAGGTGAAAACGTGTGGATTGGCGCAAACAGTACTCTGTCGAATCATTTACACATTGGCGACAATGCCAAAATTCGCCTTGGCAGTACGGTAATCGAGAGCATAGCGGCTGATGAAGATGTATCTGGAAACTTCGCTCTTTCTCATCAACAAAACCTACGCCTTTACCTCAGTTCTAAGTTGAAATAAGTTATGACAGATACACACAAAAACCTAATTATTGAAGATAAGCTTATCACCAATGGCGCAGATCCCTACTTGATTGCAGAAGTTTCAGGGAACCATAAAAATGAAATTTCTCGGGCAAAGCAACTGATTAAAGAGGCCCATTTAGCAGGGTTTGACGCTGTTAAAATTCAATATTTTACTGCTGAAGACATGACGCTCGACTTGAGAACGAATGACTTCGTAGTACAAAGTGGCTTGTGGCAAGGGCGCACCCTATTTGATTTATACAAAGAAGCAGCTACCCCCAAAGCTTGGCTAGTTCCTCTGTTCAACTATGCCAAAGAGTGTGGCATCACATTGTTTTCTTCTGTTTTCTCATATCAGGGATTAAGAGTTCTCGAAGAACTTAACTGCCCCGCATACAAAATTGCATCGTTTGAGGCGATGGATATTCCTTTGATTGAAGCGGTTGCGAAAACACATAAGCCTTTGATTATCTCTACCGGCATTATTGACAAAGAGCAGATCAGCGAAGCCCTCGAAGCTTGCTACCAACACGGAAATTACCAAGTAGGAATTATGCACTGCATAAGCAACTACCCAGCACCACCGAGTAGCTTCAATTTGAACACCATCGATGACATGATCTACGCCTTCAATGTTCCAATCGGCTTATCCGATCACAGCATAGACGCTCTAGCAGCGATGCTAGCTACAGCAAAGGGAAGCTGCATGGTAGAAAAGCACATTACTGTCTCTCGGGATGATGGTGCCATTGATTCAGCTTTTTCACTGCCTATCAGTGAAATGGCTGATTTTGTCACGACGGTTAGAAATGCTTACGCTGCGTGCGGGCAAACTGATTACAGTTGCTCATCACCAAGGAAGAACTATCGCTCACTTTATGTTGTTGAAAATATTAAAAAAGGCGAGAAGTTTACGAAACAAAACACACGCAGTATTCGGCCAGGACATGGTATTGCGCCAAAACACTTAAACGGAATCCTCAATAAAGTTGCCGCTGAAGACATTCAACGCGGTACGGCACTTACATGGCAAATGGTAGCTAAATAAGCTTATTTAACTTATTGAATGAATGGGTAACCTTATTGGGAGTAAGCACTTTCACTCCCAACAAGGTGAGCAACTGTTAGTTATTTTCAAACTCTGGGCGTGTCCAATTACACTTTGTGCGCCAGTTCGCATGGAAATCTGCCTTCGCATCTTTCACAAATTCCAACCACAAAGACTGAGCTTCATGGAAGTGACGGAGTGTTTCCTCTTCATCTTCATATTGATATAAAAACGAGACCATCGGGCAATGGAAATACAATAAAGTTCCTTTTAACAACTGGAACAAATGCGGAGACTTAGAATTTTTATATGCATAAACAACACGTTGTTGGGCTTTTAGAATTTCATTTGCCTCATCACGTGTTTTTACTTCACGATGACCCACTTCAATAATGTAATCGCACAACTCATCAAAGTCATCAAAGCTCATTAGCTGTTCAATATCACCAAAATTTACAGGTTTGAAAAACTCACTCTTGATGTCTTCAATAAGTTGCTGTTTATTTGGGATAGTCTGCTCAAGCAACACGTCAGCTTCCCGCACGGCTATGGCATGGCGAAGTTTAGCGCCATTGCCGACATTATACGCGTGAAGCTTCCCTTGGAGTGTTGTAAGTAATCTATCAAAACTATTTTTCGACATAGCCATTAATGGCGTTGCCATCACATCAGTATCAAAATTCCCTTCAAGCTGGATGTTTGCGCCTTTGGGCGCTTTCAGTGTGGCATTTTCATATACAGATAACTTGGAATGTGTTTGCCCATTCAAGCTATAACCGTTATCAACACCAATAAGATAAATATCTTTAAAACCCATCATCGCGGCGTAGGAGAACGCGGTATTTGAAACATACGGCCCACTAGCCACTAGTTCAGTAATCGGCATTCCACAATAAATATGGCTAAATAACTTCAAAAATACAGTCGCGGCTTCCGGCCCTTTTAGGCCAATACCAGACCACTTGTAGCGGTCTAATGTATCTGGGTAAATAACATCAACTGTCAACAAATTGAGGTCGCCATAACCTTGCTCGGGCTCAATCTTCTTCAATATGTCATACGTCAGCTTAGGGCGCTCTACCAATACATGAAAATCAGGTGTGATTCCGGCTTTCAACAAACTTTGTAGCGCCGTACCAGCGGCAAAAATAATGGCCTTGTCTTGGTTGGCACGAATAAGCTCTATCGATTCATCTAGCGATGGGCCATTGCCAACAACAAAAACGGGGATATCTTGCACTAACTGCTTTGCTTTATCTGTAGCAAACAGAAAATTCGCCCCCGACTCTACATTTCTGACGGCATGAGCAAGTCCTGTGATTGCGTCATCGTAGAATCCATATCCTTGCCTGAGCTGGTAGTAGTTCTTGAAAAATGACTTAATGAGCTCATTTACCTTGGCGGATGGATAGTGCTGGTAGCAAAATGAGTTAATCGCTGAGAATGGGCCTATATCATTGGAGATGCGATAGATTTCATCAAAGAATTCATCATAGTCAACGCCCAAACTCAGAAATAGGCAGCTACCTTGATTGTCTATCTTCTCAATTACATCGTACCACTCGATACAAAATAAGCTGGCGAAGAAAAGCTCTAGATCAGGCTCACAAATGAACATGTAATCAAAGCTGTGGCGACTCAACAACTCAGGAATGTGATAACCAAGACCAATCCCAAATATCAAAGCAGTAGGATAATGTTTTGGCAGGCTCTTTAACTCAGTAAAATTTTTTGGCTCTATGCGCGAAAGCACTGAACTCAAACGACGCATATACTGTATATGCATACGCGGATCATCGCTTTCCCACTCTTTCGTGCCTGAATAGTCAGTGCGGCCAAAATTCGCTTTTTCGGTGTATTTATCGACTTGCTCTTTGGTTTGCGCAATAGGATCGTCACCGTACAGCGGTACATTCTCGCCAAGCGGAACAAAATTGCCGTGACCGGATTTGGTAACGTGCAGGCAAAAGTCTTCGCGTGTTTGAAATTCAATAATAGCCTGGGCAATATCAGGATAGAATTTTTCAAAGGCGGCGAGGTTTTTCGCAAAACGTTCATTTGCTTGCTCAGCAAACACGGCTTCTCGTTGCTGGTGTTCTTGAGTTTGTTTGATTGATTCTTCGGCTTGGGAAAGCAACGTTTGTAATTCGTCTTGCTGATTGGCCATATACTGATCGCTCGCCATTTTTGACTGTTATAACAATAAACTAGCGTAAAGCAAGGAAAGTGCCAAGAGCCTACTGATTACTTCGTGTAGGCTTTGAGCTTTTTGGTATTCGCTTTGTATTGCGACAATTGGTCTTTCGCTAGACCTTTCTCACTTTCAAGTGTAGTAATCGCTTCAAGCAGTTGTTCATTTAAAGTGGAAAAGGAATCAAGGTTCTGCGAAAGCTCCTCAGGAGAAACACTTTTGATTGTGTCGGTGAGCTCTTGGAGTAAGTCCTGTGCGTGCTCAAGCTCACCGTTGTCCAGTGCGGCGGTGAGCGACGCAAAAAGCGCTTTACTCGGGTGGCAATTACCCTGCATTAGCACTTGCCTGAGACTGCTCAGAATTTAATGTTTGATGACGCACATCCGCTGGAATTGCATCCCACGCAGATTTAATTTCTTTAAGTAACACACTGACTTCCTCTACTTTAGCAGCGTTGTTCTCCACACTAGCATCAATCAATTGGTCAAGCATGTAAGAATACAATGCATATAGATTCTCACTCACTTCGCCGCCTACTTCGAAGTCTAGGCAACCGCGTAAAGCGTCGATAATAGAAGAGGCTTTGCCAAGGTGTTCAGCTTTTGCTTCAAGGTTTTTATGCTCGATGGCAACCTTAGCATGAACCATTTTTTCCAAAGCACCCGCCATTAGAATTTGAATCACTTCATAGCGATCTGCACCCGCTAAGCGAGTTTTTAAAGCTTCTTTTTGATAATTTTTAACTTTTGCGTTGTACATAATCTACCGCCTTATTTATGAAGATGATTTATTGGTTTTGAAACCCGGCAAACTTGCCAACTGCGCGCCTAAATATTGCTGCGTTGATTGCATTTGCGCCAGTAGAACATCAAGGTTTGAATATTGCTTACGCAAGCGAATTTCTAACTCTTCCATTCTGTACTCATGGTTTGCTACATCATCTTCTAAGTCGTCGAGCTGGTTATTTAAATCTTGCTCTCGGTCTTTTAAGATCCCGCCTGAATCAACAAACGCACCCAGCAGCTCATCGAGTTTCGTTGCTACTCCATTCGGACCTGCAAATGCCTTGCCAATATCGTCATAATTAGTGTCCATAGCTTCGTTTAAGCTACGAACCAAACTTGATTTTTCTAGATAACCTTTGTTATCAACGCTTAAACCTACATCGAAGATACTCGTAAATGGGCCAGCATCGGTTAATGTTGAGGACAAGGTACCAACCAATTGGTCACTTAAAGAACGCATTGTTGCGTCGCCACGAAGCCCAACCTCTCGTTCCTCATCGTAACTCGTGTGGTAAGCAATAGTGCCAACAAGGTTGTTGTAACTTTCAATAAATTTATCAATTAGTTTAGTTACGCTTTCACGGTCAACAGCTACATTCAATTTAGCCGACTCGCCAGTTTCACTGACCTGTTTCGCCGTAATAGTCATGCCTTGAACAGCATCTTTAAATACATTTGAATCGTTGACGATTTCAATACCATCAACGTTAATAATCGCATCTTGAGCTTCATCACCTGCGGCAATTGTCATACCACCTGCACCGCCTGCATTCGCTACCGTAGAGACACTATCAAGCTCTGCATTGTCATTGGTGATGACTAAATCGTTTCCCGCACCGGTTTCGTTTGAAGTAAGAACTAACTTAGCTTCTGTGCCAGTATTAATGATGTTCGCCGTTACACCAAAGTTGTTATCAGCGTTATTTATCGCATCGCGTAAGTCGCTTAATGTCGCGCCCGCTTCTAGTGTTAAATCGAAGCTACTTGCACCCGCAGCAAAGCTCAATGTACCACCACTTGCACTTACTACTGCAGAAGAGTCTGCAAAGGCTCCTGGTGTTGACATTGCACGACTGCCCTGAGCTAATTGAGTCACTTGTACGTCAAAGTCACCCGGAGAAATGTCGCTAGAGGGTGAAACGGAAATAATGTCACCACTGGCTGGTTGGGTAATGTTGGCAATGCGTTTGTTGAAGTTGTCTGGATCAGCCAGCTTTTCCATGGTTTCTTTCAACTGAGACAGTGCAGACTTAACCGCACCCAAAGAAGATAATTCGACTTGAAGGCGCTCTTCTCTCTCAATGAAAGACAGCATTTTAGGAGCATTTTCAGCATTAACAGAAGCACTAATGATACTTTCTAAATCTAAGCCCGAACCAACACCGGCTGATGTAATTAATGGCATAAAACCTCCTAAAAAACTGCTACTACGCGGACTGGTTAAAAATCATCCCGCGATTATCTAATTTATCGGCAAAATCCTCTAAAGCTTTAGCCATATCTCGAAATTCTCGAGGTGGGATTTCGCGTATAACTTCTTCACTGTCGCGGTCAACAACTTTGATGACAGGCGGCTCGCCCAGTTCATCAAACTCAAAGATTAAGTTAGTAGAACGAATAGGAATGAACTCATTGAGCTTTTCTAAACTCTCTTTGATTTCTTCAATACGCTCTTGCTGTTGCTGAGCCACTTGCTGTGAAACGCTCTCTCCCTGTTGCGCTTTACCTACTTCTGAGGTCTGCTCAGTCGTTTTTATTTGGGCTTGCGGATCATTTTGAGCTACTGGCTTCGATGTGTCAGTCACTACTTCTGGCTGACGATTTTGCACTTTAACGTTTTGCAAAATGCTTGCCACATCTTGATTTGAATTAATCTCAACCATGATAATCCTCCAACATAACTAAGTAGGAGTATAAGCCATAACCTGTTATAGATCAGTTATGGCTTATAGTCGCTCTACTAACCTAGTAGCGATAGTGCGACCTGAGGACGCTGATTCGCTTGGCTTAGGATAGATTGGCTTGCCTGTTGCAAGATTTGGTTCTTCGTTAACGCTGCTGTTTCTGCTGCGAAGTCAGTATCACGAACACGTGAACGTGCTGCTGATAGATTCTCAGAAATGTTAGCTTGGTTACGAATTGTAGATTGGAAACGGTTTTGCACAGCACCTAGTTCTGCACGCTTCTTATCAACTACTGCGATAAGTGCATCCATACCCGCCATAACCGCTTGCGCGTTACCTTGGGTAGAAACACTGATTGCTGACTTGGTGAATACACCTGCAAAGTTCCATGACGTTGCTGCAGCAGAACCACCAGCATCACTCACACCCGCAAGGTTTGCAGATAGTGCAGCGCCTGTAACTGCAGAAGCGATACTTGCGATACCAGAAAGTGTAAAACCACCCGCTGCGCTTAGTGAGTTAGCTGTGCCACCCACGTTCTGCATGCTAAAACCGATGGTTTGTACTGCATCAGCACCTACTTGGAAGAACGCTGAGAATGTACCATCTAAAAGGTTTTGGCCACCAAACGTCGTATCCGCTGCAACACGGTTTGTTTCTTCAGCTAGTTGACGAATTTCTTCTTGTAGCGCTAAACGGTCTTCATCAGTGTTTGAACCGTTCGCTGCTTGTTGAGCTAGAACGCGAACACGTTGGAACATGCTCGTTACTTCGTCCATCGCACCTTCAGCAGTTTGTGCAAGTGAAATACCATCGTTAGCATTACGGTTACCTTGGTTTAAGCCGTTTACTTGGCTACCTAGGCGGTTTGAGATTTGTAGACCCGCAGCATCATCAGAAGCACTGTTGATGCGTAGACCTGAAGATAGACGCTTGAAAGAAGTATCTAGCGCGTTACCTGAATTCATTAACTGCCTTTGAGCATTCAATGAAGACACGTTAGTGTTTACGTATAAAGCCATATTAGCCTCCGCTTTATCTTAGTTTTTATGAACTTAAGCGAAATACCCCTATTCAGCTTAAATTCACGATAAGAACTAGAGTTGCAGTTCTCTAGCTCTTGTATCGACAGATAAAACGGAGACTTGAATATTTTTTTAAAAATATTTTTAAAATACTAATAAAGTATTAACTTCTTACCCTTGTAACAAGCTCAGTGCCGCTTGCGGACGCTGGTTCGCCTGACCAAGAATCGTCTGACTCGCTTGTTGCAAGATTTGGTTTCGCGTTAATTTTGCAGTCTCAAGTGCGAAGTCTGCATCTTTAATACGCGATTTCGCTGCACTCACGTTTTCTGATACGTTTGCTTGGTTACGAATGGTTGATTGGAAACGGTTTTGCACCGCACCGAGTTCCGCACGCTTTTTATCTACGACAGCGATCATCGCGTTCATACCCGCCATAACCGCCTGTGCATTACCTTGAGTCGATACACTAATGCCTGTTTCGGTAAATACACCTGCATAATTCCATGATGTAGCCGCCGCTGAGCCGCCCGCTTCACTTACACCTGCGAGATCTGCTGATAAAGCTGCACCATTTACTGCAGAAGCAATGTTGGCTATACCAGAGATGGTAAAACCACCGTTCGCTGACATTGAATTCGCCGTTACACCAACGTACTGCATACTAAAACCGATAACTTGGACTGCGTCAGCACCTACTTGGAAAAATGCTGAATAGGTACCATCGAGTAAGTTTTGACCACCAAATGTAGTATCTGAAGCCACTCGATTGGTCTCAGATGCTAACTGACGAATCTCTTGCTGAAGTGCTAAACGGTCTTCATCCGTATTCGAGCCATTCGCCGCTTGTTGTGCAAGAACGCGAATGCGCTGGAACATGGAAGTTAATTCTTCCATCGCACCTTCAGCAGTTTGCGCGAGTGAAATACCATCGTTCGCATTTCGGTTACCCTGGTTTAAGCCCAGGATCTGAGTTTGCAGTCGGTCTGAAATTTGTAGACCCGCTGCGTCATCCGCTGCACTGTTGATGCGTAAACCAGAAGATAGACGTTTAAACGAAGTATCTAACTCGCCTCCAGAAGTCATTAACTGGCGCTGTGCATTTAGCGCACTGACATTAGTATTTACATATAAAGCCATAGTAGCCTCTCTTCACTCTCAATTTGTCATTAACCGCTGTAAGCGGCGATATGCTCTCGCCAAATAACGCTTTGGCGGTAACTTTACGCCGCTGTCAGAGGGAGCTGGGCAATTCGTTGCCGTTTTTGCCCGCGCTAGCCGCGTATGTAACTAACTGAGCAATAAGTAGGCCAAAATGAAAAAAGGGCCTAAAAAGGCCCTAGTGTTTGAGAGTGAAATTGGCTGCCATGTAAAAATGCTTACATTGGCATAATAACTGCTTATACTGAGAGAAGTTGGTCAACGTTTTGACGTCTGACCAACTTAAGGATTTTTTTAGCAATTAGCTTCCGCTTTAAAATCCAATTCGGCGCCCTTGCAAATACCCCATCAGCACGGGCGCCAACCTACCTAATTAACCTAGTAGACTTAAAGCCGCCTGAGGACGCTGGTTCGCCTGGCTCAAGATAGTTTGGCTAGCTTGTTGTAAGATTTGGTTCTTAGTTAAGTTAGCTGTCTCTTGCGCAAAGTCAGTATCTTTAATACGAGACTTAGCTGCATTAAGGTTTTCAGAAACATTCGCTTGGTTACGAATCGTAGATTGGAAACGATTCTGTACCGCACCTAGCTCTGCACGCTTCTTATCAACCACTGCGATAAGCGCATCCATACCCGCCATAACCGCTTGCGCATTACCTTGGCTTGACACACTGATGCCCGACTTAGTGAATACACCTGCAAAGTTCCATGATGTTGCTGCTGCCGAACCACCTGCGTCACTCACACCAGCTAGGTTAGCTGATAGTGCTGCACCAGTTACAGCTGAAGCGATACTAGCAATACCTGATAATGTAAAACCACCCGCTGCGCTTAGTGAGTTAGCTGTGCCACCCACGTTCTGCATGCTAAAACCAATTGTCTGTACCGCGTCCGCACCCACTTGGAAAAATGCTGAGTAAGTACCATCTAGCAAGTTTTGACCACCAAATGTTGTGTCTGACGCAACACGGTTAACTTCTGATGAAAGTTGACGAATCTCTTCTTGCAATGCCAAACGGTCTTCATCTGTGTTCGAACCATTTGCTGCTTGTTGAGCAAGTACACGAACACGCTGGAACATGCTGGTTACTTCGTCCATTGCACCTTCAGCAGTTTGTGCAAGTGAGATACCGTCGTTTGCGTTACGGTTACCTTGGTTCAGACCCATGATTTGTGAGCCTAAACGGTTTGAGATTTGTAGACCTGCCGCATCGTCAGCTGCGCTGTTGATACGAAGACCAGAAGATAAACGCTTGAACGACGTATCCAACTCAAGACCTGAGTTCATCAACTGACGTTGAGCGTTTAGTGAACTTACATTGGTATTTACATAAAGTGCCATGATAATTCTCCCAGTAAACTGTTAATTTACTCTCAAACTGTCAAATCTTTAGCGAAAGCTTGTTTTTTGACGTTTTGCTAAGTTACTTAGGTTATCGGGCGGTAAATTTTTTCCTTTAGTAAAAATTTTAACTTTTTTTCAAGTTATTGTTTTTTATATATATAAAACAGGAATTAAAGATTAGTGAAGTCTATTAACAAGCAGCGATTGCCACATAAGGTCGGATACAAAAAATAAAAAAAAGGCCGCTAAGCGGCCCTTTCCAAATTGTGTTTTATTATCTTAGATAATCGAATAAAGATAAGTTAGATAATCTATTAAAAGTAGCCTGCGATGCCTGCAGTGCAGTTTCGTGACGCGTCAATTCGGTAACGGCCTCAGCCATATCCACTTCAACTAAATCAGCACGAGCCGATTTGTTGTTGATATCTACATCGGCATTAGACATCTCAATACGCTGTGCAGTGTTTAAGCGCCCACCAAGCCCAGCCTGAGTCAAAGACACCTGATTCAGTGCATTACTCAACTGCACTAACCCATCTGCCAACACTTGCTGATAATCATCATTACTCAGACCTGGCGCTGTAATGCCTGCAATCAAGTCTTCGAGCGTATTGAGTACATTTTCACGCGCAGGCTTTTCTAGGTCAAAATTGATTTGGCCCGGAGCAGCCCCTTGTAGTTTAATTTCTAGGCCACCGAATTTGATTGGCTCGCCCGCTACATAGTTACCGGTAACAGGCGGTGTTAACGCTACTCCATCTTGCAACACTTGATAGGTATCCGGTGGACCAGCTGCGATATCTACCGTTAAGGTATTTGCGGTTGCTGGCGCAGTTGGATCGGAGTTATAAAGAGATTGGTGGAACTGATTAAAGGCGTTTTGCTCTTTAACATAGACCGTCGCTCCCGTCACTGCGCCTGCTGTAGTCGCTGTGTTACTCGTGACATTCAAACGCGCAGGGACCTTCTCGAATACGTCGAAACCATTATCGGATGAACGAATACTCACCCCTTCGGCGACGGTAATCTTATGCTGACCTTGATCACCACCATACACATAGCGACCCGTAGCACTATCGAACTGGTAGCTTTGTTTATTATCTTGATAGCCTGAAAAGATAAACTTTCCATCTTCAGATTTAGCGTTCATCAAATCAAGCAGATTCTCTTGTAAAGCCGATAACTCCTCAGCTAAACCCTCTCTATCTTTTACAGAATATGCACCGTCACCCGCTTGAATAGTGAGTGTATGCGCACGCTGAATCGAGTTTTTAATGTTTGTCAGCACACTTTCTTCTGTCTCCAACCTACTAGTGAGCAAGTTGAGATTCTTGGTTAGCTGCTCATTTACCTCTATAGCATCACCGTACAAAATAGCACGAGTGATAGCGGAGGGATCATCAGATGCTGTCAGCACCTTTCGTTGCGTATTGATTTGTTCCTGAGAGCGAGAGACCTTGACCTGATTCTCTAAAATGCTACTAAGCCCGTTTTGAAAAATTTGATTATTAGATAAACGCATCGCTATTACCTCGCTGAACTTAATAATGTGTCAAACACCGCTTGAGCGGTTGTCAGCACGCGCGCTGATGCTGCGTAGCTTTGCTGAAAGCGCAATAAATTTGCCGCTTCTTCATCCAGGTTTACACCTGCCATAGACTCGTACCATGCGTTTGATTTCTGCTCCAATGCTGAAAAAGCAGCAAAGCTTGTTTGTGCTTGGTTAGTGACAATACCGATATCAGTCACAATGCCAGCAAAGGCTTGGTTAAACGTTTTCAAGTTATCCGCAGTGGTTGATGTTTGCACATTTTCTCGTACCAGCTCTTTAGATTGTAAACCTGCCAATAACTGGCCATTGCGGTTGTCATCAAAACCACCGGTATTGAACTCCAATGAGAACTCATCCCCCGCTTGAGGCGAGCCTTCGATATTAAAATCAAAACCATAGGTATCATAAGGCGCACCTGCCTGAGCGAGAATATTTTCAGCTGGCGGCGTAATCGTAAATGTCGTTGTGCCACTGCCATCCGTAATGGTGTACTCGTCTGGGTTGGCTGTTTTCACTAACGTGATTGGGCCATTAGTCAAACTCGGCGGCGGCCCGACTGTGATGCCAGTTGAGTTCTCGATATCAGTAACCGAACCGGCAGAAATTGTTGCTTCACTAATATTATTAATCGACGTTTCAGTGCGAACAGGAGAAGCGAGCGCCAACTTTTCGGGGCGCATGGTTGCCAACTCCATTTGCGTTGCCGCTGCAGCGTTTAGCTTAATATCAAACTCATCACCTACTGCGCCTGCGCCCGTTACGTTTATTTGCAAACCATATGACTCGCCGCTAGTGATAGTTGTTGAGTCAATAACACCAGCGACAACATTAGCTGTTGATGGTGTCCCTACAGGCTCGCCCTTGTTATTTAATGGTACTATCTCTACTGTTGTGGCAGACGTGTAGGTAATGCGGAAATCAGTTGCCGGAATAGCAGAGCCTAACCCCGGCTCTAACCCAGCGACTAAACTCGCAGTGCCTGTGTTGGTGCTATGTGCAAGACCGTTCGCTGTGGGCAATACAAACAGATCTTGGCCAATTTCACCGTTGCCATCCATACCAAGACGGTTTTGTTGGTTAAAGGCGTCAGCCAATGACAAAGCCATTTGCCCTAATTGGTTTTGTGCGGGTACCAACACCTCATCCCGGTAGGCCAATAAACCACCGATTTCACCTTTTAACAGACTCGCATCTACTTCTAGGCTTATCGCATCACCGCGTGTGACATCCAAGCGCAACTCTTTCAAATTGGGGTCTGGATCGCCGCGTAAAGAAAACAGATTAAAGGTACCGTTTTCCATTACTAAGGCCTCGCCGGTGCCCATAAACACCAGCTTTTCACCATTTTGCCCGTCTAGAGTTTCGATGTTCATCAACTCAGAAAGGTCTTTTATTGCCTTATCACGTTCGTTGTACACTGAATTCGCTTGGTCTTGACCATCTGTGCCATGAATACCGGCGATTTCAATGTTGAGTTCACCGATTTTCTCGATCAGCTGATTTGCCTCACCAGCAAGGATAGATAATTGATCGTTAACGACATTTTGTTGCTCAGCAACCATGCCACCTAAGCGATTTAACTGGTCAACATAGTTTTGCGCGTTAGTGAAGAATAAAGAGCGCGTTACACTGCTTGAGGGCTGGTTTAGTGCTTCTTGCAGATTATTGAACATACCATTTAATTGCGTCGATAAGCTGTTTGATTCCTCAGAGAATTGACTATCAACACGCTGCGCTTCTTCCATAAAGCGTTCGAAGAAAGAGCGGTTAGACACATCACGGTTTAGCTGCTGTTGCGCAAACTCGTTCAATAGTCGATACGTTTCACCGCGGCCAACTTGGTTATCAAATGTGGTGCCATGCTCTGTGCGCTCGCGAACATAGCCAACGGTATTCACGTTCGCTATATTTTTACTGGTGGTATTCAGTAATTCGCTGTTGGCGCGGATGCCAGAGCTTGCAATATTAAGTAAGCTAAATGACATGATTTAGTCTCCAAGACCCAGTAGATCACCTACCAGTGCTTTTAATTCAGGTTGTGCGAGAACACTTTTTACTTTGTTCGCATAATTCGGATCCGTGGCATAGCCTGCCTCGCTGATGGCATCAATAAATTCAGCAGGCTTGTGAGCAACCTCAAGGGCTTGCTGGTAGCGAGGATTTGACTTAAGGAACGACACAAAATCGTCAAAACTTTGTTGCAACGAGTCATACACACGAAACGGCTCTTTGCGTTTCACGGCGACACCTTGCTCATATTCCAAAGTGGTTTTTGATGTGCTGTCACCTTGCCAATCACGGTGTGCTTTAATATTGAATAGGTTGTTAGAGCTTTCGCCCTGACTGGTTTTAATGATGTGTTTACCCCAACCTGTCTCCAACGCGGCTTGAGCAACCATAACACCAGGATGCACACCAATTTTCTCGGCTGCTTGCTTAGCAAACTCCCACACCCCATTAATGAAATCTTTGCTATTACCAAACTCGGGAGCCGATTTATTTTGCTTTGTAGCGACCACGTCTTGTGTCTCACTAAGCGTTTTAGTTTTATTGATTGACCCCGGTTTAAAATCGCTTCTAAGCACATTTGCAGGCATGTAATTGTTTTGCTCAGGTGAGAGCTGTTGCACAATTAGGTCGGCCAAACCGAGCGAGCCATTTTTTGACAGTTCGCTGGATAATTGCTGGTCATGCATATCTTGAAAGTATTTGACGCTGCTGGCATTGAACGGGTTGTCTTCGTCTTCGAATGCTTCGTTTGCTTTGCGCATACTTTTGAGCAGCATCTGCGTGAAAATTGACTCGAATTGCTGCGCTGCTTGCCTCAGTGCCGCGCGCTCGCCATCGCTACCTTTAGGCTGCTTGAGGGCATCTTGACGCAACTTATCTAAGCTAGTTAGGTCAAAAACACTTTGCTGTTGTAATTGATTTGCATCCATCATGCTGACAATCTTGTGACGACATGCAAAAACAGCTGCAATTTATATACCAAAAAGCCCGCTAGCTGCGGGCTTGATGTGATAGAAAGATGCGTTGGCTTAAATTACCACCAACTGACCATTGATGGCACCAGCTTCTTTCAGTGCTTCTAAAATCGCCATTAAGTCACCTGGCGCTGCACCAACTTCATTTATAGCGCGAACGAGATCATCCAAACTAACCCCTGGGTCAAATACAAAGGCACGCGAATCATCTTGACGCACGTCGATGATGCTTTGATTTGTCACCACTGTATCACCTCCGGCCAATGCATTAGGCTGCGACACTTCTTGGTTCTCAGCGATGGTCACCGTCAAACCACCATGGGTAATTGCCGCCGGTTGTAACTTCACGTTCTTACCAATCACTATGGTACCTGTACGTGAGTTAACAATGATCTTTGCCGAATTATCCGCAGGTTTGAATTCCAAATTTTCCAGCGTGGATAAATAAGCAACACGTTGAGAAACATCACGCGGCGCCATCACTCGAACTGACGCTGCATCCATCGCCATTGCAGTTTCTGGACCCACTAAATCATTGATGGTGTCTGACAAACGTTTGGCGGTGGTGAAATCAGGACGATTTAAATTGAAGGTGATAAAGTCGCCTTGTGTAAAAGGGCTTGGAATTGCACGCTCTACGGTCGCACCGTTGGCAATACGGCCCACAGTCGGTGTATTCACTACCACTTGGCTGCCATCAAGACCCTGAGCGCCAAGACCACCTACAACCAAACTGCCCTGTGCCATCGCATACACATTACCATCCACACCTTTGAGGAAAGTTTGCAATAAGGTACCGCCACGTAAACTCTGCGCACTGCCAATGGATGAGACAGTCACATCCATAGTTTGCCCTGGTTTAATAAAAGCAGGCATATCCGCATGCACAGCCACTGCTGCAACATTCTTAATTTTGGGCTGTAAGTTCGCTGGCAAAGTGATACCGAAATTGTTCAGCATCGCTTTAAAGCTTTGTTGCGTATATCGACTTTTTTCGCCGGTGCCAGGAAGGCCGACTACCAAACCATAACCCACTAATTGGTTGCTTCGTACACCTTCAATCATGGCAACATCTTTGACTCTTTCAGCCATACTGGCTGAAGAAGTCACGCTAAGCGCAAAAAGACACAGTATTTTTAGCCATCGCATAACCATACTCCTTAAAACGGGAACAACGTACTCATAAAGAATCGAGATAACCAACCTGCACTTTGACTTTCTTGGATATCGCCTTTGCCTGAATATTGAATACGCGCATTGGCAATTCGGCTACTCTCAACCGTGTTTTCGGCGGAAACATCGGCGGGGCGAACAATCCCCTCTAAGCGAATAAACTCTTGTCCGGTGTTCAGTGTTAGCCACTTCTCACCGCGAATCACTAAGTTTCCATTTGGTAAAACTCGCATCACATTGACCGATATATTGCCTGCTAAACTATTGGACTGATTAGACTTTGCATCACCAGTGAATGAGTTATTCGAGCCGATGCCTAACTCAATACTGTCGCTGCCAATGTTTACAGGACTGCCACCTAAACCTATCACTGGGTCAAGGCTAACATCAGTTTGCCTATCCGTTTCCGTTTTTGCTGTTTTTGACGCTTGAGTCGACTCTCGCAATACCACGGTGATGATGTCACCAGTACGCAACGCTTTTTGATCTGCATAGAGATCGTTGGTCAGCATTGGATTAAATAACCCACCTGAGCTGGTCATATTATGAGGCGTTTCTTGCGGATACATAGGCGCATAATAAGGGTCGTTTTCAACCACAGTCTCATTTTGCGTTGATACACATCCGCTCGTCAGCACTAAGGTCGCAAACACTGCGATTGACCCGGTTACGGATTTCGTCAACGACTTCGTCACTCGTTTTGTCACAGACCTAGCCATAATTAACTGCCTCTATAGTTGCTGATTGATGTAACTCAACATCTGGTCAACTGAAGAAATCACTTTCGAGTTCATTTCATAAATTCGTTGAGTTTCTATCAGGTTTACCAATTCTTCCGTTACGTTTACGTTAGAGGTTTCCAACGCACCTTGAACTATGATGCCAAGGCCATCTAAACCCGGATTACCTTGCACAGGTGCACCGCTTACCGCTGTTTCCGTATATAGATTTTGACCCATTGGCTCTAGACCTGATGGGTTAATAAAGTCACTGATCACCAGCTGACCAATCACCACATTGTCTGGTTGGCCTGCAATGCGCACTGATACTTCACCATCTTGTGATACGGTGATTGATTGTGCATCGTCTGGTACGTTCATCTCCGGTTGCACTGGGAAACCTGCGCCACTGGTAACGATACGGCCATCTTCATCAGTAGTGAATTGCCCATTGCGGCTGTAGGCAATATTGCCATCTGGTAATAGCACTTCAAAAAAGCCTTGGCCCTGAATCATCCAATCCAAAGAGTTTTCTGTGCTGAGCATATTGCCCTGCGAGAAGTTCTTTTGGTTGGCAACCACTTTAGCGCCGGCGCCTAACATCAAGCCTGATGGGCTTTCAGTATCCGCAGATGTACGTCCACCCGGCTGGTTAATATTTTGATAAAGTAAGTCTTCAAAAATAGCGCGGCTTTTTTTGTAGCCCACCGTACTCGCGTTAGCGAGGTTGTTAGAGATAACCGAGATATCGGTCTGTTGGGCATCAAGCCCCGTTTTACTGATCCATAATGCTGGGTTCATGGTATTAACTCCTCGCTAATGCTTAGATAATGCGCAGCAATGATTCCGCACGCGAATCATTTTCTTCTGCGGTTTTCATTAGCTTGACTTGTAATTCAAACTGACGCTGATGGTTGATCATGTCGACCATCTCGTGAACAGGATTAACGTTAGACATTTCCAATGCACCAGGCACAATGGACACGTTCTCAGAAACGTCAACAATTTGACCATCTCGAGGACGGAATAGACCATCATTGCCCTTCTCGACTTGGTGACCCGTTGCTTCTACAACACGCAGCCTATCGACTTCCTCGAGGAAGTTGGCTGGCGCACCTTGAGGACGAACTTGGATAGTGCCATCGGCACTGAAACTAATTTTTTCAATGGGCACTGGAAGAATGACAGGCCCACCTTCACCAATAACTTGGCGGCCATCTCTATCTTGCAGTATCCCTTCTTGGGTCATGACTAATGAGCCAGCTTTGGTGTAAGCCTCTTGTCCGTTGGCATCCATGACGGCAAGCCAAGCGTACTCGCTCATAGCTATATCGAGATCGCGCCCAGTTTCAGAAATACCACCAGCAGTGGTATTGGTACCCGCGCGCTCTTGCAGCGCAAACACTCGAGTTGGTAAACCCTCTCCGAATGCCTGCATGGACCGCGCTTGAGCAATATCCGCTTTAAAGCCCGTAGTGTTCGCATTGGCAAGGTTGTTACTTTTAACCCCCATCCCAATCAAGCTTTGCTTCGCACCGGAGGTTGCTATGTACAGCATTTTGTCCATTAGATTGCTCCAATCATTCTTTACTAGCAATACAAAAGCAAGATTGATACCAATGCGGAAATGTGAAGATCTTAGGATGAGCTAACAATGTAAAATCAAGCAGCAGGATATTGAAATTAAAAGATTTTAAATATTGTAAGTGCTTTTCGCTTGCACTCATGATTTGCGTCCAACAACAAATAACTGACGCACAAAAAAGGCCACTGAGGAAGTGGCCTTTTTGATACCTTGTCAGATTATCGAATCTGCAGAATGTTCTGTTGTAGCGTTGAGTTCACTTCCAACGCACGAGAATTAGCCTGGAAGTTACGTTGTGCAGTGATCAAATCAACCAGCTCGTTTGTTAGGTTGGTGTTTGACTGCTCAAGTGCCGATGAATTGATTGTACCTAACGTACCTGTACCTGGCTCACCAGCAATGGGTTCGCCTGAATCGATGCTCTCTTTCCAACTAGTGTTACCTACTTGATTCAAGCCTTGCGAGTTCGGGAAACGAACCATCGCAATTTGGCCTAGGAATGTAGAGTCACCATTACTGTATGATGCTACCACCTTACCATCTGTACCGATATCAATACCTGCCAAACGACCTACAGTTGAACCATCTTGGTCTAACGCTTTAACTTCGAAGCGGCTTGCATACTGAGTAGGTACCTTATTCGCTGTGTTACCTTCGTCGCGCCAGTTCAATTCAACACCTGTTGCCGGGAAAGTTGCGCCATTATCAAGTAAGGTTGATAAACCTGTCGCAGGACCTGCTGGCAACAGTACTTCGTCAAACGTGGTTGCATTGATGTTTGGCGCGCCGTTTGTAGTCGCAGGCAAACCACTTGCGTCAAACCCCATCTCAATAAGCGGAGTATAAGGTGCAGCAGCCTGTTCAGTACCTGTTGCGGGATCGATTACTTTGCCATCCAAAGTGCCATACACTTCCCATTCGTTAGGGTCTGTTGCTGGATCCTTTTTAACAAAGAAATATTGCAAGATATGCGGTTCACCCAAAGAGTCATAGATAGTGGTTGAAGTCGATGAGTTGTAAGTTGCACTTTCATTCGGATCAAACTGTAACCCTGGAGAATCTGCTGTGGCATCAAGGTTAAATGACAAGTACAAGTTTTGTGTTGCACGAGGTGAACCAGATGAATCAGGGATCTGAATTGGGTTTGCTGTGCTCAAACTAACCGAAGATGTATCACCGGTAGATGGGTCAACAGGGAAACTTTGTAGGAAGTTGCCTTTGGCATCTACCATAAAGTTGTTGTCATTCAACTTGAATGCACCAGAACGGGTATACGTTAAATCCGCAGATGCAATGCTTTCTGTCATCGCAAAATAGCCGTCACCGGTAATTGCCAAATCGAGCGCATTGTTGGTGAACTTCAGTGATCCTTGATGAAATTGCTGTGCAACCATAGTTGTTTGCACACCGTCACCGCTTTTTGTTCTACCTGCACTGAATACCGAAGCTGCGTACACATCTGCAAACTCGGCGCGAGACTCTTTAAAACCAGTTGTATTAACGTTAGCGATGTTGTTCGCTGTAACGTCTAGGTCTTTCTGGGCTGCCGCAAGCCCTGTTAGTGCTATATTGAAACTCATGTTTCACCTCTTCGATAAGTGCCTATCGGCAAAGTCTTTATACAGAAATCTCAGCAACCTCAGACAGCCTTACCGCGCCCTCTTTGGTGTTGACGATAATCCCATTCGCGCCATTAATATTAACGCTTTCAATATTCTTAAATGTGGCTAAAGGCAATGAGTTAAACTCACCATTAACGCTGCCCTCAGCAACTATTTGGTATTCACCTGGTGGGAATGGCTGACCATCTTTGTCTACCCCTTCCCATTCAAATCGAATCGCTCCTGCTGCCTGCGTACCAAGATCAATCGTGTCGACTATTTGCCCTGATTTATCTTTGATAGTTAGGGTCAAGTTATCGACCGCTTCTGGGGCAAGCACGGTACCTTTGCTCACTTCACCGCTGTTAAGCTCGATAGTATTTGACTCAAGCAACGCTTTTTTGCCCACCAAGGTAGATGCTTGCAATGCTGAGTTAGATGTCATCGAGGCTGCCAAAGAAGCAAAGTTTTCATTTAACTTTGAAATCCCTTCAGCCATGGTGAAGTTGGTCATTTGCGCAATCATCTGGTCATTGTCCGCCGGTTTACTGGGGTCTTGATAAGACAATTGCTGAGTTAGCAAGCTGAAAAAGTCCTCTTGCGTTAACTCATCGTTTTTTTCCTCGGTTTTAGGCCCTGTATTGTCCCAATACAGAGAACCCAGACCGGCGGTAGATTGCACATTGGTAGTCATGCTCTATCCCTCACTTTATCCACGACCAAGCTGTAATGTCTTTGTCAACATTTGCTTGGCTGAATCAGCTATTTGCACGTTGGTCTGATAAGAGCGTGAAGCAGAAATCATGTTTGCCATTTCTTCAACAACATTGACGTTCGGCTTGTAGATATAGCCATTTTCGTCTGCCATTGGGTGGCCTGGGTTGTATTCAATTTGCAGTGGCTTATTACTTTCCACTACACCCAACACTTTCACACCAACAGATTCACCATGTTGTTTGCCTACAGCTTGTTGTAGCTCTGCAGCAAAAACAGGTTGGCGAGCGCGGTATGTTTGCTCCACAGAAGAGCTAACCGAGTTGGCATTTGCGAGGTTACTAGCCGTTGTATTAAGACGCACATTTTGTGCACTCATTGCCGACCCTGAAACATCAAATACGTTAAATAAACTCATGGTTATGCTCCTTGACCGCCTAGCGCTTTCTTAAGACCCATAATCTTTGAGGTCATAAAGCTAAGGCTGGCCTGATACTCTATTGCATTCTGTGTATACAAATTCCGTTCCACTTGTATATCTACTAAGTTACCATCACCTGTATCTGGTTGATTTGGAACGCGAAATTTTGTTCCACTAGTGGAAATATTGGTACTTGCGCTGAGGTGCTCTGGGTGAGTGCGGACCATGCTATTGCCATGCATCTGCCCAGTTTTTGCCGCTTTTAAGGCGGAGGCAAAATCGATGTCTTTTGCCTTGTACCCAGGGGTATCGGCATTCGCGATATTTGATGCTAATAATTCAGCACGCTGAGAACGTATGAGCATGGCATGCGGGTGCACGCCAAATGCTTTATCGAAACTGATAGCCATAGCCTCTCCAATTTTTTGACTCTGTGGAGAGGACTACAGCAATTCTTGTACCATAGGTTTTAAGGCTATGTTTTTAAGACTTTTTTTGGTAGATGATCCCCGGATTACAACGGATCATTTCGAATTGGTCGCTCAACCCTGTCATAGATTCGCTGGCACCTAAAAACAGGTAGCCACGAGGGTTAAGCGCCTGCGCGAATTGGTTGATAATTTTTGACTTTAACTCGGGTGAAAAGTAAATCAATACGTTACGACAAAAGATAATATCGAACTTGCCTAACAAGGCGTAAGAATCTAGCAGGTTAAGGTGGCGAAAACTCACCATACGCTTGACGTTATCATTGACTTTCGCCATGCCATTGCCGCTATCAGTAAAGAACTTTTTCCGTCGCTCTGCACTTAGACCACGAGCCAGTGCCAGCGAGTCATATTCTGCATTTTTACAAATATCGAGCATGGTATTAGAAATATCCGTGCCGACAATTTGAGCGCCAGATCCCAACATACCCGGACGGCTTTGTTGGTACTCGGCAATCGACATGGCAATCGAATAGGGTTCTTGCCCCGATGAACTTGCCGCTGACCAAATTTTTACAGGGCGACGTAAGTCTTTGAACTCCGGCAATAAGCGGGTTTTCAACAACTCAAATGGATAGGAATCACGGAACCACAAGGTTTCATTGGTGGTCATGGCATCAACGACAGCGGCACGAAGTTGCCGCTCATGGGGGCTGAGGGTTTTCACCACTAACTGCGACAAGCTATCCACATTAAAACGTGCCATCAAAGGCGCAAGGCGGCTTTTTACTAGATACAGTTTATTCTCGCCAAGGACGATACCACACTGCTGTTCCAAGAAAGCTCGAAATTGATTGTATTCGCTAAGCTCTAGGTGCTTATTTTCCAAATTACACTCTCTAAAATCAGGTTAACTTAGGCCAATATGCTGGGAACCTAGTCGCAGTGAACCCACTTTTTCACTGCTGTTGCTAATTCATCTGGATTGAACTTAGCAATAAAATCGTCCGCCCCTACTTTTTGGATCATGGCTTGGTTAAAGACACCGCTCAATGAAGTATGGAGAATAACGTGCAAAGGTGCGAGTTTTGGATCAGCTTTGATTTCTGCAGTCAGGGTGTAGCCATCCATTTCCGGCATTTCCACATCTGATATTAGCAAAGCAACCCGCTCGGTGATGTCATTTTGACAATCCAACTTAGCTATCTCGCGCAAGCGAATCAAGGCCTCTTTACCATTCTTAGCAAGTTCAGTTTGCACACCTAATGGCTCCAGCGCTCGTTTTACCTGATTACGAGCTACGGCCGAGTCATCAGCAATAAATACAATACGCTCGCCAATATCTCGTTGCATCTCGCCATCGGAGATAATGCCTTCGCTGACTTCGGTATTAACTGGGCTTATCTCAGCAAGAATTTTCTCAACATCAAGAATTTCGACAAGCTCACCATCAATTTCAGTGACAGCGGTAAGGTAAGAATAACGACCGGCCCCAGAAGGCGGTGGCATAATCTTTTCCCAATTCATGTTGACGATACGCTCAACGCCACCGACAAGAAACCCCTGCACAGTACGGTTGTACTCAGCGATGATGACGAAACAATCTTTTAAATCTGTAATTGCCGGACCACCCACCGCCATTGATAAATCGATGACTGAGATGGTTTGGCCTCGAATGTGAGCAACTCCGCGAATATATTGGTTGCTCTTTGGCATGTTGGTCAACGGTGGACATTGAAGTACTTCACGTACTTTAAAGACGTTGATACCGAATCGCTGGCGTCCTTTCAATTTGAACAATAATAGTTCAAGGCGATTTTGCCCCACTAACTGGGTGCGTTGATTGACGGAGTCTAATATGCCAGCCATCGGATTCTCCTAGCATTAACTTTACTACTACGTGTTCGCGCCAGATGGGAACGCTTTTTGCTTCTTATAAACTATATCAGCATAAATACGGCCGTGTGCCTGTAAATTGACACCCCGTACTTATACCTTGTTTTACCCAATAAGCATAGTCGAAACACAATGAGTATGTTCAAAAAAATTCAATTATTCCAGAGCTTATGGTTACTTTTAGCTTTGAGTTTGAGCAGTGTTGCAATGGCTCGTACAGGTGAAAATACTCTATACGACCACGCACGGCTGCAAACTCTTGCTGAACAATATATAAGCACCTTAGCGAAAATACAGCCTGATCAGGAACTCCAAGTTCAGGCCGTGGATTTGGATGCGCGTATCCCCGAGCGCTATTGCGAGCAACAGCCGGAGCTAGTTGCAGCTACCCCTCCCCCATTTAATCGGCAGGTAGCCGTACAACTTAAATGTAATTCTCCGGCTTTATGGACTCAGTATGTCCATGTTCGCATTGAAAAACTTTCACCAGTGGTGATAGCAAAAGAAAACATTGGCCGCGGCCAATTGATCGATGCGCAAAGCGTAACTATCGCGATGCGACCGCAACATTTTGTTCGCGCCCAATATGTAGAAGAGCCGCAATTAATTGTTGGCAGTCGCAGTAAGCGCAGTATCCGTCAGGGCTCACCTATTAACGCCAATCAGTTGTGCATGGTGTGTAAAGGCGACAATGTGAATATCATCGCCACAGTGAACGGTTTAACCATAAAAACCACAGGCGAAGCCCTTGAAGATGGTACTATTGGTGACAATGTTCGAGTCCGCAATATAAAATCGGGACGCCAAGTGAATGCACAGGTTACAGCGGTTGAAACTGTTACAGTTAATATTTAAATTTTGTGCTAAAGTTAGGACGCGAATGGCCGATAACCTATGCAAAGGTCAATCTAGCTCAGGTATTACAGATGGTTAATCAAGTAAATAAAGGCCAACAAGGCTCGGTGTACAATACACCACAAAATAAAATTGAACAGCAAAAAACGAGTCAGTCGCAATCCACTGACGCGGGTAGCACAGCGAACGTTAAAGCAGCAACAGATTCTGTTAGCTTGACACCTCAAGCGCGTCAAATGAAATCATTGCAAGAAAAAGCTGAACGCTCTTCAGGATTCGATGAGCAAAAAGTCGCTGAGCTGAAAAAAGCTATCGCCGAAGGCAAATATCAGATCGACGGTGAGAAACTAGCGAAAAATATCGCGGCGTTTGAGTTCGACTTGTATGGCTGATTCAGCTTTAACTCTGGCACTTAATCAACAGATTTCGAGTCTGTCGGGTTTGCTTGCTTTGCTCAAAGACGAGCTATCAGCAATAGCAGGTCGAAGCGGTGCTGAGTTGAAGGAGTTGACGCCTAAAAAGGCCGATGCACTGAATCATATTCAAAAACAAGATCAACATATCGCCCAGTTGCTAGCTACCAAACCTGAGCCTGACCCCTTTGAGCAACAACTAATTGAGCAAGCCCAAAACTTGCTACTAGAGTGTAAAGAGCAAAACCAAGTTAATGCCCATGCAGCGCATCAAGCGCAGCTGAGTGTTAAACAACTTAAAGATATCTTGATTGGTGCTCCAAGCTCTATTACCTACGCCGCCGATGGCGGTATCCAACGAAGCGACAACACCCTAGTTCGCAATTTAAAAGCCTAAGTAAACTGAATCTTACTCATGCACTACTCGTGCTTTGATTCCTAGACGCTTGAGTAGCGGCCAAGGTAATCTATGCGCAAGTTCTTCAACCACAATATCTACATTAAACGGGCTAAGGTGCGCGCTGATTTCGCTAACCCGATTTTGCGTCTGCTGGTCATTTTCTAAGTTGTATACTAATTCATTCGATAATTTCACTGTGTCTATTGCAGATTGAATTAGCATGCGAGGCTCAATATTGGCGTCTCTCACCTCACACAGCCCCAAGTGGCAACCTATGGCCTTGGCCTCTTTGCAAAAACTCATTACTGGCCCAGACACACGCTGTAATATCAGGTGGGAAAATTCTAACGTCACACGCTGCTTTAAGGCTGGTTCACTGGCGATGAGGGCCAGTATGCTGGTGTAAGCTACTTCGTCTTGGAGTGTCTGCTCGCTTAACTGAATACATAGGTTTTGCGGATATTTGAGCCATAACTTTTCTTTGAATAATGTTCTCACAGTTTTCCAATCAAGTTGTGAGTCTAATTCTAAGCTTGCAGGTGTAGCGCCGAAATACGCGCGCGAATAGGTTTGCCCACCAACAATGATGTTAAGACCTACTTCATATTGAACGCACTGACCATTTTCGTTTTCAACCTTCATCATCGCCAGCTCAAATTGCTCATTTTTTATGGCTATTTCGAGCTCTTTCCCCGCATTGAACGCCTCTTCTGGTGTAGGTTGAAGGATGCGAAACACATTTTGACCGGAGGCAATTGATAGCTTCAGTAATCGGTGTGCTTCATCAAATAACTGCTGTGAAGACTCCACCTCTGAGACGCACAACATACAGTGGCGCAACTGCACAATCCCCTGGTAATCATTACTGTATTGCGTGCTTAAGTCAGTGAGTATTTTGCTGGTTTGCTCTCCATCCATTACTGCATCAAAATAAATACAGAACTCATCTTGTTCAATGCGTGCCAATTGCCACTCGTGCAGAACCGACTGATGAGTTTGCGCAAAACGGATCAAGGTATTCGCTAAGCGTTGTTGAGCCTCAATAAATTCTTGCTTGTCGATGCTGTCACGTAATTGTTCATAATTAAGGATGCGAACAAGAATAATCATCTGACTACTGTTACTCTTTTTTATCTGTTGTTCTAAGCGAGAAAGAAAGTAACGTTTAGTTGCAAGCCCAGTCACTTCATCATGCTGAGCTAAATATTGTGCTCGCTTGAGGCGTTCATTGCTGTCGTTCATACTTTGACTCAAGCGTTTCGCCATGTAATTCATCGCCATCATCAAGTTGGCTATTTCTTTTGGTTTGGCGGGTGGAAGCTGTTTAAACTGTTTTTGTGCAATCGCATCGACTTGGTTATTGAGCTGTTTTAACGGCTCTAGTAACCAGCGTATAAACAGCGACGCTAAAACACAGTTAAACAGTAAAACCAATACCGCCACCCAGATAAATAACTTAGCATTTCCCCATAAAGCCTGAGTAGCACGCACCTGCTGCGCTTGCACATACAGAACGCCATAAGGCGCTTCGTCTTCGGTGATAACAGCTTTGCTGGGGACAAACTCGAATGCACTCATACGATGAAACCACTGTGGCACCAGTGAATTTTCCGTATCGCCTTGGCGACGCTCTATAATGACTCGCCCTCGATTGTCTTCCAATCGTAGTAAACTGAAGTGGCCGCTATCGAAGGTTTGTCGAATAAATCCTTCTAACTTGCGTGGGGTCTTTTGTAATTGGCTAAGGGATAACGCTAAGACCGCCGCATGGTCATCACTTTGCTGAGTTAACTGCTCATGTAAACTGGATTTTAGGCTAGCGCTCGCGATTACATAGCCTATAAGCAAGCTCACTAATGTAACGACAAGCATCATTAACCATACGTAGATGTGCAAAGATAAACGGGGAGGTGTAGAGGAGGTATCGTCTAGATCAATCATTCACCCTCCACGCTGCTAGCAAGCAAACATCTATCGAACCCAATGATGAAAACAGCGGCGCCCTTGGATTTGGTTCACTACGGGAGAGTGCGTTGTGCAACGGACGTAAGTAATTGGTCAAAGTCGAAAATTCTATTTGTAGTTTTTTACTACAGCATAGCAGCGAAACATCACTACTTCACACTCAAATTTCCGATTTTTAACACAGCGAGAGTAACTAGTATCCTCAGAAAACTACGTGAATTAAGGCCATTTTGGCGGACGCGATGTAACCAGCGGTAACATCGCGTTTTTTGAGCAAGGCTAATTCGACTAGTAATAAGTGACTTTTTTGACTTTGCGAGGCTTAGTTTCAGTAATGTATAAGTCATACACTAATTTCATATCCAGCTCGAGCTCGGTTGCATAGCTGTCGCCGACGACATAACTACGTGTAACACGGGCGCCTCGAATGATACCTTGCACCTTGGCTTGGAGATGGTCATCACCTGCTACGGCATTCGCAATCGATGTATTGCCCTTGACCTGCTGACCATACACTTGCTCCGCTAATTCACGATATGCCTCAATTTTTGACGCTTTCATCGCCATAATTGATTTTTGTTCTGAGCTTTGTCCTGGCTGCGGCGCGATAGGCGCATACCCAATGGCACGAAGAATTGGGTAATTATCAGGTTGCTGCACGCCGTATTCCACATGCTTGTCAAACACAGTGCTGCACCCCGAAAGGCCAACCAGGACAAATAAAATTATTGCGGTATGTCGTAGCATTTCTCTCTCCATCGACAAACGTTTTCACTACTCATCAGATATGCACAATGAATGCCACACTTATCAATTGATACAACTAACTTGGTACACTCTTTGCTTTTTCTAAACCAATGTAATTAAAGAGCGGCTTTTCATTATGCGCCCAATGGTATTCTTAGCAGTTATTTTAATGGCCTTTAGCACAGCGCAAGTTCACGGCCAATGGCTACAAACAACGGGCAGCGCTTCTATGGAAGACATTTCCACTGAGACTGCGCGCTCGCATGCTATCAACGATGCCATAAAGCAAGCATTACTGTACTCTGGCCTGTCTCTCTCAAGTGTGCAAACACTTACTAACGGGATCCTCACCCAAGATGAACTCTCTTTGCGAAGCCAAGGCGCGGTTGGTCAAATGCACGTCCTCGAAGAGCAACAAGAGAATGGAATCCTGAGTGTCACCTTGCAAATTGAAGTCTTGAACGAAGAAACCCAGTGCGCCCAAAGCAGTTTAATAAATCACTTTGCACTAACCCGCACAGGCATGGAAAACCCGCAACAGGCGCGAGATGGTCAAATATTTGACATCCCTAATGCCTTCACCAAACAACTTTATGCACTGATGAGCCAAGCAGACCTTAGCATGCAACCGACCCCCTTCTTTGAAGATCCTATTTCTGTCAGAAGCTTTTTCAGCAACCAATTCGCCTATGATGAAAATGTCATTGACTACATTAGCGATGCCAGTAATAGCCAGTATGTGTTGTTTTCACAAATCACAGACACCTCTGTGGGAAGCGAACATGACAAAGGCTATGCATTTTGGAAAGACGATAGCTATGAGCGCTACTTCAATGTGGAATTCATTTTATTTGATGGTTTAAGCTTCGAAAAAATTTGGCAAAAGGCTTACCAGACTCAAGCATTGTGGGAGTTTGAAAAAACTGCGCTGGTCGACGTAAACAGTGGTGTGTTTTGGCAAAGCAAATATGGCCGAACTATCTCTGAGCTGAGCGAACAAGTAATGTATGACCTCAATCAAACGCTTCAATGCTTACCTGCTAAGGGTCAAATAAAACACATCGATGGTGACCAAGTAATCATAAACTTGGGTCGCAGTAATGGACTAACCGAAGGTCAACATCTTACTTTGGCCTACAGCAGTAATGCCATCACCTACGAAGGTAAGCATTTGCCCAAACAAGTTACTTCGCTCTACAGCGTTGAGATTAAACAGCTTTATCAACACAGTGCTGTGGCTGTAAACACCGCTAAACGACCAATGAGTAACATCCAACTCAACGATCTCGTTCTGGTGAAATAACTCGTCAAAGGTTACTAAGCACCCTGCCATTTCAATAAGTTAAGGCGCAGCATATTACGCCTTAACTTTTGCATATTAATCCAATAAATAGATTATTACAATAAATTAATAGCTTTTTACCGATTGATAATTACATGTCAGACTTACCCCATTGATTTAGAGGAGTTTGACATGATGAATGAATTAAAAAATCGCGAAGGCCTGCGCATCCCAGATGTTTCGTTTGCTATTCGCAATAACGAACAATGGAAAAAACTTACCAGCGAAGACATTTTTAAAGGCAAAACCGTCATTGTTTTCTCTTTACCTGGGGCCTTTACACCAACGTGTTCATCGACTCATTTGCCGCGCTACAACGAACTTGCCGAAGTATTTAAGCGCAATGGTGTCGATGATATTGTTTGTGTGTCGGTAAACGATACCTTTGTAATGAATGCATGGGCACAACACCAAGAAGCTGGGAGAATCACTTTACTGCCTGATGGTAATGGTGAATTTACGGATGGAATGGGCATGCTAGTCGACAAAAACGATTTAGGTTTTGGTAAGCGCAGCTGGCGCTACTCTATGCTCGTCAAAGATGGTGTCATCGAAAAAATGTTCATTGAACCAAACAAGCCAGGCGACCCGTTTGAAGTATCTGATGCCGACACCATGCTCGAGTACATCAACCCACAGCAAGCCAAACCGCAACCTGTAAGCATTTTTACAAAGCCTGGTTGCCCATTCTGTACCAAAGCGAAATCGCTTTTGCAGCAACGAGGTATGGCATACGAAGAAATCGTGTTAGGCAATGAGATAACGATGACCACGCTTAAAGCAGTGTGTGGCAGAACAACCGTGCCGCAAATCTTTATTGATGGTGAGCACATTGGCGGTTCAGACGATTTAGAACAGCACTTTGGCTAATCTGGCGGCCCCTGCAGGAATCGAACCTGCAACTACCCCTTAGGAGGGGGTTGTTATATCCATTTAACTAAGGGGCCACTGGCCCCCATTATCAGCTAAATTCACTTTGAATAGCAACAAGTTATGAGCGAATTGTCATGCTCTACCCGTTCGACACTAGCTCACTAATAACAAAGTAGGGAATAAACTGTCGGGCACTGGCTTTGACGACTTGATCTTGCGTTCCCACCACACGAGCATGCACGACTACGCCGTTTTGACGATACACCAAGGTGCCTGTCAGGATGTGATCGATGCCGATATTTTTTGCGAGCGCTTTGCTATCTCTAGATAGTACAAAGTCTCCCCCTTGATTCACTTCGATATAAGGAGTGAGTTTGTGCTCAACGGTTGAATAGCCGAAACGCTGTAAATCACCTAGCAACTCCTGAGCAAGTTGGTTACCCAAAGGATTGGTATGATGAAGGGTGTGGTCAAAATCGACAAAGCTTGCAACAGCAATGTGGCTCACATATTGGCTGGTCATGCTGTCGCTTAGTTTAAGCGCTAACTGTTGCGTATAGTCACTCAGTTGTTTGTGATGTGCACTGTGTAGTTTTGTGTCTACTTTGATTTCTAGTGGATTGATATCAACACGCGATGAAGCACCTATCGCTGAACCGCTGACCGTCAACACAAGCAGGCTAGGAAGTAATAAATGTAAACTCATGTTCCCTACTCAATTAGCTTTTTTACTGTATCGGCTAACTGAGCGGGAACTTTAATGCCATTTAAGCAAGCACAGAGATAATAGCTCTCTGGCTTAAGGGTGATTAATTCGCTTGTTTGAGCTCTACACCCGCATAATTTGAGGTGCTTAGCAGTGAATCGACCACATCATGTGGCAACAAGCCTTGCGCCGATGCAATCACCATTTTTGACTTCAAACCGACGATACGCGCATTTACCAAAACCCCTCCTTGGTGTTTCACTAACGTCCCAGCCAAAACATGCGACATTGGGTGGTCTTGTTCTAACTCTAAAAAGTCACGACTAAAAGTAAAATCGCCCTGCGGCGTTACGCGGATGTAATCCATGGTTTTGTAGTCGATTACCGGTACACCAAACTCGTGCAGTTCGTGCATAAAGCTTTCAGCTAATTGGTTGCCCAATAAATTACCCTGTTGGTAATCACTGTCTAAAAACACAAAACTAGTCACAGCCATAGGCTGCATCAACGCACCTGTATCAATGTTACTGATCATATCTTGCATCAAGGCTTGAACGTAGTGGTTGACGTTTTTAACACTACGGCTAGTGTTCAATTCACGCTGGCCATGCACTTGAATTGGGCTTGCCATTGTTTGGTATACATTTACTTCTTGCCCTGAAGTATCGTCAGAAGATGCACCTATTAACTGTACTTGTTGATTAGCCTGCTCATTTTGGGCAATGACATACTGTTTCATCTCTTCTTCATCTGAAAACCATGCATTCGTACCCGAGCAACCACTTAGCATTGCAACAAGACCCAGTGATAATGTGAAAGTTAGTTTGTTCATGGTGAATCCTCGTTAGTAGGCTCGGCGTTGCAAGTGGCCATTGGTCATACGCACTTTATCGGCATGCATTAAGATTGTATTAGGCAAATAGTCTGTTGCCGCCGCCACTACTTGATTATTATCCGAATCGATCATGCGTACGTTTACAACATACGCGTCTTCTTGTTCCGTGAGCGTGCCAGTGACGTAAAAGTCGATTTCTTGGCGCTGGGCTAATTGCGCCACGTCTCGGCTAAGCATCACATCAGCATGAGACTCCAAAGCAATATGATTGCGGGTACGATATTCAACAACCGTAAACCCCATTTGCGTATAAATTGTCATTAAGCTTTCTTGCAATTGCAGCGCAATATCTTGCTGTTGCCAAGGAACAGATTCTGCTTTTAGTGTCTTTGGCGGCAAAAATGTGCCGACTGCCACCTTCGCACCGTAGGGAATTGAGCGTAATGACGATGCCATGCTGTTGGCTAAACGGACACTGTGTTGATGAATCGAATTCTGTTGTACAGGGTGGGATTCAGCAACTCTAGGGACGACTTCAATCCGTTGGCTCGGCGCACATGCTTGCAACAGAGCACAACCCATTAAGATAGAAATGATACGCACACCAGCCTCGCTGCTTTGCAAAATGAATAATTAGCAATTCAAAAGCAAAAACAGTGCCACAAAGCCTTTACTCGTAGAAGGTAACGATCTAATCAGTGAAAATATTTAGCAGCTTTGTCGCTTTTCAACCTGATAGGGGATCACCACAGCATCAGTCGCGCGCTCAATAAATAGCTCTGCTGCTTTGATGCCTTTATCGATACTATTTTGGTGTATGGTTGTCAGTGGTGGCACCGAGCGCGCCGCCTCCTCTACCCCGTCAAAACCAACCACACGAATATCTTCAGGAATGCGAAGACCTAATGCGTTAATTTCAGCTATCGCTGCAAGCGCTATCAGATCACTCATGCACAATAAAACGTTGGGTCTAGGCAGTGAGTTCAGTGCTTCTTTGGCAGCAATAGAGGCAAAGTGATAATTACTTTCAGGAATATTCCATAAACGATCTGACGCAAGGGTGATGCCTTGCTCTTCCAGCGCGAGTTGATAGCCTCGCAAACGCTGCAGTGAAATAGATGCTTTGTCTTGCGCATCATTTAGGTCATAGACGCGGCAGGTGACATCGGAGTCTATTAAACGCAGCCCAAGAACTGCGACTTGGTCCTTGCTGCCATGCAGTGCCAGTTTAGCAATTTCGTAAGCTGCTTGTTGGTTATTCACTATAACGCTGGCACGGCGGTCAATATCAAAGTCTGATGTAACAACCTTTTTGGCAGTACTTTTTAATTCTTCAATCAAATTGGCATTGCGTGGGGAACCATAACAGATAAAGCCGTCAACAAAGTCGCAAACACTGTCTATGCTGTCTGACGCACCTGAGAACAACAAAATATTGACTTTGTTTTTCTCCAACACAGCAGACACGCCTTTAACAAAGTCACTGGCCACAGGGTCAGTGATCATGTACTCGACACTGTCTGGCAAAACCAAGGCAACAATGTTAAATCGCCCACTGCGCAGTGATTGCGCAGCTCTGTTAGGTCCGCTATAGCCTAGCTTTTTACATGACGCGAGAATTTCTTCTCGGCGTTTTTCAGAAAGTTGGTCGGGGCGATTAAATGCATTGGAAACCGTCGCATTCGATACCCCTAACTCTTTAGCGATGCTTTTCAGCGTCCATATTTTCTTCTGTGCCATGCCAAACCCAAAAAGCAGCTATAAAAGCGGTGCGTTACTAATAGATGATGACATGCACTTTTATCACTAAATGATCAAAAAAAACAGTAAGTAGCCATCAAAGTGATATTAAATCGGATAAATTCACAATGCGGCTGTGACCGTCTGATTCTAACTCAATCACACCACTACGCTTGGCTAAATCTAAGTTCAATGTCGCCACTTGTGCTTCATTTTGCCATCGCAAAGTGAGCCTTGAACCCTGCCCCTGCACATCAAATTGACCGTCAAAAGCTGCACTGTCATTGCGTAGTGCGATCAGTTTCATAAGCGCCTGGACAACAGGACGCTGCATCTGGAGCGTTAATTTTTCACTGTCCAAATATGGACGGTTAATATCTCGGCCAACATTGGAGGCCGCGAGCAGTTGCATATCATTGTGCTGTGCTAACAAGCCGCCATAATAGACTTGTGGTGTGCCTGGGCTGAAAAACTGAATCGCCCGAGCAACGAGGTAATCATAATCATCTTTGCCCAATGCATCGTAATAGGTGCAGTTGACTTGGTATAGGTCAACATTACTTGCCGCTGCACCGGTTGCCTTTTTACTTTCACCATGACTTTTGCGGTGAATGGTCTCAACTAAAGTATCGATTTCATTATCGCTGAGTAAACCTGGTTGCCCTTCCATAGGCCCAACATCAATAATACCGATGCCGTCATGAGTATCGAGCACGGTAATACAGTTGCGCGGAGAAATAGTAAGCCAATTTACCAGTGCTGTGACATCTTGATTGAAAATACTGTGTAAGACCAAAGGTGGTAAGGCGAAGTCGTAAACCATGCCTACTCGCTCAGCTATGTCTATCTGCGTTTTGTAGTAGGAATGAATTTCAACCAAAGTTTCTATCCCTAATGATTGTGCATACTCAGATAAGGCGCCGATGAAATCGAAGGTTTCATCAAGCATAAAACAGCTAGTGCCTGCTTTTTTAATGGCGTATCCAGCCGCATCAAGGCGGATCATCTTAATGTTATTGTTCGCAAAAGTATTAAGAATACGATGCAAATACGCCTTACCTGCTTGTGAATGAACATCAATATCAATCTGGTTATCAGTAAAAGTAGTCCAAAACTCTGCGACCTCACCATTAGGTAGGGTAAAGGCTGTGAAGCAGCTTCCAGGTCGTGGGCGATAAATTTTACTTTGTAATTCGGGGGTCAAACCGTTTGGAAAGACTTTATCCTTAGTGAGAAACAAGTCCCAATAAGCCGACTCACGCCCTTTCGCTAACACGTCTTTGAATTCTGGCGATTGTGCTGACATATGATTAACGATGAGATCCGCCATCAACTCCGTGTTTGCGCCAAGTTGTTTCACATCGTGCCACGTCCCTAATCGCTCATCCACCAAGGTATGGTCGATGGGATCAAACCCTGCATCACTGCCATCAATGGGGTAGTAAAATGGCAACAAATGTACGCCGGAAAATAACTGACTCAAGGGCCCTTCAAGGGTAGCCGCCAGTTCAGGAACACCTGCTCCCGTTAATCTATCTACATAGGTGATAAGCTGAACATTGTTTTTCATACGCCGACCATAAATTAGAGGTTGAATAACTTAATCGATTAAGATATATGTTATATACAATTTACATTTGATCAAGAATAATTTTAAGTTGTTGGTCCTAGTGTTTGAAAATAGATGACATTAACAATAAGACGATAGGCGCTCGTAGTTTGCAGTAATTAGGGCCGCTCTGATAAGAGGAAATGCAGATGCAATCATCCAGTCACTCACACCCAGAAGTAAATCAATCGGTCATAGAAAGCACTTCTGTAGCGCAAATAAAAATCCTGACCTACATGATGTTTTTCGTCTTTGCGATGACCTCTGATGCTGTAGGCGTGATCATCCCTGAGCTAATCAGTACCTACAAGCTAACGCTGACGCAGGCCAGTGCTTTTCATTATATTCCTATGATTTTCATAGCCCTAGGGGGGCTTTTTTTGGGCTACCTGGCGGATAAGTGGGGGCGCAAAGCGACAATCATCACCGGTTTGGTGTTGTTTTCTGTCGCCTGTTTCTTATTTGCCGCGGGTAGCTCCTTTTTATACTTCCTTACCTTGCTGGCGCTCATTGGCTTAGCCATTGGGCTTTTTAAAACCGGCGCGCTTGCGCTGATTGGTGATATCTCCACAAACCATCAAGAACATACGGCAACTATGAATAAAGTAGAGGGGTTCTTCGGTGTAGGGGCCATTGTCGGCCCTGCGGTTGTCAGCTACCTGCTAACTGCCGGCGTATCTTGGAAATATTTGTACCTTTGCGCCGGAGCGCTGTGTGTCGTATTAAGCCTAATGGCCTTAAAAGCAAAATATCCAATAACCCAAAAGAGCCTAAGCGGGCAAATTAACCTTAAGAACTCTTTGCTGTTAATGAAAGACCCTTATGCTTTGGGATTTTCTGCCGCAGTGGCACTGTACGTTGCCACCGAAGTGGCTATTTACGTGTGGATGCCTACACTACTGAGTGACTATGAGGGTTCCATGATGTGGCTCGCCACTTATGCACTGACCATTTTCTTTATATTGCGAGCCGGTGGGCGCTTCTTGGGGGTCTGGGTACTGCGCCACCTTAGCTGGCAAAGCGTATTATTCTGGTTTTCGACCGCGGTATTCTTGTGCTACTTGGGCACAGCTATCTTTGGCGTCGCGGCTGCTGTTGTATTGCTGCCATTATCCGGCTTGTTTATGTCAGTGATCTACCCCACTCTAAATTCAAAAGGCATCAGCCACTTTCAGCCATCGCAACACGGTGCAATCGCTGGTGTAATCTTATTCTTCACCGCCGCATCGGCAGCAATTGCACCATTATTGATGGGTTTAATCAGTGATATATTTGGTCATGTTTCTTTTGGGTTCTACCTAGCTACAGCCTTTGCAGCCGTGCTCGCTATTGGCAGTGCTTTCAACCTGAAATCAAAACAAGATTAAATTCCCTTTTATAACCAAATACTTAAATGAACCTTAGGCAAACTGAGTAAAAAACAGCTTGCCTAGATACAAAATTTTTATTATTAATTAACTTAATCGATTAAGTTAAACTTGTAGTACGGTTAAGAACATCAACAACACACAATGAGAATCTGGGGTGAGTAAATGCAACGTGCAACATTCAAAACGTTTTTATTAAGTTCTCTGGCCATGGCTATTTGTAGCAACTTAAATGCTGCTGAAGCGGAACAAACAGAGCAAGTAGACAAAGAGGCAAAAGGCCTTAACTTTGAACGCATTATGGTTACCGGCGTGCCACGTAACTCAACTGTTATGGCATCCAGTGTATCTGTAAGTAGTTTTTCAAACGAACAACTTGAGGTGACCACGCCACGCTCGACCGCTGAAGCATTTCGCGCAATCCCTGGGGTGCGCTCGGAATCCTCTGGTGGTGAAGGTAATGCCAACATTGCGGTGCGTGGCTTACCCGTTGCGGCAGGTGGTGCAAAGTTCTTGCAACTACAAGAAGACGGCTTGCCCATTATGCAGTTTGGCGATATCGCCTTTGGTAATGCTGATATTTTCCTGCGTTTAGACAGTACCATGCAAACGGTAGAGTCAATTCGAGGTGGCTCGGCGTCTACTATGGCCAGTAATGCCCCTGGCGGGATTATTAACGTGATCAGTAAAACAGGCGGTGGCGATACGGGTAGCATCGCGACAACATTTGGTTTGGACTACGACACCTTCCGCACTGACTTCGAATATGGCGGCGAGCTCAATGATTCGACTTACTTCCATATTGGTGGCTTTTTCCGTCAAGGTGAAGGACCTCGGGATGCTAGTTACACAGCCAACAATGGTGGGCAAATCAAAGCAAACCTTACCAAGGAATTTGATTCGGGTTATGTGCGCTTGTATCTAAAACACTTAGATGACAAAGCCATTGGTTACCTACCCATGCCAATGTATGCAGACGGCAGCTCGTTACCAGGATTTGACTCACAAACCGACACACCGCATTCAGCTTATTTCTTATCAACATTATCGCTAGGCGCTGACGGTGAATTACGCCGTGGTGATATGCGCGATGGCATGCATCCTCAAGTGAATGCTATAGGCTTTGAAGCCTCATTTGATTTGGGGAATGACTGGGAGATCGAGAATCGCTTTAGGAAGTCGAGTGTTAAAGGCTCATTCTTATCGCCATTCCCTGCCGAGGTTGCAGATGGTACAAGTATCGCAGAATCAATCGCCGGAGAAGGGGCTACGCTCAGCTATGCCAATGGCCCATCTGCAGGTGCTACTTTCAATGGTGGCAATATCATGCGAATTCACACCTTTGACGTAGAAATGAGTGATTTTGACTCCTTAGTCAATGATCTTAAACTCACCAAGGTCATCGAGGACACCAGCATTACCTTCGGCTACTATAAAGCGCTGCAAAATATCAGTATGTCGTGGATGTGGAACTCTTATCTAATGGAGCTCAAAGGCGACAATGCAGCGTTATTGGACGTAACAGCTGCCGACGGTACTGCTTACTCCGACAACGGCTTATACGCATACGGTGTGCCATATTGGGGTAACTGTTGCCAACGCAATTACGACACTGAATATGACATCAGCGCACCTTATCTGGCAGTATCCTCCCAGTTGGGGGACTTCTTGATTGATGTCAGTGTTCGTCATGACAGTGGTGAGGCTACGGGTTATTACGCAGGCGCGGTGCAATCCAGCGTTGATATGAACCGAGACGGCGTAATCTCACAAGCTGAATTGAGTGTGTCTTCAATTGATAATGCCAACGCGTCACCTGTTAATTATGACTGGAGCTACACTTCTTGGTCTGTCGGTGCCAATTATATGATAGACGACAATCTAGCGATCTTTATTCGTGCCAGCCACGGTGGTCGCGCCAATGCCGATCGTTTGGCATTTGGTAAAATTAATCCCGATGGCACCGTTGCAAAACAAGATGCCGTGGACGAGGTCGATCAGTACGAGTTAGGCGTTAAGTATCGCCATGATGATTTCTCTTTGTTTGCTACCGCATTTAGTGCTGAAACAGAAGAGCAAAACTTTGAAGCAACCAGCCAAAAGTTCTTTGACCGTGTATACGAAGCCTATGGTGTGGAGTTAGAAAGCACGTATTTCATCGGCGATTTCGATATTCGCGGTAACCTGACATGGACCGATGCCGAGATAACTAAAGACGCAATTAACCCAGACGTTGTGGGGAACACCCCGCGTCGCCAAGCTGACTTAGTCTATTCTTTACTCGCTCGCTATAACTTTGAAAAAGGCTCTGCGGGTCTTGGCTTAACGGGTACCACAGATGCGTATGCACAAGATAACAACGATCTTGAATTCGACGGCTACACACAAGTGAATGCCTTTGCTTCGTACATGCTTTCTGACGCAATGACAGTGTCTGTGAACATTAACAATCTGTTCGATACAACAGGCATCACCGAAGCAGAGGAAGGTTCAGTTCCAGGCAATGGCATTATAAGAGCTCGTACAATCAATGGCAGAACCAGTTCTTTGACACTGAGATATGAGTTCTAATTTTTAGCAACAAATGCAGGGGGTAGTTGCGATGTCATTGCACCCAAGGATATGGCACTTATCCCCTGCCCCTTTTTACAGGGATTTGATTTTGGAGTCAGGATGTTTTCACTACTGAGTTATGGGGAAGTGTTAGTCGACTTTCTTCCTGGTGATGACACCAACACAACTTATCTTCCGCTTGCTGGCGGAGCACCTGCAAACGTGGCTGTTGCTTATGCCAAACTAGGCGGCCACAGTTACTTTGCTGGCGGTATCAGCAGAGATACATTTGGCGAGCATCTATACAACGAACTCAAGAGTTATGGTGTGGATGCGACATACACCGCACGTATCGCTGACGCCAACACAGCTATTGTACTGGTAAGCTTAGACCCTGATGGTGAGCGCCATTTTAACTTTTATCGTAACGATACTGCCGACACTCGGTATCAGCAAAAACATATCGACCTAATAGATTGGCAGACCATCGGAATCTTTCATTTTTGCTCAAATACCCTCACTACCCAAAGTATGTATTTAAACACCGTACATGCCATCAACCGCTCCAAAGACAACCAAGTCTGTGTGAGTTTTGATGTGAATTTACGGCAACAGCTTTGGCAAGAAGCAGCATTACTACCTGCGCGTGTTGATGAGTGTTTACGCCTTGCAAACATAGTGAAACTGTCTCGAGACGAAGCTAATTACCTCGCACAATACTATAACGAAGACGCGGAAAAATATGTCAGTCGATTATTAGGTTATGGCGTAAACCTTATAGTTGTGACAGATGGCCCACGTGCAGTGCATTTATATAGCAAACTGTTTACTGCTAATGTGCCCGTACCAGTTATTACCCCTGTGGATACAACAGCTGCTGGCGATAGCTTCATCGGAGCATTTCTTTTTTACTTGAGCCAACACTTGGACAATAAAGACTCGCTGTTCACTCACACAGTCGCTACTCAAAACATCATGCTTGAAGCGGTGAAATTTGCAGCCCAGTGTGGTGCAAAAACGTGCCAAAGGAAAGGAGCCTTCGGTGCTCTACCCTCACTTGAAGAGATAGGCTAGGTACGACTTTATACATGACCCTGAGAAAGCAAAAACGGCCATTACGGCCGTTTTTTTCATTATATAGCGACTGGCGCCTTAATATGTGGATGTGCTTGGTAATCAACTAGCTCGAAATCATCAAAGGTAAAATCAAAAATGTCTTTTACTTCTGGATTTATACGCATTGTTGGTTTGGCATACGGTGTGCGAGACAGCTGCTCATCCACTTGCTCTAAGTGGTTTAGATACAGGTGCGCATCACCAAAGGTGTGCACAAAGTCGCCTAGTTCCAAATCGCACACTTGGGCAATCATCATAGTCAACAATGCATAGCTGGCGATGTTGAAAGGCACACCCAAGAAGATATCGGCACTGCGCTGATATAACTGGCAGCTCAACTTACCATCTAACACATAAAACTGAAACAATGTGTGGCAAGGTGGTAATGCTTGTTTGCCCATGGCTGCATTTTCACTTGGACTATATTGCGTGTCGGGCAGCAGTGCTGGGTTCCATGCGCTCACAATTAGACGACGCGAATCAGGGTTAGTTTTGATTTGCTCTACCACGTCTTTGATTTGATCAATGACTTCACCGTTGGGGCCTTCCCAGCTGCGCCACTGCTTACCATACACAGGGCCGAGTTCGCCATCCTCTGTGGCCCAACCGTCCCAAATACGCACACCATTTTCGTTTAGGTAAGCGATGTTGGTATCACCATTGAGGAACCACAACAATTCATGAATGATTGATTTCAAATGACACTTTTTGGTAGTCACTAGTGGAAAACCTTCTTGCAGGTTAAAACGCATTTGATAACCAAATACGCTTATAGTCCCTGTGCCTGTGCGGTCTTCCTTTTTAAAGCCATGCTCTTTCACATGACGCATCAATTCTAAATATTGCTTCATCGTCGTTTAATTCTTCTGTTGTGCTGTGATTGGCGCAGTGCGATATGCCCAATAGCATAACCCAGCACCAACAATAACCATAGGCAAAGATAAAATTTGCCCCATTGAAATAAAGCCGCCAAATAAGCCTAAATGCGCGTCAGGTTCACGGAAGTATTCAATAGCAAAACGGAATGCGCCATACCCGAGTAAGAAAACACCACCAACACTGCCAGCCGGTCTCGGTTTTCTTATAAACCACTGTAAAATTAAAAACAGCACAAGGCCTTCGAAAAATGCTTCATATAATTGCGACGGGTGGCGAGGCTCTGGCCCGCCAGTTGGGAAAATAACCCCCCAAGACACATCGGTCGTGCGTCCCCATAACTCACCATTGATGAAGTTACCGATACGCCCTGCTAGTAGCCCTAAAGGTACCAAAGGAGCAACAAAGTCGCCCACTTCTAAAAATGATTTACCACGAGACTTAGCGAACCATGCGACCGCGGTAAGTACACCAAGCGTACCACCATGGAATGACATGCCACCTTGATCAATTCTAAATAAATACAAAGGGTTTTCGAGGAAATAGCCAAATTGGTAGAACAGTACGTAACCAATACGCCCGCCTAATATGACCCCCAGCATGCCGTAAAAGAGCAAGTCACTCACTTGCTCTTTAGTCCATCCTGAACCAGGTTTGGCTGCCTGACGATTTGCTAAGAACATAGCCAAAGCAAAGCCGATTAAATACATCAATCCGTACCAACGAACGGCAACGGGACCCACTTCAAAAATTACGGGGTCTATCTGCGGAAACTCTAAAGCCATAATGTTATTTTTGCCTAACTAAACACCATACGTAAGGCGATGATCACCAATAGTAAAGCGAAGATTTTTTTTATGTGTGATACCGGTAAAAAATGGGTAGCGCGTGCACCAAAGGGAGCGGTAAACCAAGAAGTAGCTACAATCCCTGCCAGTGCTGGCAAGTACACAAAGCCTAAAAAGCCATCACTGATACTCTTCACTTGCCACCCCGAGGCAATGTAACCCAAGCAGCCAAACAGCGCAATGGCAATGCCGCTAACAGCCGCACAACCTATGGCTTTTTTCATATCCACGGAGAAATAATTTAACAGAGGCACAATCAAAGCTCCGCCGCCGATTCCGATTAACCCCGACAACGCACCAAGAATAGACGTTGAACCTGCAACAACAGCGCCTGAGGGCATACTGCGTGTACTCGTAGCCTTATGGGTGGAGTAAATCATTCGTAGCGCAATAAACATGACGCACACTGCGAAAATAGTTTTAAGTCCCTGCTGGGGAATGTAACTGGCCATAAAGCCACTAATCAGCGCTCCCGTAGACACGCCCACAAGCACCCAGGGCGCGACTTCCCATGGAACATTTTGGTTTCTGTGGTGAGCCAAGGCTGACGAGGTAGAAGTAAACAAAATTGAGGCAAGGGATGTGGCGATTGCAATCACCAACACGTGTTCAACATCGGTTACATGAAAATGAACTAACAAGGCGCTCAAGGCGGGAACAATGAGCAGGCCGCCACCAATACCCAGCAAGCCAGCAAGAAAGCCAACGATGCTCCCTAGTAGTGTGCACAGTACAAAGAGCCAAATCAGATCTGCCATTAAAGTTACTTATTCTGTTTTTTTATATGACTAATATATCAGGTTATAAGTGGAATTTCATACTCATTCACAAGGAACGACTGTGATAACCACCAAGCGTTCCTCTGGTCTTTCTTCCCATGCACTATGTTCAGTCTTCACCGCTGTTTTGACTATACAGCAGTTGTCCCAACTCGTTCTCAAGCATGAAATCACGCACTAAACGATGCACCTGTTTAGCGCTGCTGGCTAACAAGCATTGTTTAAGTAAAGCTTGGCATGCTGTTACCCCTACCCGGCGTATCACCCACTTCACTTTATGCAATGAGCTAAAGTTCATACTTAAGCTGTCAAAGCCCATACCTATAAGTAAAATTGCCCCTTCGGGCTCACTGGCTAATTCTCCACATAAACTAAATGGGAAGTTCGCCTGTTGGCATTGCTCAGCAATACTATTGATGGCGCGCAAAACAGCAGGGTGATATGGGTCGAATAAATTTGCAACGCGAGAGTTGGCACGATCAACAGCCAATAAGTACTGTGTGAGGTCATTACTTCCCACCGAACAAAAATCAACTTTGCCGGCAAACTCTTTTAGCAGATAAATGCTTGAAGGAACTTCAATCATCACACCAACAAGCGGTTTGTCGATGTAACTGTACTCTTCTGGAGAGTCTTGTTGTAACTCGAAATAGGCGCGCTCAAGCAGGGATAAAGATTCATCTACCTCCCCAAGTTCACTGATCATAGGAAGCAAGATACGCAAGTTCCCTAACCCAGAATTCGCCTTGATCATGGCTTTGAGTTGATCCAAGAATAACTCTGGATGATCCAAGCTGACGCGAATACCACGCCAGCCTAAAAATGGATTTTCTTCTTCAATATCAAAATAATCGAGCGCCTTATCACCGCCAATATCCAGTGTACGCATGGTTACTGGAGCTGGGTGATAGCTACTTAATACCTGACGATACCACTGCTCTTGCTCGTGCTGCGACGGGAAAGTACCTTTTTGCATAAACCAAGATTCAGTGCGATACAAACCCACACCATCACAATACCGGGCGCTATCTAGCTCACTGTGTGGGTCAAGCCCAGCATTGAGCATGAGATCAACGGTAAAACCATCCGGGGTTGTTGAAGGCAGGTGATACTCTGACTCAAATTGGTCGTGTAGCTTGGCATCGCGATGTTGCAATTTAGCATATTCTTGCTTAAGCGCCTCACTGGGGCTCAAATACACCCGACCAGCATAAGCATCGATAATCAATTCTTTATTGTCGAATTGCAGCAGTGGAATATCGTTGATACCCCAAATGGTGGGGATGTTCATTGCCTTTGTCAGGATTGACGCATGCGAATTCGCTGCACCATGGACACTCACTACCCCTTTTAACCGCTCTTTTGGAGCTTGAGCGAGCATTGCTGGCGTCAAGGTATGCGCCACCAAAATGGTATTCTCTGGGTATGGCTTAGTGGCTTTCTCGGTATTTAATAGATGATGCAAAACACGCAAGCCAATGTCTTTTACATCAACAGCTCGCTCTTTTATATAGGGGTCTTGCATGGCATTAAACTGCTGCACCAAGCGCTCGATAACACGTTTTAAGGCACTTTTTGCACACCAACCATCAGCAATTTCTATTTCAACATCTCGGCCTAGACTTCGAGCATCAAGCAACTGCAAATAAACCTCGAACACCGCAACCGCTTCACTGGGCAAATGCCCTTGCATTGACAGCGCAAGCGTACTGAATTCCTTTCTAGTCGCAGCAACGGCTTGTAAAAACAGCTCTTTTTGCTTGAGTTTGTCAGGTTCCTTGCGCATCTCCACCGAGGAGAAATCCACTTTTGGTAACACCACATAGGCATCACCAATGGCAATTCCAGCAGAGCCAGAGATCCCTTTGAGCATAGTGGAGCGATGACTTAAATCATCTTGATTCAGCAAGGTTTGAATTTGCGCATCAGCCAGCTGTGGCGCCAGTTGTGCTGAAAGTGTGATTAAAAAAGACTCTTCGTCTTCACTGAACACCCGTGCCGCACTTTGCTGCACCACAATCACGCCCAATACCCGCTTTTGATGAACCACAGGCACAGACAAAAACGCGTTGTACTGCTCTTCTTTAACCAAGTCGGAGGTAATAAATCGTGGGTGAGACTTAGCGTAAGCAAGGTTTATCGGTTCTTCGCGCTGTGCTACCAAACCGACCAAACCTTCAGTGAAACCGACTCTAAACTGGCCCACAGCAGCGGGGTTTAGACCATCGGTAGCCATAAGAACAAAATTATCGCGGCTATAATCTGCAAAGTAGATCGAGCAGCACTCTGTCTTCATGGCCTTTTTGACTTGGCTTACAAACACCATAAGCGCACTTTCTAAACTAGGCTGCTGAGCAACTTGCTCGACAATTGTGCGCATGGTGGCAAGCATATTATGTACTCTCCCTATCGGCGGTTACGCCACTGCCCCTGCTGCGATGGCTCTTTGCGGTTAAATGGCATCGCTAATGGAGCAAATTCTTTCATCACCCGGCGGTATACATCGCGCTTAAATGCGACAACCTGACGCACCGGATACCAGTAACTTACCCAACGCCAATCATCAAATTCTGGATGATGCGTCTTCAGTAAGTTTACATCCTCATCTTTGCATTTTAGTTTAAGTAGGAACCACTTTTGTTTTTGTCCTATACAAACCGGTGTCGAATCGCGACGAATCAATCGCTTTGGTAACTTATAACGTAACCAGTGACGTGAACTTGCAATGATTTCTACATCTTCAGGCAGCAAGCCCACTTCTTCGTGTAACTCGCGGTACATGGTTTGCTCAGGCGTTTCACCATCATCCACACCACCTTGTGGAAATTGCCACGAATGTTGTCCGTAGCGACGAGCCCAAAATACCTGGCCTTGATTATTACAAATTACAATTCCGACATTGGCACGAAAACCCTCGGCATCAATCACCTTAGTGCCTCTTTTGTAAGTCGATTTTTATCGATTGTTCCACAATCACTCAGTTACAGCAAACAATATTCGAATTTAACACCAAGTTACTCACAACTTGTGCATAAGTTTTGTTATTCGCGGATAAAATTGAAACAAATCCACAATCGCATAGTTAAAAACTCACTTTCTCCACAGATTCTGTGGATAAAATTGTTTATACATCTGTATTTTGTGGATTAAAACAACAGACATAGATAGACCTCAAGCAATGAAATTTAAAATAAACTATACATTTCAATGCCTTATAAACAAAAGGGACAAAATAAAGCGAACAAAAAACAAGCCATTTATTTTTGCTCAAAATAACAGCACTGGGAATTCTCTTTTTCTTTGTTACAATTCCATTGTTAATCCGCTCATTAGATTTCTATGATTACTCCTCCAAAAACGCTAGCACAGCTTCTAGAACGCGTGAATGCCATCGCGGGCATGACCTTGGGCGATCTCGCCCTATCCCATGGTTTTAAAACCCCTGAGCACCTGCTCAGGGAAAAAGGCTGGGTAGGTCAATTATTGGAGTATGTGCTAGGAGCCAGCGCAGGTTCGTTGCCCGAGCCTGATTTTGTTGAATTAGGTATCGAATTGAAAACACTGCCTATTTCAAACAGTGGTAAACCATTGGAAACGACTTTTATAAGTGTAGCGCCACTGACTGATGTGACCGGCCTTACTTTTGAACAAAGTACGGTATACAAAAAGCTCAAGCATGTGCTTTGGTTACCTATACTGGCTGAGCGTGACATAGCTCCTGTGGATAGGGTCGTTGGCAGTGGTTTTTTGTGGCAGCCTAATGAAAGTCAATTCGCGCAGCTAAAACGTGATTGGGAAGAGCTTATAGACATGATTGCGCTTGGGCAAATTGAGCAAGTCAACGGGCATTATGGGGAAGTCCTGCAGTTGCGCCCCAAAGCAGCGAACAGTAAAGCCTTAACAGAGGCGATTGGCAAAAATGGCCAGCGAATCCAAACTCTGCCGCGAGGTTTTTACTTAAAAACGCACTTTACGCGACAAATTCTAGCCCAGCAATTCGCGCCATAATAAAACGTTAGTAAGGACCAACGGTTCTTCTTAGCTCATGATAATGCTGATGCAAATATGCACACGCAAGTTTACTGTCGTGTTGTGCGATTATGATATGAAGCAGCACGAATGATATAACACTCATCGCTAACCCCGCTTCAACGGCAAAGATTGCACCACATAAAACTGCGGGAACCATCATTAGCATAATGAGCGATAGACGCATCAAACGATCCACTGGATGCTTCTTTCGGAAGCCTTTGAATGCAGCCTCCACCAACATATTCCTTTGATCTGTACTGAGCTCGTCCAGCTCTTTGCACCCATAAAAATACAACCAGTACATACTTTCTATCCCCTATCCATAGAGTCGATTGTTTATACAACAACCTAGATTAATACATAAGGTTAACTATATGAACAAATTGTTAATTTTCAAGTCATATTCGATGAACTTACAATTAATCACTGGTAACTAACATTTTTTTTATTTATAACGGGTCCTCCACTCAGCATGAGCTTGCTGAGTGCTTCAGTTTTTTAAGGAGAATTATAATGAGTCTCAGGATTTCAGTAGTGGCACTATCTACAGTGCTTTTATTTGGTTGTGCGTCGCAATCAGAAGATCAAGTAGCAAGCAACGAAGATGGTATGTTCTGTGAAATGACCAAGCCGACGGGTTCAAATATTCCTAAGCGCGTTTGCCTAACAGCAGAGCAAAAAGCACAGCAGGAAAAAGCTGGCCAAGACTATGTTAATCAACAGCGCAATCGCGCAACAACGAGCAGCATGAACTAGGTTTTATCTGGTCGAAAAAAAACCGCGGATAAACCGCGGTTTTTTATTGCCTAGTAATTATGTGAATTACTGGCCTTTAATTTCAGAGCGACCTTTGTAAAGCGCTTTGTCACCTAATTGCTGTTCGATACGAAGCAACTGGTTGTACTTAGCAACACGGTCTGAACGACAAAGAGAACCTGTCTTGATCTGGCCTGCCGCTGTACCTACCGCTAAGTCAGCAATAGTTGCGTCTTCGGTTTCACCACTGCGGTGTGAGATAACAGCAGTAAAGCCAGCATCTTTCGCCATCTTGATTGCATCAAGTGTCTCAGACAGTGAACCGATTTGGTTGAACTTAATAAGGATTGAGTTACCAATGTTCTCATCAATACCGCGCTTCAAGATCTTGGTGTTCGTTACGAATAAGTCGTCACCCACTAGCTGTACTTTGTCGCCAATCTTATCCGTTAGGATTTTCCAACCAGCCCAGTCACTTTCGTCAAGACCGTCTTCGATTGAAACGATTGGGTAACGCGCAGCAAGATCAGCAAGGAAGTCAGCAAAGCCTTCAGAATCGAATACTTTACCTTCACCTTTAAGGTCGTATTTACCGTCGTGGTAGAACTCAGAAGATGCACAGTCAAGCGCAAGCGTTACATCTTTGTTTAGCTCGTAACCTGCCGCTGCAATCGCTTCAGCAATTACTTCAAGTGCTTCTTCGTTAGACTTAAGGTCAGGTGCAAAACCACCCTCATCACCCACTGCAGTGTTAAGACCACGTGCGCTGAGTACTTTCTTCAAGCTGTGGAAAATTTCAGCACCCATACGCAGTGCTTCACGGAAGCTTGGCGCACCTACAGGCTGAACCATGAACTCTTGGATATCTACGTTGTTATCCGCGTGCTCACCGCCGTTAATGATGTTCATCATAGGCACAGGCATAGAGTACTGGCCAGATGTACCATTGATGTCGGCGATGTGCTCGAATAGCTCAACACCTTTGAATTGTGCAGCAGCTTTAGCATTCGCTAGTGACACAGCTAGGATAGCATTTGCACCTAGTTTTTCTTTATTTTCAGTGCCATCAAGCTCAAGCATGATGTTATCGATAGCGCGCTGTTCAAGTGCATTTTGGCCCTTAAGTGCGGTAGCGATTTCGTTGTTTACATAGCCTACTGCTTTAAGTACGCCTTTACCAAGGTAGCGGCTCTTGTCGCCATCACGAAGCTCTAGTGCTTCACGTGTACCAGTTGATGCACCTGAAGGAGCACAAGCACGGCCCCACGCACCGTTCGCCAAGTGTACTTCGGCTTCAACAGTTGGGTTGCCGCGTGAGTCCATAACTTCACGGCCAATCACTTTAACAATTTCTGACATCTCGATTGATTCCTCTTGTCCCAAGTGTAAAAACGAAAAAGCCGTGCGAAGGCACGGCTTTTTTCAATCAATTACGAAGATTGCTTCTGGAAGCTGTGTGCAGCTGCCACAAACCCTTCAAATAATGGATGACCATCACGCGGTGTTGACGTGAATTCCGGGTGGAACTGCGCCGCAATAAACCAAGGATGATCTTTGTTTTCAATGATTTCCACCAGCTTTTTATCTTCTGAGAGACCGGTGAATGCTAGGCCCGCTTGCTCAAGTTTCTCAACGTAATTGTTGTTCACTTCGTAGCGGTGACGGTGACGTTCAACGATTTGGTCACTGCCATACACCTCACGTACTTTTGAACCTTCTTTCAAATGACACAGCTGCGCACCAAGACGCATTGTGCCACCTAAATCTGACGCTTCATCACGTACTTCAACGTTACCGTCTTTATCCAACCACTCAGTGATTAGACCAACAACTGGGTGCGCTGAGTTAGCATCGAATTCAGTTGAATTCGCACCTTCAAGACCAGCAACGTTACGCGCATATTCGATAAGCGCTACTTGCATACCCAAACAGATACCTAGGTAAGGCACCTTGTTTTCACGGGCATACTGAGCAGCTAAAATTTTACCTTCAACACCACGGCCGCCGAAGCCACCCGGTACTAAGATTGCGTCTAAGTCTTTAAGCAAGTCCACGCCTTTGCTTTCGATGTCCTGTGAGTCAACATATTGAATGTTCACAGTAAGACGGTTCTTCAAACCTGCATGCTTAAGCGCTTCATTTACTGATTTGTATGCATCTGGTAGCTCAATGTACTTACCAACCATACCAATCGTTACTTCACCAGTAGGGTTCGACTCTTGGTAAAGCACTTGTTCCCACTCTGATAGATCTGCTTCAGGGCAGTCTAGGTGGAAACGACGACAAATAATGTTATCTAGATCCTGTGATTTAAGTAACGCAGGGATCTTATAAATGCTGTCTACGTCTTGTAGAGAAATAACTGCTTTTTCTTCAACATTAGTGAACAAAGCAATTTTCGCGCGCTCATTACCCGGTAGTTTACACGCCGAACGACATACTAGGATGTCTGGCTGAATACCAATTGAGCGTAGCTCTTTTACTGAGTGTTGCGTTGGTTTAGTTTTCACTTCACCTGCAGGGCCTAAGAATGGCACAAGAGTCAAGTGCATGAACAATGCACGCTCACGACCAATTTCAGTACCAAGCTGACGAATTGCTTCTAAGAATGGTTGCGACTCGATGTCACCCACTGTACCGCCGATCTCTACGATAGCGATATCATGGCCTTCTGCACCTTCAACAACACGACGCTTGATGTCGTTTGTGATGTGAGGAATAACCTGAATGGTTGCACCAAGGTATTCGCCACGACGCTCACGACGAAGTACGTCTTCGTATACGCGGCCTTGTGTGAAGTTATTGCGGCTGGTCATCTTGGTGCGGATGAAACGCTCATAGTGACCAAGGTCAAGGTCCGTCTCTGCACCGTCTTCGGTAACGAACACTTCACCATGTTGAATCGGACTCATTGTGCCCGGATCAACGTTGATATAAGGATCCAGCTTTAAGATTGTGACTTTTAAGCCACGTGCTTCTAAGATCGCTGCTAATGATGCAGCAGCAATACCTTTACCCAACGAGGAAACCACCCCGCCCGTAACGAAGATAAATTTTGTACTCATGCGAACCCTAAGATATCAGGAAATGGATTAAATATAGAATCAAGACGGGGCGATAGTATAGCAAAGTCACCCATTCCAATCCAGTTAAAATTAGTTCTTTGGGTAGGAGTTATTCGCGCGATTTAACCGCTTGCCATGCGGCTTCCATTTGCTCAAGATTTGCACTACTAAGTGTTTGACCTTGCGCATTTAAATGGATTTCGACCTGATTAAATCGATGGCTAAACTTACGATTCGCTTGGCGCAATAGCTGTTCAGGATCTTTATTTAAGTGGCGCGCGACATTCACGGTCGCAAAGAGTAAGTCGCCGATTTCCTCAGCACAGTGCTCACTTGTTGGATCGTGTTCAATAGCTTCTGTTACTTCGTCAATTTCTTCACGAACCTTATCCAAGGCGCCATCAATACTAGGCCAATCAAACCCAACACTAGCAACCCTTTTTTGTACCTTATTCGCAGCACTTAACGCTGGTAAGTTAGTCGGGATATCGGCTAATAGGAGCTGAGGGACATATTCTTGCTGAGCATTTTCTTGCTGAGCCAGTTCTTGCCGAGCCTGATATTTACGTGTTTCCCAATTCTCTGTGACTGGCTGTCGTGCAAAAATATGCGGGTGGCGCGCTTTGAGTTTAGTATTAAGATTTTGCACTACATCGTTGAAGTCAAAACGCTGTTCTTCTTTTGCCAGCTGGCTGTAAAAAATCACCTGAAACAACAAGTCACCTAACTCGGCTTTGAGTTCATCAAGGGCGCCGCGCTCAATGGTATCAGCCACTTCATAGGCTTCTTCAATTGTGTGCGGCACTATGGTGTCAAAGCGCTGCGCTAAATCCCATTCACAACCTGATTCAGGACAACGCAACTTTGCCATTATTGCTTGCAACTCTTCAATTGCATTTTGACTCATCCGCCCGCCCCCACGCGAGAGGCATCATACACACCTTCGATTTGCATTAGCTTGGTGAGCAAGCGATTGGTGGTGCTTAAATCGGAGACAGAGATTTTCATATTAAAAATCGCCAGCTGCTTTTCATCTATGGTATTGACGTTCATGCTCATGACATTGACTTTTTCGTTCGCTAACACTGAGCTGATATCACGAATTAAGCCTTGGCGGTCTGTCGCCTCAACTTTGATGGACAGCGCAAAGTCACTGCTTGTTTTAGCTGACCAACTTACCTCAACAATACGTTCAGGGTGGCGCTCTTGTAATGTCGCAAATTGCTCACAGTCGCTCCGATGTACGGCAATACCGCGACCTTGAGTAATGTAGCCGCAAATCGAATCCCCAGGCACTGGTTCACAACATCCCGCCATATGGCTCATCAGTGACCCCACACCATCAACGACGATACCGTTTTTGTCACCTTTGGTGTTGCGGCTCGGTTGTTTAAATTTGATTTGTGGTTCAGGCTCACCTTTGTTTTGCACGAAGTTGAGCAACTGATTCAAGCGCACATCACCAGCACCTATCGCCACCAACAAGTCATCAAGGCTGGTGAAGTTAAAGCGCACAATCGCAGGTTCAAGTTCTTTGTAGGTGATATCAAGCTTTTGTAATTCGTTATCGAGAATATCTTTACCCGCTTGCAGGTTTTTATCTCTATCAAGTTGCTTGAACCAATGATGTATCTTCGCGCGAGCACGCGAAGAGCGAATGTAACCCAATGAAGGGTTGAGCCAATCTCGGCTCGGATTAGGTTCTTTTTGCGTTAGGATTTCGACTTGATCGCCGGTTTGCAGCTGATACGTGAACGGCACTATTTTACCGAACACTTTTGCGCCGATGCAGCGGTGGCCTACATTTGAATGGATATAATAGGCGAAGTCCAAAGGCGTCGCGCCGAAGGGCAAATCAAAAATATCGCCACGTGGCGTGAACACGTAAACGCGGTCTTCAACCACTTGATTCTTTAGCTCATCAGCAAGGTCGGTGCCATCCACCACCTCTTCTTGCCATTGCAGAATTTTTTGCAGCCAGCTGATCTTTTGCTCGTAGCCTGAATCACGACCGCCGAGGGCTCCCTCTTTGTACATCCAGTGCGCAGCGACCCCCAATTCGGCATCCTCATGCATTTCATGAGTACGAATTTGAATCTCTACGGTTTTACCTTCTGGACCAAACACAACGGTGTGGATTGACTGGTAGCCATTAGGTTTTGGTGTTGCTACATAATCATCGAATTCTTTGGGAAGATGACGCCAACTGGTATGCACTATGCCAAGCGCCGCATAACAGTCCTGAATGCGTTCAACCACAATGCGCATCGCGCGAATATCAAAAAGCTGATCGAACTCGTAGTTCTTTTTGGTCATCTTCTTGTAGATGCTGAAGATATGTTTAGGGCGGCCGTATACCTCCCCTTTGATGCCCGCTTCATCCAGCTTAGATTGCACCTGCTCAACCAAATCGCTCATATAAGCTTCGCGGTCTAGACGCTTCTCTTCTAATAATTTCGCAATGCGTTTATAGGTATCAGGATGAAGGTAACGGAACGCAAAATCTTCTAACTCCCATTTGAGCTGACCAATACCGAGTCTGTTTGCCAAAGGTGCAAAAATATTGGTGGTTTCTTTAGCGGCAATAACGCGCTCTTCTTCCTCAGCGTTTTTTACTTCTCGCAAATAACACACTTGCTGTGCGAGTTTGATTACCACAGCACGCACATCTTCTACCATCGCTAGGAGCATGCGACGAATTTTGTCTACTTGCACCTGCCCACTCGAAGCATGGGCAAGCGTGCTGATCGTGGCCATTTGCTCAACCCCTTTGAGCAGTAAGCCAACATCTTTGTTGAATTTATCGCTAACGTCGGCAATGACTACATGCTGTGCCAAGAAATAGGGTGTGAGGTAAGCGGTAGCAAGAGAGGTCGCATCCAAGTTGAGTTGCGCAAGGATTTCAACCATCTCAAGCGCCAATCTGTCATTCTCAGCACAACGCGATTCCCCGCAAAAATCGGCGGCTGCTTTAACGAGTAGATACTTATCTTCACTCATGCCTAACTGCTTTAACGCAGTGTCAAAGTTATCTATGTGAGTGCGATGCGACTTTCTAGTGGCCACCATGGCGGACTCTACCCCCGTTCAAATAAAGCCATTGTTTCTATATGGCCGGTATGAGGAAACATGTTCATTATCCCTAACTTACTGAGCGAAAATCCGGCCGTGAGTATCGTTTTGCTGTCTCTAGCCAGAGTAACGGGATCACACGACACGTACAAGACGCGTTTGAACTGTTTGAGCGGTAATTGCGCAAGTATCGCTTCGGCTCCCATTCTTGACGGGTCAAGAATGAGTACATCCAATGATTTATCGAACCATTTTGCCTTGTACAAAGGCTCAGTTAAATCAAAGCAATGGAACTGGCAATTGTTAAGACCGTTGTTTTGGGCATTGGATTGCGCATACTGAACTGCAGACTCAACACCCTCAACGCCCACCACTCGCTGCGCTGTTGTACCAGCCAACAATGAGAAGTTGCCAACCCCACAGAAAAGATCAAGGACTTGATGTTGCTCATTCAATGCCAACCACTGCATTGCTTGGTGCAGCATTTTGTCATTTACATCAGCATTCACTTGAATAAAGTTATCCAACCCAAATGCCAAGGTTAACTCGTTCTCCAGCTGATAACTTGCATGTGGTAGTGCTTGTTCAGCATCTGCTTGCCAAACTATTGTCCATCCGTTTACCGCTGCATCTTTGGCAATGGCATCTTTTAGGGGCTCAGGGATAGCTTTTGTATGACGCACGACTACAAAATGCTGTGGCTGTGCCGCCACCAATTGTAAGTGAGTGACGCAACGCAATGCCCTGTGCTGGCTGATTTGCGCTCGGAAAAAAGCAAAAACATCGTTGTAGCCTTCATCAAGCACTGGGCATTTATCAATATTGACGATGCGCTTAGAACCTTTTTGCCTAAAGCCAACTTTTAGACCCTGATTTTTATCATCGTACACACTTACACGGGCACTTCGGCGATAATGCCAAGGCTGACTGTCGATAGCATCTTGCCAGGGTAAATCAGCTAAGCCACTGAACTTTTTGAATAACGCACTGACTGCATGCTGTTTTGCATGCAGTTGCGCTGACGCTTCCAAATGCTGCAAGGTGCAGCCGCCACATTGCTCATAGTGTTCGCAATGGGGCTCAACTCGCTGTGGGCTTGGCGTGATAACTTTTGTGCACTGTGCCTCGGCGTACTGCTTTTTATCACTCAAAATAGTGGCTTTAACTTGCTCATCAGCCAGCGCACCATTTACAAAAATAACCTTCCCGTTACTTTTGGCGACGCCACGCCCATGATGATCCAAGCTCTCAATATGAAGCTCTTGGCTTTGGTTTTTCACTTTTTTCTTTGTTGGCTTATAAAAGTTCGCCATTGGCTGCCCTAATTACATTGCTAAAGGTCGATGTAAGCGATAACCTAAACTTAACACAGACTTTTTAATTTGTTTGATTATGAACCGACTAGGCCTTCGGGATTCAGTACTAATCCTGACATTGGTGCCTACTGTGGTGATTGGTCTCTTGCTTGGTGGTTATTTTACTATAAATCGCTACCTTGAGTTGGATGAATTTCTCATCGAACAGGGCAATACCATCATCGAGCCCTTAAGCATTGCCATAGAAAAGCCCCTAGCTGAAAACGATTTAGCCACGCTCAATCGAATCGTTCAGCATATTCATAATGCCCATTCGCCATTGATAAAATCTGTGGCGGTGTTTGATACCAGCGACGCCCTGTTAGCGGCCAGTCCTCGCCATCGCAATTTTGATCAGCTTAGGAATGTGCCAATAGAAGCGCACCAAAGCTCAAATAAGGTGATCCGCGACGGTGATTTTTTAATATTCTATCAAGGGGTTTTAGACCCCAACGCCTCCAGCCTTTTGCCATTTAGTACCAATGGTACGGTGATGATTCAATTTAATCGCCAAGGAGCGATAGTTGAGCAACAAAAAGCGATTTTGATTAGTGCTGCGGTCATCTTGTTGGCCATCGGGTTTGCCGTTGTTATTTCTATCAGGCTCAGTAGGTTAATCACTCAACCGATGCGCCGTTTAGTGCATGCTGCAACTGAAGTCGCACACGGTAAAGAGCCGCAAAATATTATTCAGCCTATGCAAGGCGAGCTGGAACAGCTGCGCCAGGGACTTGTGCATATCACCGAATATATGGCGCAAGAAAAAGATGAGATGCAACGCCACATCGACCAAGCCACTGCAGATTATCAAGAAACACTGGAACAGTACGAAACACAGAATATCCAGCTCAATATCGCTAAACGTGAAGCGCTCGCGGCTAACCAAGTTAAATCTGACTTCTTAGCAAAAATGAGTCACGAGTTACGCACGCCCCTTAATGGCGTAATCGGCTTTGCCCGTCAGCTTTATAAAACGCCATTGAACAAAAGCCAGAAAGACTATCTTGATACCATCGAGGCCTCTGCCAACAGCCTACTCATTATCATCAGCGACATCCTCGATTTCTCCAAACTAGAAGCCGGTGCTATGGAACTGGAAAATATTCAGTTCCAATTGCGAGATGCGGTGAATGAGGTGCTTACCTTACTCGCGCCTGGGGCACATGAAAAACACTTAGAGTTGTCGATTCATGTGAACCCCAAAGTGCCTGAACACTTAATGGGAGACCCTACCCGCTTTAAGCAAATCCTGACCAACCTTGTCAGTAACGCTATTAAGTTTACCGAAAAGGGCGAAGTCACCATAGATATCAGCAGCCGCCTACTCGCAGATGAGCGTACCTCACTGCTTATCTCGGTGAAAGACACCGGTGTGGGGATTGCTATGGATAAGCAAGACGCTTTATTCACACCGTTTGGCCAAGCCGATTCCAGTATCACCCGTAAGTTCGGTGGCACCGGTCTTGGTTTGATCATTACAAAACATTTGGTTGAAGCCATGGGTGGGCGCATTACGCTCAATAGCGCGCCAGGCAAAGGCACCTGTTTTACCTTTAATGCCGTCTTTAAAGTGCCTGACCATCACTTCCAAAGTGAACTGCCTTGCGCATCCCTGGTTAACAAGCGCGTGCTCTATTTCGAGCAAAGTGAACACAGCTACATGGCCACCACCAGCATTCTTAACAGCTGGGGCGTACATCTGACTGGATGTCGAAATTTAGAAGAATTCGAAGAAGCCATGGCCGCTGATTTCGGCTTTGATATCTGCATTATCGGTGACCCTGGTGGCGTCGAGTCCATGTCTTTGCTTAAACAACTTATCACTGTGGTGCGTAAACACAGCGACTACCTATACCTATTGTTGAACACGGTGTCGCACAATATGCGCGAAGCACTCATTGGCAGTGGTGCGGACGGCTGTTTAAGTAAGCCGGTGAATCACCGTAAATTCTGTGAAATGTTGGCGGCGCCGTATCGATTGGACCATCCAACGATTCACACCCAAGACAGCAAAACAACCAAGCTGCCAATTAAAGCATTGGTTGTCGATGACAACGATGCCAACTTAAAGCTCATTTGTGCATTACTTGAAGACCGAGTTGATAACATGGACACCGCACATAACGGTGCGCAAGCCGTTGAAGTGTGTAAAAGCTATCAATACGATTTGATCTTCATGGATATACAGATGCCCATTATGGATGGCATTACAGCGTGCAAACTGATCAAAGAATCGTCTATCAATGAAGAAACGCCAATCATTGCGGTAACAGCCCATGCATTAGCTGGGGAGAAAGAGCAACTCAAAGAAGTCGGTTTTGCAAGTTACCTCACCAAGCCACTTGATGAAGACATGCTAGGGGAAGTATTGATGCAGCATGCCGCAAGTCAAAAACAGTGGCGTGAACGCAGTAATGGCAAAACGACGGTTATTGAGCCTCCTTTCGAAAGTTCTTGCTTGAACTGGGAACTTGCGCTGCAGCGCGCTGGCGGAAAAGAAGAATTAGCCCATGAAATGCTCAATATGCTGCTACTAAGTATCCCTGAGACATTAAGTCTGGTTGAAGAAGCAATGGCAGCCAACGCACAGGAACGATTGCTCTCCATCATTCATAAGTTCCACGGTGCATGTTGTTACACCGGCGTACCTAAGCTGAAAAAGCTCGCTGAACTTATTGAAACAGCGATGAAAGAGCACGCCACTATCAATGAGATAGAGCCTGAGCTTCTTGAACTGCAAGATGAACTCAGAAACTTAATGGACGATGCAGGATTAGAGAAAAATACTTCTTACTGATCTTAGGTGGTGCTTACAAGAAATTGTTAGCCATTACAGTATAGAAGTCACATTGCTGGGCAATGCCAAAGTGGACGTTTCATCTGTAAAATCAACACGTTTTCCAAACGTGTTGGGGCATTGCTGAGGATAACTCTGCCATTGAATTAAACGGCCGAGGTATGCTCGGCCCAAGCGAAGATCCTTTTCGTGGCGCAACTAAAATGACCATTAAGGCAACACAAACAACCCTTAACCTCTGCGCTCAACGAGGTGTTTAGTCCCTCGCGCTGTTTGTTTGCCTTTTGCGAGCTTTGCTTAACTGGATCATAAAAACGGTAAGCAAGGGCAATACATCTCAATTACCTATGGGGATGATTTATTATTGGTCCAGCAATCGCAATTTGGCTACCCTAACGCACGGTGTCATCACTGCAAATCCCACTGCCTAACTCGATAACGCCCAAGCACATTGAATAAGGGTATTAGCGCGCATTAATAGCGACGCTTGCGCCATCTGGTGTACTTTGAATGGACGCCTCGGGTAAAGAGAGTAGAGTAATTCTCAAGTAGGTCGACGCCATATAAAATCAGCACCAACAAGATAGCGAGCTTGAACGCAACAAAGCTATCAACCACTGCAATACACACCCCGATTGCGGCAAGTGCCCATATAGTGGCAGCCGAAGTTACACCGACTACAGCACCATCTTTTGCTAGCATGACACCAGCGCCTAGAAACCCTATGCCTGTTACTACCTGACCAATAATCCGCGACGTATCTGTGACCTCGTTTTCAACCAACAAGGATGCGGCTATAAACAGGTAGGTACCAAGCACAATCAGTGAAGAGGTACGGATCCCCACAGGCTTACCGCGAAGCTGTCGCTCAAGGCCAACAACAGTGCCACACACAACCGCCGTTCCGATTGATTCCCAGCTAAAAGGGTCAACGGAAAATAGGGCTCCAAGATTCATAAAGTCAGGCTCTCTTAAATAATCATTGATAAAAAATCGGCGGATTATGCGGCTGAAATAGCCACAACGTCAATGAGATTTTATGCTGTTTTTGATACCGCTGAAGAACTGACATTCAAGTGTTATTAAATCGCTATTTTGTACAAAGCATTGTGACTTGTTAAACGTTACACAGAGCTACTTCCGTGTTGTTTACGGCGCTGCTCACAACTTTGCAAAATGGCAATTTTTTGCTCATTAGTTGAACAGGACCAATCCAAAATCTCATCTAAAGTTCGAAAACACCCTACGCATACATCATCTGGATTTAGACAACATTGATCTATGCATGGACTTTTTACTGGGTGCTCTTTGTTCATTTCAATTCGCTTACTGCTTGGCATGTATTTCCCCTTGGGTGTAATGTTAAATCATAACTCTCACTCGAGACGTTTGAAAATTTTATACATGGCTAGGAATGCAAGTTGAAGGATATAACTATATGTTTGGCAGCAAAGCGGCAATACGTAAATATCACCAAACCCTCCCACTGGCTTTATCCAAACGATATGGCCGCGCTAAACAGTACACTCAAGGACAAGTCGATACTACCATCCAAGTATTAAACTTAAACAAGCGCTATGCTCTTTACGCGTATATTCTGTACTGTGATATCGATGAGCTAGACCCACAACTGTTCAACGATAATGATATAGAAGAAATGAAGGCCTCAATCACATCAGCGTTGGACGGTGGTCTCTTTGCCGCCTCAATTGATTCAGTATTTATGAGCGCAGATTCAAACGAAGTTGGCTCTGGTGACGGTGGCTCTGGAGGAGGTGAATGAGCGATGTAACTATGGCTTCGCGGTGTTTTGCAAAGGGGAATCGAACACTCCCCTTTGGGCTGCGTCACCAACACGGTAAATTTAGTTATGCACGAGCCTCAAGCATCAAACGCTTCATATCACGTACCGCTTTTTCCATACCATCGATGGCAGCGCGAGCAATAATCGCATGGCCGATATTGAGTTCGTAAATTTCAGGCATCGCCGCAATAGGTTTTACGTTGTGATAGTGCAGACCATGACCGGCATTGACAATCAAACCTTTAGCATGGGCGTATTGCACGCCTTTGCGAATGCTCTCAAGCTCTGCGGCTTGCGCTTTATCATTCTCAGCATCTGCATACGCACCTGTGTGTATTTCAATATACGGTGCGCCTGCTTTTACACTCGCATCTATTTGCGCTTCGTCAGCATCGATAAATAGGCTGACTTTAATACCAGCATCACTCAAGCGACGCACGGCATCTGCAACTTTGTCATACTGCCCTACTACGTCCAAACCACCTTCTGTAGTTAGTTCTTCGCGCTTTTCAGGAACGAGGCAAACAAATGCCGGCTTCACTTCTAAAGCGATAGCTAGCATCTCTTCGGTTACCGCCATCTCTAAGTTCATACGGGTTTGAATCGTATCCTTCATGACATATACATCGCGGTCTTGAATGTGGCGTCTATCTTCACGCAAGTGAATAGTAATACCGTCGGCACCGGCATGTTCAGCGACCGCTGCTGCATGGGCTGGATCTGGGTAGCTCGTGCCACGTGCTTGGCGCAAAGTTGCGATATGATCAACGTTTACACCCAATAAAATCTCTTTCATCTTGCCTTACCTTGATTTAAAAAGTTCTCTGCTTTTAAGCGGCTTATTCCCTAGCAGAGGTTTGAGAATGTATCGACAAAAATGCTTTGCCGCTTGCTGAATTTGTGGTTTGGAAAAATCATAGCGCGCAAACGCCAGAATATGTTCACCACTGAAACCATAGCCTTGAATAGGCTGCTCTTGGCGCACCCATCCTTGCTCTGGATAGTAATCGTATTGACTGTTTGGTTCAATTCCCTCACCGAGGTAGTCGGTGTCAAAATCAACACCGTAACCAAGTGCTTCGAGCAGCTGTAATTCATAGCAACGCAAACTCGCTCCTAAATCATCGGTTGCCGCCAAAGCCTTTAAATGATGCAAATATAAATCAAAAACTTGTTCAAGCGGTTCATTGATGGGAATGATGCGAGCAGCCAGCTCATTCATATAAAAGCCGCAATAAAGCTTATTGCCATGCAAAGCGGGTACGGCAATGTCGAGCTCGAAGTGTTGTAAATATTTAAGCTCACCACCGCCTTGATAACGAATGAGTAATGCTTGGAAGGGTTGCAGCTGAGCTTTGTGTTTGATGGCTTGTTTACCGCTAATGCGCGCTATCATGCGCATTACACCGCGGTTTTCTACAAGGAAATCGACGAGCCATTGAGAGTCGCTCAACGCTCGTCGGTGCAATAAAAAGGCGCGGTCGAAGCCGGCGTTCATAAAGGTTAGTCTTCGCCGTAACCAAGACTACGCAGGGCGCGTTCGTCGTCCGCCCAACCAGATTTAACCTTCACCCACAATTCGAGGAATACTTTGTTATCAAGCATATTTTCTAAATCGCGGCGGGCTTCACGGCCAATGGTCTTGAGCTTTTCACCCTTGTTACCGATCACCATACGCTTTTGCGTTTCACGTTCAACTAAGATCAAGGCGTTGATTTGCCACACACCATTGTCTTGCCACTTGAACTGCTCGATTTCCACCGTCACAGAGTAAGGCAATTCGTCACCCATAAAACGCATCAGCTTTTCACGGACAATTTCAGCGGCTAAAAAGCGCATAGAGCGATCAGTTACGTAGTCTTCTGGAAAGTAGAATTCACTTTCCGGTAAGCGCGCACGTACTTCTTTTTTGATCAGATCAAGGTTACGATTTTGCTTCGCCGAAATAGGAATAATACCGGCGAAATCACCCTTTTCGCTTAACCATTTAATGTGCGGCAATATCAGGTTTTGGTCTTTTACCTGATCGGTTTTGTTCATCACCAGTAGTACAGGTGTTTTACCTGCGCACACTTTGTTTAACACCATCTCGTCGTCATTGGTCCAGTGCGTCCCTTCAACAACGAAAATAATCAATTCCACATCACCGATTGAACTCGATGCTGCACGGTTCATCAGACGATTGATTGCGCGCTTTTCTTCAATGTGCAGGCCTGGCGTATCCACATAAACAGTTTGGTAATTGTCTTCGGTGTGGATACCCATAATGCGGTGACGCGTGGTTTGAGGTTTACGTGAAGTAATACTCACCTTTTGCTCAACAATTTTGTTCAACAAGGTAGATTTACCTACGTTAGGGCGACCAACAATGGCCACCATACCGCAATGCGTTTGTGTATGCGTATCAGCTGTCATTCTTTAACATCTTTAAGGCTTTTTCTGCGGCTTTTTGCTCGGCTTTACGACGAGAGCTGCCTACAGAGATAATGCTTTCCATCCCTTCTACGATACATTCAACCGTGAAAGTCTGGTTGTGTGCCTGACCTTTCGTATCGATAACCGTGTACCCTGGTAAGGGTAATTTACGCGCTTGTAAAAACTCTTGGAGCAAGGTTTTAGGGTCTTTTTGGTTCATACCTGGAGAAATCGACTCTAAACGCGATGCATACCAACTCAATACTAGCTCAGTGCAAGTATCTATGTTTGAATCAAGGAATACTGCGCCGATGATTGCCTCTACAGCATCAGCAAGTGTGGACTCGCGACGATATCCACCACTTTTCAGCTCACCCGGACCTAAACGTAGATACTCGCCAAGGTTAAACTCAACACCAAATTCTGCCAATGTTTGCCCACGCACAAGCGTAGAGCGCATGCGGCTTAAATCGCCCTCACGTGCTTTTGGAAACTTATGGTACAGGGCATTAGCGATAACAAAGCTTAGAATCGAGTCACCTAGAAACTCAAGGCGCTCATTGTGCTGACCTTTGTGGCTACGATGAGTAAGGGCCTGCTCAAGCAAACCCTGATCAGTAAAGCTATATCCTATTTTGTCGTACAGTTCTGTTACGTTTTTCTTCATTGTTACTGAATATTACCTAGGCGTTCAAAGCGAACACCGGTTGGAACCCAACTTGGTAAGAAATCCTCTGGCGTGTTTTCAAATTCAAAACTCATCCAGATAAATACGGCCTTACCTACTAAGTTAGCTTCTGGAACGAATCCCCACGCACGACCATCTTCACTATTGTCACGGTTGTCACCCATCATGAAATAGTGGCCTTCTGGAACAACCCACTCGTCAATTTTGGTACCTTGTTGACGGTAGTAGTTACTTTTGAACTCAGGGCGCGTCGGGTTAATTAAAATATCGTGTTTAATACCGGCAAGATTTTCTTCAAGGCGCACTAACTGTTCGTTGCCTTGCTTAAACTCGTCTCTATTAATAATGTCTAGTGCAATTTTATTGTATTCGCCACACTGTAACTCTCCTTGTTGAGTCTGACCTTCTGCACAATTTGGCTTGATATACAGTTGCTTATTGCGATACACAATGTGGTCGCCTGGCAAACCAATCACGCGTTTGATGAAATCCAATTTCGGGTTTGGTGGAAACTTGAATACGGCAATATCACCGCGCTCAGGTTCACCTGTTGCAACTAATTCGCTACGCCATACAGGGTCTTTAATACCGTATGAGTACTTCTGAACTAGGATGAAATCTCCCACTAGCAGCGTTGGCATCATTGAACCTGACGGAATTTGGAAAGGTTCGAAAATAAATGAGCGGAAAATTGTGATGACCGCAATCATAGGAAAAATCGACTTTGCATGCTCTGTAAGCACAGGCATGGGTGCGATTTCTTCTTTTAGCTCATCATCTAGCGGTTTACCTGCTGCCCCTTCGGCAAGCGCAATACGCTCTTTACGTTTAGGTGCATAGACCAAATGGTCTACAAGCCAAATTAAGCCTGAGCCTAAGGTCAGTACCACTAGAAAAACAGAGAAATATCCAGCCATCTACAGCCTTTCCTTTTATTATTATTTTCCGACTTTCAAAATCGCTAAGAATGCGTCTTGAGGAACTTCAACGTTACCCAACTGTTTCATACGCTTCTTACCTTCTTTTTGCTTCTGAAGTAGTTTCTTCTTACGGCTTACGTCACCACCGTAACATTTCGCGATTACGTTTTTACGAAGCTGTTTCACTGTTGAACGCGCAATAACATGATTACCAATTGCCGCCTGAATAGCGATATCGAACATTTGACGAGGAATTAGTTCACGCAGCGCTTCTGCTAATTCACGGCCACGGCCTTGCGCTTGGTCACGGTGACAAATAATCGCCAACGCATCCACTCTATCGCCATTGATAAGAATATCTACACGCACCATATCTGCTGGGCGGAACTCTTTGAAGTTGTAATCGAGTGACGCGAAACCACGACTGGTTGATTTCAACTTATCGAAGAAATCCATCACTACTTCACCCATTGGCAACTCATAGGTTACTGCAACTTGGTTGCCGTGATAGTTCATCTTGGTTTGCATACCACGCTTTTCAATACACAGCGTGATTACGTTACCTAAGTACTCTTGTGGCACTAGAATATTGGCTTCTACGATAGGCTCACGAATTTCGATAATGTCGTTAACCGCTGGTAGCTCAGATGGGTTATCGATCTGAATTGAACCATCTTTTGTTTCGACCTCATACACTACGGTCGGTGCCGTCGTGATCAAGTCAATATCATATTCACGCTCTAGACGCTCCTGAATGATTTCCATGTGGAGCATACCTAAGAAGCCACAGCGGAAACCAAAACCCAATGCTGTTGAGTTTTCAGGTTCGAAGAACAATGACGCATCATTAAGGCTTAGCTTATCAAGTGCATCACGGAATGATTCATACTCGTCAGAAGAAATCGGGAACATACCTGCGTATACCTGAGGCTTAACGCGCTGGAAGCCAGGTAGACGTTCGGTTGCTGAGTTACGAGCCAGCGTAATAGTATCACCTACAGGTGCACCATGGATCTCTTTGATACCCGCGATAATAAAGCCAACTTCACCAGTATTTAACGCCCCGGTATTAGTTTGTTTAGGAGTGAAAATACCTACTTTATCAGCAATATGGACTTGTTCGTTCGACATGATCTTAATCTTGTCGCCAGACTTCAACTGACCTTGCATAATACGTACAAGTGATACAACACCTTGGTACGGGTCAAACCATGAGTCGATAATCAGTGCCTTTAATGGGCCATCGGTATCACCCTGTGGTGGCGGAATATCACGCACGATGCGCTCAAGCACGTCGTCGATACCAATACCTGTTTTCGCACTACACTGCACAGCATCTGTTGCATCAATACCAACGATGTCTTCGATTTCTTCAGCGACGCGATCTGGATCAGCTTGCGGTAGGTCAATCTTGTTCAAGATTGGCACTACTTCTAAGTCCATTTCAATCGCTGTATAACAGTTTGCAAGTGTTTGCGCTTCCACACCTTGGCCAGCATCAACTACAAGTAATGCACCTTCACAGGCTGCAAGAGAGCGAGACACCTCGTAAGAAAAGTCAACGTGTCCTGGCGTGTCGATGAAGTTTAGCTGATACGTATCGCCGTCTTTGGCGGTGTAGTTAAGCGTTACACTTTGCGCTTTAATAGTAATACCGCGTTCACGCTCAAGTTCCATTGAGTCCAATACTTGCTGCTGCATTTCGCGGTCGGTTAAACCACCACACACCTGGATCAAACGATCCGAAAGGGTCGATTTACCGTGGTCAATATGGGCGATGATCGAAAAGTTACGGATATGCTTCATAAATTGGATTCTGACTTCTTAAACTGAGCGTGTATAAACAAAGGCCCCGATTTTACCTGTAATTGACGCTAATCACCATCTCTTTGCGAGATAGGGAGACTAATTGGATAGATTTTTAATACTTTTACATCATGTACGACACGTTTAAGTCGTTGTTTGGCGAGTACAAAGCCTAAAATACCTGCACTAAATGCCACGAATATTTGTCCTGATTCACTCAATGCAAAAACGCTTTGTGCTATCACGGCACTGACTAAAGCGAACAATAAAGGCCAAATATAAACAACGAATGAGCTCGAAACGATGTGTGAGTCATCGAGGGCAAGTTTCACTTTTTGTCCGACCTCAACAGGTTGATCGAACTTATAAGGGAACTGTTTTTTATCAGTACCAAAGAGTTTGGCAAAGACTTGCGAGCCGCATTTACCGTTACACCCTGCGCATGCGGGTTTTGGCTCTGCTTGTAAAAACGCAGTGTCGCCTTTACGCGACACTACAGTAAGAACTTGTTCAATCATAATAAAGGTTACAACGGACGTTGCACTGACTCGGCGATACTTTTCGCTGTTTGTGTGGGGATATTACCAATCACAGAAACGTCGAAAGCGCCTGCATTGTGGATGTAAATTGTGGTTGCCCCTGAGGTTAAAGATCCACTGGGGCGTTGCCCTGCCAATGGCCGTTGCACAAATACAGAGACATCCACTAAACCATCTGAATACAAATAGTAGTCGGCTAATTCGTTGTTTAAATCAAGCTTATGTCTGTCTGATTTTAGCAGCTCAAAGCCCTCAGGTAACCAACCTATTTGCCAGCTCCCTGTGTCTTTTTGCGCCTCGACACTTGGTAACGGCTCTGGGAATTCGCGTTTGCTGATCTCAATCAGCTCGGGGGCAGGTGTTTCAGAAACACTGATATGGCTAAGTTGTAATTGTTCAAGAAACTCACCTTGGCTGTTCACATATGCTGAACGCAACAACAGTGACGTTTCAGTATCGACCCACACCCAATAGCTGTATTTGTCTTGGTCTTTGGCTTCGATTCGCAGTAGTTGCGCAGGGCGACCTGCAATACGGTCTTTGTTGCCAAGAACAAAGTTGTAATTTTCTTCGAGTTTATCAACCTCACCGAACAAGACCTCGGGAATAGGGCCCGTGATAGCTGAGGTGCGCACTGAATAAGGTTGAACTTGCGGTTCATAGTAAGTCACTCGTTCACCAACACGCACGATTTCTAACCCTGCTCCGTTTAGCAGAGTAAGTAGTTCAATTTCTTGGCCCTGTTGGTTACCGTGACTCCAACGGTAAGGTTCTGTTGCACGGTCTTTTACGACCACGAACGAAGCGACAAAGTTACGCTGCTTAACAGCAGCGGCCATATCGTCTAACCACTGCTTAGCAGTTGCTTGAGAAAGCGCCTGAGTAGGAATAAGGCTCAGGCACAATAGCGCAACATAGAGGTACTTCATTAAGTGTTATTGTTCCTGTTCTTTAGTCTCATCATTTGCTGCGATACGTGCAGCTTCACGAGTTTGGCGCTTATGTTCTAATACTAGTGCACCAATACGTTGCTGCTGAAGTTCACGCAGACCACGCTCAGCACTTTCGAGTGCCGGCTCTGATGAATAGCTTACTGGTGATGCCGCACCAATAAAAGGATTCGATTGCAATGGTGGTAATTGCTCTGGGCTTGCGCCAGTTGCGCCGTACTGTTGTACACCTACGACTGCAACGATAGCGACACTTGCCGCGATTGCTGTTTGCGCAATGCCACGCCACCAGTTACCACGCACCACTGTGTTACCATTGGAAACTAGTTTGTCAGCAACACCGTCTTGCTTACCAAATTGGGCATGTACAGGTTCTTGTTCTAGTTGTTCTGCTACTTTCGCCGCAATATCAATTTGAATACTAGGTGCGGTTTCAGAACGCATTACATCGCCGATTAGGCTATAACGCGCGAAGGTTTCAGTGTCCACATCAGAGACATTAAGCGCATCCACATTGGTTTCATTATCGACCAAGGCAGAGATCAACGCTTTGTCCTGCTCACTACACTTTACTTTAGTCATATTACGACTCACCTATTAACGGAGTTAACTTGTTGTCAATCGCTTCACGGGCACGAAATATACGAGAACGTACGGTACCTACTGGGCAGTCCATTACTGCGGCGATTTCCTCATAGCTCATCCCTTCCAATTCTCTTAGAGTGATGGCTGTCTTTAAATCTTCAGGTAGCTTATCTATGGTGGCGAAGATAACGTCACGCACTTCGTCACTCAACAACAGGTTTTCTGGGCTGGCATTACTGCGTAATGAATCCGCACCATCGTAAAACTCAGCTTCATCGGCATCAACATCATTGGCTGGCGGCCGACGTCCTTGCGCAACAAGATAATTCTTTGCACAATTCACAGCTATACGATAGAGCCACGTATAAAACGCACTGTCGCCCCTAAAATTAGGCAATGCTCGATAGGCCTTAATAAACGCTTCTTGAGCTACATCAGCTATGTCGCCTTGATTGGCTACATAACGTGATATGAGTCCTGCCACTTTATTCTGATATTTGGTGACCAACAGGTTATAAGCATTTTTATCTCCTTGTTGAACCTTCTTAACCAGCGCTAAATCCAAATCCTGCTCGCTCATTCGAGCCGGTACTCCTCTGCGTTAATTGCTTTACGTGTTGTATCCAAGCTACCAAATACACTCTCTCAGACTTAGGTGAAAAGAAAAAGTTCGCAATATCTGCATTTTTTTTCTTACTTTAGTTAACTACAGTCGTGCGAGCGCAGTAAATATGATACATATACACGTATCTTAGGTAAGTGAAACCTCAGCCCACACTATAACATGAACCCAAACAAACAACATCACAGCGACGTGGCTATCATAGGTAGCGGTGCAGCTGGCCTTTCATTGGCTTTATCACTCGCTAATCACTGTCAAGTTACGGTTATTAGCAAAGGCGCACTCAACGAAGGTTCAACCTTGTATGCGCAAGGTGGTATCGCCGCCGTTTTTGATAAGAAAAATGACAGCGTTGAATCTCACGTGGAAGATACTCTTACCGCGGGGGACGGTTTATGTGACAGAGCCGCTGTGCATTACACTGCCTCAAACGCCAAAACATGTATGCGTTGGCTTATCGAGCAAGGTGTCCCATTTGATATGGAGACAGACTCAAAAGGTCACGAGCGTTATCACCTTACTCGAGAAGGTGGACACAGCCATCGACGTATTTTGCATGCCGCTGACGCAACAGGAAAAGCGGTGCAAACAACCCTTATCGAACGCGTACAGGCACACCCAAACATTACCTTGCTGGAAAATTACAACGCCATCGATTTGATTACCGATGAAAAGTTAGGTAACGAGGGTAAACATTGCCACGGTGTGTATGTTTTCAACCGCGCTAAAGAGCGTGTAGAGATCATCAGTGCCCGATTTGTTGCCCTAGCAACAGGCGGCGCAAGCAAAGTGTATCTTTATACATCCAACCCTGATGTAGCCAGTGGGGATGGTATCGCCATGGCATGGCGTGCCGGTTGCCGTGTTGCCAATATGGAATTCAATCAATTCCACCCGACTAGTTTGTATCATCCAAAGCTGCAAAACTTCTTGATCACCGAGGCAATGCGCGGTGAAGGTGCTTACTTATTGCGTCCAGACGGCACCCGTTTTATGCCAGAGTTTGATGAGCGCGCAGAGCTCGCGCCTCGCGATGTAGTCGCCCGCGCAATCGATTTTGAGATGAAGCGCCTTGGCGCTAACTGTGTTTATTTAGATATTTCGCACCGCGATAAAGAATTTATTATCGAGCACTTTCCTACGATTTACGCAAAGTGCTTAAGCGTAGGTATCGATATCACTAAAGAGCCAATTCCTGTTGTACCCGCGGCCCATTACACCTGTGGTGGCGTGATGACAGACTTCAACGGCAAAACTGATCTCGACAACCTTTATGCGATAGGTGAAGTGGCATACACAGGCCTTCATGGCGCCAATCGCATGGCTAGTAACTCGCTGCTTGAATGTATTGTCTTCGCCCATGCCGCGGCTAAAGATATCGTTGCTAAACTGGGTTTAGATTACCAACCGCATGCTTTGCCAGATTGGGATGAGAGCCGTGTCATCGACTCGGATGAAGAAGTTGTTATTACTCACAACTGGCATGAATTACGTTTGTTTATGTGGGATTATGTCGGCATTGTGCGCTCTACCAAACGATTAGAGCGTGCGTTAAGACGTGTTGAGTTATTGCAACAAGAAATCCACGAGTACTACGCTAATTTCAGAGTCAGCAATAACCTCCTTGAGTTACGTAACTTAGTGCAAGTTGCCGAGCTTATCATTCGCAGTGCACTTGAGCGCAAAGAAAGCCGTGGTTTGCATTACACTTTGGATTATCCCGATCACTTGCCAGAGCCAACTATCACCGAGCTCAAACCTCAGTCTTAGGCGTTTTAACGCTGTCGAGAACGGCTCTCGCTAGAGCACGAAAGTGCTCTGGCTGCATAGCCTTTTCACTGATCAATACGCGTCGGCGCTTTGTTGTTAAATCATCACGTATGTGCAGGTAAACAAGGCCAGAAAACACCTGTGACTGCGGCAAAATGACGCCCGAAATAGTTTCATCGGCACACAGTTCGATGCGATTCCTTTTTACAGTAATCATCCCTTGATGCGGCCAACAGCACCGATAAGCCTTATAAAAATGCACATACGCTAACACCATAATTGGCGCGCAGATTAGTGCCCAAGGCAAGCTTGGGTTACTTAAAAAGAATAAGATGAAGGTAAGAGCAAACACCGCCACGATTGGGCGGTGTGTGGGAATATTTGCAGAAAATGAGCCGCTATACACGCACGCGGTCTAGAATAATTTTAACCATACGCGCGAGTTCAGGGTCTTTACACTGCTCATGCCCCATAAACCACGCAAACAAATCCGGATCGTCAGCTTCTAACAAACGCTGAAAGGTGAATTTGTCTTCGTCATTAAGCGCATCATAGCCCTGCTCTACAAATGGCATGAACAATACATCAAGCTCTAACATACCGCGACGACATGCCCAACGCAGACGCGCTTTACTATCTAAATTTGCCATTGTTTTCCTCTCATTTTGTTGCTGCAGGCAGTTTAACAAAAACTCACTGGATACACAGCTATTTTGCTCTTTGACGCTGTCATCAGCATAACGCATACGTTACACTAGGCACTCTGGACTTTTGCATTAAAGCGGTAGATTTAACGGTTCAGAATGATAAACAAAGGTCGACAGATCTTAGGTTTAATTGCTCAGAAACATAAGGAGTGAGGCATGTCCGCGTTGTCGGTTCACGCTAGCGATTACACAGTTATTTATGTTCAAGGTGATGATGCAAAATCTTACCTGCAAGGACAACTAACACAAGACTTGAATGACATTCCCCAAGGTCAGTGGCGTTGGGCTGGACATTGCAGTGCCAAAGGCAAGCTGTGGGCTTGTTTGCGTGTCTGTCACTATGAGCAAGGTTATGCGTTGCTTTGCAGCTCAACCGAAGCACAAGTTGCTTTAGGAGAGTTGAAAAAGTACGCGGTATTTAGCAAAGTGGAAATTAGCCAAGCAACTCTGCCTGTTGTGGGTATTTTGTCTAGCGATGAAGAAGTTACGACGCACTTTAATATCGACTCTGCAAACAGTGTGAATGTTGTTGATGGCGGCGTAATTCTGCGCCTTGCACCTGACCGTTATGTCTATATTGGCGAGCAATTTAAAGACTCTGATGTGCAGCAAACTCAAGCTGTGTTGGCGCAACAAATTAAAGCTGGTGAGCCTAGCTTAAACAGCGCTGCCATCGATGAATTCGTGCCGCAGATGGTTAACTTACAGGCTCTCGGTGGTATCAGCTTCAAAAAAGGCTGCTACACTGGCCAAGAAACCGTCGCGCGCATGAAGTACTTAGGCAAAAACAAACGTGCCATGTTTATCGTTAAAGCTGCTTACTCGCAATTGCTTGGCGCTAATGAAGAATCGCCAGAACATACGCTAGACTTAGAACGTCAAGTTGGCGAAAACTGGCGTCGCGCAGGAACACTAATTTCACAAGCTTGTCATAATGGTGAGCTCGTTGGCTTAGCGGTGTTGCCAAACGATACTGAACTTGATGTTCAGCTTCGTGCAAAACATGCTCCTGAAGTGTTGTTCAATATAGAACCACTTCCGTACTCACTTACAGAAGAATAATCGGGACTGAATATGAATATTGCCGAGAACAAAGTTGTAACTATGCACTACAGCGTAGTCGACAAAGCTGACAACACCATCGATAACACGTTTGACGGTGAGCCACTGGTATTTATCGTTGGTACTGGCTTTTTGATCCCTGGCCTTGAAGATGCCCTTATCGGCAAAAAAGCAGGCGACACTTTCAGTGTTGAAGTTGAGCCTAAAGACGGTTACGGCGACCGCCACGAGCAACTGATGCAAGCGGTACCAAAAGCAATGTTTGACGGCATGGATATCGAAGTTGGCATGCAATTCCGTGCCACCACAGATGACGGCGAGCAAACAGTCATGATCGTTGATATTCAGGGCGAAGACGTAATCGTTGATGGTAATCACCCACTTGCTGGCGTTGCTCTGAAGTTCGACGTTGAGGTTGTTGACGTGCGTGACGCTACGGCTGAAGAGCTCGCTCACGGTCACGTACACGGTGCTGGCGGTTGTGGTCACGACCACTAATCAGCGCATACAATGAAATAAAAAAGGACGCTTATGCGTCCTTTTTTAATGTTGAAGTGTTGTGTGGCAAGTGCCTACGAATTGCACTAACAAGGTTTTGGGCATCGTTACTGCCTACTCGATAAAATGTGCCATCTTTCATTTCGATAGCCACAGCGGAAAAGCCACTAGCACTGTAAACCCAACCATCGTGAGTAATACGAATACCAATGCCATGACGAAATGAGTTACTTACCATTTCGACGCCCTCAATATCCGCAAATGCTACCTGCTTTTTGGCTACGCCTGGGCCAAAAAACCACTGCACGCCATGGTCATCAACTTTTACCGTTAGTCCATGAAATAAGAAGCCACACACCACCAGCACAGCAGCAAACAACATTAGAGGACCGTCTCCTCCCATCAAATAAAATGCCATAGAAACAAAGGCGCCTATCCACACCAAAATGGCTAAAATAGCCCATGCATACTGTTTATGCTGATACATATAATTCGTTACTCGAATGATTAATTAAAACTAAAGACAAAGGTTGCGCTTAACTCGGAGTCATAATTACGCTTGTCGCTTTCTGGTTTTGAATTATACCGGTATAAGTAGGCAAACTTTAGCGAAAGTTGCCCCATGATCTGACTGATCAGTGAAGTCTCTGATTTAAGGCGAGAATTAAGACCTGAAAGGGATTGTTCGGCACTAACGAACTGATTGAAACGAGTTCGTTTGGAAACCTTTCTTTCCCATTGTAACGCTAGGCGTAATAAATAACCGGTCACGTCTTTGTCTTCTAGAGCCGCTAATTCCTCTTCGCTCAAGCCACCTTGCTGGGCACGCGAGTAATACAAACCTGGACCAATATCAAAATCCACGGTGTTTTTCACACCACGATATAGTCGGTTACCGTATCCTGTTGCAACGGTAGTTTTGTATTTCAGACCGGAAAACTCATCGTCTTCATAATCAGCGTACAAAAATAAAGATGCGTCTTTGGAACCAACTTTGTAGTTAGATTGCCCTGAGGCGAAAAAGCGCTGTGCGGAGATAGTTTCTTTACCCGTTTCGCCATCGACATCGCGACGATACAAGGAATCAAACTTAAACTGGTTTCGCCAGTGAGTAAAATCCTGATAAACGTTGGCACGGAACTTTAAACTGGTCGAATCGGTGTTACCACTGGTGACGATGAAGCCGAATTCAGCATCACCGTAAAACATTTCACCTTTGTGGATTTTGTGAATTTCTGCGTCTGTTAACTGGCCATATTCGTGAAAGTCTTCAAAGGGATCTACCGCCCAACAATTCACACTCCAACAACCAATAATAAGAGGCAAAAAACGCATAACGACTACTTACTCTTTCCAAATAATGTGACAAAACGGCGCATCTTGGTCGCGGCTGATAAGTACTTGAGCAAAAATAAGGTCTTCGTTTTCCAACTCAAGCCCTATCGTTACTTCACTGTAGTATTGCGGCTCAATTTCCATCGCCACGATATTTTGCCAATGCTCACCCGGAGCACTTTCCTCGATAAATCCAAGCGCCTCTCGATGCTCGTTAAAGTCTTCGATATCCTGCTCGCTCAAATGCTCTGGTGCCAGTTCAAGAAACACCTCATACGCGTGATGAGTGATTTCTTCTTCGGTAAATAACCTGGGTCCGGACATGTTTGTCACTTCACTTACGTTGTTTTCGACGATGATATCAAAAGTTAACTTCAATGTGCACAGAACTACGACCAATAAAAAGCCGGGAAATTCCCGGCTTGTTTAAACTTTATTGAGAACTGGGTTCACTGCTAAATTTTCTCTTAATCGCCTCACGCATACTTTGTATGTAAGTATAAAATAGCGGAACAAGCAAGGTACCCAAAACCGTCGCAGCTATCATCCCTGACATAACCGTGACGCCCAAGGAAATCCGGCTTGCAGCCCCGGCTCCTGAAGCCATTACCAATGGTAATACCCCAAGAATAAAGGACAGTGCCGTCATCAATACCGCACGAAAACGCTGTTGCGCTGCCATCAGTGCTGCATCAAGAATACTCTTGCCCGCGGCCCGTTGCTCCATCGCAAACTCAACGATGAGTATCGCCGTTTTGGTCGACATCCCTATTAACAATACGAAACCAACTTGGGCGTAGATATCATTGGTCATGCTGAGCATATACAAGGTGATCATGGCGCCAAATATAGCCAATGGCACCGCAGCAATAACCGAGAATGGGATAGTCCAACTTTCATATTGCGCCACCAAGAACAGGAATACGAACAAAATAGCTAAACCAAACAGTACGCCCGCCACATCACCTGCCATGATTTCTTGGCGAGTTTGCCCTGCCCAATCAAAGATATAACCATTAGGCAATTGCGCTGACAACTCCTTCATGACTTCTATGGCATCACCACTTGAATAGCCATCTGCAGCACTGCCGCTGATACTGACGCTGCGATAGAGATTGAAGTGGTCCATGCTTGTTGGGCCAAGGATAGGTTTTAGTGTCGCCACCGTTGTCAGTGGCACCATGTCGCCCTGACTATTGCGCACATAGTAATATTGAAGATCTTCAGGTTTGGCACGATACTGCGCCTCTGCTTGGATTTTCACTTGATAGGTGCGACTAAATTGGTTGAAGTCGTTGATGTAAAGCGACCCTAATTGCGCTTGTAAGGTCAGGAATATGTTGCCTAGAGAAATCCCCTGAGCCTTGGCTTTATTGCGGTCAACCTCAAGGAAATACTGCGGTACATTTGCACGGAATGTACTAAATACGCTTGTAAGTTCAGGGCGATTGTTGGCTTCATAAATCAAACCATTCATTACCGCTGCTAACTCTGCTGGTGAACGCCCTTCGGAGTCGAGTAATCGATATTCAAAACCAGAACTTGCACCTAACCCTGGGATCGGCGGTACATTAAAGACCATCGCTTGCGCATCAGGCATCGCCCACAACTGTCCTTGTAGCCGCTGAACAATGCTATCAATACTCAGCTCTGGCGTTTGCCGCTCTTCCCAGTCTTTGAGCACAATGATACCCAGTGCGTTGTTAGAACCCGCACCGCCTAGAATTGAGAATCCAGATACGCCGACGAAGTCTTCGGTAGCGGGATCTTTACTCACAATAGCGGCAATTTTTTCGATCACCTTATCAGTGCGCACAGTTGCCGCAGCATCAGGTAGCTGCACATCAACAAATAAGAAGCCTTGGTCTTCGGAAGGCACAAAGCCTGATGGCACATTTTTAGCTAACCAGCCCGTGGCTGCAAACAAAGCGATAACGACAATGCCGATTCGCCCAGCGCGTTTCAGCATAAAGCCAACAATGCCTGTATAACCTTTGGTTGATTTGGTAATGCCCTTTTCAAATGGGCGTAGCCACTTTATCGGCTTCATATTGTCAGCCGATAGCAACAAGGTACACAGCGCAGGACTTAGGGTTAGCGCGTTGATTGATGAAATAAGTACCGCGAATGAAATGGTGACAGAGAACTGTTTATAGAGCTCACCTGTAATGCCCGGCATAAAGCCAACAGGCACGAATACCGCGAGTAGAACCAAGGTGGTTGCAATAATTGGCCCGCCCACTTGCTCCATGGCTTTGGTTACCGCCTCCTTGATGGGCAGCTTATCTTCTCTTAATATTCGCTCAACGTTTTCAATAACGATAATAGCGTCATCCACCACGATACCTATGGCCAACACTAAACCAAACAAAGTGATTAAATTTACAGAGAACCCCATTACCAGCATGGCGGCAAAAGTACCAATGAGCGACACCGGAATAGCAACGGTTGGCACCAAAGTGGCACGCCAGTTTTGCAAAAACAAAAAGACCACTAGAATAACCAAGGCAACAGCTTGATAAAGAGTCACCACCACTTCCTCTATGGAGCGATTAATAAACTCGGTGGTGTCGTAAGGAACTTTATATTTCAGGCCGTCTGGAAATTGTTGCGATAGCTCTACCATACGCTCTTTAACCAAAGCTGCCACTTCAGTCGCATTCGCTTCAGTTAACTGATAAATGACTATGAAGCCCGTGTCTTTGCCATTGAGTTTTGCCGAACCACCATAGTTTTTCGAGCCGCGCTCTATGCGTGCAATGTCTTTTAAGCGCACAAAGTCACCATCTAGATTAGCCCGAATGATGGTTTGCCCGAACTCCTCAGGTAACACCAAGCGGCCTTGCGCTTGAATGGCATATTCAAATTGCTGATTTGGCAAAGCAGGTGCAGAGCCAAGTTTGCCCGCAGCAACAAGGGTATTTTGCTCTGAAATGGCGGCTTGTACTTCAGCCACAGTAACGCCTAACGAGGCCATTTTGTCTGGTTTGAGCCAAATTCGCATAGAGTAAGTTTTATCGCCCATCACTTCGACGGCAGCAACACCTGGGATACGCCCCAACGGCTCGGTAAGGTAATTTGTGGCGTAGTTACTCAAGAACATTAAATCCATATTCGGGTCATCCGAATACAGGCTGACCCCCATGAGCATGTTGCTTGAGCGTTTCTTAACTGACACCCCCTGCGTACGCACTTCTTGTGGCAGCGAAGGTTCTGCGAGTGACACGCGATTTTGCACGTTCACCTGCGCCATGTCGGTGTCAGTACCAACATTAAAGTACACAGTGATATTCGCTGAGCCATTGTTACTCGAGGTCGACTCGATATACATCATGTCTTCCACACCATTGATTTTTTCTTCAATGGGGCGAATTACTGTCTCCTCAATCGTTTGCGCACTAGCTCCTGGGTACACTGCGGTTACGGATACCTGTGGCGGTGTGATTTGTGGATACATATTAACTGGCAATTGGCTCAGTGAAATTAAGCCCGCAAGAGTGATCACAATAGAGATCACCAGCGCCAATTTAGGTCTATTAATAAACGTTTTGCTGATCATTGTGCGCTCACTTATGCTTTGTCGCTGATAGTCCCAGTTTTTCTGTCAACCTGCTTAGTAACGGGTTGTACAGTGATACCTGAACGCACTTTTTGAATACCTTCAACAATCACACGCTCACCTTGCTCTAAACCTGAGGTCACTACCCACATTGCATCAATGCGACGACCCAGCTGGATAAGACGTTGCCCAACGGTGTTGTCTTCTTTGACAACCAAAACGAAATTACCTTGTTGATTTACCTGCACCGCAGCCTGGGGAACCAAGGCTTGTTGTTGTTTGTCTTTGCTTTCAACGATTAAGGTCACGAATAACCCTGGCATTACAATCGAGTCAGGGTTATTAAACTTTGCTCTGAGCTCCACTGTGCCCGTGCTTCTGTCGATCTTGGTGTCGGCAAAGTCCAATTCACCGGGTTGGGTATAATCCGTGTTATTCGGTAAGCGCAAGCGAATATCAATAGCCGCCTTACTCGGATCACCGCCATCGGCGATATGCTTTTGTTGATAGCTGATGTAATCCGCTTCTTCTACTTGGAAATTAACGTAGATAGGATCGATGTCAGTGAGCTCAGCAAGCGAACCTGAGCTGGGATCAACTATGTTGCCGACATCAAATGACACTTTGCCAATACGCCCGCTAAATGGTGCGTGAATTTCCGTATAACTTAAATTTAAGCGAGCCTTTTCTAGCGATGCTTCTGCTGCTTTTGCTGACGCTATTGCTTGATCGAAATTAGTTTGTAACTTGTCCAAATCGGCGGCAGATATAAAGCCATCACCCGCGATTTCCTTTCCGCGCTTCAAGTCTCGCTCAGCGCGATCAGCACTGGCTCTTGCGCTTTTCAATGATGCTTGAAGTTCGTTAACACTCGCTTGATACTCTGAAGGGTCTATTTTGAGCAACAGGTCGCCTTCCTCTACATAAGCTCCTTCAACAAAGGTACGTTCAATTAATTCACCTGATACGCGCGCGCGAATATCTGCTTCTTGATAAGCCTCGGTTCTGGCCACAAACTCTCGATAGCGCCCTACTTCTTCTACTTGCACCTCATACACTGATACCGCTGGTGCTGGCGCATTTTGAGTTACTGCCGGTTGCTCAGAGCACCCCTGTGTTGTAATCATAGTTGCGCCCAATAAGGATGCGGCAACTAAGCTCTTTGTAATGTTATTAAACGAAGGTACGCCTGACATACTCCCTCTCCTCAGTCTTTTATCTTCTGCTTTCGCTTTTAGCGCAATTTAGGTCATCGCGATTGGATTGTGGCCTCATTGACTCGACAATAAACGTCTAGTTCATTGAGAATATAGACTAATTTGTTACTCCCTGTACGGCTCTGTTACCTGTATAACTAGTTTGTATCAAAAAGCCTGTCACTAATTAAGTTACATACTAACTAATTGAAATGCACGACAAAATGACATAGCACATTGTTTGGGTTAAATTGCATGTGGTCAGAGGAGATAAAAATGATAACCCTGGAAATTCATCAACACGTTGCCCATGTCACTTTCGCGCGTGCTCAAAAGCGCAACTCTCTTAATTTTGAAATGTTCAAAAGTCTAGATAGTGTGATTAAAAAACTGAAAAAAGACCGCAATATCCGCGCAGTAATTATCAATGCCGAAGGCGAAGACTTTTGTACCGGCTTAGATGTAAAAGGCGTCATGGCAAAACCCAAGCACATATTGTCATTACTATTTAAGTGGTTACCCGGTAATCAGAATTTAGCGCAGCGCGTTACCCTTGGCTGGCAAGAGCTGAATGTTCCCGTTATTGCGGTTATTCAAGGGCGCTGTTGGGGTGGCGGTATGCAAATAGCACTAGGAGCCGATTATCGTATCGTTACTCCCACAGCGAGCTTCGCCGTGATGGAAGCGCGCTGGGGGTTATGTCCAGACATGGGCGCTAGTTTGTTGGTTCCAGGTATTATAAAAGCCGATGACTACCTTCGCCTCGCCATGAACGCTGATGCTATCAGCGCCGAGCAGGCAAATGAAATAGGTCTAGTGTCGCGTATTGACGAACACCCCATGCAAGCGGCACTGTCACTAGTAGATGAGCTAAAGCAACGTTCACCCGACGCCATCGCGGCAATCAAACGCTTAAATAAAGGGGCTTACCGGTATAACCATCGCCGTCAATTAGCCAAAGAAACATTCGCGCAAATACGATTATTGATGAATAAAAACACTCGTATCGCCATTCACAATGCAACCCATGACGAAAAGCATGAATTCAAACAACGAAAAAACTGGTAAGCACCTTAGCAACGCATTCAAGATGTTGATTAGCTGGGTCATTCTCAGCGGCTTTTTGGTGCTTGCCTATGGTGTCAGTTATTACTTTGCGTGGACTTTTCCGCCGGCTTTGAGTGCGATGCTGGCGTTGTTCGCTGCTCTGCAATTCAAAGTGATCAAGCTCGATTGGTTAACACCCGGTGCCAATCCATTACTCAACTTTATGCCGCTGTTCTTTGTACCCGCAGCAGCTAAAGTAGTTGAGCACAGCGCCATTATTTCGCAGCATTGGTTGGTACTTGCTCTGTGCCTATTGTTAGTGCCTATGTGTGGGCTTATGTGTATTGGCCTCATAATGCAACGCTTGGGGAAATCATCATGATGTGGTTCGCCATACCCTTGACAGTGTTGTTGTATTTATTGCTTCGCGCTTTACATGGTAGATTCAATTCCCCTCTACTCAACCCTGTGTTGTGGACCATTGTTGCTTCCGCGGCGATATTGATGAGTTTTAACCTAGATGTTTCCGATTACAGCGAAAAAACCGCCGCATTTATTTACTTACTTGAGCTAGCCGTTGTCGCACTGGCTATTCCTTTATACAAACAGGTTCATCAACTCAAACGGCAATTACCTGCCATTATTCTCAGCGTGTCTGCGGGCATTATTCTTGCGACCTCTTCAGCCTATGTTATTGCCTCTTGGTTAGGCGCGCCTGAACAGCTCAAAGCCTCGTTAGCGACCTTATCCGTAACTACACCCATTACCTTGCTAGTCACACAACAGTTGGGGGGGATTGGCAGTATCGCTGCATCTATGGTTATCCTAATTGGCGTCGTTGGCGCAGTAATTGGCTTTGCTTTGTTGCGCTTTGTAGGCGTGCAAGATAAATCAGCACAAGGGCTTGCACTAGGTGCTGCCTGCCATGGAATTGGTACAGCAACCGCCATTGCCGATAATGAAATAAGTGCAGCCTATGCGTCCACCGCAATGGCATTAAGTGCCATCCTCACACCTATCATTACACCTATGTACTATCCTTTCCTTGTACAGATAACCACATGATTTTAAATGGATTATTAGCTCACATACAAGCCATTACTAAAAACAGTAGAAACATTTCTATACAAATCCGCATCAGTAAAAAACGCTAATTTCTTCTGATTGACTGGCGAATCCTTTACACTGCGTCACATATTCGTAGGCACATGCATAGTGGCCGCAACTTAACTCTTTTTAGGGAATTAATAATGAGAAAAAGTCTCCCAATACTATCTTTTATTGCCGCGGCAACACTTAGTGCGTGCAGCTCGACCCAATCAGAACTGCACTTTGAGCGCAGCCAACTAGAGCAAGATATCAGTTACCTAGCAAGCGATGACCTAAAAGGCCGTAAAAGCTTTAGCCCTGAAATTGATATTGCTGCCGATTATATTGCCGAGCGCTTCACGCGCATCGGATTAGAGCCTATGGCGGGCGCTAACAGTTTCAAGCAGCAATTTGAACTGCATTCTGTGACGCCTAAAAATGTTGCCGTGTCACTAAATAACCAAGCTGTTGATACCAGCAAACTAGCAGTTGTTTCGCAGTCATCTGGTTTTACATGGTTACAACCTAGTGATGCTACAATTACTCACATTGCAGCTGATATGGACTTGCGTGCGACGTTGCGCGAACTGAATCATCTGGGCGGGAATCACCTTGTTATTGTCGATAATGCCCATGAAGAGATGTTTTCTCGATATCAGAACTACTTCAATGCAGGCCTTACGAAGCTCGAGTTAAAAGACCAAGGGGCGATGGTGCTTATTTTAGGCCAAAACGAGGCTGTTTCAGCGCTGGACGTAAAGGTTGAAAACGAACTTAAATCGCAACGACTGACCAATGTTATCGGTGTCCTTCCAGGCAAGAAAAAAGATAGCGAAGTAGTATTATTCAGTGCTCATTACGACCACCTTGGTCAAAAAAAGGGTGAGCAACACGAGCATGATGAAGAACACGGCGACGAACACGACACCATCTACAATGGCGCTAATGACAATGCGTCGGGCACTGGCGCAATGCTAAATTTAGCTCAGCACTACGCGCATTTAGCTGACAACGAACGTACCTTGATGTTTGCTGCGTTCACAGCGGAAGAAATGGGGCTAATAGGCTCTAAGCATTTCGCAACTACACAAAATCCTGATGCCATCACCGCAATGATCAACATCGAAATGATTGGTAAACCTTCACCGTTTGGTAGCGGTAACTTATGGATGACAGGTGCTGATAAGTCAGACCTTCAAGCAGTATTAAACCAAAGTTTGCCAGAAGAAAACCACATTCAAGCAAACCCGTATCCGAAATTAAACCTGTTTTATCGTTCGGATAACGCGTCATTAGCGAGTATGGGCGTACCAGCTCATAGCTTTAGCTCTACGGATATGGAAAATAACGACCATTACCACACCCCTAATGATGAGTTAGCAAACCTAGACTTCGATTCAATCTATAAATCAGTGACGTTGCTTGCAAAAGCAAGTGCACCGCTGGCCAGAGCACAGTTTACACCGTCGCGTGTGGCGCCTTTGAAAGATCAAAGTGAAGGTAAGATTTACTAACACGGGCATGATTGTTCATTTAAAAAAGCGACCTATGTGTCGCTTTTTTTTCGGCTAGTTCTTTGAATTTTTTAGTAGCATGGTTAAAAGAGAAAATTGCAGACAATAAAAAACCCCGACCATTTCTGATCGGGGTTTGTTTATAAATGGTGCCTGCTGCCGGAGTCGAACTGGCGACCTACTGATTACAAGTCAGTTGCTCTACCAACTGAGCTAAGCAGGCACACAAAGCTGTGTGCAAATCGTTTGCACGTGAACTCGAAATCGAGAACACCTTTAAACAGTGGTGCCCAGAGGCGGAATCGAACCACCGACACGGGGATTTTCAATCCCCTGCTCTACCGACTGAGCTATCTGGGCGATATATGATGTTTTGGTAAGCACCATAATCTAATAATGGTGCCCAGAGGCGGAATCGAACCACCGACACGGGGATTTTCAATCCCCTGCTCTACCGACTGAGCTATCTGGGCGAATAAATGGTGCCTGCTGCCGGAGTCGAACTGGCGACCTACTGATTACAAGTCAGTTGCTCTACCAACTGAGCTAAGCAGGCACACAAAACTGTGTGCATTTTATTGCACGTATCCTCGAATAATCAAAGACACCTTTAATAATGGTGCCCAGAGGCGGAATCGAACCACCGACACGGGGATTTTCAATCCCCTGCTCTACCGACTGAGCTATCTGGGCGTGCGGCGTATTAAACGGTTTTTAGGAAACCAAGTCAACCATTTTTTAAAATAAACAATTCGTTTGCACACAATTCATGCAAACTGGGATTTTTTGCCGAAAATCCCAGCAAATAGCCTACTTTTCCGGCGGACGATAGCCTTCAATTTCCACGTCTTTCCCTTCAAAAAGGAAGCCTACCATCTGCTCTTCTAAGAAGGTACGGTGTTCCGGGTCCATCATGTTCAAATGTTTTTCATTAATCAGCATCGTTTGCTTTTGCTGCCACTGTGACCATGCTTCTTTGGAGATATTGTTGAAGATTTTCTCACCCACTTCTCCTGGGTAAAGTTGAAAATCTAAACCTGGGGCGTCTTTTTGCAATTTTTGGCAAAATACAGTGCGTGCCATAACATTCCTCTTATACCAGTTTGGTCATACTCTTTTGCGGGTAGTTTACATCAATGCTTACGCGCTGACATCCGCCACATACTTTTTAAGCTGCTTTAATAACTTCTTTGTGGGTGCAGCCAACCCCACTTGCGGTTCTTTTACTAGGTCGTACTCAATCAACGAGGTTTCGCCCAGTGTATTGATGTCATTGTTTAAGTGAATAACCAAAGGATGAATCGTTAATTGGAAATGCGAGAATACATGAGTGAACGGCTCTAACTCATGTTGCTCTCCTTGCCAACCTTGTTGCGCCGCATAGGCAATAGCATCATCTTCGTTCGCATGTTCCAAAAAGCAGTGTAAGCCGCCCCAAATGCCACTATTTGGCCTTTTCTGCATAAAGGTCTGTGACTTATACAAGGGGATAAGCATGGTACAAGCTTTTTTAGGCACTTCTTTTTTCGGTTTAGAGTGTGGGAACTCCTTTACCTTATTGGCGTTGAATGCTTGGCAACGACTCTGCAATGGACAAGGCTCACAATCATACTTGCTACGTGAACACAGACTGGCCCCCAAATCCATCATCGCTTGGTTGAATTGCGTCACACCTTCTTTCGGTGTGAGTTGTTCGCTCAGTTGCCACAATTGGTTTTCTACTTTCTTTACCCCGTACCAGCCTTCGACCATAAAGAAACGCGCCAGCACCCGCTTCACGTTGCCATCGAGTATTGGATGATGCTCACCTCTAGATAAACTCAATATAGCACCCGCAGTGGAGCGACCAATCCCCGGCAATGCCATTACCTGCTCAAGCGTATTAGGGAACTCACCGTCGAACTTAGCGCATATCTCTTTTGCTGTTTTATGCAAATTTCTCGCTCGAGCGTAATAACCCAGTCCCGTCCAGTAATGCAAGACCTCATTTTCAGGTGCATTCGCTAGTTGCTCAATAGTTGGGAAGCGCTCCATAAATCGCTGGAAATAGGGGATCACCGTAGCAACCTGTGTTTGTTGCAACATGATCTCTGATACCCATACTTTATAAGGCGTTTTTGCTAATTGCCATGGTAAGGTCTTGCGCCCATAAAGCTCATACCAATCCTTAATTTGCTTAGCAAACCACTGCGTTACGTCTTGCGATAACTCCACAATTTCACTCTTAAGCTCTGTAAATTGCGCTCAGTCTATAATTGTCTGGGCAAATATCAATAGCCCATTACTTGTACTTAGACACGCAAGCGGGGATAATACGCACCCATTTTTATGAGAGACAGTCAATATCATGAGTGAATCAACACAACAGGCATTAGAGCAAGCCGAGCGCGAAGGAAAATACATCCGCAAAGTACGCAGCTTTGTAAAACGTGAAGGCCGCTTAACTAAAGGGCAAGCCGCTTCTTTAGAAAAATGCTGGCCAACGATGGGGCTTGAGCACAAAGATGGTCTACTTGATTTCACGAAGGTATTTGGCAACGACAATGACGTTGTTTTAGAGATCGGCTTCGGTATGGGCAAGTCGTTGGTAGAAATGGCCAAAAACGACCCAAATACCAATTTCATCGGTATCGAAGTGCACCGCCCAGGTGTAGGTGCTTGTTTGATGGATGCCGATGCGCAAGGTATTACTAACCTGCGTGTTTTCGAACACGATGCGGTTGAAGTACTTGCGGATTGTATAGCAGACAGTTCATTGGCAAAGTTACAACTGTTTTTCCCTGATCCTTGGCACAAAAAGCGCCACCATAAGCGTCGTATCGTGCAACCTGAGTTTGTTGAAAATCTGCGTAGCAAATTAAAAATCGGTGGTGTGTTCCACATGGCAACTGACTGGGAAAACTACGCTGAGCACATGCTTGAAGTGATGCAAAGTGCCGAGAAGTTCAGCAACTTATCAGCTACAAACGACTATGTGCCGCGCCCTGATGCTCGCCCGCTGACTAAATTTGAGCAGCGTGGTCATCGTCTAGGCCACGGTGTATGGGATCTCATGTTTGAGCGTGTGAAATAAGATGCAATTGAGTAACCCATCGCAGTTGTTGCTGCGCTCCGAAGAGCTATTAACTGGCGCCTCAATTTTAGTCGTTAACTTTAATTGTGATGGCTTTGCTCATGAATTAAGGGAGTTGAATCCCGACGCAACGATCTGCTTTTTCAGCTACAACTTTGCTGATGGCCAGTTTGCTAAAACACATCTTAATGTAGCAAAAATTGAAACTTCAGTGTCGCATCAGCTGCCACAACAGAAGTTCGATTTAGTCATCTACTACTACCCGAAGGCGAAAGCTGAAGCTTTGATGACACTCGACAATATTCGCGCTGTAATGAGTGACGATGCAACTTTGCTGGTTGTTGGCGAGAAAAAAGGTGGCGTTAAGTCTATTGAAAAACAACTCAAGGGGTTAGCGCACGGCCATAAAGTCGACTCAGCGAAACACTGTCAGTTGTACCAATACTCTGAAATAGACACACTTGCAGAGTTTGCAATCAGTGATTACGAGAAAACGTTCACACTCGAGCGTGAGGTAGCGGGTGAAAAGATCAGCTGTAAAGTGGTTAGTCTACCGGGCGTTTTCAATCACGGGCAACTTGATGATGGCACTGCGCTGCTGCTTGATAGCTTACCTGCGTATCCAAAAGCTAAAACGTTATTAGATTTTGGCTGCGGCGCCGGCATTATCGCCAGTTTCTGTGCCAAGCGAAATCCGAAGTTGAAAGTTACTGGCCTAGATGTGAGTGCGCTTGCCGGCTACGCCACATCGCAAACATTTGCAGCCAATGACATCCAAGGTGAAGTGCTACTGAGCGATGGCCTAAGTGAAGTGACATCGCGTTTCGATTTAATTGTAAGTAACCCACCTTTCCACACTGGTTTAAAAACGGATTACAAAATTACCGAACGATTCTTTGCCTCAGCAAAAGAGCATTTAAATCGCGGTGGTGAACTAACGTTAGTCGCGAATAGTTTCTTGGCCTATCCTCCGCAACTTGAGGCACAATTCAAACATCACGAAACAATTGCGAAAACTAAGCGTTTCGCGGTCTATCAAAACCGCTAAAGTACTGCGCCTTATTAAGCCGAGGTAAGCGTTTTCGCTTGAACACTCGGCTTTTCGCCGTACCTGTAAGCTCAAAACTTCGTCCATCCGATAACAACAGCTCGATTTTACCTTTATTGATGTAATACACGCCTTTTTGATGGTAGCACTGCATCAGATGTAAGGCCTGAGATCGATCCCCCTTAAGCAATACACTGAACTCTCGGTAAGTCATCTCCTTGTTACCACCATAACCACGGCTCATTAGTCGGTGTTTGTGGGTGTTAACTAATAACCGAGAACGTTGCCTGTTTTTTCGCGCACCGACCGCCACACCGTTTGGATTCCAAGCTGTAATTACACATGCTGATTGGTATCTTATGGGCAAATTTGGCAAATAGAAATAAGCGTTGAGGTAGGCGTCTAATGTAACCTCAGTGATAGTGTTTAGATGCATGATGGTGAGATTTGCCTTTATTTAACCTTCGCCTATTCAATGATTTGCTAAACTAGTTTATTGTTACTCTAGCATTACAAAATTGACTGTTCACAATGATAAACAACGGTTCGACAACTAGCATTAGAAAAGCGCTGATTTATGCGATTATGTCCGTTGCCACCATCACCCTCGTTATCTCGATTACCATATCTACGTATATCGATATGCAAGAGCAACAAAAAATGCTCAAAGAGCGAGTTAAAACGTTCGCCGAGCTAACCGCTTTTGACGCGCAATCTTCGGTGATAACCGATAACAAAAGTATAGAAGAGAACCGACTCAAAGCATTTGCCACTGAACAATCTATAAAAAATGTGCATGTTTACAAAGTTGACGGCACCCAAATAGAATTTTTTGCCAGCTACAATGCAGCAAGAACCTCCCCAGTATCGCACAAGCATAAGGTCGCTCAGATAGATAAGTATAAACAAGGCGTACTAACGAGCGACTTCTATGAGTACATTACGGACGTTCCTTTTGAAGGCAAAGTCGTTGGCTACGTCTATATTCGTGCCAGCCTTGAAAATATTAATAACTACGTACATCGCAAAATCATTATAGATTTACTGCTGAGCTTAGCCATACTTATTTTGGCCTATGCAATTGCCCGCCTGTTTCACTACCATGTCGGCGAGCCCATCAATAAGCTAAGTCGACTGCTACAAAACGTTGCTAAAAACCGTAACTACAAGGTGCAGGCACCTGATAGCAAAATTACCGAGTTAAACTTACTGACAGCCAGTGTAAACACTATGCTGCATCGCACCGAAAAGCATATCGAACGTCACGAGTCCGATAAACGTGAGATTGAGGCGCTTAACCACAGCCTAGAAGAAAAAGTGAGTCAGCGCACAGATGCACTGCGTGAAGCAAATCAAGAGCTTTTAAGTACGCTCGAGCGGATGCATCAATATCAGAGCCAAATCGTAGAAAGTGAAAAGATGGCATCTCTTGGACAAATGGTTGCTGGTGTCGCTCACGAAGTAAATACACCACTGGGATTGGGTATAACAGCCTCAACACTGATGCGCGATCGTTTGATGGAGATTCACAGTGCGTTCGAGAACAAAACACTCACTTCGCAGCAGTTAGGTCGCTTCATAATTGATGGAGAAGAAAACTTATCCTTAATCTATCGCAATCTTAACCGCGCCGCGGAGCTGGTAACGAGTTTCAAAAAATTGGCCGTTACACAAGACAACGAACATGTCACCAATATCGATTTCAATAGCCTGATAGCTGACGTATTGACAAGTATGCATACAGAAATGGAAACCGTCAGTCCTAAGGTTGTGGTAGATTGCCCTCAAGACCTTCGTATTAGTGCCAAAGCTGGTCCAATTCAACAAATTCTGCAACAACTAATAAGTAATGCTATGACTCATGCTTTCGATTTGCAAAACCCTGCACAAATTGACATCAAGGTCACGGTATCTGCTAAACAAGTGCAAATTGACTTTAAAGATAACGGCAAAGGCATAGCTCAAACGTTGCAACCGAGAATCTTTGATCCATTTGTAACCACAACACGCGGTTCTGGTGGCAGCGGCTTGGGTTTACACCTTGTTTATAATCTCGCGACACAGGCCCTTGGTGGTAGCGTTTACTTAGCTCATTCTGATGATAACGGCAGTCATTTTGTATTGCAGTTTCCCTATTCTGAAGTGAAATAAACCGACGTGTTGAGCACATTTTGCTAGGTGTTTTTTAAAACGCTAACAACTGCACAAAAGACAGATTAGTCTCGCGCTGACTACTCACATCACTTGCTCTACTTAATGGTTTTGCCCCATAGCCGTTTTTGAGATCTGTGTACTTCTTGCAACTTAAACGCAGCTTACATGTAACTTTTAGCAAGCAAAATCACGATTTGAGTCAATAGTCGGTACATCAAGCTGATAGATTCGAGTAAAAGTTTAAAAAGTAAGGAACTTTCTAGCTAATGCGATATCACATACTTTGAAGGTACAAAAGAGAATGATATACTATCTCCTTGGCTCAAAATTCAGCTCCTGAATACGTTTATAATCGGGGACAGTTTTGAGCTTCTTACCGCTAAGGGAATCGTTTCGCTGATTCAATGGGGTAAGATAATCCGATTGTATGTCAATAAAGAACGCCTAGCGCACGTTAATTTTAAGATACAAGCTAGGCTGTTGAGTGTTTCTAAATTTTATCCAAATTGATTTTACTTGTTAACATTTAGATATACTCCTATAATCGCAAGTATTCGGGAAGTTCCTGTTTTCCGTCTTTATGTAAATAATTTATTCCGAAAAGGTTAATAAACAATGCAAACGCCAGTCATTCTGATCGTTGAGGATGAAGATGTTACTCGTCTAAACCTCGTTAGCTTATTCGAAGCTGAAGGCTACAAAGTGATTGAAGCCATTGATGGTGATGATATGCATGACAAGCTTACCACCAATGACGATATTAACCTGGTTGTTATGGACATCAACTTACCAGGTAAAAATGGCCTGATCCTCGCGCGCGAGTTACGTCAAAAACGTAATGTTGGCCTTATTTTCTTAACCGGTCGTGACAACGATGTCGATCGTATTTTAGGTCTAGAGATCGGCGCTGATGATTACATCACTAAGCCATTTAACCCGCGCGAATTAACTATTCGTGCGCGCAACCTAATTACACGCACCGCAGCGAGTAAGGATGAACAAGCGCTTGATTCAGATGGCGTTGTTAATTTCAACGGATGGGAACTTGATGAGAATAGTCGCTGCCTAACTTCACCAGCGGGTGAGTCTAAGCGTCTACCGAAAGGTGAGTATCGCGCATTACGTCTAATGCTTGATTCTCCAGGCCGTATTTTCAGCCGTGAACAATTAATCAAGCACATGACTGGTCGTGAGCTTCGTGCCAATGACCGTACTGTTGATGTGACAATCCGTCGTATTCGTAAGCACTTTGAAAGTGATGCAAGTACGCCTGAGTTGATCAGCACAATCCACGGTGAAGGTTATCGCTTCATTGGTAAGATTGATAACAACGCTTAATCAACAGCTAGTTTAGATAAGAATGACTGAAGGGCCTCGAGCCCTTCTTTTATTTGTGTCTCTAATTCATCTAACCACTGCTGGCGCTCAGCAACGGTCACATCCAAACACTCATTTTCCATTTTCTTAGCGTGCAATTGTACCGCTTTAAGGCCAACCGATCCCGCCGCACCTTTTAGTTTATGCGCAACTGATTTATATTCTTCAACATCATTTTCGACGCTATCGAGCAGCTCTTGCTGATATTTTGGCGCCAACTTTGCGAGCAAGTCAGCACTGCGTGAAAATGCCTTAACGCCCATAGAGTCGAGGAATTCAGTAATAATTTCCTTGTCGAGAATCGCTTCATTCACTTCCACATTAGCTGACGATTGCTGAGCGACTAACTTATGCGCAGCCGCTTGCTGCACACACTCTCGCTCCAGCCCAAATAGTGTGGCTAACATCTTGTCCAATTTCGCTGTATTGATAGGTTTTGCTAACGCACCTTGAATACTAATGCCTTTAAGCTCCTCCTCGGCGCTGCGTACATTCGCAGTTAACGCAACAATAGGAAGGGCATCAAATTCGCTATTCGCGCGAATCTCACGCGCCACAACATCACCGTTGATATCGGGTAATTGCATATCGAGAAGTACTAAATCGAGATCATCTTCAGTTTCAACAAACGCCAGCGCATCTTCACCGGTTTCAGCCCATATCACTTCATGACCTCTTTGTTCCAACAAGTTGGTAGCGATCTCTGCGTTTAAGGGCACATCTTCAACAAGAAGAATGTTCAAGCTTTTACAGCTGAAATTTTGTTGTACCGGCGCTTCGGTCAATTGCAATGGAATCATTACCATAAAGCAACTTCCCTTGCCTTGGCTCGAAGTGACTTGAATTTCACCGCCCATGGCTTTAACCAACGCCTTAGTTACCGCTAAGCCGATACCTGAGCCTATCGCATTAGCACCGCTGGCATCGGGGGCCTTGTAATACATATCGAAAATATGCGTAAGCTGATCTTCGGGAATACCAATGCCTGAATCCGTAACCGTCATAATCAACCAGCTATGATCACCCTGTTGTTGATGTCGGCATTCTAATTCAACCCCGCCTTGCTGAGTGAACTTAACAGCATTGTTGATAAGATTCCAAAGTACCTGGCGCAGTCGCGTTGGATCGATATGCGCATAAACGTCAAGATCACCCACACGAGTCACATCGAATGACAAGGATTTTTGTTCGGCAATAAGCGCACCAAAGTTCACGACATCGTCGAGGAAATTAACAACACTGACAGGCTCAGTTACTATATCTAATTGTTCGCGGTCTATTTTGTCCAAATCGATAATATCATTAAAGATATTACCTAGGGTTTCAGCACTTGAGAACACAGTGTTACACCAGCTACGTTGTTGCTTACCCAAATCGGTATCAAGCAACATACGGGTAAGACCCACAATACCGTTAAGAGGTGTTCTGAGCTCATGCGATAAAGTAGCAATGAACTTGCCCTTGTCTTTATATGCTGTTTCCAGCGCCTGCTCAGCTTCTTTACGACTGGTAATATCACGGCCGAATGCTAGTAGTCCTATGTATTCACCTTCATCGTTAATGAATGGCAACTTGCGCATTTCAAACCAATGCTCCTCACCATCAACAGGATATTTAACATCCAGAGTAAGGGGTTCATGCGTCGACTCAACTTGCCTGTCGGTTTTCAATACATCGGGTAAGTACTCGACTGGGTAAATATCTTCGGCCTTTTTACCGATTAGTTCGTCGGAGCTGCGATTCATTACTTTTTCAAACATCTTGTTGCAGCCCGCAAAGACGCCGTCTTGGTCACGGTAGTAGAACAAGTCAGGAGAGGAGTCGACAATAGAGCGCAGTAGCATACCTTGTTGAGCCAACTCTACCTGAGTTTTCTTACGCTCTGCGATTTCTTTACGTAGTTCATCGATCGCACGATATTTGGCGTTAAGCGCCATTTTACGCTCATCGATCTCTGTGTTTAGCAGCCGGATATTGTCTTTGAGTGACTGGTTTAAAAGCTTTTCTTGCTTGGTAGCCGTTTCGAGAAATTTTTGTGAATCTTGTAATTGCGCAATCGACTGCATGACCACCATGATCACCAATGGCGAGCTAACAGCTGTGAAAAATACAACAGCAAGCACATCTAACAACATCACTTCGCCCGTCGCGACGTAGTAATACATCGAGCTTAGGATTAAGGCAGCAATAATGAAGACACCATACACGATAGCGGCTGCATACCAGATCCCAAAACGGACGAGTAAATTGGTTAGAACACGAACCCAAGGGCTCAGGGAAGAGTCAATCATAAAAAAAGGGGTTTTGCTGCAAACCCCTCTATTGTAATCAAGTTAGAGTATCTTTGGCAGTATCTGGGTTGATATTCTTGCGAAAGAACATACACCCATGCGTTTCCCGCCTTTAACTAATACCCCTTTTCGCATATTACTCGCACCACTGGCATTGAGTGTCAGCTCATAACTTTGCGTATCGATATCACTAGTACCACCGGCCGTAGCTGCGCCAGTGTTACATTGCATCTGTCCAAGCTTGTGATAGTTTGAACGGCTAAACGGCGTCGAAGAATTGACTAACGGTCCGACAGTTGTGGTGTTTACCGCCTGCTTCCACGCAGCTAAATCAACATTTAGGATACCACCACGCAAATTGATACTGTCTTCATGCGTCAAGAAGTAGCTGTCAAATGGGCCAAACTGTGAGGCTACAGACATTGAGTCATTAGATTGACGTAAGTCACCAATCCACATGCCACCTTCACCAAACACTTGCAGTTCAATATCATCCGTTTCCTTGTCTAGGTTATTGACGATAGCGTAACTGTTGCTGTCTAGGCCGAAGATCAGAGAGCTTGAACTTTCAACACCCGCTTTAATTAATCGTGGTTGTTTACCGTAGCGCGCCACTTGTGTATCGAGTGTGCCCCAAGGAAACAGACCTAACACCCCTGATTGGATGTAGCTTAGCTCACGACTTGTCGCCACTGAAATACAATCAACACCTAGGCGACAGGCCTCAAACCCATTAGCGTAAATAATTGGATTTTCGGCTAATACTTGCACGCCTTCGCCAGAAAGAATAGTGGCATTGCGTTGACCACCAACAAGCGCATTAACTGACTCACCTTGCGCTGCTACAAAGATCTGCTCCTTTGCGACCATATCTTTGATTTTTTCTAGCAATTCACTTGGTTTGTTCACACCTTCGTAGAAAGCGTGGTAAAGCAACAAAGGGCTTGAGTCGGCAATGAACAAGGCATCTGAACGACGCAATAAGTCGAAAAGTTGCTCTGGGTCACGACACAGTTTTTGTTGTTTTTCATACAAATCTGGATACAAGCTGTCGCGACGGAAACTCGCTAAACGTGATACCTGGTACTGCGCCAAATCATCACATAACGCCGGATCCTTAGCACCTATTAGCGTTTGCATCGCACCGTCTATAGGCAACCAATGAGCCTCAAAACCAAGTTGCTCAAACAGCGCTTGGTAATAATCAACATCTCGGTATGGGTCGCGGCTACCGCCGGTCACAAATGCTATACGCGGTTTGCGTTTAGAGTCGGCAATACCTTGTGCATTTTTAAACAGCTCTTTGAATGCATCTTTAGTGACCCAGTCACGAGTGCCTTCAAAATCAACACGGGCAGTTAAACGACGCTTACTATTAGCTTGCTTTTGTTCAAGCAAATCAAAAAAGTTTTGCTGTTCAAATTCAAACAGGCTAAACCAAAATTCGCGAGCAGTTTCATCTGAATTACTCAGCGTGAAATCGCTACGACGCAAGTAACGCTCGAATTCGGTTTGCCCAAACGCATCATCACCAAAGTGACTTCGCGCCTTTTTTAAGATTTCAGCTGCTTGAGTACGGATCTCAGGCTGCTCGGTCCAAGCCATATCGCGAATACGATCCAGCCCTTCATCAGTTATTTTAAATATTGGCTGCTGTTTATAAGCATCCTTATTCAAACTTTCTCTTGATTGGGTATTACAAAATTTCAGATGTTCGCTAGAACACACCTGTAGGTCGTCGGCCATCAGTAACAACTGAGGTGACGCAAAAGCTGAAGAAATACTACAGCTCCCGAATACCGCAAGCGAGGCAACTCTTAATAGAAATGATTTCATGGGACTGGTCATTGTTATTATTTTGCAAGTTATGGGTTTAATTAGCTCTAATGAGCAACACAGAATATTAACAATGTTTGCACTGTTTTGGAATAGTTACACTTTTGTTCTTAACATTTTCAGCACAAATTCATCTTCAATCATATAACCCACTGCAGCGCTCCACATTTAAAATTTTTCAGGTAGAATAGCGGGCTTTTCAGTATTACCCATGAGGAAGGCCATGCAAAACGCCATGCCAGACATTGCTAACACTAGCTCTGCACCAGTTCAAGAAACATTGGAATGGGTAGGTATGAGCGATATTGAGCTACCAATGTTGGTCGCTTCCAAAGGCCTTACTCCCGTTGTCGTCAACGCTAAAGCACAAGCGTTCGTAAACCTTGTTGATAAAGATGCCAAAGGCATCCACATGTCGCGCTTATTCTTGGCGTTAGACCAACTGTCACACGCCGAGCAAGTCACACCGAAAGAGATTTCATCAACACTGGATGCTTTTATCAGTTCTCATCATGATATTAGTGACCAAGCTCGTATTACTCTTGCTTTTGAGTTACCGCTGCGTCGCCCGGCATTATTGAGTAACAATAGTGGCTGGAAGTTTTATCCTGTGAAGGTTGATGCTCGCATCAATGCTGGCAACGTCGATTTTGAAGTGAGCGTTGATGTCACCTACTCGTCAACCTGCCCTTGCTCAGCAGCATTAGCAAGACAACTTATTCAAGCAAACTTTGAACGTGATTTTGCCAATAAAGAAATCCAGTTTAATGATGTTCACGCTTGGCTAGGGACCACTGAGGGGGTTAGCGCGACACCGCATTCACAACGTTCCGTAGCACAAATAAAAGTACGCTTGAGCGGCAAAGCAACTGAATTCGATTTCCTTGGTCTTATCAACAACATCGAAAATACGCTGAAAACACCGGTGCAAACAGCTGTTAAACGTGAAGATGAGCAAGAGTTTGCACGCCTTAACGGTGAAAACTTGATGTTCTGCGAAGATGCAGCGCGCAAAATCAAAGCAGCCCTTAATGCTCAAGAATCCGTGTTGGATTTTTGGCTACGTATCAACCACTACGAGTCGCTGCATGCGCATGATGCCGTAGCGATTGCCACCAAAGGCCTCGAAGGCGGTTACCAGCCGTAATTAATAGCTCCAAAATAACAGGCACGCTTATTGCTTTGAAATAGGCGTGTCAATTATTCGTTTTGGAGTAAAAAATGGAATTCGCGCTGTTATCAATTCTAGTGTTAGTTGTGATTGCTTCAGTGATCGCCGCAAAGTTCACTGACAACAATGAAAACCCCTACCCATTTGTGCGTAAAAAAGAGATGTACACTCAGGTAGAAAGCGCTTTTCTTTCCCTACTAGAGCGTGCAGTCGGAGATAATTACCGCATTGTTAGCCGCGTTATGCTATCGGACGTGATTGATTGCAAACCCGGCTTGAGTAATAAGTCCAAGCGTATCGCCTTGAGTAAGTCTAAAAATAAACAACTTGATTACGTGCTCCTTGATAAAACTAAGCTCACTATTGTCGCTGCGGTCGATCTAGTAAACAACGCCAATAAAGGCGGCCATAAAGCACAAAAAGATTGGTTTGTTAGTGGTGCGCTAGAAACCGCGGGTATCCCCCATATTCGCATGAAAGTTAAAAGCGGCTACCGCGTCGAAGATGTTCGCAACGCTATTTTGTTCAAGTTAGGAAAACCTGAGCCAGCAGTTAAACGCAGGTCTAGCCGCCCAGCTGTGCTGTCTCCAGCACAAGTAAAAGTGCAATCAACGGCTGTATCTCCTTCGACTCAACTCGCTGAAATCTAAAAGCGACATGCCATATTGGAACAGCCTTTGATATACTAAAGGCTGTTTTTGCCATTTTAATTAGAGATGCTATGAAAGTAGGTATTATCGGCGCCATGGAGCCGGAAATTGCAATTTTACGTGAACACATGAGTGATGTAGAAGTCCTAGAAAAAGGTGGCTTCACTTTCTATCACGGGCAATTGAACGCGCAAGAAGTGACTTTGGTTCAATCGGGTATTGGTAAAGTTGCATCCGCAGTTGCAACAACCATATTAATCGACCACTTCAAACCTGATTGCGTCGTAAATACAGGCTCAGCAGGTGGTTTTGATCAACGTTTAGAAGTTGGTGATGTTGCAATTGCCAGCGAGTTACGCCACCACGATGTTGATGTGACGGCATTTGGCTATGAGTTTGGTCAAGTACCACAAATGCCAGCTGCCTATATCTCGCATCCAGAGCTTGTTAACGTAGCTCAGAAGTCAATTGCCGAGCTAGCACAATGCAAATCTCTCATTGGCCTAGTGTGTACTGGTGATTCATTTATGTGTGATCCTGTGCGTATCGAACAAACCCGTTCACAATTCCCAACTATGCTGGCTGTGGAAATGGAAGGTGCGGCCATCGCTCAAGCTTGCCACCTATTGAACACACCGTTTGTTGTGATCCGTTCACTGTCTGATATCGCAGGCAAAGAATCTCCAGATTCATTCGAAGCGTACTTAGAAGTCGCATCGAAGAACTCATCAGCTATGGTTATGGCAATGCTATCAAAGCTGTCAGACGTCAGCCTATAAATGACACCCGAGTTACTCAGCAATCATCTTGAATTATTGCTAGTGCTAGCAGTCATTGCGCTCGAGCGATGGCTGCCTTTACTCTCTTGGTATCACCCCTTTACCCTAGTGCAACTGGGTTTTAATAACCTCGCTAAGAGAACCTACCATGCCAGCGCAAGTAAAACCTACCTGCTTATGGCCTCGGTGCTCAGCATTTTTATATGCGTGCTAGTGCCTCTCGTCCTTATTTCTTTGTTTTCTCAGCTTGTCTATTACCCTGAATTGCTGGGAGCATTTTTACTCTATTTGTCTTTATCAGCCAACCCACTACAAAACAAAGCGAAACGAATTCGCCAAGCGTTAAAGCAACACCGAAAGTCACTCGCGCGCGCTATTTTAGCAACCATTACAGTACGAGAAACTGCTAAGTTAACAGAAGCAGGCATTGCCAAAGCAACAATTGAGTCACTAGTATTGCGTATGCTTAGAGAGTATTTCTCGCCTTTGTTGCTCTTTTGCATTTTTGGTGCACACGCTGCGTTTGCATATACCTTGTTATGGCATTTACATCAGGCAATGAGACAAGTGGCTGCGCCGGACAGTGCCTATTTGGTGGCAAGTAAATGGTTACTCGCCCTTTGCCAAGCACCCGCGTTGATACTCTACCTCCTGCCCTTGCTCTTTACGAAGTATGCCTTGGAAATTTTGCGCTTTATAAAGGTATACGGGCAGCACTTCTATCACCGCAGCAGTGGTTTAGTGTTGTGTTTTTTCAGCGCTCGCTTGCAAGTTCAACTGGGGGGACCAGCCTTTTACAATAATGTTCGCCACAACCGAATGCGCGTAGGCTTACATCGACAACCCAATGCCGATGATATTACCGTTGCATTAAAAACTGTCGAACAAGTAAATGCACTTTGGATACTAGCAATCTGTGCAGGCTATTTGATTACTTCATAAAAAAGCCACCTAAAAGGTGGCTTGATGGTATTTATTAAGAACAAGCACCTGCTTAGTTCAGTGTCACCTTAGCAAAGCGACGTTTACCCACTTGATAAACTGCGGTTGTGCCCTTCGCTATCATCAGTTTACTGTCTGTCACTTTCGTTTCACCGTCAATTTTAACAGCGCCTTGTTTAATCATACGAATCGCTTCAGAAGTACTGGCTACTAAACCTGCATCTTTAAGAAGAGCGGTGATCATTACCTCTTGTTCATCCACGCTTAAAGACAACTCTTCAATATCGTCTGGCAACGCATTTTTAGAAAAACGCTGAGTGAAGTCATCATGCGCTTGTTGCGCTGCTTCTTCGCTGTGGAAACGAGCGATAATCTCTTTCGCTAGCTTAATTTTGATGTCACGCGGGTTAACACCATTAGCCACTTCGCCTTTAAGCGCTTCAATTTGCTCAATGCTTAATGCGCTTAGTAGCTCATAGTAACGCCACATAAGGTCGTCGGAGATAGACATAATTTTGCCAAACATATCGTTTGGTGCATCTGTAATACCGATGTAGTTGCCAAGAGACTTAGACATCTTTTGGACACCATCAGTACCTTCTAGCAATGGCATCATTAGCACAGTTTGTGGTTTCTGACCTTCATCTTTTTGCAGTTCACGACCCATAAGTAAGTTGAAACGCTGATCAGTACCACCTAACTCAACGTCGGCTTCAAGCGCGACTGAATCCCAACCTTGGACAAGAGGATATAAAAACTCGTGAATCGCAATCGATTGACCATTTGCATAACGTTTTTTGAAGTCATCACGTTCAAGCATGCGTGCTACGGTCTGGCGCGCAGCCAATTTGATCATTCCCGCAGTTCCCAGCTTTTCCATCCACTGTGAGTTAAATGCCACTGTGGTCTTAGCTGGGTCAAGAATTTTGAATACCTGCTCTTTATATGTCTCTGCGTTAGCTAGCACATCTTCTCGGGTTAAAGGCTTACGAGTTACATTTTTACCCGTTGGATCGCCTATCATGCCAGTAAAGTCACCAATCAAAAAGATAACTTCATGACCTAGGTCTTGGAACGTTTTTAGTTTGTTAATTAAAACTGTGTGCCCTAAATGCAAATCAGGGGCTGTAGGATCGAAACCAGCTTTAATTTTTAGTTTTTTCCCCGACTTAAGTCGTTCAACCAACTCATCTTCGAGTAAAATTTCTTCAGCACCGCGCTTTATTTCAGCAAGTGCCTTGTCCAAGTCTGTCATTTATTTCTCCGATAAAAAATGTGCTAACCGCGCGATTCTAGCGTACTTTGGCGCAGGTTTAAATGCACAAAACACTGGTATTTGCTGATTATTAGGTATATGCTCAGCCTTTGGTTAGATATGGTTTTCCTTATCAGCGAAAAAGGTAGGTTATGGTTAACGTGGTACACAAACTCCCCAAAAAACACAAAATGCTCATTGTGGGTTTCCTCGTAACTATTGTAACCCTAATGCTTATACCTACGGAAAGAGCAACGGCTTCAAGGGATAACGACGTTAAACCTCTTGAGGTTGGTAAGCGCTATGAGTTACAAGTTAAACTCGATGAAGACGAAAAAATCACTGAGTTGAACTCAGCTGAAGAAGCGCTCACATTGCCTAGTTATGAACACACTGATTATGAAGTGCATAACGGCGACAACCTTGCGATTATTTTTAAGCGTGCGGGATTCTCAGCGCAAACTCTTTATAAGTTGGTTAATACCAACGAAGAAACCAAAAAACTCACCAAGATTCATCCAGGTGAGGTTTTAAGCTTTGCAAAAAATGAACAAGGCGAGCTACAGCAGCTTAAATATGTATTAAGCAAAACAGATACCTTGTTTGTCACTTTAAATAGTGAAGGCAGCTACGACACTTCAATCGATTCAAAAGAAATTCAAACACTCACTAAATCAGCATCAGGTTCTATTAACGGTAGTTTCTGGACCGCGGGTATCGCAGCAGGTTTAAGCGAGAAGCAAATCATGAACTTCGCGACCATATTTGGTTGGGATGTGGATTTCGCCAATGATTTACGCAAAGGCGACCAATTCAGTCTTATCTATGAAACTCACCATGTCGATGGCGAGTACATCGGTACTGGTAAAATTTTAGCCGCTGAATTTATTAACCAAGGCGAGCATTACGCTGCTGTGCTACACACTGATGGCAATTTTTACACGCCACAAGGCCGCAGCATGAAAAAAGCGTTCCTTCGTGCACCGGTTAACTTTAAGTATATAAGTTCTAATTTCAACCCACGCCGTTTACACCCCGTAACTAAGACGGTGAAACCTCACCGCGGTATTGACTACGCAGCGAAGACGGGTACTCCGGTTGTTTCGGCGGGTAATGGCCGAGTAATCAAAGCGGGTTACAACAAGTACAATGGTAACTATGTGTTTATCCAACACGGTAATACCTATGTCACCAAGTACCTTCACTTGAATAAGCGCAAAGTGAAACAAGGCGAAAAAGTGAAGCAAGGCCAGCTAATTGGTACTGTGGGTGCGACAGGTCGTGTTACTGGTGCTCACCTACACTATGAGTTCTTGGTAAACGGTGTACACCGTAATCCGCGCACCGTGAAACTGCCAAAATCAGAGCCTTTACCGGCATCAGAACTGGCTAAGTTCAAACCAGTAGCGGACACATTACTGGCTCAACTGACACGAGAGCGTGAAATGCAGTTGGCGATGAATAACTAAGGTTATTCAGTAAAGACATGAAAAACGCACCTATCTAGGTGCGTTTTTTATGTCTGAAGGCATCACATATTCATTGGTTTACAAGCATATAGATGAGTTTAACAATCAAGCTTATAGCCACCAAAGGAAGGATGTACTTACTGTATTTAGTCATCTTTTCGAAGCCCATACGCTTTTGATAGCGCTCCAGTAGGGGGATCAGTACTACTAACGCAACCAATAGTATCAGTATGATCATAACGGCATTCATGAGCGCTTACTCCATGTGAGACGCAACTCAAGCTATGTTGTCAAATTACTGAATACTAAGCAAATGCAGAGCAAAAAAAAGCGCATCTTGGTGAGTTCAAAACCAAGATGCGCCAAAGGCTAGGAAGAGCCTATTAGCCGACGAGCGCGAGTAATATCCCCGCAGCTACCGCGCTGCCTAGTACACCCGCAACGTTCGGGCCCATGGCATGCATTAGTAAGAAGTTATGAGGGTTATTTTCCAAACCTACTTTGTTCACTACCCTTGCAGCCATTGGCACTGCAGACACTCCAGCTGCACCCACTAGAGGGTTAATGGGCGATTTAGAGAAGCGATTCAGTGCTTTGGCCATAAACACACCTGAGGCGGTACCGATAGAGAACGCAAGAGCCCCCAATGCCAAGATACCGAGTGTCTCCACTGTCAGGAATTTGTCTGCCGCGAGTTTGGAACCTACAGCAAGCCCTAGAAAGATAGTGGTAATATTAATAAGTTCGTTTTGGGCAGTGCCACTGAGTCTATCCACCACACCACTTTCACGCATTAGGTTACCAAGGCAGAACATTCCTACTAACGGCGCAGCAGCAGGCAAGAACATTGCAGTGAGCGCGAGTACCATCAGCGGGAAAATAACCTTTTCCTTCTTTGATACCGGGCGCAATTGTGGCATTTCTATCTTACGCTCAGCTTCGGTAGTCAACGCGCGCATGATTGGCGGCTGGATAATAGGCACTAGAGCCATGTACGAATAAGCGGCAACTGCAATAGCTCCCAGTAAATCGGGTGCCAGTTTCGACGCTAAAAAGATAGCGGTAGGGCCATCAGCGCCGCCGATAATGGCAATCGCAGATGCATCCTTCATAGTAAATTCGAAGCCTGGAATGTAGTTCAGGGCAATTGCACCGAACAAGGTAGCAAAAATACCAAACTGAGCAGCCGCTCCCAATAGCAACATACGCGGGTTAGCAATCAAAGCACTGAAGTCGGTCAGTGCTCCCACTCCCATAAAGATAAGTAGTGGGAAGACTCCTGAGTCGATACCTATGTAATACACGTAATACAAGATACCACCAGGATCAGCCATACCGGCCACAGGAATATTGGTTAGCAAGGCTCCGAAGCCAATCGGCACAAGCAGCAGTGGCTCAAATTTACGTGCGATAGCGAGATACAAGAGCAAACACCCTACTGCAATCATAATCAATTGCGCGGCCGAAAAATTGGCAATGCCCGTGGCATGCCAGAGGTTTAGTACTCCTTCCATAAAACCTCCTATGCCAATGCTATTAGCGCATCACCGGCACTCACAGAGTCACCTTCGCGCACTAATACTTCTGCCACTTCACCACCATGTAAAGCACGCACTTCAGTTTCCATTTTCATCGCTTCCATGATGACAACGACATCACCCTCATTCACCTGTTGTCCGGGCTTAACAAGTACTTTAAAAATGTTACCCGTCAAAGGTGCATTTAGAGTTTCGCCTCCACTCACAGAGGCGGACTGCGGAGGGTTTTCACCTTCTCCTTGCACTGCACGAACGCTTTCTAACTCGCCGCCTGGAGCGACAATAACGTCATAAGCTTTACCATCAACACTAATGCTGTAGCGCTCAGGTCCAGACTTCGCTGGTGTTTGTGGTTGCGCCTTGGTTACGGCTGCAACTTGCTCTTGCGCTTGGGGCGCTGGCTCAAATGCATCTGGGTTGCCACGGTTAGCTAAGAACTTAAGACCAATTTGCGGGAATAACGCATAGGTGAGAACATCATCAATCTCTTCATCTGCCAACGTTAGTTGACTGCTCTTTGCATGCTCTTTTAACTCAGCTGTCAGCTTATCTAGTTCCGCATCAATTAAATCAGCAGGTCGACACGTTATCGCTTGTGCACCTTCAAGCACACGTTGTTGTAGTTCGGTATCAACAGGCGCTGGAGTTGCACCATATTCACCTTTGAGTACGCCTGCAGTCTCTTTGGTAATAGATTTATAACGCTCACCCGTTAACACATTAAGCACGGCCTGAGTACCAACAATTTGAGACGTTGGTGTAACTAAAGGTAAGTAACCTAAATCTTTGCGTACACTCGGGATTTCTTTAAGCACTTCATCCAATCGATCTGCGGCTCCTTGTTCTTTTAACTGGTTTTCCATATTGGTAAGCATACCGCCAGGTACTTGCGCCAGTAAGATGCGGCCGTCAACGCCTTTTAGACTGCCCTCAAACTGGGCGTATTTTTTACGTACTTCTCGGAAGTAGGCTGCAATTTCTTCTAACAACGTTTGGTCTAACCCGGTGTCACGTGGCGTATCTTCTACAATCGCTACCATGGTTTCTGTAGCGCTGTGACCATAGGTTTGGCTCATACTAGAAATAGCGGTATCGAGCATATCTATACCCGCATCAATCGCTTTTTGATAGGTAGCAGTACTCAAACCGGTAGTGGCATGGCATTGCATTGCAATGGGCACTGACACCGTTTCTTTTAAGCCGGTGATAAGCTGCTCACAGTCGTATGGCTTCAACAAACCCGCCATATCTTTGATACAGATCGAGTGACACCCTAAATCTTCCAATTGCTTTGCTTGGGTCAGCCACATATCTAATGTGTGCACCGGAGATACCGTGTATGAAATTGTACCTTGGGCATGGGCACCAATATTTACCGCAGCTTTAATTGCCGTTTCGAGATTGCGCACATCGTTCATGGCATCAAAAATGCGAAATACGTCCACACCATTGGTATGAGCACGCTCTACGAACTTGGTAACAACGTCGTCACTGTAATGGCGATAACCTAACAGGTTCTGGCCGCGCAGTAGCATCTGCTGTTTGGTATTCGGCATTGCTTGTTTAAGCAAACGAATGCGCTCCCAAGGATCTTCACCTAGGTAACGTATACATGAGTCAAAGGTAGCGCCGCCCCAAGATTCGACAGACCAATACCCCACTTTGTCGAGCTTTTCTGCAATTGGGAGCATGTCTTCGATGCGCATGCGTGTGGCAAGTAAAGACTGATGCGCATCACGCAGAACCAATTCGGTTAATTTGAGTTTAGACATAGTGTTACCCCTCATTATTGCTTTTTATACTGGTGAACTGCGGCAGCGATTGCTGCTATGTGCGCTTTGTTAGCGCCGCCTTGAGCTTGCTTGGGTGCTAGGCTTTTTGTTGGTGCTTGTAAGTCATCAGCCAAGAAGTAAGACATTAGCTTTAGTGCACCAATCAAAATCATCAAAAAGACAAAAACCACTAGCATGCCCGTTGCCATTAACCCGGCTGCTTCTAGCATCAGATCTGCAATGTTCATCCTCACTCCAGTGCTATTTTGTTAAATTTTATTAAACAACAGTTCAACACCATATCAAATAAATATGAAAAGTCCACACCTTGTAAATTGGTATTACCAATACTGAGATTTTACTTCAAACCCACTAAACACCACACTTTCAAGCGAATAAAGCGAAATTAAAAACTAAGAAATATGTATATTCGATAAAAATATCCAATATAACGAATGTTTATACATCATAAGATCATCGCAGATGCTGCAATTATGCTAACAATTGAAATAAAGAATAATTGGTAATACCAATTATTCGAAAATATTTATTTTCATTTAAGCCTTTGGCATTACTCGATTATTAGGTCTAAGCTATAGCTCACTAATTAGGAACAACCGCTGTTTGATTGTCCCTGTAGTATTAGATAACTCTAATAACTAGGGAGAAAGACAATGTTAAAATCCAGACTTACGCTGGCGCTTCAGCTCGCCCTCGGCGTCGGAATATCCTCTTTAGCTCTTACCTCACCCACTGCTTTTGCAGCTGGCGAAGATGAAGAAGCTAACAAAGACATAGAAGTCATCGCGGTAACAGGGAGTCGTATTCGCCAACCCGGTGCGGTATCAGCGAGTCCTATCACTTCAATTGGTGAGCAAGAGCTTGCCTTCCAACAAGAACCCGAAGTAGAACAAGTTCTCAGAACTCTGCCATCTACGATTCCTGGTGATGGTAGTAACGTTAACAACGGCTCGGCTGGTGCAGCTACCGTAAACCTTCGCGGTCTGGGCTCACAACGCTCGCTGATCCTTGTGAACGGCCGCCGCATGATCCCATACAACTACAACGGTTCAGTAGACACCTCCGTAATACCCGCGGCACTTGTTGAGCGTATTGATGTGGTCACAGGTGGTGCCTCGGCAGTATATGGTTCAGACGCTATAGCCGGTGCAGTTAACTTCGTGCTCAAAGATGACTTCGAAGGTATTGCACTGAATACTTCACACCAAGTAACCGATGAAAACGATGGTGATAAAGATAATATCTCGCTCACCATTGGTTCCAATTTAGCCGATGATCGCGGTAACGTTGTATTGTCGTTAGATTGGACAAAACGTAAAGATATCCGTCTGGGCGATCGTCCGCTTGGCCTTTTAGGCATCGAAACGGACTCAGGTGCTAACTATGAGCAATTTCTCAATGGTGAGCCACCTATCCCAGCACCGCCAGAATGTGAGGCTCCTAACTCAGTAGAAAGCGGCGGTTCAACAACGGCTATACCGACACGTTTCGCTATCGTCGGCGGTGGCGCAAGTTCATCTGGGCAATTTAGAAACGATGGTACACTCGCTGCTGATACCTGTAGTGTATTCAACTTCAACCCTTATAACTTCTACCAAACACCATCAGAAAGATACTCTGGTACTGCATTGGCACACTACAGCTTGAATGACGAGCATGAGGTCTACTCATCACTGACCTACAGCTCTATTTCCGTTGATACCCAAGTAGCACCTTCGGGCACATTTGGTTCTTCGTTTGACTTACCATTATTCAACCCACTGATTGGCGACCAAGCACGCCAATTTATGATTGATGCAGGGAATACAGCATTAGCGAACAACCTACTGGGCGCCAACAACTGGAATGATGTCAATGGTAATGGTGTGGTAGACGAAGAAGACTACCTCACCGTACAGCTACGACGTCGTACTCTTGAATTAGGAGCACGTACTGAGCGTTACGATACATCCTTGTTCCAATTCGTGACTGGTGTAAATGGTTACTTCTTTGACGATTGGCAATATGACGTGAGCTTCCAATATGGTGAGTCCAACCGTACTACCGTACGTGGTGGTTACACCAACCTCACTAACATCCAAAATGCATTAGATACAGCTGATGGCGTTACCTGTCTAAATGGCGACCCTACCTGTGTGCCTATTAATCTTTTTGGCGGCTTTGGTACCATTACAGACGAAATGGCAGGCTATGCGACAGCGATTGCGCTGCAGCAACAAAAATATAGCCAACGTATTGCTACTGCAACGGTGAATGGTCCAATCGAGTTTATCGAAATTCCTGGTGCGGGTGCACCGCTGGCGATGAGCTTCGGTTATGAGTATCGTAAAGAGAAAGGTTTATTTGAGCCTGATGAGTGTTTGAAACTTGCTCCTGCAAGCTGTCAAGGTGGTGCCGGTGGTAACCAGCTTCCTATCGAGGGTGGCTTCACAGTCGACGAACTCTTCTTGGAAGGTTACCTACCTGTACTGGACAGCATGGCCTTAGCTGAAACGCTCGATGTTGAGTTTGGTTTCCGTTGGGCTGATTACGACACGGTGGGCTCGAATGAAACATGGAAGTTAGGTTTCAACTGGCGCCCAGTGAGCAGCGTACTTGTTCGTGTAATGCAGCAACAAGCAACACGCGCACCAAACGTGGGGGAAATTGCTTCTCCGGTTGTAACTGGACTTGATAATGCCGGCGGTGACCCTTGTTCTGTGGGTAACGCAGGTAATATCGACGCAACGCTTCGTGCTCTTTGTGTGTCAACAGGTATGAGTGATGCGCAAGTAGGTAACGTACAAGATGTCATCTCAGGTCAGGTACAGGTTATCTCTGGTAGTGATCCATTGAATCCACCTGATGCAGAAGAGGCATCGACGTTTACCGCTGGTATCGTGTGGACACCTGAGTTCGATACGTTACAAAACTTCACTATCAGCTTGGACTACTATGATATCGACATCGATGACATTATCGGTGAATTCTCAGCACAGGAGATTTTAGATGCCTGTTATGAGCTAGGAGATACAACTGAGTGTGCCAAGATCAGACGTGTTGGTGGTGACTTAACCGTTGCCGGTGCGGGTATTGAACAATACACCACAAACTTGAAGAACCTTCGCGCTGAAGGTGTCGAGCTCGGTTTCAACTTTGCTTGGCCACTAGACAGCATGGGTGAGTTGCAGTTCTCAGGAACTATCAATAAATACCTTACTCAGGAATCACAAAGCTCTGATACAGCACGTGTGATTGATTGTAAAGGCTACTACAGCACCAGCTGTGATCCGCTTGCTGAGCTAAGATGGGTTCAACGTACCACCTGGGCGATGGATGACTTCACTGTATCATTGCAATGGCGTCACATTGACGGTATCGACGTAGAGCCGATTGTTGTCGATGATTACTTCGAAGATTTTAGAAGTATCGACTCATATGATTACTTTGATTTATATGCAAATTATCATATCACCGAAAATATCACAGCAAGTCTAGGTATTGATAACCTATTTGAGAAAGATGCACCTGTAGTAGGTGGTGAAGCAGGTGATACGAGTTCAAACTCAGGTAACACCTTCCCGAGTAACTATGACGTTCTAGGACGTAAGTTTAAATTGGGCGTTCGCTTCCAGTTCTAATCGTTTCCCGAACGATATAAAACCGCGCACTTAACATTGCGCGGTTTTTTTATTCACATTGGCTCGGTGCTGCCCCCAAAAGGGTTGTAAGGGAGAAAACCTCATCACTTTGGGTGTTAACCGTCACTTGAGCGATATCTAGCACTCGAAAATCACCCGGCGCATTTAAGTGCCACAATCCAGACTCGCGCCGAGAAAAACAAAACTCAGCGGTATCACCATGAACGAGCAACACCGGAATGTCGCTTTGTTTTGCCAACTCATCAAAGAGCACTTGGTATTGATTCAGGCCATCACACTGGGTCTGTTTCTGAGCACTGCATGCGGGTCCATAGTTGTTGTGCTGGTAAATATCTGCCTGAATAAATATAACCATAGCCGCAGGCGCGAGTGCATCAGAACCAACTTCCTTCGCTTGGCCTGCAGTATGCTGAGCAAGCCAGTGTTTGTTCAGCGCGTCTCTTTTTTGTGTCTGCGCCAATGCTGTTTGCGCGTTAGAGCTGAATACTTGTGCTCGAGCGTTATTGGTGCCCACCACATGCAAAGTAACATACTGCACATCATCGATACGCCATGCTTGGTTTTCTGGTTGTTCGGGCTGGCGTGAATAGTTCGCTAATGGCAATTGTGCCGTCGCAAATTGGCTGCGCACAAATGCTAGGCGTTCAAGTTCATCGAACGTAGGGTTCAGGGTCTTACGGTCACAATCGGTCCAATCGTTGTCACCCGGCGTGTAGACAAGCGGTTTCTCAGACAAGGCATCCAACATCGCATAGTTACCTTGTAGTAATTCATCCGTACATGGTGTTGCTCCGGATTTCATGTCCCCCACATGCGCAACAAATAGGTGTGGGGTTTGCTGTACAGCTTGATATAATTGCCCATCAGGAGCACTTAACAATGCTTCATCGACTGGTGTATATGGCATATCGCCAAATACTAAAAATTGTTGTGGTGCCGCTGATGTAAAAAAGGCTGATAACGCACTCAATAACACTAAAAAACGCATAATGATCCCTTTGTTAGTTCGAAGGTTTAGCGAGTAACGATGAAATACAATACATCCTATATCTTGAACAAAGAATACTTTATTGAAAGTTATGAACAGTCACTACCATTTAGCGACAGAAGAAAGCCTAAATATGGCCTCGTCGTATTTCTCGCTGCGTTAGCCCTAGTTAGCATATATATGCTGCAAAATAATTATCTGGGGTACTTTCTACTGGGCTTAGCGATTCTTGAGGTCATCGCCTTTACCTATCAAAAAGCATGGTGGGTAGCGAGACAACGCTTATCCCGTGCGGCTGGGAATGAGATTCATCTAACTATAGATGAAGAAGGCATAAGCACGCTTTGTAATGGAGTTAAAAAACGCCAAGTATGGAATGACATTGAGCAAGTGGTGGAAACTGAGCTAGGGATCATTATCATCAATGACAAAGGGCACCGTCATTATCTTAGTAAGGCGACTCTTAATGAAGAGTCAATTAACTTTATCCTAGCCCAGAAAAAACAAAAGCCACTTTAGAAGTGGCTTCGTCTCGAATCTATTTATTAAGCATTACCAGGGTTTGAGCCTGATTTTTCTGCCTGAATTCGCATGTAAATTTCTTCACGGTGTACTGATACATCTTTAGGTGCATTAACACCAATGCGCACTTGGTTGCCCTTAACACCTAAAACTGTGACAGTTACTTCATCACCGATCATTAGGGTTTCACCAACTCGACGAGTAAGAATTAGCATTCTCTTGCTCCCATTGTTCCAAATTAGTCAAAAATTCCGTCAGCGGCATTTTAATGAATTTTCAGTATAAACGTAAGTAAAACTTTGTTTAATTATTCATCTGCCATGATAAAAGTTGCATGTAATGCTCTTACTGCCAGCTCTAGAAATTGGCGCTCAATTAACACTGAAAGCTTTATCTCTGAAGAGCTTGCTATGAATACATCAATATTCTCATCCGCGAAAACACGAAAGAACTGACTGACTATCGATGCATTCGTCTTTATACCTGTGCCCACGAGTGAAAGCATTGCTAAGTCATCTCGACTAGTCATTTGCGCCCCACTAATAGCACTGTTTTTTGATAATGCCGTAAGTGCTTGGCGTAATTCAAGGCTAGGTACACTTATAGCATAGTCTACTTTGCCACAGTTTTTATAAACTTGATTAATTACATCAACTTCTATTGCTTTTTGCGCAAGAATATCGAGTATATCAGCCAAGATAACAGGGTGGGCATCACAACCATTTATGCTAATAAGCGCCTGCTCTCTTTTGAACGCAATTCCCGACACATTTTGCGATTGCATTGGCTCGTCCTCGTCAGTTAATACCAGTGTTCCCTGATCAGGGTTAAAACTCGAAAGAACGCGCAGCGGTACCTTGTAGTGTGCTGCTGCTTCCACGGAGCGAATATGCAGCACCTTAGCGCCCATGCTTGCCATCTCCAGCATAGCCTTCACCCCTATGGTATCCAAGCGCCGCGCATTTTTTTCCACTCGGGGGTCTGTGCTGTAAACGCCATCCACATCAGTAAAAATTTGGCATTCATCAGCATTGATTGCGCCCGCGATAGCCACCGCAGAGGTGTCGCTGCCACCACGCCCTAAAGTGGTAATATTGCCTTCGCTATCACGACCTTGAAAGCCTGCCGCAATGACTATACGACCATGACGCAGCTCTTGGCGAATACGCTTATCATCAATATGAGTAATACGCGCTTTGGTGTAAAGGTTATCGGTTTGCATACCTAGCTGATCCCCAAGCAGGCTCACTGCTGGGTAGCCCTTGCGGATCAGGACCATGGATAGAAGAGATGCGGTGACTTGCTCACCGGTACTGACTAACACATCAAGTTCGCGCGTACTTGGTACATCGTCTACTTGATGTGCGAGCGCTAACAGCCGATTGGTCTCACCAGACATCGCTGAAACTACAGCAACAACCTGATGGCCAAGCTGACGCTGGCGAATAATGATATCGGCAACAGCCTCAATGCGCTCAATTGAGCCCACTGAGGTGCCACCAAATTTTTGCACAAATAAGGCCACTGTTTATCAACGAGCCTTACACGTCAGCATCAAAAGTGATGCCCACGATTTATCCACGCTCACTCACCCAAGCTTCAACGCTTGCTAGAGCAGCATCAAGGTTCTGTGGTTGTGAGCCACCAGCTTGTGCCATGTCAGGACGACCACCACCTTTACCGCCCACTTGCGAGGCCATGTGGTTAACTAGTTCACCAGCTTTGAATTGACCCGTTAGGTCTTTAGTCACACCGGCAATTAAGCTTACTTTGTCATCGTTAGCAACACCAAGTGCAATGATACCAGAACCTAGTTTGTTCTTAAGATCATCCATCATGCCACGCAACGCTTTGCTTTCAGTGCCTGCAACATTCGCAATCAACACTTTCACACCAGCGATTTCTTTGACGCTGTCTAGAAGCGATGCGCCTGCTGCGCTTGCAAGCTTGTCGTTAAGTTGACTCACCTGCTTTTCAAGGCCCTTTGAGCGCTCGATTAAGGCTTGCACTTTGTCTAATACACTCGCGCTGTCTGCTTTTAACAACGATGCGATTTGCGATAATGTACCTTCTTGAGTGGCCACATAATCCAATGCATCTGCGCCTGTTACCGCTTCAATACGGCGAACGCCGGCCGCGATACCCGCTTCCGATACGATCTTAAACAAACCGATATCACCGGTGCGTGTTACGTGCGTACCACCACACAGCTCGATTGAGTAATCGCCGATACTAACAACACGCACTTCGTCATCATACTTTTCACCGAACAGCGCCATAGCGCCCTTTTCTTTGGCATCATCAATAGCCATCAATTCAGTTTCGAGCGCAAAGTTGTGACGAATTTCATCATTCACTTTCTTCTCGATACGCTGCAACTGCTCTGCTGTTACACCTTCAAAGTGTGAGAAGTCGAAACGTAAGCGGTCTGGTTGTACAAGTGAACCTTTCTGGTTTACGTGCTCACCGAGTTCTTGGCGAAGTGCCTCGTGAATCAAGTGTGTCGCCGTATGATTTTTCTTGATGCGGTCACGACGTTCAGTATCGATACGTGCGTCAACCTTATCGTTTACACCGATTTTGCCTACTACTTTACCGTGATGGGCAAAAGCGTTACCAAGCTTTTGTGTATCGGTAACAACGAACTCACCATTACTGGCTTTCAATACGCCCATATCGCCAACTTGGCCACCTGACTCAGCATAGAATGGTGTGCGGTCTAGAATTACAATGCCTTCTTGACCGTCTTCAAGCACACTGACCTTCTCACCGGCTGCGAATAACTCAACAACAGTGCCACTGTGATGTTCAGCTTCATAGCCTTTAAAGGTTGTGCTTTTATCTGAGCGTAATTGCGTGTTGTAATCAGCTCCGAATTTACCTGCCTGTTGTGCTGTTTTACGCTGCACGTCCATGCACTCTTGGAAGCCTTGCTCATCAATTGTCATGAAACGCTCACGCGCTACGTCAGCAGTTAAGTCCGCAGGGAAACCATAAGTATCATAAAGTTTAAATACCACATCACCTGGGATCACATCACCTTCAAGTGTGCTTAAGTGCTCTTCAAGAATTGCTAGGCCACGCTCAAGCGTCTTGCCAAATTGCTCTTCTTCAATACGTAACACTTTCTCAATGATTGCTTGTTTCTGTGCAAGCTCAGGGTAAGCATCGCCCATTTGCGCAACCAATTCGGCAACAATCTTATGGAAGAACGTGCCTTTGGCGCCTAGCTTGTTACCGTGGCGCACTGCACGACGAATGATACGACGCAATACATAACCACGGCCTTCGTTGGATGGCATGACACCGTCTTGCACTAAGAATGCACATGAGCGGATGTGGTCAGCGATTACGCGCAGTGACTTGTCTTCTAAATCTTGTGCATTGGTCACTTTTGCTGCAGCACTGATCAGAGCTTGGAATAAGTCGATTTCATAGTTTGAGTGCACGCCTTGTAGAATCGCAGCAATACGCTCAAGACCCATACCCGTGTCTACACACTGCTTAGGAAGTGGTTCCATCGTGCCATCGGCATGGCGGTTGTATTGCATGAATACAAGGTTCCAAATTTCGATAAAACGGTCACCGTCTTCTTCAGGTGAACCCGGAGGGCCACCCCAGATTTCTTCGCCGTGGTCATAGAAAATTTCAGAACAAGGTCCACACGGGCCTGTATCACCCATTGACCAGAAATTATCGCTTGTAGCAATGCGAATGATACGGTCTTCACTTAGACCCACTTCTTTATGCCAAATGTTAAACGCATCTTCATCGTCATGATATATCGTCACTAGCAGCTTTTCTTTAGGCAACTCAACTACTTCAGTTAAGAACTCCCACGCAAACTTGATTGCGTCCTGCTTAAAGTAATCACCAAAGCTAAAGTTACCCAACATTTCAAAGAACGTGTGGTGACGAGCGGTATAACCTACGTTTTCAAGGTCATTGTGTTTACCACCTGCACGCACACAACGCTGAGCACTGGCTGCACGGTTGTATGGGCGCGTTTCTGCACCTAGGAATACGTCTTTAAATGGCACCATACCCGCATTGTTGAATAACAATGTTGGGTCGTTACCCGGAACCAAAGAAGCCGAAGGCACCACTTGGTGTTGATGCTTGGCAAAAAAGTCTAAGAATTTCTGTCTTAGCTGTGCGGTCGTCAAATGCTGCATTACGTTTATCTCACTCGTCTTTCGCTTCAAGTGCAAATTCAATATGTTGAAAGTCAAAGCCCCGCGCCGTTAAATAACGTATACGCTTGGCTTTTTCTTTGTAATCTAGTGTCTCATCCACCGTTTTATACTTGCGGCGGTAAGCCTCATCGGCCAATTCAAACCAATCGACATCCATTTCGCTGAGCGCCATTTCTACTTGCTCTCGAGCAAGTCCTTTACTTTGGGCATCTGCGACTATTCTGCGCGGCCCATGGCGCTTATCTATCGCACGGCGAATAAAGCTCGTGCAATAACGGTCATTGTCCAAATACCGTTGTTGCTCACACCAATCTAAAAGTTCGGTGGCAAAATCTTCGGGAACCTGACGCTGTTGTAATTTACGCTCTAGTTCCCTGCGACTGTAGTCTTGTCTGCCTAATAACCACAGTACATAGTTCTTCTGTTTTTGCTTTTCGCTGTCATCCATTAAGCGTCAAACCGGCCATTAGAGCTAGTGTTATCCTGCTCATTAGCGCTGTGCTGAGCATCGCTGTTTTGCCCCTTAACAGATTGACCACTTTGATGATCATCTTGGCCATTTTCGTGTAGTTGAGGCATAAACATCGCTTGGAATGCAATGAAGAGGCTAATGTAGCAAATCGGCATCACAACAAGAAGCGGAATAAACGATAAAAATGCACAAACAAGCAACAGACCACCCGCGATTAAACCATAAACGCTCAGTGCTGCCATGTTGTGGTAAAACGCCATAAGACTCGCTTTCATTACTTCAATAATTGACGTGTGTCGGCCGAAGTAAACAAGTGGTACAGCGAAGGCAAAAGCACATAAGTAAATGCTCACTGCAATCAAAAATAGGGCTAAAGAGCCAAAAGAAAAGCTTTGCGCAAGTTGCTGCAACGCAGTTTGCGGGTCTAAGTCAGTTTGCGTCATCAGTTCTATAACATCAGCAAACAATACGCTCGCCAGCATACCTAAGAGCAAAGCCGCACCCATCTGATACAAACCGACTCGGAACAAGCCTATACGACGCCCCTTCTGTGAGAACACATTGAGGATATCGGCGAACGCTATTTTTTGTCCTTGTTGGCGCCTCAAAGCTGCACCGTATAAACCCGCCATCAAAAATGGTGTCGCCAAGGCCGCTGGAATTTTCAGAACTGGCGCAATCAAGCCTATAAGCCCAAAGATGCCAATAAACAAATACATGAACATAAAAATAAATGGCTGAGTTTGAAACACATCCAAACCAGCTTTGAACCAGCGCGCCCCCGCACTGGCCTTATATACTTTAATTTCTATCGCCATTGTAACGAATGTTCCTTAATCGCTCGTGAGCGCATTATGTCTTGTTGATTTTCTTAATATCTAACATGTGCGCGCCATGTTTTATTTTTGTTTCTAAGTAGGCTTGGTTACCCGTTTGCCCTACTTTTATGTGCGCCGCTGTACCGACAACACTTTTCACGTCAATACCGTTGTCGCGCAGCGCATCGAGCTTTTTAGGATTATTGGTGACGAGTTTAACTTGTGAAACCCCCAAAGCTTTGAGCATCAGCACTGCATCAGAGAATTCTCTTAGGTCATCGGCAAAGCCAAGCTGGTTGTTTGCTTCGTAGGTGTTCATGCCCTGCGATTGCAACACATAGGCATCGAGTTTGTTGTACAAACCAATACCACGCCCCTCTTGGCGAAGGTAAAGCAGTACGCCCCCTTGCTCGTGCATCATTTCAATGGTTTCATTGAGTTGCTCGCCACAATCACAGCGGCTCGAATGAAAAACATCGCCCGTTAAGCACTCAGAGTGCATGCGAATTAAAGGCGTGGTCTGCTGATCTGCTTCATTAAAAATTAAAGCCACGTGCTCTTGACCATCTTTCAAACCACTAAAAGATACGATCTCGGCAGGGATATCACTTTTTTTGCCCACGTTTAAATGGACTCTCGCTCTGACTTCAGCCACGGCTATTCACTCTGTACGGATATAAAGTTGTTACAGTATAACAAAACCAACCTTTTCGGTCAGCTCGTATAAGCTCGTAAATGGGGGCAATGATAGCATGAAACAAGTGACGCTCGCGACGCCCAATCGGAAGATTAAGCCAACATCAAAGTTGTGCTATGGTTAGGGACGTAAACTGATAATTGAAATGCGTGATGATCGATGCGTAATTTGCCAACGTTCATCGCTTTAAGGCTGTTGGTAACACAAGGAAAAACAATGAATAAATTAAGTCTTAGCGTAATAAGCATGCTCGCGATTATGGCCTTAATGGCACCGAGCATGGCACAGTCAAAAGCGCAAGATATTGCACAGCAACAACTGCTAGTTGACCGCTTTGAAGCGCAGCCTATGCAGCTGCTTGATGTACGTTCGAGCGAAGAATATCAACAAGGCCATATCAAAGGCGCAATTAATATTAGCTTTGACGTAATTAGTGAGCATGCTGCAAAGCTAGATAAAGAACAGCCTATCGTTGTCTACTGTCGCAGCGGCCGCAGAGCAGGCATTGCTATTGAAACCTTACAACAGTTAGGTTTCACTAAGCTTTACCATTTAGAAGGCGACATGATGGGCTGGACTGAAAAGGACTTACCGGTGATTACCCAGCCGTGATTAGTTCACTCAGTGCTACTGGCTCTTGCTTACTAACATGATTTGCTTGAGCCAAAAACAACTCCGCCGTAGCTAGGGCATCGCTGAGCGCATCGTGAGAGGTGTGGGCCATGAGCCCATATCTTTGCCTGCACGCTTCCAAAGACAACGCATCAAAGGCAATATCATTCCCTTGCCTTGCTAATCTACGCTGTTCTATCTTGAGCGTATCAAGCACAATGCGAGGTAACTCGATATGGTGCTCTTTGCACACCACATTCAAAAAGCGCGTATCGAGCAAGCTGTTATGAAACACCAAAATACTGTCATCACAGATACGCGCGAAGTGCTCTAGAATTTCCTCCATGGGCAACCCTTCTTTGGCTAATCTTTGCGCTGTAATACCATGATAAATCGGCGATTGCGCCAGCTCCAACACTCCTTCATGGAGTAAGTGACCACTTTGATGTAACTTGATACTTTGCTGCTCAATCACCACCCATGCCAGAGATACCACTTCATGTTCTTTGGGATTTAAACCCGTCAACTCTAAATCCACCACCACAAAACGGTGTTCGTACCAAGGTTTGGATAGCCCATGCGCATCGAAACCGAGCTTTGCAATTAACTGCTGCCACCACGAGTAGGTCATGCTTATAAGCTCCCACGAGCGAACTTAAAGCTCGCGGCTTGTTGCGCTTGGCGTACCAAATAAAATGCTTCTTTGAGCTGATGGCGCTCCAACGAAGTGAGCCTATCTGGGTTAATACAGTTACTGGGCAACTGCTCGCTATCAAGCTGAGCATGAAGTCGTAGTTGCGTCAAATAGCGCCAGCAATCCTTCAAATCAAAAATATCTTTTTTCGATAAAAATTGCGTTTTCGTCAACGCATCCAAGCGCTCCAAGGTACTGGCATAGCGAATATTGGCCTGTAATGCATACAAACGCACAATATCATTGATAATCACAATGCCGCGGCGCTTTAAATCGATGAACTTGTGGTGCTGCTCGTCCGCTTCAGTTTTCAATTGATTGAACAGGCCGATAGGCACTGAATTGAGGTTGAGCTCACTTGCTAGGGCGCGATAAAACAACTGGTCTGGCTTTAAAGCAGATAGCGCTTCGCTAAAATCTGCAAATAAATCGCTCGACCCAGTGATAAAACGTAAATCGAAGAATATCTTGCAGTTAAGCATGGCCTCTGGTGTGGGCGTTGCCAACCATTTAGAAAACTTAGCCAGCCAATCTTTCAAGGTCAATCGGCATTGCTCGTTACTGGCCATAATATTACCCGGACACCGCACAATGCCACATACATCCAACTGCTCACAAACAAACTCTCCCATGCGCTTGAAGTAATCCATTTGCTCTGGTGTAAGGTCATTGGGAAGCAATAGACCATTATCTTGGTCTGAGTGTAAAGTTTGCTCTTCCCGCGCTTGCGAACCAAAACAAATCCAACTGAAACGTGTTGGCGCGTCACCATGTTGTTGCTGAAACAGCTGAATCAAACGGGTGGTCAACGCATCACTGATACCACTAAGTAACTTGCCAATAAGACTAATATCGTCAATATGATAGGCAAAGCCGTCCAGCAGCTCTGGAACCTCTTGCGCATAGCGTTTTAAATCCGCTATACCGCTGGCTTTATAAATACGGCCAATCAGTTGTACAGGGTCGCTTTTTTGCTGACGCAGCAAGTCGGTCGATGTCACCATGCCCATCGGTTGATGATGCTCATTCAGCACAGGGAGATGGTGAATATTGTGCTTAAGCATCAAATGCATGGCAGAAAAAACCCGATTATTCTCGAAAATATACTTGGGGTTCTTGGTCATGATCTCGCTAATGCTTTGCTGTGGGTCGACCCCTTTTGCAAGCACACGCGAGCGCAAGTCTCTGTCTGTCACTACGCCTATCAAGCGCTGTTCCATCGGTTGCCCTTGCACCACCATAATAGAAGAGACTCGATGATCACTCATAGTCTGCGCACAAGTGTGTATTGTCGCTTCGGGTGTCAATGTAACTGGCTGACGCGTCATCAAATCGGCAATTTTACGTTCCGACCATGAGTCACTGTGATGCTGAAATTTAGTTGATAAAAGACGATTGGAGTGAGCACGAACAAAATACTGCTCAAACGCTTTGTACTCGCGGCGCAGATAATCAAAATCTTGTTGGTTTAACACGTACACTAAGGCTTCTTGCTTGACCTCGATGCGGTTTTTGATTGCCTCGCCGCTAAGCAAGGATGGGTAACCAAAATAGTCACCGCTGGTTAAGCGAGCAATAGCATCACCATCGGGCGATACTAACTCTACAACTCCACTGCGGATGAGGAAAAGTTTTGGGTGTGCAGAGTCTAGCCACAAGTGTTGGTTTTCGCGGGTGACGTAAATCACCTCGAGATGATGACAAAAATAATCAGAGGTTGAATCTGGTAAAGCATTAAATGGCGCTTGCTGGGCCACAAAATCCAAAATATCTTGGTGTTGGGCATTCATAGTCCACGTCCTAATTCCGAAAAGTGATGTTGTTCCACATGCCTTCATGCTCCTTGCGCGTGGGTTGCCATCTCACAGTGGATAGTTACAGCCTAGGTCTAATTTACAGACAAAAAAAGCCCGACCTTGGTCTAAGGTCGGGCTCTACTATCACGCTGTATTAGGCGGAATTAGTGGGCATGAGCGGCTGAAGAACCTTTCGGGTTACGAATACTTTCAACCATTTCTTTGATCTCATCCGGTGTTTCTGCGGTCATACGTTGCACAACAGCAGCCACAACGAAGTTCACAATCATACCAAGTAGACCAATACCCTCTGGCGAAATACCAAGGAACCAGTGCTCAGGGGAGTTCAGCTCTGGGCTTACAAACTTGAAGAAGATAATGTAAGCCGCGGTGAAACCAATACCCGTTACCATACCGGCAATCGCACCTTCTTTATTCATGCGTTTTGAGAATATACCCATGATAATTGCTGGGAAGAAACTCGCTGCCGCAAGGCCGAAGGCAAATGCCACCACCGAAGCCACAAAGCCAGGTGGGTTAATACCAAAGTACGCTGAGATACCAATTGCCACCATGGCTGCTAAACGCGCTGCCAAGAGCTCCTGTTTATCGCTGATATCAGGCTTTAAGGTCCGCTTGAGTAAGTCATGCGACACCGAAGTTGAGATAACCAGCAACAGACCGGCCGTTGTTGATAGCGCCGCAGCGATACCACCAGCCGCAACTAATGCAATAACCCACGCTGGTAAGTCTGCAATTTCAGGGTTAGCCAGTACCATGATGTCGCGGTCAACGTTCACTTCGTTTGCACTTGCAGGATCGTCAATCTTACCCGCTGAGTAGAACATACGGCCGTCGCCATTCTTATCGTTGAATGTGATTAAGCCTGTTTTCTCCCAGTTTTTGATCCATTGCGGTGCTTCTTCATAAAGCGTACCACTGCCGTCTTTACCATTGATAGTATCAATCATGTTTACACGAGCGAATGACGCAACAGCAGGTGCTGTGGTGTACACGATAGCGATGAATACCAAAGTCCAGGCCGCCGAGATACGTGTATCACGAACACGAGGCACGGTGAAGAAACGAACGATTACGTGTGGAAGACCTGCTGTACCGACCATAAGCGCGCCAGTAATTGCGAATACATCAATCATGCTCTTGGAGCCTTCGGTGTATTGGGCAAATCCGAGTTCGGTACTGAGTCCGTCGAGTTTATCAAGCAGATACATGCCTGAGCCGTCAGACAAGGTCGCACCAAAGCCTGTTTGTGGAAGTAAGTGACCCGTCATCATCAATGAAATAAAGATTGCTGGTACAAGGTAAGCAAATACTAATACACAATACTGCGCTACTTGGGTGTAAGTAATCCCTTTCATGCCGCCTAGAACTGCGTAGAAGAATACAATCACCATGCCGATGTAAACACCGGTTTCAATATCCACTTCTAAGAAGCGTGAGAACACCACACCTACACCACGCATTTGACCTGCGATATAGGTAAAGCAGATGAAGATAGCACAGAAGATAGCAACAACACGTGCCGCTTGAGAGTAGTAACGGTCACCGATGAAATCCGGTACCGTGAACTTACCAAATTTACGTAGGTAAGGTGCTAAACATAAAGCGAGAAGAACGTAACCGCCCGTCCAGCCCATAAGATATACACCACCGTCGTAACCAGCGAACGAGATAATACCCGCCATAGAGATGAACGATGCTGCACTCATCCAGTCAGCAGCTGTTGCCATACCGTTAGCAACGGGTGGTACACCGCCGCCTGCAACATAGAATTCGTTTGTTGAACCCGCACGAGCCCAGATTGCGATGCCGATATACATCGCGAAGCTCAAGCCAACAATTATAAAAGTAAGCGTTTGGACATCCATTATTGTGCTCCTTATTCGTCTACGCCGTATTTCTTATCTAACGCGTTCATTTTGATTGCGTAGACAAAAATAAGAGCAACAAAGGTGTAAATCGCGCCTTGCTGAGAAATCCAGAAGCCGAGTTTAAACCCAAAGAAATGTACTTCGTTTAGTACGTCAACTAACAAAATGCCACAGACATATGAAATGACAAACCACACCGCGAGTAATTTAAACACGAGGCTGAGGTTTTCGCTCCAATAGGCCTTAGCATGTTCTGCGTCTTTAAAAGCCATTTTGTATCCCCTTTACATCATGCACTGAGGCATGATCGGTTGTTATCGTCACTGTTGAATCTAGCAATGCTTTGGCAAGAGGAAATTCAGACCTTAGTCGTAACAAAAATTTAACGCGCTTTTTCAAAAACAGAAAAGCAAGTAAAAACCCATTATTTACATAGACTTATAATTTATTCTTATCATTTTTATATGGTATCAAAACGCATTAACGTGGGCTTAATACATTAGTCTAATAGCCCTTAGTCGCATGACTGAATAATACAAAACCACTGCTAATCACAAACGGCTTTTGCTATGGTAGATGCACTAATAAAAATAACAGCCAATACCATGACGTTAGCTTTAATTCTGGTCTCTCTGGCCTACATTTGTGTTTTATTCTGGTTAGCCAACTGGGGTGATAAAACGACACCGTGGGCGAAGTACATCAGTCACCACCCTTTTGTGTACGCGTTGTCGTTGGGGATCTATTGTACGTCATGGACTTATTATGGTTCGGTAGGAACCGCTGCCAGCAATGGCTGGAGTTACTTACCCATTCTGCTCGGTCCTGTGCTGTTGTTTGTGTTTTTTCAGGGGTTCCTGCGCAAACTAGTACTGGTGAGTAAAAAGCAAAACATCACCACCATCGCCGATTTTATTTCCGCCCGTTACGGTAAGCGTCAGCTTACAGCGATATTCGTCACCTTTATCGCCTTAATGGCAACCATTCCCTATATCGCACTGCAGCTCAAAGCGCTATCCAGCAGCTTCTTACTCTTACCCGGTGGGTCACAAGTCTCCGGCCCAGTATTGGCCTTAGGTGGCGCCTTAATCATGGCAATTTTTGCGATATTCTTTGGGACTCGAAAAGTGGATGTAACCGAGTATCGCTCCGGTCTTATGTTAGCGGTTGCTTTTGAGTCACTAGTGAAATTAATCGCACTAGGATTTGTTGCAGGGCTTGCACTGTACACCTTGTACTCTTTGCCTGATGAAGTCTCACTCGACTCTGTTTGGCAACATTGGCAAGACTCACCAGTGTTTAGTTTTGGCTTTATTGGCCAAACACTAATGGCGGCCACAGCCATTATCTGTTTACCGCGGCAATTCCACGTTACGGTTGTTGATAACCAAGACATTCGCCACTTGCGTACCGCGCGATGGGCATTTCCCTTGTATCTATTACTCATCGCCGCAATGATCGTCCCCATTGCCAGTGCCGCTATCATTCCACAAATTGGCCATGGCCACAGCGCCGATAGTTTTGTATTGGCTTTGCCACTGCAAACTGACCATTCAATCATGACCACGTTTGTGTTTATCGGAGGCTTATCGGCGGCCACGGCTATGATTGTGGTGGCAACACTGACATTGAGCACCATGATTTCGAATGACGTGGTGTTGCCCTTGTTGTTAAAGCGCAAATTTCGTCGCAACCAGCTAAATAGCAGCTATCGCTCGAAAATTTTACTGGTTCGACGCTTCACCATAGGCGCTATTTTATTACTCTCATACCTCTATCAGCAGCTATTTGGGCACGGTGAAACATTGGCATCAATGGGCTTGGTTGCTTTCTCTTTGGTGACACAGCTACTACCGGCGATTGTCGGCGGCTTGTATTGGCGCAAAGGCCATGCATATGGAGTGTACGCAGGTTTAACCGCGGGTGTAGTGTGTTGGACACTGTTTTTACTCATGCCAATCATGAATGCCAACGGGGCTTTGGATAGCGCCGCACAGCAAAACCTCATCACCCAGGGCACACTGATGGCATTGTTTGCCAACATTTGTTGCTATGTAAGTTTCTCTTTGGGTGCACAAGAACGTTTGATTGACCGAATTCAAGCCGCAGCTTTTGTTAATCCGATGGAACAGCTGAACTTTGCCAAGCGCTTGAATAAGAACGTCGACGCTACTGTTTACGATTTCAAAGTATTGTTGCAAACCTTCTTGGGGGCCCAGCGCAGCACTCAGGTACTTGCTCATTACAAACTCAGTGAAGATTTGGGCGAAGACAACAGCCAGCCAACCAATGAATTTATTGCCTACTGCGAACGTGCGCTCACCGGTGTGTTGGGTGCATCATCGGCACAAGCACTTATTCAAACAGTGGCCAGTGGCAAACAATTAGCGTTTGAAGAAGTGGTTAACTTTTTTGATGAGACCACTCAAGCTTTGCGCTTTAACCAAAATTTATTGTTCACCTCGCTGGAAAACCTCAGTCACGGTATTTCCGTTGTCGATAAAGACTTAAATCTGGTGGCCTGGAACAAGCGCTATGCAGAGATGTTTAATTACCCTGAGGGCTTCTTGCAGCAAGGACAACCTATTGAAGAAGTGATCCGCTACAACGCTGTGCGCGGCGAATGTGGCCCCGGGGAAGTCGAACAGCATGTAGAAAAGCGTGTTCGCCACTTACGTAATGGCTCGCCACATCACTTTATTCGCCATCGCCGCAATTCCCAAGTATTTGAAATGATTGGTAACCCCTTACCCGACGGCGGTTTCGTAACCAGCTTCTCAGATATCACCACGCATATGGAAACACAAAATGCGCTGGAAGAAATCAATATGGACTTGGAAAACCGCATTGAAGCACGTACCCAAGAAGTACGAGCAATGAACCAAGACCTCAAAGCGCAAATAGCCAGTCGCGAGCAAATTGAGCAGGCATTAAAAGCGGCCAAACTAGAGGCGGAACGGGCCAATGACAGTAAAACCCGCTTCCTTGCCCTTGCCAGCCATGACATTTTACAGCCATTGAACGCTGCCCGCTTGTATCTGGCTTCGATGGATGAAAAAGAGCTTAGTCAGCACAACAGCAATAGTCTTGAGAAGCTGGGCGACAGCTTAGACAGCACAGTGCATCTGATGTCGGCCTTGCTGGATATTGCCAAATTGGATCAAGGCGCTATGTCCCCAACGCCAAGGCACTTTCATATTGATGATATTCTTGTGCCACTGGTTAACGAATACGCTATTTTGTGCGCCGATAAAGGCTTAAAGCTAACGCTTCGCTCCAACAATGATATCGTCCACAGCGACATCACTTATTTGCGCCGCATTATTCAAAACCTCGTTTCTAACGCAGTTAAATACACACAAAGCGGCAAAGTGTTAGTGGCCTGTCGCCGTCGTAAACACCATTTAAGTATTGAGGTATGGGATACGGGATTAGGTATTAGCGATCACGAGCAACAAAAAATATTTGATGACTTTTATCGCGTTGAATCTGGCGACAATAAAGGTGTAGGTCTGGGACTTGGCGTGGTTAAGCGTATGGTCGATTTATTATCGCACCGACTAACCATGCACTCGGTACTGGGCAAAGGCAGTTGCTTTAAAGTCGAGGTGCCATACGGAAATGCCGAACGCATTCAAACCGCACAAGAGTCGCACAATGCGGTGCAAGCTCAATCTCACTACCATGTCTTGGTGGTCGATGACGAGAGCGCCAACATTGAAGCCATGACCCACTTACTCAATAAATGGGGGGCACAGTGCCACAGCTGCCAAAATGCTCAAGCAGCATTAGAAATAGCGCAAAGCGACACGCAAATTGACGTTATCCTCATGGATTATCAACTTGGAGATGGAGATGATGGCCTGAGTGTGATTGATCAAATTCGCGCAGTTCGTGGCCAGCAATTGCCAGCAATCCTGATCACAGCGGTACGCGATGACACCTTAAAAGCCACCGCCAAAGCCGCGGGTGTGCATTATCTATCTAAACCTGTAAAACCAGCGAAGTTAAAAGCATTATTGAATCATTCTTTGTAATCACACTGCACCTTGATCACGCTGCACCAAGTGCTCAAACACCGAGTCGTTGCCAGCGGACATAAAGCCTGCGCATAATGACCGACGCTTGGTAATGTGAGTGTAAATGCCTACATACAGCCAAGTGTTAGTTTTACTGCGCGATGCGGTAAACCTTGGTAATAGGAATGAGGAAATGAAGAAAGTTTTACTGGCACAGTGCCCAGATGAAGAAGGCCTGATAGCCAAAATCACCAGCTTGTGTTTCGAGCACGGGCTGAACATCACCCGTAACAATGAATTTGTAGATAAACAGCATGGTCGCTTTTTCATGCGCACCGAACTGGATGGCAATTTCGACAACCTAGATTTAGTCGCGCAGCTACAACAAAGCCTGCCTGCAGGCTCGCAATTATCCCTGCATGGCACTGAGCCGACTAAAGTGGTGCTACTAGCAACTAAAGAGGCACATTGCTTAGGTGGCGTGCTGCTGAAATGTTTTGAGCAAGCGTTAAATATCGACGTGCTTGCCGTCATTGCCAATTACCCTGATCTCGAACCACTGACGAAAGGCTTCGGCGTGCCCTTTCATTGTATTAGCCATGAAGGGTTAAGCCGCGCTGAGCATGACCATTTAGTGGCTGAAAAAATCGCAGCGTATGAACCTGATTTAATCGGACTCGCTAAGTATATGCGTATTTTAAGCCCTGACTTTGTTAGCCGATTCGAAGGGCGAATTATCAATATACACCACTCGTTTCTACCCGCCTTTATTGGCGCAAAGCCCTATCATCAGGCCTTTGAGCGCGGTGTGAAAATCATTGGTGCCACAGCTCACTTCGTGAATAACGAACTCGATGAAGGGCCAATTATAATGCAACAAGTCCGTCCGGTGACTCATGCGGATACCGCAGAAGCCATGGCGAAAAAAGGCCGTGATGTTGAAAAACAGGTATTTTGTCAGGCGCTAGAGCTTGCCTGCGAGCATAAGCTCTTTATTAATGATAATCGAACTGTGGTATTTGATTAAATAGCCAGTGAAGAGTCCATCCGGCTGCAATAGGACGCCGGATGGATGTTAAGAGCACCTGGTAGTTATTGTTGTTGGCTTTCCATGCTCTCAAGTTGTAATTTCGATGCGATCAATACCGCTTGTGTGCGGTTATAAACGCCAAGTTTACGGAATATAGCAGTAATATGCGCTTTTACCGTTGCCTCTGAAATATTGAGTTCATAGGCTATTTGCTTGTTTAACAAGCCTTCATGTAAGTAACTGAGTACTCGATATTGTTGTGGTGTGAGCGACGACACTTGCGCCGCAAGCTCTTTGTCTTCGCCACTGATCGCTTCCACTTTGTCTTTAATATTTTCTGGAAGCCAGCTATCACCTTCAAGAATCTCATTGATAGCATCGGCAATTTCCTGCGCCGAGGAAGACTTTGGAATAAAGCCCATCGCGCCATAGCCCATGACTTTAGAGACAACCTGAAGATCCTCACTGCCCGAGACAACAGCAATTGGCAATTCTGGGTAGTCTTCGCGAATACGAATAAGCCCATATAAGTCACCATTGCCTGGCATGTGCAGATCAAGAAGTAAAATGTCTAAATCTTCGTGGCTCTCTAGCACAGCTAGCGTGCTGTCGAAGGTATCAGATTCTAATACTTCCAAAGGCTGAAACTGCTTGGTCAGTGCCCCTTTTAGCGCTTCTCTGAATAAGGGGTGGTCGTCCGCTATTAAAAACTGACTCATGTTTCGCTCCTAAAAAAATCGGCCATCACCTTTAGATGATAGCCGATAGTCTACGTTTAGAATCGTTCGATAATCAAGCTCTTAACGCCCAATTAACGATTCAAGCGGTTTTCAATAAGCTCATCAACCACACTTGGATCGGCCAAGGTCGACGTATCTCCAAGCTGTTGGTGCTCATTTGCAGCGATCTTACGTAAAATACGACGCATGATCTTACCCGAACGCGTTTTCGGTAAACCCGGTGACCACTGGATCATGTCCGGTGATGCGATTGGGCTTAGCTCTTTACGCACCCAGTTACGCACTTCTTTGGTCAGCTCATCGCTCACTACCACACCGTCGTTTGGTGTGATGTACACGTAGATACCTTGACCCTTAATATCGTGCGGATAACCAACAACTGCCGCTTCAGCGACCGCCTCGTGGGCAACAAGAGCACTTTCAATTTCAGCGGTACCTAAACGGTGACCTGAAACGTTTAATACATCATCTACACGACCAGTGATCCAGTAGTAGCCATCTTCATCGCGACGACAACCGTCACCTGTGAAGTAAACACCAGGGTAAGCAGAGAAATAAGTTTGCTCGAAACGGTCATGGTCGCCATATACTGTGCGTGCTTGCGACGGCCAGCTATCAAGAATAACCAGGTTCCCGTCTGTTTCACCTTCTAAGGTGTTACCTTCAGCATCAAACAGCGCTGGTGCAATACCGAAGAATGGGCGGGTGGCAGAACCTGGTTTCATGTCAGTTGCGCCCGGTAATGGCGTGATCATGATGCCACCGGTTTCCGTTTGCCACCAAGTATCCACGATTGGGCACTTGTTATTACCGATTTGCTCGAAATACCAAGCCCATGCTTCTGGGTTAATTGGCTCACCCACAGAACCGAGCACGCGAAGAGTATCACGCTTGGAGGTTGCAGTTGGCTCATCACCTTTAGCCATCAATGCACGAATAGCGGTGGGTGCCGTATAAAGAATCGTGACTTTGTGTTTGTCAACGATTTCGCCCATACGCCCTGCGCTTGGATACGTTGGTACACCTTCAAATATTACTTGTGTACAGCCGTTTACCATTGGCCCATAAGCGATGTAACTGTGACCGGTGATCCAACCCACATCGGCACTACACCAGTAAATATCATCGTCATGTAAATCAAATACATATTCATGCGTCATAGAACTATAAACTAGGTAACCACCGGTGGAGTGTACGACCCCCTTGGGCTTGCCCGTCGAACCCGAGGTGTAAAGAATAAACAGTGGATCCTCAGCATCCATCACCTCAGGCTCACAGTGAGCAGGCAAATCGGCTACTAATTCATGCCACCATACGTCGTGGTCGTTCCACTCCACGTCGCCACCGGTGAGTTGGTGCACAATAACGTGCTCAATCGTTGTTACGCTGTCTTGACGCACAGCTTCGTCTACATTCGCTTTGAGTGGTACACAGTTACCACCGCGACGGCCTTCATCTGAGGTGATCACCACTTTGGCGCCACTGTCGTTAATGCGATCGGCAATCGCTGAAGGCGAGAAGCCACCAAATACTACTGAGTGAACAGCACCAATACGTGCACATGCTTGCATTGCGTAAACAGCTTGTGGCGTCATTGGCATGTATATAGCGACGCGATCGCCTTTTTGCACGCCTAGCTTACGCAGGCCATTGGCAAGTTTACATACTTCATCGTGAACCTGTTGATAGCTGATCTGCTCGCTCTGCTCTGGGTTGTCGCCTTCCCAAATTAGTGCCGTTTTATCTGCTTTGTCTTTTAAGTGACGATCGATACAGTTGTAAGAAGCATTGAGTTTGCCGTCTTCAAACCATTTAATGCTGATGTGACCTTTATCAAATGAAGTATTTTTAACTTTGGTGTAAGGCGTGTACCAATCTAGACGTTGTCCGTGTTCTTTCCAAAAACCCTCAGGGTCTTGAATCGACTTCTCATAAAGTGCTTTGTATTTTTCGTTATCGACTAATGCGTTGTCTTTGATATTTTCAAAAACCGGATAAATGCTCTGTGACATGTGCGTCTCCATCTTTTTTTGTTGCCTAGTGGCTTGCCCACAGCATTACTCACAGGCACGTCTTACAGTATTAGACCTTAGTATAGAATCCGCGTTCTGCGCTGTATTTGTCGCCATTAACACGGTCAATTTTCATTCATTTTTACCTCTATTCATCCTCTTATTGTCACCAGCCTATACCTTAGTCGTACGACCAATAGATAATTGCCCAAAAAGTCATCAACGACCATGTTTTCAAAGCTAGCTTGGAACAGGACAAGATTATGACAACACGCAAATTGATAACAAAAACATTAGTGGCAACTGCCGTGTGTGCCGCAACGGCCAGCGCACAGGCTGCGACGATCGGCAATACAGACGTTAGCTACGGCGGTTACGTCAAACTCGATGCGATGTGGAGTGACTTCTCTGCAGGCACAATCTCAGGGGACAGCATTGGTCGCGATTTCTACGTACCGAGCACCACACCTGTGGGTAATGATGCCGACAGTGATGCGGTATTTGATATGCACGCACGTCAATCGCGATTCAATTTTGGCACCAGTACAAAATTAGATAATGGCAAAACAGTCAAAACCAACATCGAACTAGACTTCATTGCTTCGATTGGTGGTAACGAGCGCGTTACGAACTCTTACTCACCACGTATTCGACAAGCCTATATCACCTATGACGGCTGGCTCTTTGGTCAAGCATGGTCGAATTTCCAGAACGTTGGTGCATTGCCTGAGACTCTGGATTTCGTTGGCCCAGCGGAAGGCACCGTGTTTGCTCGCCAAGCACAAGCTCGTTACAGCGTCGGTAATTGGGCGTTTTCAGTAGAAAACCCTGAAAGCACAATCACCGTCAATGGTGCACGCGTTGAAACTGATGATGCGAGCATGCCGGATTTCACCGCGCGCTATAACTTCAGCGCTGACTGGGGTCAAGTTGTGGTAACAGGTTTGGCGCGTCAACTTACCTACAAGCAAGGCGGTGCAGACGAAGATGAAACCTCATTTGGTGTCAGTGTCTCTGGTAAGGTGAACCTTGGCAAAAACAACATCAAATTCATGCTGACTCAAGGTAAGGGCCTTGGCCGTTACATCGGCTTAAACGTCGCTCACGGCGCTGTGTACGACGGCTCAAGCCTAGATGCAATTGATTCGACGTCAGGCTTTATTGGTTATCAGCATCACTGGAGTGAGCAGTTCCGCTCAACCTTCTTGTACTCATTCTTTGAGGCAGATAACAACACCGACCTACTTGCCTTCAGTGGCAACCCCACCAAGAGCAGTGTCAGCTATAGCGCAAACTTGCTGTACTCTCCGGTGAAGAAAATGACCTTTGGCGTCGAATTCAAACACGCTGAACGTGAAGCCGAAAATGGCGCCGACGGTGATTTAGACAGATTACAATTCTCTGCTAAGTACGCGTTCTAAGCGCTGCACCTAGTTAATTCCAATAAACTCACAAAACCGCACCTTAGGTGCGGTTTTTTTATGGCGCAAAAGAAAAAATACCTTAAGATTAAATCTTATTGAAAACCATTATCATTTAGATTACCATGCAGGAAATTCTAAATCAGTGTGCTAAATTTATGTCTATCAAACATTTCCCCCTTTCTAAAATTGCTATTCTTTGTGGTGTGGTATTGAGCCAACAAGCTCTTGCTGAAGAGTCACAAGACGCTGAAATTGAGCGTGTTGCTGTATACGGTCAGCACCACAAAAATTACATTACCGAACAAGCCGCATCTGCGAGTAAACTTGGCATCACCATCAAAGAAACACCTCAGTCTATCTCTGTAGTGTCGCGCGCGATGATGGATGACTTCTCACTAGACGATATTAACGCTGTACTTGAATCAACACCGGGTGTAACGGTTGAGCAAATCGAGACAGACCGCACCTACTTCAAGGCACGTGGCTTTGATATCACCAACTTCCAAATTGATGGCCTAGGTATTCCCCAAGAGCGTGGCGATGTGCACGGTACGTTAGACACATCTATCTATGACCGCATTGAGATTGTACGTGGTGCTAATGGTATTATGACAGGTGCAGGTAACCCCGCAGCGACTGTAAACATGGTTTTGAAAAAGCCAACTTATACAACGCAAGCAAACGCTTCCGCATCTGTGGGATCATGGGGCAAAAAACGTATTGAAGCCGATGTGTCAGGTGCAATTAACGACAAACATGCAGTGCGTGCAGTTTTAACAAAGCAAAAAGCAGACTCTTATCTAGACCGCTACGCCACAGATTTAACACTCGGCTACCTCGCCTATGAAGGCCAGCTAACAGATACAACTAAGCTTTCAATCAATTACGTGCGCCAAACTAAAGACGCAGACAGTCCATTATGGGGCGCGCTACCGCTGTTTTACGATGATGGCACAGCGACAGATTTCGATGTGTCGACCAGCACAGCTGCGGATTGGTCATACTGGAATAATGACAACGAACACGTGTTTGTAGAATTAGAGCAAAGTCTTGGTACATCCTGGTTTGTACGTGCACGCTATGCCTACATGACCAATGAGCAAGACTCTGAGCTGTTCTACGTGTACGGCACACCAAGTGCAGAAACAGGCCTCGGCTTAACAGGTTATGCCAGTGAATATGATTACAAAGACCAACAAAACCTATTTGACGTGTATGCAACGGGTGACTTTTCATTGTTTGGGCAAACTCACAACCTGAGCTTTGGTGTCAGCAGTGCCGATTTAAACTACCAAGATAAGTCACTGTACGACTTCACAACAGGTAACGGCTTCCCAGCAATGCCGCCATTAGAAGACTTTGATGGCAAAGCACCAATCCCTACTTTAGAAGATGGCTTAAATGGCTCAGTCGTAGAAGCGGACCAACGCTCTGCATACGCCCAAGCGCGCTTTAAGATTATCGACCCTCTCGCGGTATTGGTCGGCGGTCGCTATACCGATTGGGAGTCTACTGGTTCAGCGTATGGTGCCTCGAAAGTAAACAGCGCAGAAGAATTTGTGCCTTACGTTGGTGCTGTGTATGACTTTACTGATAACTACTCAGTGTATGCTAGCTATACAGAAACCTTCGCTCCTCAGTCTGAGCAAGACTTGACCGGCAAAGCCCTTGACCCAATCACAGGTGAAAGCAAAGAGATTGGTTTCAAAGCTGAGTTGTTAGACGGTCAGCTGTTTGCAACAGTTGCGTTATTTGACGCGCGACAAGTAGGCATTGCTCTGGCAGACACGGCTTTATCGACACCGGATAACACCGTTTATTACGCCGCAGAAGGGATCAACAGCGACGGCTATGAACTTGAATTAAGTGGTCGTTTAACACAAGACTTAAGTGCAAGCTTCAGCTACAGCCACGTAGACATTGAAGCCGGCGACGATGCCGCTGATGGTAAATTAGTGCGCGACTACACGCCTGAAGATCAAGTCAAGGTAGCGCTGAATTATCAAGTACCTTTCTTTGATGGTTTGAGCTTAGGTGCAAACTACCGCTGGCAAGCCGAAACCTCTCGTGATCAAAGTAATGGAACTATCCCCACTACAACCAAACAAAGTGCTTATGGATTACTTGATTTAGTGGCCACGTATCAGTTTACTGACAATGTCAGTGCAACGTTCAACGTCAACAACGCCACCGATGAAAAGTACATTCACAGCCTATACTGGGCGCAAGGCTATTACGGTGCGCCTCGTAACTACGCGTTCTCTGTGAACTGGCAGCTATAATCTCCTACTATACTGACCAGCAACAAGGCGACCATTAGGTCGCCTTTTTTGTGATTCCAAATGCCATAAACGCGGCGATGAGCACCCCGCTGAGGAGGCCTCCTAAATGAGCCCAATTAGCCATAGGGATAAAGAAGGTATCGGTAAAGCCAAAGGCTAACCACAATAATAGAAAGCCAATCATGCCCTTAGTCATCATCGCGGGTGTTTTAGCTAGGATTGGGTATATCCAGCAAAAACCAACTAGCGCGTATACCACGCCCGAAAGGCCACCGAAATTTGGTCCAACCATGATAAATTGCGCCCAACTACTGGCTAAAGAGCCCAGAATAAACACGCTGACTAAGGTCATTTTAGATGTTTGCTTTTCAATGGCCGGACCTAAGGTCAACCACCACAACACATTGAAGATCAAGTGAATAGCTGAGAAATGCACTATCGACGGAGTCAGCCATGAAAGTGGTTGGTTGGCTTTAAATTGCAAAATTGGAAAAATATCGCTGAATTGCCCCAATAAAAACAAAGCGTAGATAACGATACTGGCAATGCTCACGCCTTTCACTAACCAACTCAGTTGGTTGAATCGCGATACTAAGTTGAGCTTTGGACCACCGTACACTAGCCCTGAGTCTGTACTTCCTGCTTCCCAAGCGGCATCGACGTACCTTGGATGATTTGGCTGTTGCTGGAACTCTTGCCACAGTGGCTGCACTTGATGAAAGTGTTCAGGTGCAACACCAATGATCACATGCCCATTTTCACCCGCTTTTAGCGCTCCGTGAAATCCTTGGGTACTGAGATAATCAACGAACCCTTGTGCTGCGCGAACATTATTGGTGCTGCCTAATTCAATCATTTTTCTACCAATTCAGGAAATTGCGTTGCCCATGCACTGAAACCACCGTCCATGGAATAAACGTCATCAAAGCCTTGTTCGGCCAAATAGCCTGCTGCGCCTTGTGAACTAATACCGTGATAACACACCACAATAATGGGTTGGTCATACTCTTTGTGTAGCATGAACTCACCAATATTGCTGTTATTGAGGTGCTCAGCAGAAGGAATGTGCCCTGCAGCAAACGAGTTAGGGTCGCGAATATCTGCAATCACGACATTGTCGTTATCTAATAACTCACGGGTTTGTGCGACTGAAATATGTTTGTAAGCCATGATGCTCCGAATCTTGTGTAAACAATAAAGGCGGCCTAAGCCGCCTTAACAATGCTAAGCCAATGCAATTATGCCCAGTCTAGAATCACTTTACCAGATTGGCCGCTGAGCATAGTATCGAAGCCTTCTTGGAAGTCATCGATTTTAAACTCATGAGTGATGATTGGCGAAATATCTAAGCCTGATTGAATCAAACTTGCCATTTTGTACCAAGTCTCAAACATTTCTCGGCCATAGATGCCTTTAATGATAAGCCCTTTGAAAATCACTTGGTTCCAATCAACCGCCATGTCTGAAGGTGGAATACCTAGCATTGCGATTTTACCGCCGTGATTCATGTTATTCAGCATTGAGTTAAACGCCACGGGTACGCCCGACATTTCAAGACCTACGTCGAAGCCTTCTGTCATGCCCAGCTCTTTCATCACGTCTTCAAGCTTTTCTTGAGCGACGTTAACTGTGCGCGTTGCGCCCATTTTTTTAGCAAGATCTAAGCGGTACTCGTTAACATCGGTGATCACTACGTTGCGTGCGCCCACATGCTTAGCTACCGCAGCAGCCATAATGCCGATTGGGCCAGCGCCTGTAATTAGCACATCTTCACCGACTAAATCGAAAGACAGCGCTGTGTGTACAGCGTTACCAAACGGGTCGAAGATTGATGCTAATTCATCTGGAATGTTATCTGGGATCTTAAACGCGTTGAACGCTGGAATCACAAGATATTCTGCGAAACTACCTTCACGGTTAACACCCACACCAATGGTGTTACGGCATAAATGTACTCGGCCAGCACGACAGTTACGGCAGTGACCACAAGTAATGTGACCTTCACCCGATACACGGTCGCCAATTTCAAAACCACGTACTTCTTGGCCCATATCAACGACTTCACCTACGTACTCATGGCCAACAACCATAGGCACAGGAATAGTGTTTTGTGCCCACTCATCCCACTTGTAAATGTGTACATCGGTGCCACAGATAGCTGTTTTGCGGATCTTGATTAACAAATCATTGTGACCTACTTCTGGCTTAGGCGCATCTGTCATCCAGATGCCTGTTTCAGCCTTAAGTTTTGATAATGCTTTCATCAATGCGCTCCTTAAATAACGCCCAGCTCTTTACCAATGCGAGTAAAGGCTGCAATTGCTTTATCAAGCTGCTCTTTGGTGTGGGCAGCAGAAATCTGAGTACGAATACGCGCTTGGCCTTTTGGTACTACAGGGAAAGAGAAGCCAGTCACGTAAATGCCTTCAGCAAGTAGCTTGTCAGCCATTTGTCCTGCAAGTTTAGCATCACCTAGCATAACTGGGATGATAGCGTGGTCTTTACCGGCACAGGTAAACCCAGCGGCTTCCATCTGCTCACGGAAATACGCTGCATTTGACCAAAGCGTGTCGCGCAATTCTTTACCATCTGCCAACATTTCTAGCACTCGGATTGATGCCGTCACGATTGAAGGCGCAAGCGAGTTTGAGAATAAATAAGGACGTGAACGTTGACGTAGCCACTCAACAATTTCTTTTTTACCTGATGTGTAACCGCCTGATGCGCCACCCAGCGCTTTACCTAGCGTACCAGTGATGATGTCTACGCGGTCCATCACACCACAGTATTCAGGCGTACCACGACCGTTTTCGCCAACAAAACCGACAGCGTGCGAGTCATCGACCATCACCAACGCATCGTATTTATCAGCAAGGTCACATACCGCTTCTAGGTTACAAATTACGCCGTCCATTGAGAACACGCCATCTGTCGCGATAAGCTTTGTTTTAGCACCCGCTTCTGTCGCTGCAATCAGTTGTTGCTCAAGATCAGCCATATCATTGTTGGCGTAGCGGAAGCGTTTTGCTTTACACAAACGAACACCGTCAATGATTGACGCGTGGTTCAATGAATCAGAGATAATCGCATCGTCCGCACCAAGGATGGTTTCAAATAAACCTGCGTTGGCATCGAAACATGATGAGTAAAGAATCGTGTCTTCTGTTTTCAGGAAATCACTGATTTTAGCTTCAAGTGTTTTATGGATGTCTTGCGTACCACAAATAAAACGAACAGACGCTACACCGAAACCGTGATCGCTCAAACCTTGCTGCGCAGCTTTGATTAACTCAGGATGGTTCGCTAAGCCCAAGTAGTTGTTCGCACAAAAGTTGATAACTTTGTCACCACTTGCTACTTCAATTTCAGCTTGTTGCTGTGAAGTGATAATGCGCTCGCTCTTGTAAAGGCCTTCAGCCTTCACTTGCTCGATTTGCTCTTGCAGCTGAGTATAAAACGCAGAAGCTCTCATAAATGTCTCCGATACTAGAACAGGTATTTAGGGGCACAGGCCACAATGCCAGCCCCAAGGGTAATCTTTTAAATTAGCGCTATTGTAAAAGGTTCGCACTAGAAATGCATTGTTTATAGATGAAATAGATTCACATAATAAATTGAAATATATGAATAAAAATTCAAAATGTAAGTAGCTTTGGCACCGCTGCTAAAGAGTCACAAACAAAATCAGCATCTTGCAGCGCTTCATCACTAAATTCTTGACCGCTGCGTACCAAAATTTTAGTGCCGATGTTGCAGCGTTTTGCCGCCACCATGTCACCATGCTTATCACCTACCATCACACATTGACTCGGATCTAAGTCGAATGCCTCGATACCACGTCGCAGCATTCCTGGCTCGGGTTTGCGACAATCACAGTCTTGTAAATACTCACCTTGTCCTTTTTTCGGGTGATGCGGACAGTAATATACAGCGTCGATATGCACATTATGCGCAGCGAATTGTGCTTTCATCCACTCGCTCAACTGAGCGAATTGTGCTTCGCTGTAATAACCACGGGCAATGCCAGACTGGTTGGTTACCACGATTAAGCGATAACCCTGCTTAACGAACTCAGCGCAGGCGTCGAACACACCCGCAATAAATTCGAAATCTTGTGGTTTATACACATAGGCGTGATCAACGTTAATTACCCCGTCACGGTCTAGGAAAACGGCTTTGTTGCTCATAGTCTGTGTTCTCTTACTACTTTATCGAACATGGCAATGACAGCGTCTGTGCTAATTCTGTCCATCAACTCACCTTTAGCGCGCACACCCCAAGGCAACTGTGTGGCGGGTTTACCATGTTGCTCAATAACGGCTTGGTTATAAACCTCTACCACATAATCTTGATACAAGTATGGGCCCGTGCGCTTAGGGTTGGAGTGCGCGTACAAGCCAATCACCGGTGTGCCTTGTGTCACGGCCATGTGTGCAGGGCCCGTATCTGGAGCTAACACCACAGTGGCCAGGCCTAAGACGCAGGTCAACTCTTTAAGTGATGTCTTGCCAACAAGGTTTAACACCTCTGCTTGGCAGTGCTCACTAATTTGCTCGGCCAGAGCTTTTTCCATCTCAGTTGGACCACCCGTAATCGCCACTTTGAACCCTTGTTTTATGGCATGGTCGGCCACCTGTGCATAGCGCTCTGGCAACCAGTTGCGCACTGCTTTGCTTGCTGCTGGGCTGATAATGAGTAGCGGCTCACCTTCATCACCCACCAGTTCCACCGCTTTTTGATGGTCGCTGTCGCTCAGTGGCAGTTGCCAATGTGGTGTGAAATCAGTTACCCCCAACTGCTGGGCAAATTGCATAAAGCCTTCGAGTACATGCGGCTCAGATTTAGGCTCAATCCGTTTGTTGATAAACAAACTGTGTAATTCTTTGGAGCGCGCTTTATCAAAGCCCAATTTCACCTTGGCCTTTATACAACGACTGGCGAGCCCAGCGCGAAATGCCACCTGCATATTAAGCAGCACATCAAACTTTTGCCCTTTTAACTGTGCTCGTAAGGTTTTAAACGCTTGTTTACCCTGTTTTTTATCGAAAATGACAAAATCTACGCCTGGTAGCCCACCAAGCAACATGGCTTCCACCTTGCCTATTACCCAAGTAATTTTGGCATTTGGATGAACACGCTGAATAGCTTGAACCGCAGCAACTGCATGACACACGTCACCAATTGCAGAAAGGCGAAGAATACAAATCGATTGCACAGAGTTGAGTTGCACTGGGCGCTTCCTTAAGAGAAAAACTGAGCAAATGGTAAAGCAACCTCAGCGCATTGCAAGTTATGTTCAAGTGCTCTGAGGCATATAAGTTTATTGCCAGTATAAAAAACGCTACACTGATGCCACCTTGCGATAATCACTCTGACCCATGCAACTAACCTCTGTAAGCAAAAACCAGACTTTATTCACCCAAGAAAGTAACCCGCTTGCTATCAATGAACACTGGTTCAATCCGCAATACTGGCTTGAACAAGACAAGGTGTTCGCACAAAAAACAGGTCGAGCGACCGCCTATTTTTTTGCTGAAAAAGAGTTAAAAGCGGTGCTTCGTCATTACTGGCGCGGCGGTTTGGTAGGTAAGGTATTGCAAGACCAATACCTGTTCACAGGCATGGACAACACCCGTGTTTACAAAGAGTTTGCCTTGATGTGCGAACTGCATCAGCAAGGTCTGCCTGTAGTCGAGCCCATAGCCGCTTTGGTAACACGTTCAGGCCTCATTTATCGCGGTGATATCATTACTCGTGCACTAGAAGGAGCAACGAGCCTTTGTGAGCGTCTAGTTGCAGGACCTTTGGCTGCACAGCTAATAACCCATATTGGCGAAACCATTGCTCGTTTTCACAAAGCTGGCGTGTATCACGCAGATTTAAACATCAATAATGTGCTGTTTGATGACCAAGATAAGGTCCATGTCATTGATTTTGATCGCGGTGAACTTCGCCCACCACAAACGCAGTGGCAGCAACAAAATATGCAGCGTTTACAGCGCAGTTTTACTAAAGAGGCGGGTAGGCAACCGAGTTTTCACTGGCAGCAAAGTGATTGGCAGAAATTAGAAGAAGCTTATCAGCGAGCACTAAGCTGCTGATAAGCCTTGTGAAATATTAAGAGCGGATCTTGCTGATCACATTCGACGTTGAGCAACCATTAAGGAACTCTAGCACTTCAACCTGACCACCGTGGCGCAATACATGGTCAGCGCCAGCAATGTCTTCCACTTTGTAGTCGCCACCTTTGACTAAAATATCCGGGCTAATTTGCTCAATTAGTTTAGCTGGCGTGTCGTTCTCTTCTTCTTTGCCAAATGGGATCACCCAGTCAACGGCAGCCAAGGCACTAAGTACCATAGCGCGCTCATCAAGCGGGTTTATTGGACGCTCTGGGCCTTTTAATCGGGCTATTGAATCATCGGTGTTCAGTCCCACAACCAGGCGGTCGCCCATCGCTTTAGCTTGCGCAAGATAGCGCACATGCCCTGCATGCAGGATATCAAAGCAACCGTTAGTGAAAACAATCTTTTCGCCATTTTGCTTTGCAAATTCAATATGCTGCAATACAGATTCAAATGGTGTCTGATAGTGCTCACCGTTTTGACGCAAATACTGACCCAGCTTACGACTCAGTTCCTCCGGTGATACCGTTGCCGCACCGAGTTTACTTACCGCAATACCCGCCGCAATGTTTGCCAGTTCAACAGCATCTGCTGGTGTCATCCCTGCTCCAAGCATCACAGTCAGCGTGGCGATAACGGTGTCGCCAGCACCTGTCACATCACTGACTTCACGTACTTGCGCAGCGAAATCGTGCTTTTCTGTCGCGCTGATAAGCGACATCCCCTGCTCTGAACGAGTCAGGAGCATAGCGCCAATACCCGCTTCTTTAATTAACGCTCGCGCGCTGTCCGTCAAGGCTTGCTCAGAGCTTGCATCACCACCTGCAAGCTTAAATTCATTCAAGTTTGGCGTAATGTAATCAGCACCTCGGTATAAACCAAGCTGCGGCGACTTAGGGTCAACAAGCACTGTTTTACCCGCATCTTTGGCAACGCGGATCATCGCTTCAATCAGTGTAAGAGAGCCTTTGTTATAGTCAGAGAAAAGTACGAAGTCATAGTCATCAACAACTCGCTCTAAACGATTGAGAAGCAGTTGTGAGTGCTCTTTTGAGAATTGCTCTTCTTGGTCTAGACGCACAACTTGTTGATGGCGGCTGATCACCCGCATTTTGGCGATAGTAGGCAAATCAACAACATGGACTAACTGTGAGTCGATGTGCTCATTGGCTAAAATGCGCTCAAGTGTTTGTCCACTTTCATCTTCGCCAATTAAACCAAGCAAACCCACTTGACCATCCAAGCGAGCAATATTTTTAGCCACGTTCGCGGCACCGCCTGCTTTGTCTTCCAGTTGATTCACTTTTACCACTGGCACCGGCGCTTCTGGTGAGATACGACCGGAATCACCGTGCCAGTAGCGGTCAAGCATGACATCACCCACTACCAGCACTTTTGCTTTATTTAAATTCTTAAGTAAACCTAAATCCATGTATTACTCCGCAACGAGCAGATCGAGCGCTTCACACAGCCAGTGGCCGATGAACATATGGGCTTCTTGGATACGCGCCGTTTCATCGTTGGCGATAATAATCGGTAATTTAGCGATATCTTTGACTTTACCACCATCACGACCCGTCAAGGCGACGGTGTACGCGCCGATCTCATTTGCTGCAGCCAAAGCGAGGTTGATGTTTGGGCTGGTGCCTGAAGTTGTTAAGCCAATCACCAAGTCTTGTGGTTTGCACAACGCCTGCACTTGGCGTTCAAATACCGTATCAAAGTGATAGTCGTTCGAATGAGCTGTAAGGATAGATGTGTCCGTCGTTAGCGCAATTGATGCTAACGGACCACGTTCTTTTTTGTAGCGAACAACAAACTCGGCCGCAAGGTGTTGCGCATCAGCAGCGCTGCCGCCATTACCAAACCAAATAACCTTACCACCTGCTTGGAGCGCCTTGTGGCATTGCGCTAATAACTGAGATGCTTCTTCTTGGTACTTATCCATTGTTTCAAAAAGAGCGCGGTGGCGAGCAAGGCTATCGAAATATGTAGCCGCTGCGTTGTCAGTATTGACCATGTTCATTCCTCATTCGCGAGTTTTAACGGCATTATTCCAAAGAGTTTTTAGAATTGCACGCTTTTGTACTAAGTACTGCGAGCGGGTATTCGCAGTATGTAGGTAAGGTAAGTAAGTTGACTGTACACAAAAAAGACAATCTTTGTCTTGCTATATAGTAGTGTGTGCAACTTTAATTAGCTATTAACGAAATTGCCACAAATATACTCTGCCAATGCCCTGCGCGCTTTGCTATCATTGCTCGATAGAATTTAGATCAGGCTTTGATAAGTGTCAGTGCACGGAAGTATTCCCTTAATCAGCGCAAAAAAACTAGCTAATGCAAAGCGTGTGCTTTACATGAGTCATTTAGCGATAGGTGATTACGTATATCAAGGCGTGTTTTTACAGCAGCTAGCGGCGACCTACCCGCATTTGCAAATTGATATTTGGTTTGACGATTGTCGCGACAACACAAAAACTTGGCACAGTGGTCGAAATCAAATTCTTAGCCAGTGGTTAGAAAGCGAACCCAATATTGGTACTTTGTATCCTAACCCAAGCTCTCCAAAGCAACGCCAACAGCAATTAACACAAGCTCAAAACGCCCAATACGACATCGTCTTTTTCATTGCGACACAACGCAGTGAACGCTTTTGTAAATACGCACGCCAAATCGCGGGCGATAACTTTGCAGCGGGTGCGTACTTGCTCAGCCCTTGGCAAAAGCTTTGTAATAGTGCCCATATAAAAGCACTAGATGCCAGCATTAGCATCAAGGAAAGTGCGCAGTTTGATCATATTAGTGAGTTTTACCAGCACCACTTTGGCGCCTTAATTGAGATGCCTCAGCCCGCTTTTGCATTTCAACAACTGCAAGTACCGCAATCTTATCTAGCGGCAGTGCAATCATCACAGAGCACGGATAACCTTGTTTTTATTAATCATTTATCCACTACTCACAAACGTGATTGGCAGTTGTCTCAAGTACTAGATTGCATTCGGGCAATGCATCACCGCCAACCGAATCTACAATTTATCATCAACGCGCCGACAGAAATGCTGCCCGCTTTAGAGAGTGAATTACAAGCTACTGATTTAGAGGGTATTCGCGTCACAACTTTTAGCGCCAAGCAACATTTTTTCCAATTACCGGCGATGATAAGCCATGCCAAAATTGTTATTAGTGTGGAAACAGCCATTATGCATCTGGCGGCAAGTCTGGGCGTCCCCGCTGTAGCTTTGATTCGAGAAAAGGCACATCATTGGCGACCGCTTGGCCCAGGTGAAGTGCTAGTTGGTAGCAAGCGCGTAGACAGTATCAGCGCGCAAACAGTGGCAGACAAGGCATTGGCACTGCTGGCCAATGCCTAGTTAGTGCTTACCAATATAAAGAAACGGACGCATGTCCATAGCTTTCATCAAACACATCGTTACCGTAGGTCAGCTGAGTTTCTACTCGGTAACCATCAATGATTTGGCTATTGAGAATTTGTAGCTCTTGCGCACCAGTGTAACGCTCAGAGTCATTATCCTGCATAGTCAGCTTCAGCTGCCACAGTGAATCCATATCCTGCTGGTAGTCCAGTACCAAGGCATGCACCTCAGCAGGAACACCGTCACCAAAGATACGTCTATCGCCCGCATAGTGGCCAAAAACAAAGCCATCGTTTGTGTTACCGTAGCGGTATAGACCGTTTGTGTACCAGCTCGTTTTCCACTTATTGTATTCATAACGCGCCGAAATGCTGGACGTTAACTGCGGCAAATACAAACCAAAGGATGTTACTTGGTTACCTAAACTGTAGTTACTACCCCCTTGGGTATCTTCACCACCGTATTCAAAGTAAAACTCTGCAGGCATCCCCCAATCAAAATAGAAAGTCGAGGTGAGGGAAGCTAGTTGGTCACCCAACTCCGTATCGCGCTCTTCTTCGGAATAACTATTGTCACTGCCTGCAGGGTCAAAAAACGCATCGAATACGTCTTTGAAGTCCACTTCGCGAGGGCCACCACCAAATTGCATAATGCGGTTTAGGCCAACTTTCCAACCTTGCACTGGTTCAAAACTAATGTGAGTTCCAGCCACGCGAGGACTGCCGTCGTACCACTCACCTTGATATTGAATGCCTTCTTTAACTGACTCTAATTCGGTGTAATACAACTCAAAATCGAAATTCCACCAGTTATGGGCTGGAGCAACCATGCCCAGTGAAATTGATGGTGATGTTTTAGCGTTGGTCGAGACCATTTGCGCAGCTGTTTTAAACGGCGAGAACCAATGTTCTTTGTAGCCCACATTCAACTGTAAATCTTCACCAGCAATCGCCACAAAGGTATTGTAAGGCACAAGATCGCCCGCTTCGGCGCGATACTCCAAGCCCACTTGCATCAACATGGCATTGTTTGGGCGCCAGATCCCTTCAAACATCACCTGTCCCCACTCATCTGTGGTTAGGCCACGTTGATTAGCAATCGGTGTCGTCTTATCGTGCTCGTAACGCAGCGTGACACCGGCTCGAGTCACGGCATCATTGCTACGATAGGCTTTTAATTTGGTAGTAATGGAGCGGTGCAAAGCAGGATCTTTTGTTTTGAGCTGACCTAAAGCTTTGTCAATTTCGCTCATACGGTAGGGTTTAGCCATTGGCGTGCCCGTTGTTTTGATAAACATACGGTCAATTTGCTGTTCCAAATTCACATCATAGCCTACTGGCAAATACGCAGTTGGCTTGGCGTGCGCATAACCCGTTGCAGCACACAACAAAACACCAGCTACGAGGGAGCTGGTCAGTTTATATCCATTCATTTGCTTTCCTAGCGCTTCATTATAATGACGCAGATACTAACAAATTGATTCGCATTACTCAGCAGTTAAATTGTAAAGCTTTGGCTTCGCTCTCATCTCAGGGTACACTTACCCTTTGCCATTGATTCAATTGATTGCTTTGATTTCTCGCTTTTTTTATACCCTTATTCTTACCTTATTAATGCCACTCGTGTGGTTGTATTTGTATGGCCTACGTGGGCGCAAAAACCCCGGCTACCGCGAGCACTTTACTGAGCGCTTTGGCTTTACCAAGGCCCGAGGCGATATCATTTTACATTGTGCGTCTGTAGGAGAGGTGCTGGCCACTGCTCCACTCATCAAAGCCCTCCTAAATGATGAGAGTCATTACACTTTAGTGATCAGCACCAATACGCCAACAGGCCGAGAGCAAATTAATCAACTCTTTGCCAATGAAATTGCCACACAGCGTGTTCATGTAACTTATTTACCGTTTGACTTACCACTTTCGCAACGGCGCTTTGTTCGCCGCAGCCAAGCAAAACTGCTCGCTATTATTGAAACTGAGCTGTGGCCTAACTTGCTACACAGTGCTAAAACCGCAGGGCTAAGCACCTTGGTTATCAATGCCCGCTTGTCAGAAAAATCAGCGCAAGGTTATGCCCGCGTAGCGCCGCTAACACACGCTATTTTGAACGACATAGACTTACTTGCCTGCCACCACCAAGACGATGGCGAACGCTTTGTTGCACTGGGGCTGGCTCCTGAAAAGTTAACAATTACCGGCTCTATCAAATTTGATATCAGTGTGAGTGAGATGCAGCGCGAGCAAGCGCTCAATGAAAGGCAATGCTTAGGTGAAAGACCTATTTGGATAGCTGGTTCAACTCACCCTGGAGAGCCAGAGATTTTGATTGCAGCACACAATAAGGTTCGAGAAAGCTTCCCTGATGCTGTACTTATAGTTGCTCCTCGTCACCCAGAGCAATTCGATAAAGTCGCTCAATTACTCGGCGAACTGGGCGTGACATTTAGCCGCAGAAGCCAAGACGCTTACCAAGGTGAAGCTGTACTGCTAGCAGATACCCTAGGCGAACTCACCATGCTTTATGGCACTGCGGATGTGGCTTTTATCGGTGGGAGTTTAATCACCCGAGGAGGCCATAACCCCCTCGAAGCCTGTGCGCATGGCATTGCTGTATTAAGTGGTAAACACACTTTCAACTTTGATCATGTATACCCCGCGCTCATTGAGCAAGGCGGAGCCCGCTTTGTTGATGAACAAACGTTGGCCACTGAGCTACTCGACTTATTACAAGATACCCAAACGCGCACCCAAATGGGCCAACAAGGCTTGGAAGTTGTAAAACAAAATCAAGGTGCGATAGCACGCACCGTCACCTTAATAAAAGGCACCTTGAATTCAGGAGTAGCATCATGACTCAGTGTGAACAAGCGATGCGCGAATGGGTTCGCGCGGTCATCGTAAAATACAACTTTTGCCCATTTGCGCGCAAAGAGATGGAAAACAACACTATCCGCTATCATATCAGTGGTGCATCAACGGCCGAAGATGCAGTGATGGACACCTTGGAACAATGCCAAGTACTCAATGAGTATCCGGAAATTGAAACCACATTGGTGTGCTTTGAACACGGTTTTACTGACTTTGCAGACTTTCTCGACCTGATTGATTTAGCCAACGCGCTGTTAGTCGCGCAAGGATTTGAAGGCACTTACCAGCTTGCCCACTTCCACCCTGATTACGTGTTCGCCGACAGCACCGATAACGATGCGGCTAATTACACCAACCGTGCCCCCTACCCTACGCTGCACATTATCCGTGAAGAAAGTATGGAGCAAGCGCTTGAAAGTTATGATGAGCCAGAAAGTATTCCCGACAACAATATGCGCCTAGCAAGACGCAAAGGTGCAAAGTTTTGGCAGGATTTACTTAACAAGTGTGGGCACAAAACACAGAAGTAACCAACACCATAAGTTCCACTTAAAGCTTAATATGAAATGTTAGATAAGCCTTCAAATTGAGATCTGGTCGCGGTAGCGACAACACCTAAGGGGTGGTTTACGCCCCCCCTTGAGAACCCCGAAGCGCCCCAAGATTGCATTATTTCCTCAACGCGCCACGAGAAATGAACCTAACCAACATGCACAGGACATCCCTGCCCTGAGCATGTTTTCGCTCGTAGTCCAAGCGAGGGATTAGGCCGATAAACCTACGTTCTACAGAAAGTCTAAAAAATCTGTAATTCCGAAAAAAGCGAAAAGCGGGTATTTATCTTACTGGCACTTCGATCTTATATCTCTATCGTGTCAGTCGATAAATTTAATTACTCTCGAAATCATTGCTCTTTTCAGATGAAACTAAAATTTATAAATAAATCCAACACCTACTTCAGCTTCGAAATCACTGCGTGCAATGGGGCTATCTCTAACTTCACTACTGAAATACTCAAATAGTGCTTCGCCATAGATTTGCCAATCACTGTTGATGTTTTTTCGGTAGTTATAATCGATACCAACCGAACGCAATCCCCCACTTAAATTTGTTTCCTCTAAGCCAGATGAAGCTGATTGCATAGCATAAATTCCAAACCCTTTGTTAGCGTAATCACTGTCGTGTAAAACAAAATTAACTTCAGAACCTGTGCCTTCAGTTTGCTCGCCGAATCGACGACCAACACCAAATAACGCCATTGTCGGTGGCCTGACAATCAAAAAGCGCATGTTGGCACCCCAACAAAACAAAAAAGGCCAATGTTCTCACATTGACCCTTTAAAAACGCATTAGTCGACGTCTCGACCACTTTTACGCTGGTTTCAGCGCCGCTTTCTTCTCATTGTAACCACGGATCAACTCATCCACCGTGTCTTGACAATATTCGCGAAGTCCCGATACCAGCATGTGCTTCTCACCGCGGCCAATCACTTCATCATTTTCAAGTAAATCAAAGCGTAAGACGATTTTGCCGCGCTTACCTTCGTACGTGAACTCATGCTCAGCTTCACGCAGCTGTGGCGCAACCGCATCAAGTTTATCAAGGTGAATGCTCATTGATTCGTAGATAATCATCGGGCGCGCAGGGTTAATCATCACCCCTTTCGTGGCCATCAACGGGATTACTACGTGCGGGAATGCTTTACCTGAGAACTCAACGTAGTTCTTAATTAATGCATTAGTCAGCGTTTTGCAGGCATTGTTATTACCTTCACGCGCCACACTGAGGTAACACTTGTCGCCATCTTTGATGTCGAACTGTGCTGCGCCCTCTGGCATACCTAGCTTTACGCCTTCATCAACCATGTTGGCGAAAGTAAAACGCATTTGCTCGTTAATACCATACTTATCAAGGACTACAGAGAATAGTAAGTCACCTGGCACACAGAATTTTTTCGCTTCAACATCATGAAGTGGATTGAAATCATCAGCAACGCCTTTGGCAAAACGGCTGCCCTGTTCGCGGGTAATACACACGTGGGTGCCAAAATCTTGATAATACTGCTCTAACATATTTGCTCTACTTGAGTACAAAAAAACTGCGGCAGTGTAACAAAAAATACGCAAAGAGAGGTCGTATCTGTTGTGTTTTACCACAATTTGGCACAAAAAAAGCCGTCTTGTGAGCAAGACGGCTGGTATTTCTCACAATTTTATTAGTTAAAATCGCGGTATGCTTTCTCTAGTTTTTTCGCTTGCTTCTTAGAAACACCTAAGTGCTCAAGGGCAACACGTAGACGTGCACGAGACATATCAGAACCCAAGATTTCCATCGCATCAATAACAGAAGTCGATGATTTCTTGCCCGTAATTGCAACGAAAATTGGTTCTAGGAAATCTTTAATTTTAAGCTCGTGGAACGTCGCTACTTTCTTCGCAATGGCGAAGATTTCAGATTTTTCCCATGTACGCAGCACTTCAAGTTCCCAAATGAAGAACTGTAACGCTTGGCGCACTACATCTTCTTCTACCTTGCCGTCTGTTAGTAGTGCAGGATCGTAATGCGGCATACCAGCAACAAAGTGACCTGCTAAGTCCACAAGATCAGATAGCGTATCGATACGAGCTTTCGCTTCAGGCAAGATGCGCTGTAGCATAGCACCATTGTATTTCCACTCGACAAATCGCTGAATAAGCTGCTCGTCAGAGAAGTCTTCACGTAACCAAGTACCATTTAACCACTTCAGTTTTTCTACGTCGAATACCGGGCCGCCCAGTGATACACGCTTCATATCGAAGTGCTCAATCATCTCTTCCAAGGTGAACTTTTCGCGCTCATCAGGCATAGACCAACCCATACGACCTAGGTAGTTCAATACCGCTTCTGGTAAGAAGCCCATTTCTTTGTAGTAGTTGATTGAAGTCGGGTTCTTACGTTTCGATAATTTCGACTTATCTGGGTTACGAAGCAGAGGTAAGTGACCAAGCACAGGTGGCTGCCAGCCGAAATCTTCATATAGTTTTAATAGCTTAGGTGCTGAGTTAATCCACTCTTCACCACGGAAGATGTGACTGATTTGCATGTGGTGGTCATCAACAACGTTTGCAAGGAAGTAAGTCGGGAAGCCGTCTTGCTTCAATAGTACCTGCATGTCGACGTTTTCCCACGGGATCTCAATGTCGCCACGTAGGTAGTCGTTGAACGTGAATGTGCCCTCAGCAGGGATTTTCATACGGATCACGTATGGTTTGCCCGCTTCAAGGTTTGCCTTTACTTCATCTTCGCTTAGGTTCAAGCCACGACCATCGTATTTAGGGCGCAGACCTTCAGCCATTTGCTGCTCACGCATTTCATCAAGTTCTTCAGCAGTGGCAAAACAGTAAAATGCCTTACCTTGCTCTACTAATTGATGTGCATATTTGCGGTATAAATCAGAGCGCTCAGACTGGCGATAAGGGCCAAACTCACCGCCCACATCTGGACCATGATCCCATTGCAGGCCTAACCACTTTAAGCTGTCCATGATTGCTTGTTCAGACTCAGACGTGCTGCGTACCTGATCCGTATCTTCGATACGTAATACAAATTCACCGCCCTGCTGCTTAGCAAAGCAATAGTTAAATAGGGCAATGTAGGCTGTGCCTAGGTGCGGATCACCCGTTGGTGACGGGGCAACGCGGGTACGAACAATCTTGTTCTCAGTCATGCTAGCTTCTCTTTCATTTAGCAACTAAAAATTTGCTGCAAATGCTAGCACAAAGGCGGGTAATTTCGTAGCACAAAACACCGCAATGAACACACAGACTAGAGATAATTTACTGGGTGTTTCATTGCGGGGAAGGAATCGGGATTTATGCTGCTAACTTATCAAGATAAGCAACGATATCTGATGATTCATACATCCACTGCACTTGACCATTTTCTTCGATACGCAGGCATGGCACTTTTACCTTGCCACCTTGCTCTGCTAACTCTTGGCGATAGTTGTCATCGTTTTTAGCATCACGGGTTTCAATCTTGAGACCGTTGCGTTTAATCGAGCGACGTACTTTTACGCAAAACGGGCATGCATGAAATTGATACAAAGCCATGTTCGCAGTTTGCGCATCTAACTGCTGCTGGGCTTGCGGTTCACGCTTTTTACTACGCGGGGTAAAAATGAAATTGAAAAACAAAATGATGCGGCCTAAAAACCAACGTACAAACTTCATAAGCACTCTTATCGCTAACAATTTTGGGGCGCAGAGTGTATCACGTCGGTTAAAATAGCTCCAACATGTCGTCGTCAAAGCCTTCACCGTAGTCGCCTGAAAGATTGGCCGTTGGCAGCTCGTGGAAATTAACGACTTGGTTTCGACCACCATTTTTTGCTGCGTACAGAGCAGTGTCAGCTTTTTGCACTAACTGCGGCACCATGTCACTGCCAATGAGTTGGCAAAAACCGCAACTCACGGTAAGCGATTTAACTCGTGGAAACTCTCGTTTAGCGATGTTACGTCGGCACGCATCCAGCATCTGCTTCGCCTGCTGCATATCATTGGCACGAAACAGCACAGTAAACTCCTCACCACCGTATCGAAATACGAAGTCTTTGTGGTCAAAGCTGTCACGGAGCATGCGCGCCACTAAGATGATCACTTCATCACCTATAACATGACCAAAATTATCATTCACCTCTTTGAAATGATCGATGTCTATCATGGCTAAAAACCAATTTGGCACATCGCCTAACTCAGACAACAGATGGTTTTGCTGCAGAATATCCATGACTTCGCTATCAAAGGATTGACGATTAAGGAGTTCGGTCAATGGGTCGAGACGAGAGCGGTAAAGTAAGTACTGCTGATTAGCGTAAATATTCAAAATATTAGTGATGACAAACGCGTTTTCTAACTTGGCCAGTACCTTACTTTGAGCAACGACAAAGCCAATCAACTTGCCATTTCTGTGCATGGGAAAGAAACAGTGCTTGCCGTCTTGGCCTGAAATGCGCACCAATTCACAATCCAAAGTCTGCATTGCGTTACTGACCTGCTTGTTGTTATAAGCAGGAAACCCCTGCGATGCAAACACACAAATAGGCTGCGGCTGTGCGCCAACATTTTTATCCATATAAAGCGCGAAGTAGCTGTCTTCAAGCAGGTGCTCAAGGATGTTTTTCAATTCCAAGTCTAGTTCACATTCACTCAACTTTTGCGTGAGTGCAATCATCCATTGATGGCCGCAATGATTACTTTTCATCCATTGTCGTAATGTTGCCTACTAAGTTTGTTAAGTGTAGTCTGGCTAGTCCAAAAAGCTAACGAAATCATCGCGGTGGATTAGCATCGCACCATTATCATAGCCAAGCACCGTTTCCTTTGGTTCAGCTGGTCTGGCTAACAATAGAGCCAACTCGTCACTGTGATACCGAGCGACCCCTTTACCTACACTTTCTCCATGTGAATCAAGAACATGTACCAGCTCACCACGGCGAAACTCACCCGCAAAGGACGTAATGCCCACAATCAACAAACTCGCGCCATGATTGCGAATCGCATTGGCGGCACCAGCATCAACATGCACTTGCGCCTTGCTCAATGGGCCCGCTAACAACCAGCGTTTATGCGTATTTTTCGGCGCCGTTAAACTAACAAAGCGAGTGCCTAGCTGTTGTTCTAAACAATTGATGATCACATCTTCACCGTGCCCAGCACTTATCACCACATCGACTCCGGCATGGCGAGCGATACTCGCCGCCTCTATTTTGGTGGCCATGCCACCGGTACCCACGGCCGTACCACTGCCACCAGCAAGCGCTTTTACAGACTCATCGATATGGCGAATTTCAGGAATAAGTTCAGCATCTGGGTTTGAGCGCGGATCGGCACTAAACAAGCCTGGTTGGTCAGTTAACAGTAATAATTTATCGGCGTCAGCAAGCACCGCAACTCGTGCCGAGAGGTTATCGTTGTCACCGACTTTAATCTGCGCGGTAGCAACTGCATCATTCTCGTTAATGATGGGGATAGCGCCTTCTTTGAGCAATGCAAGTAAGGTATCACGGGCATTGAGGTAACGTTCACGGTCGTCTAAGTCAGCGCGAGTAAGTAACATTTGCCCAACAGGCACGCCATAAAGAGCAAATAAGCTTTGCCAGGTGTGCAACAGTTGGCTTTGGCCAATCGCCGCCAACATTTGCTTTTGTGCCAAGGTTTCATTGCTAGGGGTGCGGCCAAGTAGTTCTCGCCCTGCGGCTACTGCGCCGCTAGACACCAAAACAATATGGTTTCCCGCCTTTTGCAGATGCACGCATTGACGCACCAATTCCACCATGTGCGCGCGGTCTAACCCTTGACCATTATTGGTCAAGACACTGGTGCCTAATTTAATGACGATTGTTTGCCCGTTTGGTTGCGCTTGTGTTTGCACTCGTTGCTGCCCTCATATCCCGAATGTGCTCCATTATTACCCCAAGCACGGGCGAATAAACAAGTTAATTTAATTCAAGTGTGCTAGCATCTCGACACGTTTTTTCGACTTCGTTTTACCCCTATGCCTGCAAGTCTTTGCTTAATAATCGCGACCTTCCTTTGGGGGAGTTCATTTATATCCCTGAAATACGCAGTGGGCGCGTATGACCCAACGATTGTTATCTTCTTGCGTATGCTTACAACTCTGGCTGTAAGTCTGTGTTTATGGCGTTTTGTAAAACGTTTCGAATATCAAAAAGGCGATTGGAAATACCTAGTGGGAATGAGCTTGGCGGAGCCCTGTTTATACTTCTTATTTGAAGGCCACGCCATGGAATACACGTCTGCATCGCAAGCTGGTGTCATCGTTTCATGTTTACCATTGATTATTGCTGTGCTCGCCTTCTTTATGCTTAAAGAGCATATCAGCCGCGCCATCATTGTCGGCTTTACCCTGTGTATTGGCGGCAGTATCTTGCTCACTGCCGTATCACCGAGTTCTGAACAAGCGCCTAATCCACTACTGGGGAACACCCTTGAGTTTCTCGCCATGATGTGTGCGGCGTTTTACACAATAAGTGTTAAACATTTGAGTGCCCGTTATGCACCGCTCACCCTTATTGCACTGCAAGGTCTTGCTGGTTCTTTGTTTTTCTCACCGTTTTTACTGTTTGTAGACATGCCGCAAGAACACGACCCTATCGCGTTTGCTCATATTCTGTATTTGGGCACGTTCGTTACCCTTGGCGGTTACGGCATGTATAACTACGCCATCAGCAAAGTATCGGTGCTAACTGCTGCCGCATATTCTAATTTGATCCCTATTTTTACCCTTCTGCTCAGCGCCATTGTGTTGAGTGAAGTACTCACCCTTTGGCAATGGCTGAGCATCGCGGTAGTGTTTGTGGGCGTAATGGTAAGTCAACGCCATCAAGCTGTTGTGGTTGATATGGAAGAAGATGACATTAACCTAGATGCCGACACCAACAAACGTAAATCAGTCCCAGCGACAGGTGAATTGAAAGGGTAACACGTCACCAAGTGCAGCCCATCGCTCATCGCCAAGTCGGTATCACTTTCGTGGACAACTTGCTTGGCTGTAATGCGGTAGCGCTCAGTGTGTCCATCTCGTAACGTCAGCACCACTTCGTCACCCACCTTCACGTGACGCAAAAAAGCAAAGTGGGTGTCATTGTGCGCTGCAATAACACTGCCTCCCTGTTCACCTAGTGGACTCGATGCCAAATCATGGGCTGGCGCGAACGCCAAATTGCGACCACTGCTGCCTGCCAAAACGTAACGTTCAATATCGAGTTTTGGTACAGCTAACTTGGCCACAACATGGGTATCGGCGTAGTACCAAGGAGCCACATCGGCCCCTTGACGCTCAAGGCTTTGTTGCCAAGCCCGCTCTATAAGGGCCTGCGCCAACCACGCCTTGGCTTGCATGTAAGTGCCATGGGCAAAAAAGCTTGCCCCCAAGATAAACACGCCCACGATGAGCAAACGACGTTGGCGAATGCTCAGTAACCTAGCCATGGCGAACACCTCTGGTTTTGTAACTCCATACGACGGTAATAAGCATCAGTACTATGCCAATCACTAGCTGCCACATGGACTGACCATCCGTTTGTGCAAAACGCATCATGCTTTGATCTTTGGCGACGGGATTCGCGACTTGTTCATCATGCTCTGCAACCCTTGATGTTGGCACCTCTTCAATCGCGATAAAGGCGGTAAACGGGCTAAGCAACTGATGTTCAAGCGCTAAATCCAATACTTGCTGGCGCACCAAGTCGTGCTGATTATAAAGCAATAAAGAGGAAATTTGCTGACGTGCCCACAACCGAGCAATGGCTTCGCTGTGAGGATAGCGAGCAGTAGTGTCATGCATCGGCATGCGCATCTGTAATGGACCAAACTGGCTGTTAGCGTCAATCACTATGTCTTGTTGCTGCGGTGCGAGCTTGATGGCGACCATAATGGGCTCACCAAAGTACAAATCAGGCAATGGTTTTGGCCAATAATCGAGTTCAGGAGTCGTTGAACCACTTAGCTGCACATCTCGAATTGCAGGGTTTTGCAGACGTTCAAACAACTTCTTCATCTGGCTTTGCACTTCACTACTGTGGCTAATAAAAGTGAAACTACCGCGACCTACATGCGCTGCACGACGCATAAAATAAGCGTTCGGCGCGCTACCTATGCCCACAGTGAACAAACGGCTATCGCCCAATTGTTGGCCAATTAATTGATACAAATCTTGCTCGTTACCCACACTACCATCGGTGAGAAACACAACTTGGCGAACATAGTCTTGGTGTAACTTACCATCAAGGGCATGATTCAGTGCATCGGCAATTTCAGTGCCGCCATCCGCTTGTAAGTTATACACAAAGCGCTCGGCTTCGGCGCGGTTAAATTCATTGGCAACCACAGCTTGCGGGCGGAACATCCGTGCGCTGCTGTCAAAATCGATAATGTTAAAGCTGTCGTTATCGTTGAGATTATCAAGCGCAAAAAACACCGCTTGTTTGGCTGCATCCATCGAACCACCATGCATGGAGCCAGAGCTATCAATCACAAAAATGATTTCGCGGGTCAAGCGCTGCGTGGTCATAAACTCATCACTTGGTGGCATCAGCATCATCAGGCCATAATCCCCTGACTTCGCAGTTTGGCGGAAAAAGGCAGCTTGCGCTTCATTGCTCGGCGCCACTTTGGCACGCAGCACAAAATCTCTGTTCATATCGTTATCAGTTAGTTGCACACGATAATGGCCAAAGCTTGGGTTAGTAATAACCGAGTGAAACTGGGGCGTTTGAATATGCTCTAATTCCAAGCCAAAATCGATATCAATGTCTACTTCCAGCAAGGGCTTATCACGCGTATCGCTATCGTGTTGTGGTTTAAGTTTTGCCACAAATTTGGGGCTCAACCAACCTTGCTCTGTGCCTGTCACTCGCCCTGATGTGGCACCTTCTAGGGAGGGCATTTCATAACGTTTGGGGTGATAACGGGGGGTAAATGTCATAGGTAGGCGCACACTTAATTGGGCACCGCGAAACGCTATCATCTCTTGGTAATTAAGCGTTATCTCTACTCTTTCACCCGGCCCGACATTAGCAAGGCGCGAGCTAAACATGTTGGCGCGCTGTTGCTTAACAATAGCAGCGCGCTTCCCTGCACGCTTGGCAACTTGGTACTGGCGCTCGGCCTCTTGTTTCTCCGAGATTTTGCCGATGATTTTGCGCTCCCCCACCGTCATAACCATGCCGTGCACTGCACTTTCACTTGGCAGCGGGAATAAATACTGGGCGTTAACGGCGAATGGATGACGGTTTTCAAATACTTGAGTGATTTCAACGTGATTGATGAGACCTGTGATCTGCATCGACGCTTTAGTGTGCAACAGCACACCCGGAGCAACGCTGACACCTTGGGCATCATCAAAGTTAAGTCGCGCTTGTGCGTTATCTTCTTGCGCTTGAGAAGTGGCACTGTACAAAAGAGATAAAAGGCTCACAGCAAACGCTGCGAGCACTTTGCTAGGACTACTCAACATAATCTTGTCCTCGTCTGTGATGACTGCTTAGTTCTTTGCCATCTGACTTTGCGTTGCACCACGCGCTGTGAGCGTCACGCGGCGGTCGAAGAAGTTGGTTTCGTATTCATTGCCGTTGGCGACGATACGCTGCTCACCCAAGCCTTGTGCATACAGCTGGTTTTGATTCACGCCTTGGCTGACTAGGTGTTGTGCGACAGCATCAGCTCGGCGTTGTGACAAGCTCAGGTTGGCTTCTTCATCACCTTGCACGTCAGCGTAACCATTGAGGTTGAGGGTTAAATCGGGTTTACGCTTTAAAATCAGTGCAAGTTGGTCAAGTTGTTCGGCAAAGTGCGGTTCGATTTTCGCTGAGCCCGAGCGAAACTGCACCGTCATCGCCAGCAAGTCATCTACACGGGCTTGCTCTAAACGATATTGCTCATCTTCTAGGGCGTTAATTTGCGCCATCAAAGCGCGGTTTTTATCCAAGGAATTTCGCAGTTGTTCATCGGTGTCCTGATATTGGCTCAGCATAATCGCTTGGTTATCTACGGTCTTTTCTGCCGCTTCTTTTTCACCAATGATGGCACCCACAAAGGCACCTGCGATTGCCCCCACAGGGCCGCCAACGATGGCACCGAATGCGGCTCCGCCACCTAGACCCCACACCGTTTCAGGCGCCATTTCTTTTTTCTCTTTTGCCATTGCTGGCGCGCTAACCATGACAGATACAAGTGCGGTTACTAAAAGTTGTTTTTTCATTGTTTTCATCCTTTATTACTCAGTTGGTCTAGGTGGGCGAGAAAATAAGTGGTTGGTGTCTCGCCTTGCTTGGAACTAATTAAAACAAGGCACAGTGGCAACAAAGGGGTGTAAAAAAGGAGAATTACAGAGCAATTGTGGCAACAAAAAGGCAACCCTGAGCGGTTCCTTAACAGCTTTTAAAGCAGCTTGTTAAATAAGGGCTAAAAGGTGTTGTTGGCGATAGAAGCAGGGGTTAATTGTGGCCACAAAGTAGTCACTTGCTGGCGTAAATTCGTGACGTCGGCAGAAGTTTGAAGTTGCACCTTACCTAGGGCGCTAGCGCTACATGTTTGCATCGCTATACGACGCTTAACTTGTTGAGCCACCGCTTGTTCCGTGGTGACCACTTGAACATGCTCAGGGAGAATTTGCTTTAACGTAGGCAGCACAAAGGCATAATGAGTACAGCCCAAAACGAGGGTATCAACCTGCTGCGCCAACAAAGGCTCAACATACTGCAACAATAGCCTTTGCATGTATTCTCCTTCCAAGTGCAGCGCTTCAATGGATGACGCCAGCTCTGGGCAGGACTGATAGACTATAGAACCACGCCCCTGCAACTGTCGTTCACAAAGATTTTGGAAGCTCGAAGAAGCAATCGTTGCAGGCGTAGCCAATACTCCAATAACCCCAGTTTGGCTCAATGCTAATGCAGGCTTCACACCGGGTTCTACTCCTATAATTGGCACTTGTGTACGTTCACGCAGTGCCTGTATAGCCGCCATAGTCGCAGTATTACACGCGACCACAATGGCTTTAGCCCCTTGATCAACGAGGTGTGAGGTAATGGCTTCACAGCGCTGTTGCACTTGCATCGGCGTTTTACTGCCATAGGGCATAAAACCCGCATCCGCGACATAAAGAATGTTCTCATAAGGCATGAGTTGGTGCACCGCTTGTGCAACGGTAAGTCCGCCAATTCCTGAGTCAAAAATGCCGATGGGGTGATTAAGCAAGGTACTGCGCGCTGTAATTAAATGAGGAGGCAAATTCTAAGGATTTTGCCGCACTTTGCCAACATGGAAGCAATAAAAAGCCGAGCTCATGGCCCGGCTTTTGACAACAACATGGAGTTAAAGATGAATCATCATTTCGGTGCCCAAACCTGGACCGTACACAATCGCGTTCAACAGCAGCCTTGCTGTGCCTTTGGTTGCGCCTCTAAAGTTCGGCACATTGGCAAACATGATCACTTGGCCATTCCCCTTAGCTTCGCGGGTAAGATAGACGGTATTACTCATACGCTGCGCCGCCTCAGGCCATAACAAACCGCTCATACGCACGTACAAATCTTGCCCCTGCGGCACCGTAGCCCAACCAATCATGCGCTGCTCAGCTTGTTTGTTCTCGCTCATGACGCCGTAGCGCACCACTGCATCCACACCTTGTTTGGTCATAAATAACGGCACGTTGCCTGCTAGTACAGGGAGTTGCTCCGTCACACCATAGCTTAACCAATGTTTTTGATCGGTACGTCCAGCTAAAATCGCGCCAGAAGGCATAAAGGCTGCCGTCCAATCATGCCATTGTTCAAGTTGCTCTTTCGACATGGGTTTTATGCTCTCCCCCTTATCCCATGGGAAAGACAGGCTAGCTGACACTGTATTCGCGTTAACTAATTCAGCATTGGCGATGGTGTCTTGCTTGGCTTGCCATTCACGCATAAGGGCAACATCGTATTCACCCGCTTTTTCAAAGCTCGCTTTTAATAAAGACACATTCGAGAACTCTTCTGCTGAGGCTAACTGCGCAGCAGAGTTACCATTGACTATCAAGGTGCCGCCCGCTTCAATCCACTTATCTAAGGTGACGATGTTTGATTTCGAGAGTTCACCGTACCAACGACTGGGCACTATTATCACGTTGTACAAACGCAAATCGCTAAACGACAACATCTCTTGATTAAGGTGGCTGTGGCGAATGCCCAGCTCAGTATCTAGCAAGTGCCACATCGAACCGATATCACCCGGTGCGATACCGTTTTGGCTTATAAAGGCAATTTTTGGTGGTGTTAACAGTTTGAAGTTTTCGCCGCCAATATCTGGTAAGTCACCTTTGCCTAAACCGCGCGTCACTGCCAATGCTTGTACTTTGACATCCTTTGCAGTCTGGTCGAGCAGTTTTTTAAGTTGGGTGTCACTCATGGCGTTATCGTATTTGTTAACTACCACCGAGCCACGGTTGAACTCTTGATCGTCAAACAAGCCTTTTTTATGTAGCACGCGCACTTTCACATTTTGCTCTAGCAAGCGTGCAGCAAACGCCACCGACGCATCACTGGCACCATCTACCATGTAGGCAATCGCGCCCTCTTTATCTACTAAGCCAAACTCGCTCGGACGCTGATACTCACCAAGACTTCTATCAAGATGCTGTGGTACTTCCAATGCGGGTAAGCCATACATCATGGAGACATTCCAAGCGGTGGTGTCGTACATAATTGAGCTGCCATCACGCAGTGTATTTTGTCGCTCTTCGAGCAATACCGAGTCTTTTAGCTCAGCGTCAAATTCCATAATGGTGGCAAGTAAAGGCGCATCATATTGACGGTTTTGCACAACAATGGAACCCTTAGGAATGGTGGTCGCTTTAACTTGGCCGAGGTGGTTTTTGGCCTTACTGACTTGAATATCTGCGGTGGTAATTGCGTATTCAATACCTTGTAAATCTAAAATATCCAATAACTTATGCAATCGAGAAGTGTTATCCGTAGGCAATATCACAAAGCTGCGCTGGCCGTATTTGCCTTGTGGGTCAATGTGCGCAAGGCGATTTTTCACAAAGTCCTTGTACATGGCCTTGCTGTATTTTTGTAGCGTTTCTAAGTTTGCCAACGAGCTTACATATTGATGATCCACCGACTCTTTGTAGGTGCGAATATTGCCGTTGTGAAGTCTCACGCCATCTTCCGCGGTACGCGCTTGCTCATAAAGAATATGCACTGAGCCCTTATATTCTGCATAGTTTGAATAACCAGGATACAAGTTCTCGAACCACTCGCCGGTGTAGTAAGGCCAGTTCTTGTTGTCGAATGCACCGGATTGCTCATCGGCAAATACTTCGCTCCATTGCCTTGTGCTGCTAGGAATATTGACATTGAGTGGCTCGCGCGGCGGGCCCATCAAGAAAGTATCCAATGCGCCCATTTCGTGAGCATCAATCATCAATTGCGGGAACCACTGATTAATGGCTTTAATGCGCCCCTTTGATTCAGGGTTTACAGCAAAATAAAAGTCGCGGTTGAGGTCGTAGTAATAATGGTTGGTGCGGCCAAATGGCCAAGCGCCTGAGTGCAGCAAAGATTGCACATCAAAGTTAGGCGCGGTGCCACGGTTTTCCTGCAAGCGTTTAGTGAAGCGCGCTCGACCGTCAGGGTTCATCATGGGGTCAACTAAGATAACCAGATCATCCAGCAATGACGCCACCTTGGGGTCTTTGGCTGCTAGTAATTGATAAATAAAGGCCAAAGATGCATCAGAACCTGACGACTCATTGCCATGAATGCTATAGGCCATCCAAGCTGTGCCCGGTGTTTCGTCTATTAGCTGGTCGATTTGCGCTTTTGATAAAGAGTCTGGCTCACTGAGTTTGGCAATATTCGCTTTTATGTTATCCAGATTCGCTAAATTCTTCGGTGAGCTTATCACTAAATAGTGCAGCGCCCTGCCTTCATAGCTACGTGCATATTCTATGATTTGCGCTTTCTCGCTTTGCTGCGCCCACAGGTTAACCAACTCATTAATTTGCTCTGGTGTTGCGGTGCGCTGCCCCACATCGAAGCCCAAAATATCCTGCGCCGGCGTAATCGCGGAATCGTACTCCCCCTGATGCAGTGCGGGGTATTGCGCACCTGATAATGGTGTGGGCTTCATCAATACAGTGGCTTGAGCGTGAGCACTGAGCATAGCGCCACACCAAGCTACGCTTGCTAGGATCCTGTTTAATTTCATTATTTTCTCTTAATTTTTATAATTTTACGCACCATCAAATATAGCAGTCAGCACCGCCACTGTGCGGATTTAAGACCAACTAACAAAACTCTGCGGTAGTTAGGGGTGAACTGAGCGTTTCGCATTTGATTGGAAAATAAAATGGTCGCGTTAGTGTCACTAGCACAGTAAGATTGTTGTTCTATCTGCAGATTTATAGTCCTAATTCACAGCCAAAAGTTGTGACATAGCTATACTACAGACGTAGCCACAGGATATGTGATGATTGAACCCAAAACTCCCGCGAACGAGCAAGCCAGAATTGAGGCTGTGCAACTCTTAAAATTGCTTGATACGCCAGCAGAAGAGCGCTTTGATCGGATCACCCGCATCGCTAAGCACATGTTTTCAGTACCCATAGTGTTGATCACGTTAGTTGACACCAATCGTCAATGGTTCAAATCGCGTCAAGGGTTAAATGAAGCACAAACACCGCGCTCGGTGTCTTTTTGTGGGCATGCAATTAACCAACAGGAGCCTCTCATCATCCCAAATGCACTGCTTGATGAGCGTTTTTCTGATAACCCACTGGTGTTAGATCCTCCGAATATACGATTCTATGCGGGCTGCCCAATTAGCTCACCTAGCGGTTATGCAGTTGGTACCTTGTGCCTGATTGACCAAGAACCAAAGCAATTTACCGATGCTGATATTCACATGCTCAAGGAGCTAGCATTACTTATTGAACATGAATTCAGACTCACCACATTAGTGACTCTTGATGAGCTCACTGGAATTAGTAATCGACGTGGGTTTGAAATGTTGGCGCAACATGCCTTAGCGCACTGTAAACGTGAGCAGCAAAATGCCTGCATGGTGTTTATCGATTTAGATAATTTTAAGAATATCAATGACACCCATGGCCACAACGTTGGTGACAAAGTCTTACAGGATTTTGCGCGGCATTTGAGTAATTCATTACGTGCTTCAGACATTTTTGCACGTATGGGAGGAGATGAGTTCGTCGTGCTGTTCAGCAATACCAACGAAGCAGAACTAGAAGGCCTGTTAACTCGCTTAAGCCAGCGTATTGACGCATATAACAGTGCTCAAGAGTCTACCTTGGTGCTTGAATACAGCCTAGGTCACGCGGAGTTTACCGGGGAACAAAGCCTAGCCGAGTTAATCACTTGGGCCGATTCACATATGTATGAGCACAAAAAAAATAAGCGTGACGCAAGGCGTTAACGCTTTACCTACTCACTGCGTGCAACTGTTAGCGTTGCCCTTATTACAGTAATGAAAGGGTAAATAGTAATGCTCTTGCTCTGGTTTTTTGCCGTGTTGAATGTAGTTGTAAAGTAGCTCAGCACCTTTTCGCCCCATCTCAAACGGGTCTTGGCCGATATTCACACTTGAGAGTCCATCAGCCAGCGCAAGCAATTGCTCTTGTTCTGTATCCGCCGACACAATAACCAGCTCTTTATTTTCAATTTGCTCTTTGTAGGGGCCCAGTTGGGAAATGTAGTCAGGATTAAACTGTGCAAACCCAGCAACGCCGATAAACATAGGACGCGGTTCATAGCTAATTAGCGTCATCAACTGTGCCAAGGCTTCATCTCTGCGCCCCATTGTATATAGTGGGCAGCGCGGATGTTCAGTCCACCCATTGGCACCGTCAAGGCGCTGATCTGCTTGCTTAGATAGGGCAAAACGCACACCTCGAATACGCTCGTTAAGATTCGGCGTACTTTGGTGCCCCGATTGAATACACACAGATTGGTTCGCTTGATTGCTGAAAGCTTGTGCAGCCTCTCCAAGCGCCACGCCAAAATCAAAATTATTGGTACCGACATAAGCCAAACGATAATGCGCATGTTGGGGAAGTAAATCAGAATCAAAGGTAATCACGGGAATACCTTTACTCTTGGCCAGGGTCAGCGCGCGTCCAGCAAGAAACTCCGAATCTGTTGTCGATACCAGCAAGCCGTCGATGTCTTGATTAAGCAACTCCTCCACTATCAAGACCTGTGTACGCACATCTTGATAATCATCTGAGCCGTCATAAATGCACTCTACGTCCGGATGGGATTCTGCAAACGCTTTACAGCCAGAAAAAGACGCCTGATAAAAGGTGTCATTCTTCGTTTTCCCCACCACAGCTAAGGTTAATTTGGCCGTTGCTTCAACACTTACCAAAGCCAAGATATTAAATAGCGATAACGTCAAAGCACGCTTAAAAAAGATCATATATTTATCACCACTGTCACTGCTCAACTCTCAGAACGTTCCGGCGTCAGTGCCTTTGTGAACATTATCACACCATTTTGTGAATTATGTAAATGTACGGGCAAGAGGGCACTATCGCGCACTCAGAGAAAGTAAACAGCACCTCAAAAAAAGCCAAAGAACTGAATTTGCTCTCATCATATTAGTACTATGTTGATCTAAGCATCAATATGAATCAGTGATAAAGAAGCCAATCAAAACAATAAGATGAAGGAAGTAAAATGCACTACACTGCCGCTTATAGCGCTTATTTCTGCTAAAATGACGAACTTGGAGGGGACTTTGGTGAATAAATTGAATTCCTCTATGCGTAGTTTAGCGTGTAAAATGCCGAACGTTTTTTTTGATATGCCGGAGCGCCATAAATGGCCACTTCTTCTACTTTGCTGTCATTTCAAAAAGTGTCTAAAAGTTTCGACCAAGCGGACATTTTAACTGACTTCAACCTAGAAATTTTCGATGGTGAATTCTTTACGATCCTAGGACCATCAGGGTGTGGTAAAACCACAGTACTGCGTTTAATCGCGGGCTTTGAATCGCCAGATGCTGGCGTGATTGCCATTGATGATCAAAACGTAAATGCCGTGTCTGCTGAGCAACGTCCGGTAAATACCGTGTTCCAAAGCTATGCCTTATTTCCTCACATGTCGGTGGCCGAGAATGTTGCCTTCGGTTTGAAAATGTCAGGTGTCGCTGCACCAGAACGCGCACAACGAGTAAAAGAAGCATTAGAGCTGGTTAAACTCACTGGATTTGAAAAACGCATGCCTTCGCAGCTTTCAGGTGGCCAAAAGCAACGCGTAGCTATTGCTCGTGCCATTGTCATGCGCCCCAAACTTCTGTTGTTAGACGAATCACTGTCAGCGCTTGATTACAAGCTACGCCAACAGATGCAGATGGAACTCAAACAAATTCAACGCCAGCTTGGTGTGACCTTTGTGTATGTGACCCACGACCAAGAAGAAGCACTGTCTATGTCTGACCGCATTTTGGTCATGAACAACGGTCAAGCACAGCAAATTGGCACCCCACGCGACATTTACGAACAACCGGTGAATTTATTCGTCGCACGCTTTATTGGCGAAATTAACGTATTCGACGCTGTGATACTGGAAAAAACAGGTGAATATGAATACCTCGCAGAGATCCAAGGGGTGCAAAAGCGCGTGCATTGCGACCAAAAACTCATCACCGGTGATGAAGTACACATACTTCTGCGTCCAGAAGATTTGCGCATTGAATATGTAGAAGATGTACCGCGCGATTCCGTAGGCTTCTTTGGTCACATTAAAGAGCGCAGCTACACCGGGCAAACTCTCGATTCCTTAATTGAAGTGGCTGATAACCAAGAAATTCGCGCCAGTGAATTCTTCAACGAAGATGACCCAGATTTCGATTACCGCATCGACCAAAAAGTGTGGATCAACTGGGTAGATGGTTGGGAACACGTGATCAAAAAGAGTGTGCTTTAATGTTTTCCTTTCGTCGTATGGTGATCACCCTCACCTTCACTTGGTTAACTATCATGGTGGTTGTGCCTCACCTACTGGTGTTGGTGACGAGCTTTTTAACGCCCGACAGTCAGCACTTGGCGATTTGGCCTGCGTCGCTTGAGGGCTATAAAAAAGTATTTCAACCTATCTACTTTGATGTATTTTTGAATAGCTTGTGGCTATCTGGCGTCTCTACCGTTATTTGTTTGCTCATTGGCTATCCCTTTGCGTTTATTCTCTCGCGCCAATCGCCGCTGACCCGAAACGTGCTGCTGGTATTGATGATGCTGCCGTTTTGGACCAACAGTTTAATTCGCACTTACGCCATCAAACTCATTCTCGGTAAAAAAGGCTTAATTAATACCGCCTTGCTGGGCATGGGCGTTATTGATGAACCGTTGAATATGCTGTACACCGAATTTGCGGTGATTTTTGGCTTAGTGTATATCTTGCTGCCATTTATGGTGCTGCCACTTATTTCCAGCTTTGAGAAGCTCTCTGCCGACTATGTGGAAGCCGCCAAAGACTTATCAGCTAATGCCCTGCAACGTTTTTGGCATGTCTACTTGCCGTTGACGTCACCGGGTATTGTCGCCGGTTGTTTAATTGTGTTCTTACCGGCGATGGGCATGTTCTATGTTGCCGATATCCTCGGTGGTGCCACTAACTTACTGCTTGGCAACGTGATTAAAAACCAATTCTTAGTGGTGCGTGATTGGCCATTTGGCTCGGCGTTCAGTATTAGCCTGATAGTCATCATGGGGTTAATGCTGTTTGCCTATTACAAAGCAAACCAGCTGGTGCAACGCAAAGGAGGTTTGGATGACGAAGCTCTTTAAAGGCACCTTCTTAACTGTTGCTTTTCTGTTCCTGTATGCACCAATTGCCGTGTTGGTGGTGAACTCGTTCAATAAATCTAAATATGGTCATAAATGGTCTGGGTTCTCGTGGAAATGGTATGAAAAACTGCTTGAAAACGACACCCTACTTACCGCCTTCACTAATTCATTGACGATTGCGGTGCTCGCCGCCAGTGCATCGGTGATTTTAGGTACCTTTATGGCGCTGGCGTTATATCGCTATAAATTTAGATTCAAGCAAGCAGCCAGTAGCTCGTTATTCATTGTGATGATGTCACCTGATATCGTGCTGGCAATTACCTTCTTGGTATTATTCATGGTGCTTGGATTACAACTTGGTTTTTGGACGTTATTCATCGCCCACACCACCTTTTGTTTACCGTTTGTGGTGATCACTATATACGCGCAACTGCGTGGTTTTGATCCTAACCTCGTTGAAGCAGCACAAGACTTAGGTGCGAGTGAGCGCCAGTTCTTTACCCATATTATGCTACCGTTATTGCTACCAGCGATCGCTGCTAGCTGGTTATTAACTTTCACGCTCAGTTTGGACGATGTGATCATCAGCTCGTTCGTGACTGGTCCTGAATATGAAGTGTTACCCATACGGGTATTTTCAATGGTGAAAGTTGGCGTTTCGCCAGAGGTAAACGTACTTGCCACCTTGTTACTCGCTTTCTCGGCGCTGTCGCTCATCGCGTTCAGCGTTTTAACTAAAAGGAAAAAATACGCATGAAGATTCTGCGCACCCTGATTGCTGCCACCGCTGCGCTTGCTGCAGCGAACGCATTTGCGGCTAGTAAAGTCGTTGTTTACAACTGGAGTGAATACATTCCTGAAGATGTGGTAACTCAGTTCACCGAAGAAACGGGCATCGAAGTGGTTTATTCGACCTACGAAAGCAACGAGGTGATGTACTCGAAGTTGCAACTGCAAAAGAACAAGGGCTACGACGTCGTTGTTCCATCAACTTACTACGTTGCCAAAATGGCTAAAGAAGGCATGCTACAAAAGCTAGACCCAGCTAAGCTAAGTAACAAAAGCAACCTAGACCCACAGCTTCTTAACAAAGAGTACGATCCAAATAACCAATACAGCATGCCTTATTTTTGGGGCTCAACAGGCATTGGCGTTAACAGCGAAGAGATGGATGTTGCGACTATCGATAGCTGGGCACAGCTTTGGGACCCGAAATACAAAAAGCAACTGCTGTTAACTGACGACGTGCGTGAAGTATTCCACATGGCGTTGGTGCTAAACGGCCACTCGCCAAACACCACCAACCCAGAAGAAATCAAACAAGCGTATGAGCGCCTGCAAAGCTTGATGCCAAATGTATTGGTATTTAACTCAGATGCACCACGCGAACCGTATTTAGCCGGTGACGTAGCGCTTGGCATGATTTGGAACGGCGAAGTCATGTTGGCGCAAGAAGAAGACGACAGCTTGAAATACGTATACCCAAAAGAAGGCGCTGTATTCTGGGTTGATAACTTTGTTATCCCAGCAGGTGCTGAAAACGTTGACGAAGCACACGCATTCATCAACTTTATGATGCGCCCAGACATCGCCCAAGCCTGTGTTGAGTACGTGGGCTACGCCACGGCTAACAAAGCGGCATTAGAACTACTCGATGAAGAAACACGCACTAACCCAGTAATCTTCCCTCCAGCAGAAATCATCGAACAAGGTGTATTCCAAACTGATGTAGGTGAAGCAATGGAGCTTTACAACCAGTACTGGGAAAAACTGAAAGTGGGCCAATAAGGCGTAACTAAGACGTTTTTTTGAAGAGGCTTAACTCGCAAGGGTTAAGCCTTTTTTGTGTGTTGGGTTAACAGTACTGCCCGCACGCGAAGCCGCAGCTCCATGCGTATTGGAAGTTATACCCGCCGAGCCAGCCGGTGACGTCAGTTACTTCACCAATAAAGTATAGGCCTGGTGCTTTTTTCGCTTCGAAGGTTTTTGAACTCAGCTCGTCGGTATCGACCCCACCCAATGTCACCTCTGCAGTGCGATAACCTTCGGTGCCGTTTGGTTTGATTTGCCAGTTGTGCAAATAGTCGTGTAGCGCGGCGATTTGGCCGTGCGTGAGCTGATTAATGTTGGCATCCGGGATGGCTTTGGTGTCGTGCAACATTTCCACAAAGCGTTTAGGCAAAATAGTGGCCAAGGCATTTTTCAATGACTTTTGCGCGCTTTGCTGACGTTGTTGCTCTAACCACTCTGTGATATTTAGCGTGGGGAGTAAGTTAATACTCACTGCCTGCCCTGCTCGCCAAAATGAGCTTATTTGCAAAATAGCAGGGCCAGATAAGCCGCGGTGAGTAAACAAAATATTCTCACGAAATTGGGTGCCGCATTCGCTTGAAACTAAGCAATCAACACTGATACCTGAGAGGCCATCGAAACGGTCTTTGTCGTGTTGGTGCAAAGTAAAGGGCACCAAGGCAGCCATGGTTGGCAACACCTTTAAGCCGAATTGCTCAGCAATTTTGTAACCTATGGGTGTCGCACCGAGTTTTGGCATGGTGAGACCACCGGATGCCACTACCAGCGACTCACATTCGTAAGTGTGTGTGCCTGTGGTGACAATATAGCCTTGCTCAGTTTTTTCAACGCTGATGACTTCGCTGCGCAATTGCACGCTCACGCCTGCCCATTCACATTCGGTCATAAGGATATCGACGATATCCTGAGCGCTGTTATCACAGAACAATTGGCCCAGGGTTTTGTGGTGGTATTGCAAGCCGTGGCGGTCAACCAAGTCGATAAAGTCGCGTTGGGTGTAACGGCTTAAGCATGATTTTACAAAATGCGGATTGGTGCACAGATAATTTTCAGGGCTGGCGTTTTCATTAGTGAAATTACAACGCCCGCCACCACTGATGAGGATTTTACGACCAGGCTTTTTGCCCATATCAACAACCACGACATCGCGGCCACGATACCCAGCTTGTGCTGCACACATTAAACCTGCGGCGCCAGCGCCAATAATCACCACATCTTTTTTAATCACTGTAAAACCCCTTCGCAAAACCAGCGCTATTCTACCAAGCTCAGGCGCGCAAAGATATTTACAATGCAATTAGGGCGGCGATTGCTGCTTGTATTCCCTAAAGCCCATACCTGTCCAGCGCTTAAAGGCTTTGGCAAAGGCGTTTTCGTCGGCATAGCCTAGCATGTCGGCAATACTGCTTTGGGAGCTGTTTTGGGCGCTAATTAGTTCTAATGCACGGCGCTTTTTGACTTGCTCGGAAAGCGCTTTAAAAGTGCTGTCGGCATCGGCCAATTTGCGGCTTAGGTGGCGCTCGCTCATGGCTAAACTGCCTGCGACCTGAGCGCGTGATAACCACGGCTGGCGCGCCAATAAGTAATTCACTTGTTCAACTACACTCTGCGGTTTGAGCTGTGCCAGCTGTTGCTTTGCCAATTCTTGCATTTGTGCCAACAAGGCTGGACTCACTTCCCGCTGCTTGCAATGCCAGTCTTCATCACTGTAAAGCAGGTAATAATGATTGGCATTAAATACCAATTTGGCCCCACCAAATACGCGACGATAGGCTTGTTCATCCGCCATCGCGGCGTGTGCAAAGCCCACTTCAAGTGGTTGAATATTTTGCCCTGCTACCCAACCTGCGCCCGTGGTGACACAAGATAAAATCGCCTCCATCCGCAAGGCTGCGGCACAACAGAAGTCGGGCTTGTAACTTAAGTGCCAGCCCTGCGATGAGTGACTTTTACTAAAGGTGCCGCCCTCGCCAATTAGCGGAGAATAACCAATCAAACTATCAACTGCAGCACCGATAGAGGGGCTGCTGAGTAATAAAAAGCCAAGAGTGTCAAAACTCTGCGGATTAAACGCTAGACCAATATTAAGACCCAGCTCTGCATCACCATGGGCTTCGAGTGCTTGCCACAGCGAGTCTTGTAAGGCCATAGGCAAGCGTTGATCATTGCCGTATTGGCTGATTTGCGCTTGCAACGCTTTATCCACCTCCACCCCGAGTTGGTCGAGGTAGTGCATGATGGTTTTACTAAAACTCGGCATCACACTGCGATTCATGCGTGTTCCCATTTGAGCATAATTTGTGAGAGGAGAACCGTTATCCTAAATCATATGTCCCGTATTAACCAGTTTTTGTCCCAAGAGTGCTATTTTCCTTTGTAAAAAAAGCGTTAACCTGGTTCGACCATTATGTAGGAGTTACTGGTTATGCATCCTTATGTAGTCATTGGCGCAGGCCCAATGGGTTTGTGTACGTTACGACGCTTAAAAGAACAGGCTATCCCCGTTGTTGGCCTAGAAGCGCACAGCAATGTGGGCGGCCTTTGGGATATCGACAGTGCCACCAGCACCATGTATGACTCAGCGCATCTTATTTCATCCAAGCGCATGACTGAGTTTGCCGACTTCCCCATGCGTGATGACGTGGCAACCTATCCGCGCCATGACCAAATGCGCCAGTACTTTAGAGACTATGCCGAGCACTTTAACTTGTATGAAGACTACCGCTTCAATAGCACGGTGGAGTCCATCACTCCACAAGGTGGCCAGTGGTTGGTGGTTTATAACCAAAATGGCGAGCGTCATGATTTGCTTGCCAGCGGAGTATTGCTCGCCAACGGTACGCTGCATCATCCAAATCGCCCACACTTTAAGGGCGAATTTAACGGTGAGCACATACACAGTTGTGACTACCGCAGTGCCGACATTTTTGCCGACAAACGAGTGTTGATCATTGGCTGTGGAAACAGTGGCTGCGACATCGCCGTAGATGCCGTGCACCGCGCTAAATCAGTGGATATGGTGGTACGACGTGGGTATTACTTCTTACCAAAGTTTGTTGCAGGTCGCCCAACCGATACCTTAGGTGGTAAAGTACGCCTGCCTAACAAACTGAAGCAGCTTGTTGATGGCACATTGGTCAGGTTGATTTCCGGCAAACCGAGTGCTTTTGGTCTGCCCGACCCTGATTACAAGATGTACGAATCACACCCCGTAGTAAATTCCATGTTTTTACATCATATAGGCCACGGCGACATTACCGTGCGCCCAAGCGTAGAGCAGCTAAATGGCAGTCAGGTGCAGTTCAATGACGGCACCTGTGCCCAGTACGACCTTATTTTGGAGGCAACGGGATACAAGTTGCATTACCCGTTTATCGCCAATGAACACCTTAACTGGCATGACGGTGCGCCGCAGCTTTATCTCAATGTATTCAACCCATTACATGAAAACTTGTTTGTCATGGGCATGGTGGAAGCGGCGGGCCTTGGCTGGCAAGGCCGTGATGACCAAGCGGCCTTAGTCGCTAAAGTGATCCGCATGCAAATCGACAATCCCAAAGCGGCGGCAAAATTCCACAATAAGGTAAAAGCCAAAGCGGGTGTGCGCATTGACGGTGGCATTAATTATTTGCAGTTAGAACGTATGGCCTATTACGTTCACAAGGCTGATTATTTAGCGGCAATTAAGGGCGAGATGCGTGAACTCGCGCCGGGAGCCTAAATGTCTAACGCTAGCTTGCTCGTGCTTAATACAATTCTTGCGTTGATGATGTTCGGTATTGCGCTGAGCCTCAAAGCCGAGGATTTTAAATCGGTGTTGCGCCGCCCGAAAGGCCCTTTGGTGGGTTTGGGCGCGCAGTTTATATTACTGCCTGCGCTTACGTGCGTGCTCACCATTATTATCCCGCTACCAGCGGATGTGGCATTAGGCCTGATACTAGTGAGTTGCTGCCCCGGTGGCAGTTTCTCCAATATTGTTACCTACTTGGCGCGTGGTAATACCGCGATGTCGGTGAGTATGACGGGCGTTGCCAGCTTAATGGCAGCCTTCCTTACCCCGTTTAATTTCATGCTCTATAGCTCGTTAAACCCTGAAACACGAGAATTACTGCAAGTGATTCAAGTGCCCAGCAGCAGTATTTTTGCCATTGTTGCCCTAGTGTTAGGTTTACCCCTGATTTTAGGGTTACTTGCAGGGCGCACATTCCCTGAGTTGGCGCGCAAGGTTGAACCCTTTTTCCGCATTGTATCGCTCGTCACTTTGTTCGCTTTTGTGGCTATCGCTCTGACTAAAAACTGGGAGCAATTTAAGCTCGGAGCCAGCATTTTTATCTTAGCTGTTGTGGCACACAATGCGCTTGCTCTCACAATAGGCTGGTTATCTGCCCGCTTAATGCAATTACCAAAAGCTGATGTAAGAGCCATTACTCTGGAAGTTGGGCTGCAAAATTCAGGCCTCGGCCTTGGCATTATTTTTACCTTTTTCAGTGACTTAACCGGTATGGCCGTGATTGCCGCTGCATGGGGAATTTGGCATCTGATCTCAGGCTTGGGACTGTGCCTTACTTGGCATCTCAAAGATAAGGCTCAGGTGCCAGAGCCTCAGTGCCGAAGTGGAGCGTCAGTGTATGAGTCTTAATATTTTAATCACTGGCAGCGAAGGCTACTTAGGGCAGCGTTTAACTGAACGATTAGCACCAGAACACACTGTGTTTGGTATTGATATTCGCCCACACGGTGGGCCGCATTATCACTATCAACAAATGGATATTCGCGACCCAAAATTGGCGCAGCTAATACGCACGCATAAAATCACCCATGTGATTCATCTGGCCAGTGTGATGCAAGCCTCTGACGATCATGAGCGCGACTATGATATTGATGTAGGCGGCACACAAAACTTGCTGCAAGCATGCGTGGGCTCAGACGTCACCCATATCACTGTAACAAGCAGTGGCGCTGCGTATGGCTATCACAAAGACAATCCCAGTTGGTTAAAGGAGACGCACCCACTGCGTGGTAATGATTCGTTTGCCTACAGCCGTCACAAACGTCTTGTGGAAGAATTGCTGCAAGGATACCGAGAGCGTCACCCTGAACTACATCAACTCATCTTGCGCCCAGGCACAGTACTGGGTGTTACAACGGCTAATCAAATCACACATTTGTTTCGCAAAAAAAGCATCCTGAGTATTAAAGGCAGCGACTCGCCATTTGTATTTATCTGGGATGAGGACGTCGTCGATATCGTCGTCAAAGGCGTTCTCGAACACCGCAGTGGTATTTATAACCTCGCCGGTGATGGCGCGCTCACGGTAACGCAAATTGCTGAACTGCTGAATAAACCAACACTCACCTTGCCAGCTTGGCTACTGCAAAGTGCTTTGTGGATTGGCTATCGCCTTGGTTTGTCGCGCTACAGCGCTGACCAACTGAAGTTTTTACGCTATCGCCCAGTGCTGGATAACCATGCGCTCAAACACGAATTTGGTTACACCCCAAAGAAGAGCTCCCGCGAAGTCTTTGAGTATTACCTGAGCCATAACGAGGAGATGCGCGGATGATTAGGTTAACAGCAACACGCCCAGTGGCAGTGATCACTGGCGCAGCTTCAGGGTTAGGATTAGACCTAGCGCGCAGCTTGTCGTCCTCGCACCAGTTAATTTTATTGGATGTGAATGAATCAGGGTTACAAAGTGCCGTTCAAGAACTAGAAGATGCGCACTATGTGCAATGTGACCTCACCGACAACGCCGGTTTGACTCGCACTATTGCGCTTATCAAAAGCATGACACCGCGTGTGGATTTACTGATCAACAACGCCGGTATTACTCATCGCTCATTAGCCCGTATCACCACTTCTGAAGTCATCGAGCGGGTTATGCAGATAAACTACTTCGCCCCCGTGCGCCTAACACAGGGCCTACTTAGTTTGCTCACCCACAGTGCGGGTAAAGTGGTTAATATCAGTTCTATGGCGGGATGGATGCCAGTGTTGGGGCGTGCCGGATATTGTGCCTCCAAATCAGCATTGCATCAGTATTTTGAAACCTTTAGGGCTGAGATGCGTGATTTAAACGTATCTGTTTTGATGGTGTACCCGAGCTTTTTGGACACCCCCATCGAGAACAATGCGCTAGCAGGTGATGGCGGTAAAACCCGCCACAAACGTTCGGTTGTCGGTAAAGTGCGTTCATCGCAGTGGATGGCGACAAATATAGTGAACGCCATAAACAGTAACAAGCAGCGACTATTTGGCGACTTCTTTAGTGCCTTTTCAGCACTACTTTACCGCCTCTCCCCCCGCGTGTTTTTGCACCTTATGCGTAAACGATTAGCGTCAGAACTCGAGGTGGAAGCATGAGCCTCCTCGTTGTTGCACTGGCAATTGTGTTTGCCTTTTCTATTGAAGCCATGACGGGTTTTGGCAGCATCGTTTTAGCGCTTTCCATTGGCGCACTGGTGATGGATATCCCAACCCTAATGATCTGGTTAGTACCGCTAAATTTGCTGCTTACTGTGCCACTAACATGGCGACATCGCAGGCAAATTCAAGTGTCATTTTTAGTACGCCAAGTGTTGCCGCTAATGGTGATAGGCACGTTGGGCGGGATATTCTTAACGCCCTATCTTCCTCCAGTTTGGGGGAAACTCGGCTTTGCCGCGCTAATTTGTTGGTTTGCGCTGCGCTCGCTGCTGTCGCTCAATGCCCCTGCCATGGGCAACACCCAGCAAAGAACCGTCATTCTGGGTGCCGGTGTTACCCACGGATTATTTGCCTCTGGCGGGCCATTACTTGTTTATTCACTGGCCAAAAGCCAGCTTGAGAAAGCGCAATTCCGCGCCACTTTACTGGCCGTGTGGCTAACGCTGAATTTATCGCTAACGCTGTGGTTTTTGTTTACTGGCAAACTCACAGCACAGGCCAATACCTTATTGATACTCGCCCCTTGCGCCATTTTTGGTGCTTGGTTGGGCAATTCACTACATAACAAAATCAATGCGAACCAATTCACCAAACTGGTGTTTGGGGTCCTTTTGCTGGTCGGTGTCATGCTCCTCGCAGCGTCACTCATCCAAGTAATAAACCAATAATAACAATGTAGGATGTCGTGCAATGAAGAACACACTAAAACTCAATGCGATTACCCTAGCCTTTAGCACTGCATTATTAAGTGCGCCTCATGCTCTTGCAGCAACCGAAGGCGCACAAAATAAAGAGCTAGAAGTGATCATGGTTACTGCGCAAAAACGCAGCCAAAGCGTTAAAGAAGTGCCTATTTCTGTAACTGCTGTAAGCGGTGAGAATCTGGTTAACAACAACATTAATGACAGTGAAGAATTGGCCACCCGTATTGCCAACTTCAATGTCAGTCAGTCTGGGCAGGGTTACAACATCACCATGCGCGGCTTGGGCTCAGGGCCAAACCAAGGCTTTGAGCAAACGGTGGGCACCTATGTTGATGGCGTATACCGAGGTCGTGCCTACCAAATGCGCAGTGCCTTTGTTGACTTAGAGCGCTTCGAAGTTTTACGTGGCCCGCAATCTACCTTGTTTGGCAAAAACACCACGGCAGGGGCGCTCAATATCACCACCGCCGCCCCTACTGAAGAGCTCAGTGGCTATGTAAGTGCAGCCTACGAATTCGATAACGGCTACACCCTTGATGGTGCAGTAAGTTCAGCGTTAACTGACAACCTGCAAGGTCGTGCAGCAATTAAGGTTATCGACCAAGACGGGCCTTATTACAATACCCTTGCCCAGCGCGACGAAGTGGGTCGCGATGGAGTGTTTGCGCGCCTTAGCTTAGCCTGGCAGCCTAGTGACGATCTCTCCATTTCATTGAAATATCAACATGATGAAGAAGACAATGTGGGTATTACACCGAGCCAGCCCGTTGCCGAGCCGACACTCTACAATGCGCCTTTACCGCCTGTATTTGGCGATGTGAGTCAGTATGTGGTGAATGATAAGCTCAACAAAGGCTTAGCTGCATTAGGTGAAAACGAGTTTGGCGAATTCAGTGCTGATTACCTGACATTAAACGCCCAATGGGATTTGGGTAGTCATGTGCTTACCAGTATCACTGGGTGGCAAGATTACAGCATGCTCCAAGCTAATGATGGCGACCACGGCCCAGCACCTCTCACTTACCGTGCCGATAGCATGGAAGAGTTTAACCAGTTCAGCCAAGAGCTTCGTATTTCGTCAGATTTAGAAGGCAAATTCAACTACATTGCTGGATTGTATTATCAAAGTTCAGAACTTGATTTCACTGAGCAATATATTATCTATCCACTCAACGCCATTGGCCCACGCGCCTTCACCAGCGACAGTGACACGCTAGCGGCATTCGCAAAGGTTGATTATCAATTCTCACCGTTGTGGCAAGCGTCATTGGGTTTGCGTTATTCAAAAGAAGACAAAGACGCTCGCCGCCAGTTAAGTATGGTCGAGCTCAACTCTGGCACGCCAGTGAACCAACTCGACGTTATCAATGTACCGCCGACCCTGCAAGCAATGGGTTTACCGCCGATGCTGCCCACGCCGATGTATTTGGCTATCCTGAAAAACAATTTAGGGCTTGAACAGCATGATATCAGCGGCTCACGCAGTGAAAATGAGTTCAACCCATCATTGAATATCAGCCGTAAGCTGGATAACGGTATGGTTTACGCCAGTGTGTCTACCGGCTCTAAATCAGGTGGTTATGACGCTCGTGCAAACCTTGCTAAAGATTGGGAATTTGAGCCAGAAAAAGTAACGGCCTATGAAGTAGGCACCAAGCTCACGTTACTCGATGGCAGCGCCGACTTAAACCTTGCACTATTCAGTATGCAATTTGAAGATCTGCAAACTTCCACCTTCGATGGTGTCGCTGGTTTCTATGTTGAAAATGGCGCAGAGTCGAGCAGCCAAGGTGTGGAAATTGATGGTCGTTGGTTAATGAGCGACAACTGGCAGCTATCCGGTAACATCGCTTACCTTGATTTCAGCTGGGATAACTTCAGCGGTGCCAAGTGTTTTAACAGCACCATGTACATGCCGGATAACCTTGAGAGCAATGGCGTAACCTGTGACTTATCGGGCAAATCAGGTGCTTACGCGCCGAAATTTTCGGGAAGTGTGAATCTCGATTACCTCACTGAACTCACAAATTCATTGGAGCTGAGCTTTAATCTTGAAGCGGTATTTAAATCCAGTTATTACACCAACTACGACTTAAATCCATTCACGGAACAAGCTGGTTACGGCAAACTCAATGCGCGCTTGGCGCTTGCCGATTACAACAATGGCTGGTCATTGGCCTTAATCGGCAAAAACCTAACTGACAGATACACCACCACGTACAGCACTGATATGTCGTTCGCACCTGCTGGTATGTACGCTAGTTGGGTAGAACCAGGAAGAAGTGTGGCAATACAAGCAAGCTACCGCTTTTAAAGAAGAAAAAACGGGCACTGAGCCCGTTTTCTTTTGTCCGCTACTTGGCGGCTGCGTACTTTGCGCTGAATCCCACGAAGAAATATAAGCTATTCCCTTAAGCTTAAAAGTAAGCATAAATTCTTAAACCAAACTCTTCTTAATGGCTTAAGTTACCATATTTATCCACTTATACGGCTGAATATAACTTTTTGTTCCCATAATATAATTAAATAATCTTTTAACATTATTTACAATTTATTTACTATTCACCCTCATTTTGTATCAATCTGGTACAAATTAGAAAAATAAATGGGGGTCCATATGACAACAAGAAAAACGCTTTTAGCGCTCGCTATACCAATGGCGCTAAGTTCATCAGCAGTATTTGCTAACTCAATTCAGGAAGTGGCTGCACCACAGCAAGCAAGTCTTGCGCAAATGCAGGCTAAACTTGAAGGTCAATCGTCCGCTTCGACGCGATTCATCATAAAATACAAAGACTCAGCTGAATTTGGTGTTAACGCAGCGGCAGCTGGCAATGCAAAAGCTCGTGCAAAAAACTTTGTAGACGGCTTTAAGAATCGCGGTCAAGCACGTGCCCAATATGTTCGCGAAATGGCACTGCAAAACCACCACGTGATCCGCACCGACAAAAAACTATCTGCACAAGAAGCACAACAATTTATGCAGGACATGGTTGCCAGCGGTGAAGTTGAATACATCGAAATCGACCAAATGTTAAAGCCGTTCGCTACACCTAACGATCCTCGTTATAGCGATCAGTGGCACTACTACGAAGCAGCGGCGGGCATTAATGCTCCAGCAGCATGGGATTCAGCAACTGGTGCTGGCGTAACAGTTGCGGTACTTGATACAGGTTACCGTCCGCACGCTGACCTTAATGCCAACATCATTCAAGGTTATGACATGATCTCTGACACCTTCGTAGCGAACGATGGTGGCGGTCGTGATAGCGATGCGCGTGACCCAGGTGATGCAATCACAGCAAACGAGTGTGGTTACACTCATGGAGCACAAAGCTCAAGCTGGCACGGTACGCACGTTGCTGGCACAGTAGCAGCTGTTGCTAATAATGGTGAAGGTGTAACTGGCGTTGCTTACGACGCGAAAGTTGTACCGGTACGTGTACTTGGTAAATGTGGTGGTTTAACATCTGATATCGCTGATGCGATCATCTGGGCATCGGGTGGTTCAGTATCTGGCGTACCAGCAAATGCAAACCCTGCTGATGTTATCAACATGAGTTTAGGTGGCAGCGGTTCATGTAGCTCTACGACACAAAATGCGATTAACCAAGCGCGTGCTAACGGCACTGCAATCGTTATTGCTGCGGGTAACGACAACGACAACTCAGCAAACTACAACCCAGGTAACTGTAGCGGCGTAATCAACGTGGCATCTGTAGGTCGTAACGGTGGTCGTGCTTACTACTCAAACTACGGTTCAAACATTGACGTTGCTGCACCGGGCGGCGCACAAAGCTTCGCCAATGATCCTGAAGGTATCTTGTCTACGCACAACTCAGGTTCATCGTCACCTTCAAGCGATAGCTACCACTACTCACAAGGTACGTCGATGGCGGCACCGCACGTAGCGGGTGTAGCTGCGCTAATCAAGCAAGCTAAACCAACAGCAACTCCAGATGAAATCGAAAGCATCTTGAAGCAAACAACAAAGAGCTTCTCAGCAACATGTAATAACTGCGGTACAGGTATTGTTGATGCTGCGGCAGCAGTTGCCCTAGCTGGCGGTGGTACAACACCTCCTCCAACGGGTGGTAACGAATTGACTCCAGGCCAAGCAGTTACAGGTCTAAGCGGTGCAGAGGGTTCGCAAACTACTTACACAATGACTGTGCCATCTGGCGCATCAAACGTGACCTTCACTACCAGTGGCGGTAGCGGTGACCTAGACATGTACGTTAAAGCAGGCAGCGCACCAACGACGTCGAGCTATGATTGTCGCCCATATGAGAATGGCAACAATGAAACATGTAGCTTCGACAGCCCAGCTGCGGGAACTTACTACGTGATGTTACGTGGTTACAGAGCCTACAGCAATGCGTCACTACTTGGTGAGCTAACTACGACTGGTGGTGGTACGGGCACCGGCGGCGGTGGTTCAGTTTCTGACATCTCAGCATCTGCTGGTCAGTGGAAGCACTACACGTTAGAAGTGCCTGCAGGTATGAGCACGTTGAATGTTGATATCTCAGGTGGTACGGGCGACGCGGATCTCTTCGTACGCTTCGGTGCACAACCTACGACAAGCACGTTCGATTGCCGTCCGTATAAAAACGGCAACGCTGAAAGCTGTAGCTTCACTAACCCACAGGCAGGTACATGGCACATCAGCCTGAATGCTTACAAAACATTCTCAGGCGTGACATTGAACGCGCAGTACAACCCGTAGAAGTTTAGCTAACATCAATACTCCTACTAATGCAAAAGGCCGCTCATAGAGCGGCCTTTTTTTTTCAGTTATTGGTGTTATCGCTTACAAGTTGGCAAGTACGTGCTCTGCTTTTGACACTTCAAATTGTTTGTCTTGTTCAACGAACAATTGAGTAACCACACCGTTATTTACCACCATAGCGTAACGCTGTGAGCGCACACCACCAAAAGCGCCAGTGTCTTTGTCTAAACCTAATGCTTTGGTAAAGCTGGCATCACCATCCCCTAACATCATGATGTCACCCGCGTTTTGGCTATCACCCCACGCCTTCATCACAAATGCATCGTTCACAGACACACAGATAATGGCATCCACACCTTGCTCTTTGAATTGCGCTGCGTGCGCAATAAAACCCGGTAGATGCGACGCTGAACATGTTGGTGTAAAAGCGCCCGGCACTGCGAACAACACCACTTTTTTATTGCTGAATAGCTCATCTGTGGTAAGCGTATTCATGCCCTGCTCTGTTAACTGAGTCAGTGAGGCATTTGGAAGTTGTTGACCTTGAGCAATCATAAGTATGTCCTTGAGTATTTGCTAATGTGCTAAAAGGTTAGCACGTTAAAATCCCAAACTCTCTCTAATGGTCACCATTTGTTGCTGCAATGAGTGATTAATTTCTTTGACCTTAGAATCTGAGCCTTCAATTTGTGCCTGCATATCCAACATCGACGATTCAAACTGTTCGAGCATCTGTTGTTGTCGCGCGGCGTAATCGGTCGCTTGCTCCGCCACATCACTCGCTTGTGCAGCACTTTGAGACACAGATTCAGCATTACGTTTTAGCTCTTGGGCGTTGTCGGTTTGCGATTGCGCCTGTGCAGCTAAGCCATTGATGTTGTCGGATACCCGCTGAGAGTGACCACTGAGTTCATTCAGTTGCGCGTGAATATCGCTAAGCGATTGCTGTGTTTGTTGCGCCAGTTTACGTACTTCATCGGCAACCACAGCAAAGCCCCGACCATGCTCACCGGCACGGGCTGATTCAATGGCTGCGTTGAGCGCCAGTAAATTGGTTTGTTCAGCAATGGTGTTGATCACATCTAACACTTTGGAGACATCCTCCACACCGGCAAGTAACTGTTTGAGACTTTGCATGCCTTCATCAATACGTTGCTCAGTTGTGGACGAGGCTTGCAGCATATTCTCGGCGTAATTCACACTTTGTTGCATGGTGCCGAGCGTGAGCTGCGCATTTTGAGCCACTTGTGCATTAACAGCGTTAACATCATCACCTAACTGCTGTACTTCCACCAACAAGGTGCGACTGTGCCCAGCTAAGGCTGCGCTTTGCTCTGCACCTTGACTGATGTTTTCGAGGTTATTGCTCATATCGCTCATAAATTCATTGATCACTTTGAGCATTTGTTGGCGTGCCTGATCTTGCTCTTGCAGGCTCTGCAACAGCTGATTGAAGTACGCAGCGATTTCACCCACTTCGGTTTTGTCGCTCTTACTGCTAATGGGCTTAAGCTCGTTACTTTCAATTAAGGCAGCAAAGCCATCACGCAACTGGCGAAGCGGGTTTAATACTTGTGAGCGTTGCAGTACATACACGGCAATTGCCAACAGCAATAAGCCACCTATCGCAGTGCCAAACGACATCAGCACGCGTGCTTTTACTGCGTTCTGTTCGTCCACTAGCCGTTGCTCAGCAGCTATCACTACATCAACAATTTGTGCCAATTCTGCACGTAATTGTTCCATCCCCTGTTGACGAGTTTGCCCTTGCTCAATGGTGCCTTGTAAATCGCGTGGGAAACGCTTGGGCCAAGTGCGTATTTCAGCCTTGATCTCATCAGCCAAATCTTCAGGCTCGGCGCCAAAAAACAATTCATCCTCATCAACTTCAGCCATCACGCCTAAGTTATCAAGCCTCTCTATTTGTGCAGCTAAAGCGTTTAACTGAGCAAGCGCTTGATTAACCGATTCTTCTTTTTCTTTGCTGTACTGCTGGTTTAATGCCTGTGTCGCCAGAGTCAGCGTTAACACACTTTGATAATAATCCCCTGCGAGAGTGACGTATTGATCCGCCAACTCACGTTTATCTTCGTCTGCTTTACGCGCATAACTCAGTAATGATGTTGCCGACCCAGCCATTTGCCATAATGCGTTATCAAGTAACGCTGTGTCATTTCCTGAAAGCTTGCCTAGGGCACGGTAATCTCCCTGAATGCCTTTAAGTAACTGCGCAAACATCGGCGTCAGTTGTTTTTGTAATGGCTCAGAAAGTCCATTAAGCGTTTGCTGTTGAATGGTTTCGATACGTTGTTGCGCGTTAAGTAGATATTGAGCGTCACCCGCGCTGAGATAGTCTTCAATATCTGCAAAGAGGTGAATGATAACGTCGTCTTTGAGTTGGCCGTATTGCGTGGTTTGCTGTTCTAAGTTCACTAAGGTGCTGTAAGCCCACCAAAGTGTCACAACCAACATCACACTGGCAAGGGAAAGAAGTAAGGCCAGCAATCGCGTAAAGGTAGAGACGCGCATAATCATCCAATGAATAAAATGTAGATGCGCGTAGATTATTAAGTATTTATGACATTTGTATTAAAAGGCGCACAAAAGTGCGATGTACCCACTTTAAAACCAAGACTATTTCATGGCTGCGTTTACATACACATCAAAGCGGTTTTTCTTGGTTTTGATTTGCGTGCTCGGCGTTTTATCTTGCAAAAATGGCGCATAGTCAGGACGCTTCACTACCACTCGTTTGCTCGCAATGTTCAGCGCTGGAGTAAGTAAGTCATCAGCATCAGCATCATCGCCAACAAGAGACTGAAATACACGCATTTCCTTTTTGACCAGTGCTGATTTCTCGCGATGCGGAAACATAGGGTCGAGATACACCACTTCCACTTCATCTTCAAATTCAGGGAGTTGCGAAAGTAACACATGGCTACTGCCATGATGCAGTTGCATGCGTTCTTTCATCCATGGGCCAATTTCGGCATCAATATACGCGCGCTCAAGGCCATCAAACAGTAACGCAGCTACCACAGGGTGGCGTTCAAATAAGGTAACTTTGCAACCCAATGACGCTAATACAAACCCGTCTCGCCCCAGACCCGCCGTGGCATCAAGCACGTGCGGCAAGGCCCCTTTATTTAAGCCAACGGCCTTTGCAATCGCCTGTCCTTTACCACCACCAAACTTGCGACGATGCGCAGTCGCACCACTGACGAAATCAACACGAATTGGGCTGAGCTTGGGTTCATCGCGCTTGGCCAGTGACAAACCATGCTCATCATATTGCAGATAAAATTCATCATCCAAATGGCATTGGTCAAGCTTAAAACGCGCAGCTAGGGAGTCGCAATACGCTTGCGCTTGTTCAATTCGGCAATAGATTTGCACCACTTTCTCCGAGGCAAAACAAAGGAGTGCCTATGATATCAGAAAAGAATTAGGTCGATGACTTAAAACAACTCAATGTCTGTTTGACTGCTCACATCTTCGCACCCTTGCGGACGAGCAAATTGCTCAATACTTTCGATTAAGTCGCCACGTAACTTATGCAACTGCGCACTTTGTATAGTAATAAACTGCACGAGTTCAGGGTTTTGCTTTATCGCATCGTTCTCAACTAAGCGATGCTCAAAGGCATTAAAGGCTTCACCGAATAAGGCAGCATGGCGCAGTGCGCTGTTGCTGTTTTCCATATCTTGGACTTTAGCATGAGTGGCTTCTAGTAAGTGTGGGAACAAGTCTTTATAGCGGCCATACAATGCAGGATCACCCAAAGGCATATTCTTAACCAACAAAGAGACTTTGGGGTAATTAACTATGGTGTTATCGTCAAAATCAACGAAGCGCTGTGAGTGTCTATGTTGTTCAAGTAACTCTTGCTCAAGCGGGCATTCCGCGCCGTGGTTGGCAAAAAACATTTCCCCTTCATCAAGCCAAAAGGCCACAACTATATCGAGCTCCATCGGCTCAAAAAAGGCGAAAAAATGCTGAGACAAGGTGTGTACATCGTGGGCGCTATAGGTTTGGCTCACGTAGCGCATGACGCGCCCCATATCACCTGAGTCTGTCATCGCCAACTCAGCTGTGCTTTGGGCTCGACTAATTTCATGCTCAAGCTCTTTGGAGCGCTGCTTGTACTGATAAAGCACATCGATGCGAGCCTTGAGCTCCGCGCTGTTAAAAGGCTTGATGATGTAGTCGTCGGCACCTGCATTGTAACCACGCATCCGCTCTTCTAAATCACCACGACCAGATAAAAACAAAATAGGGGTATGGCTTGTTTGTGGATCGTCTTTTAACGCTTTGCACACCGCGTAGCCGTCCATTTTCGGCATTTCAACATCAAGTAAAATGATATCGGGATTGTGTTTCAAGGCTTGACGAATACCATGCTCACCATCTTTCGCATGAATGACTTGTGCAACCCCATTAAGGGCTTCTTCCACTAAGTGGTGAATAACTTTATTATCATCGATGGTGAGTACCAGTTTCGCCATTTGGCATCCCTAGACGTAAATTGAATTATTAAAAGCATAGTATGAGACACTGATTTTGCTAGAGAAATCAGTACCTAATACAGACAAAAAGCGCCATTTTAGGCGCTTTTTTTTAATAATCTTGAGCGTGTTTTGGAATTACTAAGCAGCAATACCGCTGTGACGTAATAATGCATCTACACTCGGCGCACGACCACGGAAACGCTCAAACAACACGGCGGGTTCCTCTGAACCGCCTTTCTCTAGGATGTGAGTCAAAAATTCGCGACCCGTTTGTGGGTTGAAAATTCCTTCTTCTTCAAACTTCGAAAACGCATCAGCCGAGAGTACTTCCGCCCACTTATAAGAGTAGTAACCCGCGCTGTAGCCACCAGCAAATATATGACTGAAGCTATGCTGGAAACGGTTAAAGCTTGGCGCTTGAATAACCGATACCTGCTCACGTACTTGATTTAGAATAGCTTGGATTTCGCTGCCTTTACTCGGGTCATAATCCGCATGAATATGGAAGTCGAATAAAGAGAATTCAAGCTGGCGGATCATCTGCATCGCGCTTTGATAGTTCTTCGCTGCTAATAATTTATCTAGTAACTCTTTGGGTAGTGGCTCATGCGTTTCGTAATGACCCGAAATAAACGCTAATGCTTCACTCTCGTAACACCAGTTTTCGAGGAACTGACTTGGTAGTTCCACCGCATCCCACGCCACACCATTGATACCGGCAACGGCACCTGCATCAACTTGAGTCAGCATATGATGCAAACCATGGCCAAATTCATGGAATAAGGTCACCACTTCATCGTGTGTAAACAAAGCAGGTTTATCACCCACAGGGCGGTTGAAGTTACACACAAGGTAGGCAACCGGCGTTTGCAATTGACCGCCCAAACGTACTTTGCGGCCCATGCAGTCGTCCATCCACGCGCCACCGCGTTTGTGTTCACGCGCATACAGGTCTAGATAAAAACGCCCACGTAAGGTGTTGTTGCTGTCATAAATCTCAAAGAAGCGCACATCGGGATGATAAGTATCAAACTCTTTTTGCTCTTGCACACGAATTGAGAAAAGTTTCTCAACGGTTTTGAACAAGCCACTCAACACTCTGTCTTCAGGGAAATAAGGACGTAGCTGTTCATCGCTGATTGAGTACTTTTCTTGCTTAAGCTTTTCGCTGTAATAGGCGTAATCCCAGGCCTCTAGCGCTTCGATACCATGCATTTGCTGGGCATAGGTACGAAGCTCTTCAAGCTCTTGTTGTGCTTGTGGTTTTGATTTGGCAGCCAGATCGTTTAAGAAACCAAAGACCTGTTCTGGTGTGTCAGCCATTTTAGTCGCCAGTGACTTTTCAGCGTAGTTTTTAAAGCCAAGTAGCTGCGCTAATTCGTGGCGCAGTTTTAGCTCTTCATCCATGATTGCGCTGTTATCATATTCACCGGCATTCGGCCCTTGATCCGACGCACGCGTTACAAAGGCGGTGTAAGCTTCTTGACGCAATTCGCGGTTGTCCGCATGCATCATAATCGGTAAGTAAGATGGAATATCGAGGGTAAATAACCAACCTTCAAGGTCCTTACTTTGTGCCGTTTGCGCCCCAAGTGCTTTTGCAGACTCTGGTAAACCCGCTAATTGCGCTTCATTTGTAATGTGCTTTTGCCACGCAAGGGTTGCATCCATGACATTGTTGCCAAACTTGCTCGACAGCTCACTTAAGCGGCTGACTATTTCACCGTAGCGTTTTTTGTCTTCGTCGTTTAGCGCAATGCCTGACAAGGTAAAATCACGCAGCGCATTATCAATGACCTTTTGCTGCGCTGTTGATAGCTGCGCGTATTCGTCGCTATTGGCGAGCGCTTGGTAAGCATCGAAAAGACCTTGATGTTGGCCTACAAATGTACCGTATTCACTCAATAATGGTAATACAGCGTCATAAGCCTCGCGCAGTTCTTGGGTATTCACAACTGAGTGCATATGCGACACAGGGGAAAACAGGCGACTGAGTTTGTCATCCACTTCTTCAAGCGGCATGACCAAACCATCCCAAGTAAAATCTTGGGCGCCAAGCACTTGCTCAATGGTGTCTTTGCACTCTTTAATCGCGTGCTCTACTGCTGGTTGTACGTGTTCTGGTTTGATTTTTGAAAATACAGGCAAACCTTCCAAAGCGATTAATGGGTTACTCATTAGACGTTCTCTTCAATTTTTTATTACCTTACATTCTTGGGGCAATAACGAAAAATACAAGAGCAGATCAACGGCGTCATTTCTGCTATGGTATGACAACTTCAAGACGACAATGAAAGTTCATAGGAATATATAATGTCTCAACACTTTGATTATATTTGTATTGGCGGCGGCAGTGGCGGTATTGCTTCTGCAAACCGTGCAGCAATGCGCGGTGCGAATGTAGCACTTATTGAAGCAACTCACTTGGGTGGCACCTGTGTAAACGTGGGCTGCGTACCTAAAAAAGTGATGTGGCATGGCGCACAAATTGCCGAAGCAATTAAACTGTATGCACCTGACTATGGCTTTGATGTTGAACTAAAAGACTTTAGTTGGCAGAAACTAGTAGAGAGCCGTGAGGCTTACATTGGTCGCATTCACCAAGGTTACAACAAATACCTAGCAAGCAATGGTGTTACCGTTATCAATGGCTTTGCCAAGTTTGTTGATAATAAAACGGTTGAAGTAAATGGTGAACACTACACGGCTGACCACATTCTCGTGGCGGTAGGTGGTCGCCCAACGATTCCAAATATCCCTGGCGCAGAATATGGCATTGATTCAAATGGCTTTTTTGAGTTAAACGAACAACCTAAGCGCGTTGCAGTAATCGGTGCCGGTTACATCGCTGTCGAGATTGCCGGTGTACTTCACAGCCTCGGCACAGAAACCCACTTATTTGTGCGTCGTCATGCGCCTCTTCGCAGCTTCGATACTATGTTAGTGGACACCCTTGTTGAAGTGATGAAAAAAGAAGGACCAACACTTCACACTGAAAGCTCACCGAAAGAAGTGGTTAAACAAAGCGATGGCAGCCTAACCATTCACTTCGAAAATGGTCACAGCCAGAACGTAGACCAAGTCATCTGGGCTATTGGCCGCACACCTACCACCGATGCAATTAACATCAGCGCCGCAGGTGTTGAGGTGAACGAAAGTGGCTACGTGAAAGTCGATGAATACCAAAACACTACAGCAAAAGGTGTGTATGCGGTCGGTGATATCATTGAAGGCGGTATTGAACTCACCCCTGTGGCGGTGAAAGCAGGCCGTATTTTGTCAGAGCGTTTATTCAATAAAGACCTGCCTGATGACCTGAAAATGGATTACAACTTAGTGCCAACCGTAGTGTTCAGCCACCCTCCTATTGGCACAATTGGCCTCAGTGAGCACGAAGCGATTGCACAGCATGGCGAAGAAAACATTAAGGTGTATACCTCAAGCTTCGCTGCTATGTACACAGCGGTTACACAACACCGTCAACCATGTTCAATGAAGCTTGTATGCCTTGGCCCAGATGAAAAAATCATTGGCTTACACGGTATTGGTTTTGCCGTAGACGAAATGATTCAAGGCTTTGCTGTAGCAATGAAGATGGGCGCAACGAAAGCTGATTTTGACGCGGTTGTGGCGATTCATCCAACTGGGTCTGAAGAATTTGTGACCATGAGATAAAGCAGCTTGGGCGAGTATCCATAGTGGGGCGCGCGGTTCGACATCCAGCGAATAAAAACCTTGCGCAGTTATCGCAAGGTTTTTTTATGCCTAAATGACAAAATGGGTTATGAGTTGATAAACTTCAATAAAACAATAGCGACTAGTCAATTTTGCAGTCTATCACCCTATACCCTGTGCACCTTGTGCAATTTATTTTTCTATTTCAAATGCTTTTTGGTGCTTTATTGATTAACAGTCAACAACACAGTCGCTCGCTTGTTTTGCTGTTTGTGTTTCAAGGTGTTGTGTGTGCGTTTAATTTATTGGAAGGACTGTATCCAAGCGGCTATTTAATCACACCCGTATTCACGCTTCTCTACGGGCCCCTCGTGTATTTTTACACTTTGTCCATTACCACCCAGACGGAGCAAAAGATAAACACGTTATTGCTCCATGCATTGCCTGCAATATGTGCTGTGTTTTTTACGCGTTACACCCAAACCATCATCTTCATCGGGACAGTGAGTCAACTCATCTACTTTTATTGTTCATACCGTTATCTCAGCGCCTACCACAATTCCCTGATGCAACAGCGCTCCGATGCAGAAACGTTGAAGATGAAATGGTTGCTAAAAGCATTACTTATTTTTGGTGTTATAGTGGTGTTTGATTTGCTACGCATGAATGTTCAAACCATTACTCCAATCGATTTAAAAATGCATTGGTACTTACTGAACGAAATTTTGTTGCTAATCATGTTTAGCTTTTTGCTGTTTCATACCGTGAAAAAAACGTATCAAAGCCCCAATACTCCAGAGCAAAGTTCTGAAACACCCATCGCACCATCATCAAATGATGCACTCAACACAGAAATATTCTCCAATATTGAGCAGATCGTCAAAACGCAATTGTTATACCAGCAGCCGCGCCTTACCTTGACCGATCTCGCCAACCACCTTGGTATAAATAGTAAAGATATCTCATCGGCTATCAATTCTTCTACAGGGCTTAACTTTTGTGAATACATTAATCGCCACCGTGTTCATCATGTGCAAACTCTGCTCGACAATAGCTCCGCTAATAGCCTAGGTACTAAGTTCAGTCTAATTGAGCTGGCGTTTGAGGCGGGGTTTAATTCTAAATCAACATTCAATGCTGTATTTAAAAAAGAAACTGGGCTAACCCCAAGTCAATATAAGAAAAAAGCCACTCAGAACGGTGCATAAAACAAGCAAAAAACGTCCAAAATCTTACTTTCGGACGTTTTTTTAGGCCCAAAGCGATAGCCTGATGCAAAATCTATTGCGAGAATACCTATGAAAAAGCTCATTATCTTATCGATGACATTGTTGGCAAGTTACGGCGCGAATACGTCAGCCTTTCAAAACAACCGCGTATTCGAAACATTTAACCAAGCCGCGAACCTGATACCAACGCCTGTTAACGTTGCAGACCCAGTTACGTATTTTCAAACAAAGAATCGCGCTATCAAGCTGGCCAAACAAAAACAATGGCATCAGGTAAACATACTAACCAAGCGCCTGACTAATGAATTTCAATATGATGGCGACACATGGTACCTGCTAGGTCTAAGTGACTTTGCACAGGCCAATTACCACGCAGCAATTGCCCCATTAGAGCAAGCGCTTGCACTGGGCGTAAGCCTCAAAGGCATACCAACCGGCGCAAGTAACCCCAATGATTTAATGATTAAAATTGCAGAGGCGTTTGCAGAACAAGGTGATCAAGCCAATGCGCAGCTATGGCTTAAAAAAGCACTGGATGCTAGGTGGGATGACCGCCCTACGCTTGCTGGTAGAAGCTTATTTTCGTCAGGCGTTAATCCCCACTTCCAGCGTTATGCGCATCTACCTGCATACAAAGAATTGGCTGGGAATAACCTTGGAGACGACTTAAGCAGAGATGAAAAATGGCGTTATGACCTCGCCTTTTTGGTCGCTGAAATAAAGCGTCTGCATGTTGCCATGTATCACAAGATTACGCCGGCACAATTTAGTAAAAAAGTGCATGAAATTGAGCAATCAATCCCCAAACTGAGCGACCAACAAATCGTATTTCAGTTTATGGAACTCATCGCCATGTTAGGCAATGGCCACAATTTATTGATACCTGCGTGGGGAGAATCAGGAAATTTTAAGCAACTCCCGTTTCAATTTTACCAATTTAATGATGGTCTATTTATCATTGCAGCCAATTCCGACTACCAACACTACATCGGCTATGAAGTAATCGCCTTTGCCGACACACCCGCGAGTGAGGCGTTGGCACTGACGCAAAAAGTGAACGCCAGTGACAATGGCATGCAAACGCTGTGGTTGGGGCCTTATTATTTAAGTCTCGTCGAGGTGTTACACGGTTTGGGACTGACCAATGATAAAACGCCCTCGCTCACTCTCAAGTCTGCGCAAGGCGAGTTAGTGACAATTTCTCCAGCATCACTTCCTATGCAGTTTTCGGGGTTTCCGAAGCTGCCTAAACTAGCGCAATACCCAGAGCAACATTATCTCTCAAAGAACACCACGCCTTACTGGAGCGAAGTGATAGATAACAACATGCTGTTATATGTGCAATTTAACGATGTGCGTAACGCCAAAGAGCAATCACTGGCGCAGTTTGCTGAGCAGCTGCAAGCTCAGCTTAAATCGGACAATATTGAACATATGGTATTGGATCTGCGTCACAATAGCGGGGGGAATGGTTCGCTCACCCCGCCATTAGTTGCAACCGCAGCGTTTTTCAAAGTATTTAAACCCAACGGCAAGTTATTTGTACTGGTTGGCCGAAATACCTACTCCGCGGGGCATGACGTCGCGGTTAAAATCGCGAATATCGTGCCGACCATTTTTGTTGGTGAACCCTCAGGCACACGCCCGAACGTGATAGGTGAAGCTGGCTGGTTTAACTTACCCTACAGTAAACAAACTGGACTTATTTCCAGTCAATTCCACCAGCAAAGTCGCGCTGAAGATCATCGAATTTGGATATCACCCGACATTCCTGTGTCATTGACTTCCAAGCAATATTTCTCAGGTGAAGACCCCGCATTAGAGGCAATTCTAGCGATTACAATGCCAAAGCAAATCGACAAGTAATTGCTCAACGGGTAAGAATAAAAAGGCTTACCAGTGTGGTTAAGCCTTTTTAGTTAGGGTCAAACTGTTCTTAGCTGAATTGCGAGACTAACGATGACTGCTGGTCAACTTGATGCAGTAAGCTGTGGTTCAATGATTCAGATTCTTTGCCGTGTTCGCCACTGGTGTATGCGAGATCACGAACAGACTCCACGTTTTTAGAAACTTGTTCTGCCACCACTGACTGTTGCTCTATTGCCGTTGCAACACAGCGATTCAAATCAGCTAAAACACTCACTTGCTCTTGAATAACATTGAGGCTTTGGCCACTAAAATTGGCATTTTCAACCGTCTGTTTCGATAGCTCTATGCCGCGCTCCATGGCCGATTGCGCATTCTCAGAAGCACGGTTTATTGCTTCCATCTGCTGGCTGATTTCTTTGGTTGATTGTTGTGTCCTATGTGCCAACGAACGCACCTCTCCAGCGACCACAGCAAAACCGCGGCCCTGCTCCCCTGCACGCGCAGCCTCTATCGCTGCGTTCAGAGCCAGTAAGTTAGTTTGTTCTGCAATAGCATTGATTTCATTAAGAATACTGCCGATTAAAACATTGCCCTGAACCAAACTTTGCAGCTCAGTCGCGGCAGATTGCAGCTGCTCATCTAAACGCTCAATATCTTCTAACGTACAATCAAGCGACTGCTTACCTGACGAAGTATGCTGTTCTAACTTATCGGCGCTTTGCGCAGCTTGATGAATGGATGCTGCTAACTCTCGAATGGTTGTTGAGAATTCGCCCATAGCATCGGAAATCTGATGCACTTCATTTGATTGCTGTGATAGCAACTGTGCTACTTTTTCACCATTAAACGAGGTGAGCTGCACATTAGAATATACTTGCTTGGTCACATCATTTACTCGACCAACAACAGCTCGTAATTTCGCTTGCTGCATTTCCATTGCCAAATCGAGATATCCGAGTGTGTCTTTATGGCCGCTGTAAAGATAGAGCATCATACTGTTTGGGTAGACTTGCTTGGCCCTGGCAACCACTTTTTTATAACGTTGGCGCCATTGAAAAAAGACCCAACTCAGTACCAGTGTAACCATCGACATCACTGAGCTGAGCCAAAAAAAGTCAGATGCAATAGTGTGAGTAATAGCAAGCAAAGATAAAACAATAAGCCCCACCATTATTAAGGTGGTCATGTCATATTCACTGTTATCGCACTTACTTTTTTTGCCCTCCTTGATTTTCTTGTATTCCAATTTCGCTCTAGCCACGACGTCAGCTTTTGGCTTAGTCCTCACGGATTGGTATTCATATACTTTTCCGCTGTCATCACAAATAGGTGTCACGAAAGCGTTTACCCAATAGTAGTCGCCATTCTTACATCGATTCTTTACTGGGGCCATCCATGAATCACCGGCTTGAATAGTTCGCCACAGGTCTGCAAATGCCTCCTTTGGCATGTCTGGATGCCTGACTAAGTTATGTGGCTGACCCAGCATTTCATCTAATGAGAATCCAGCAACGTCACAAAACTTGTCATTTGAATACGTTATTCGACTATCTAAATCTGTCGTTGAAAGAAGCGTATCCTGTTCCGAGTAGATAACTTCACGTTCTGATTGCGGACCTGCTTGCATACACTATTACCACCTGTTGTTATTATTCTTTGTCATTGATGTGACCTAAAATTGAGGCTTCCATGCCAAAAAAGGTACAACACAGACTAAAATACCCATATAAGGTACTTTGTCAATGCGCGATAAGCGGCTTTGTATAATTCATCGCATCTCACTGTGAAAACATGAGTTTTTAAGGTTCACTGGGCGTGTATTGTGTTCACAAACGCCACAATGATAATGTGAACCATGTAACTGCGACCAAGGACACTCAAGTGACAAAAAAAGAATTTTTAGAAGTATTTCCCAAAGCCTGTGAAATCAAAGTGGCATGGGGTGATATGGATTCACTGCAACACGTTAATAACACCATGTACTTCAAGTATTTTGAAATTGCTCGTATCGACTTTTTTACCCAAGCGGGGCTCTTTGACCGACTCGAGAAAGAACAAATCGGCCCTGTGCTTGCTGATAACTACGCTAAATACAAACGTCCAGTGACCTTCCCCGACACACTTTTCATTGGTGTCAGTATCAGTGATATCGGTGACGCCCACTTTATGACTCACTACACTGTGTTTTCCAGTGCACAACAAGCAATTGTGACGCAAGGCCAAGCGAAAGTAGTGATGTTTAATTTCAAGACCATGCAAAAAGCGCCGCTGGATGCTACTTTATTAGACTTTCTGCACACCAACGAACAGAGGTAGATCATGGAATATTCAAAGTTGGGCCGCAGCGGCTTAAAAGTATCTCGCGTGTGTTTAGGCACCATGACATGGGGTCGGCAAAACACCCAAGCTGATGCCGATGCGCAGCTCGACTATGCGCTCGCACAGGGTGTAAATTTTATCGACACCGCAGAAATGTACGCTGTGCCGCCGACGCCTGAAACTTACGGCAAAACAGAGAGCATCATTGGTGATTGGCTTAGCAGAAACAGTCATAAACGCCACGATGTAATTATCGCCACTAAGATTGCAGGCAACGGCTTAAGCTGGGTGCGTGACGGTGGTGACATTACCAAAGAAGCTGTGATCGAAGCTGTTGACCACTCCTTGGCGCGACTACAAACGGACTACATCGATCTGTTCCAGCTGCACTGGCCAAACAGAACATCCCCTCATTTCGCCAAGCATTGGCCGGATATGATAGACATTCAAAGCGTCGACAAAAGCCAGCAACGCGCGCAAATGCACAGTATTTTAGAGGGCTTAGATCACTGTGTACGCGCAGGCAAAATTCGCCATTGTGGACTTTCGAATGAAACGCCTTGGGGTATCGGTCAGTATCTCGACTTAGCAAAGCAGTACTCATTGCCTGCAGTTGTCTCTATCCAAAATGAATTCAGCTTGGTGCACGCTAAAGACTGGCCTTATTTACTCGAACAATGTCACCATGAAGACATCGCTTACCTGCCTTGGTCTCCGCTTGCTGGAGGCATGCTCAGCGGGAAGTATCTGGGTGGAGCTCGCCCTGATGGGTCTCGTTGGACTATTTCTCAGCGCAATGGCCTTTTCCGCGATACCGAGCTGGCACAACAGGCTGTGGCCAAGTATCAAGAGATTGCTCACGCTCGCGGTATTACCACGGCTCAGCTAGCGTTGGCATGGTGTAATCAAATTCAAGGGGTCACCTCAACCATTATTGGTGCGACGACGATGGCGCAATTACAAGAGAACATTGACGCCTTTGCAATCACCTTAGAAGATGAAGTATTAGCGCAAATAGATACGGTACTTAAAGAATATCCAGTACCATTCTAACGACATTAACGTGCTATTTAAGAGTGAGCAATTCAGTGCTCACTTTTGACTAGCACTAACTTTTTAATTTAAGGCTGCCACGTTTTTTTACACGCGCTACACTCAGCCAGTAATAGGTCTTCTCTAATAAGTGTTCGGCGTCTATCGGTTTAGTAATGTAATCGCTCATCCCCGCCTGCAAACACCGCTCTCTATCCCCTGCCATCGCATTCGCTGTCATTGCCACAATGGGCACACCAATGTACGCCTCGGATGCATCACCACGACGGATAGCCGAACTGGCACTGTAACCGTCCAATACGGGCATTTGGCAATCCATAAGCACCACATCAATATCAGGATCATTGGCTAGAATATCCAAAGCCTGCTGGCCATCGGTACATGTTTTGAGTTCTAACGGTAAGTCTTTAAAGACCCCTTTAACCACTGCTTGGTTAATGGCGTTATCATCCACAATTAACAGACGCGAACCCGATACACTTTCAAAGTCATATTGATTTACTGCGCCTGACTCGCTGATTTGACTGTACTCTTCACTGTCATCAAACAAGGTGTGCGCTATTAACATGGAAGAAATGGGCGAGCCAATGCTCTGCACGTTTTCAAAGTTATCTACAAACTCTCTGTCTGACTGTACCCCAGTCATCATAACGACACGCAACGCATCGTCTTGTGTTTGTTTAAATAGACGCTTGAGTTGCGTGTGCGTTTGCGCGATATCTTTGTTAATCGCCACGAAAAGGTACAGCGGTGTGTCCTTGTGTTCATTACGCTGAACGAGCGCTGGTAGCGATTCCCAATCCGCAGGTTTAATCTCGGCGCCCCATGATTGCAGGATTTTGCTCACCACTTCCTTGCGTTTGCTTAAATCATCAAAAATCACCGCGGTACAATCTTGAAGCACGCTTTTTGCTGGTTCATCGCGTTCTATTGAGTGCAACATGATATGGCCAAAAAAGCGTGACCCCTTATCTGGTTTACTCTCAACGTTGATTTCTCCCTCCATCAATTCAACCAATTGTTTAGTAATTGCCAAACCGAGTCCCGTACCACCATATTTTCTGGTAATACTGTTATCCGCTTGAGTGAAGGACTGAAACAAATCCCCTAATTTACTCGGCTCAATACCTACGCCTGAATCTTCAATACTGAATCCTAAGCGACACGCTCCTTGCTCATACTTAGCCATAACAGACACACACACATAGCCGGACTCGGTAAACTTAATGGCATTACTTAATAAATTGGTGAATATTTGCCGAATACGCGTGATATCTCCCATAAAGTACTTGTGATTGAGTTCACTGGTATCAAGAAGTAAGAACACACCTTTTTCGAGAGGCCGGATGGAATTAGATTGGATCAGCTCATTCAACACCACTTCAATATTCACAGGATGCATTTCCAATTCCATCTTACCTGCTTCAATTTTAGAAATATCGAGTACGCTATTGATTAGGCTTGTGAGGTTGGAAGCACTGGTTTGTGCCAACTGCAAATAATGCAGTTGCTGCTCACTGAGGGGTTCCTTTTTAATTAGGTTAAGCATGCCGAACACGCCGTTCATAGGAGTGCGCAACTCATGGCTCATGTTGGCGACGAATAAGCTTTTCGCCTCATTGGCCTTTTCAGCTTCTTGGCGGGCCAACTCCAATTGCTTAGTACGCGCTAACACTTTCTTTTCAAGCGAATTGTTGATGTCTTGTAGCTGTTCACGCAGCAGCCACTCTTCAGTTCGGTCATACAAGATAAGTGCAGTTCCGAGTTTTTCGCGCGCTTCATCTTTTACCGGCACCACATTGAACTGCACCTGCCGTAATTCGCCTTTGGCATCCACAAGTTCCACATCCATCGCAAAGTACAGACCCTGTTTTACACTTTTGGCGATTTGCTTAGCCTCTTTATTAGGAACATTCAAAAGGATAGAGTATTTTTCACCGATAGCCTCGTCATCAGTGGCATTAAAAAAGCGTCGTGCTGAAGCGTTAAAGCTGCGCACTACTAGGTCACTATCAAGGCCGAATACCGGCATATCCATACTTTGAATAATGGCTTTAAACTGAGAAATTTCATGAGACATTTTCAGTTGTCGAGAAGCTAGGTGATGATAGGTAACCAGCACAATCAACATTAAGAAATACAGTAAAATCAGAGCACCCAGCCATACGTGCCACTCTTTCTTGATGACCTTATAAACGTCAGACTGCTTCATATAACTCATCAAGGTAATACTTAGGGGATGGGCAGAATTGCCAATATCTATAGACCGTTCATTGACCAGAACATTCATTGCCGAAATTTTATCGCGATACAGCGGCAACCCCATAAAGGTTTCGCCAGTATTTACCACCTGCTGCTGAGCAGGCGTAAATGCCGCGCTGTACTCATTGGCAAACAACCAACGCGCATCAGGGTGAATGATAAACTGCCCTTCACCGCCGATAGCATACAGTCCAGTGCTACTGGGCATGTCTGTGGCTAGATCATGCAATAGCGCTCCGGCATCATAGTTGATTACAACAATGGCGCGGGGAGCCCCCTTATCATCAAAAAGCAGCTGACTAATGCGATAAGTTGGCTGCAATGGCTCAGCCAAACGGCCAAATTCGCGATTGAGGTTAATGTCAGAAACGTAGGTATTTTCCGGCTCTAAGTCCATGCTGTGAATAATATAATCACGGCCACGTTTAGTTTGTAGTTTGTCCTCTGGCACACGGCGAGTGCCGTTAGCGACTCTATCTACACGCACCAGCTCTTCGAAGCGCTCATTCACTAACAAATAGCGAATTTGAATGATGTCATTATGTTCAAGAATGTAAGAGGAATAGATAGTGGCAAGTCGGTCTCGCCACTGTTGTAAGCTGGTGTTGTCGACGGTATCGAAGCCCTGATTATCAATGGCCCTGATAATGCCCGAGTTAGGGGGCGTATTAGCTAAAAACTTAACCTCGCGCCGACCATAGTCGATGCGTGTACGCAGCATAGAAAAACGGTTGGAGAGCGCATCTTCCAACTCTTCATGCAACTCATCGACATGCGTTTGTGACACAATGGAATAACTATACAAGCCAGCACCGATAAACAGCGCGCTCAGCACGGCTACGATACAAATTAATCCATAACGTTCAAACCAAGTCACAAAAAGCCCCTAAAGGTAGAGTACATCGTCACAGCATCAATACCACTCGATATATAACTATAAGTGTATCTGCTGAAAATTGCCTATTCTCGAAACAGATACTTTGCATTAAAAAAATATCTCCGTTGTGGTCCTGGGTTAAGGCAAGAAAAAGGCCGTTTAAGTTCACCACTCAAACGGCCTTATGTCGGATTAGTTGAAAGACGTCAATACAGGTGTAAACGCCAGTTAGCCTAGTTGCCTAATTATCACTGTCGATGCTAACACTACAAAGGCTAATGCAAGTAACTTATTGATAATGAGCTGATTACTAACCAGCCAAGGATAAAACTTGCGATGACTGCAAAGCAGTGCAACAAGGACATACCATAAGGTATCAATCACCGTTGGCGTCGCCACCATAATCACTTGCTGTTGCAACGGCATGTCGCCTGCAGGAATAAACTGAGAAAATAAAGCAACAAAGAAAATGGCCAATTTCGGGTTCAAAAACGCAATAGCGAAACCATCCTGTATAGCGCCGCGGCGATTACTGCCAGCTTCTTCAATGTTTAACTTTGAAGCACCGCTGCACCAGCTGCCATAGGCCAAATACAGCAAGTATGCTGCCCCCGCATAGATCAGTAGATTAAACATCAATGGCCATTGCTGTTGTAAGCTACCTAATCCGAGTATGGCCAATAGCGCATACAAACCCACACCGCAGCCGTGACTTACCGCGCAGACAATGCCCCCAGCTCGCCCCGAATGCAAACTGTGCTTGAGTACCACAGCCAAGCTAGGTCCAGGTGACATGGCTCCCATAAAGCAAATTCCCACTAACGCGAGCCAGTTTGTTAACTCCATTACGCTTGCCTTTGTTGTTGAATTAAATCAAATAAGTGTACCGTGGCAAGCGTATCATTCATAGCTCGGTGATGACCTTGCAAATCAATATCAAGGGCCGCACATAGCTTTCCCAATGAATAAGAATCATGGCCAGGTAAATGCTTTCGAGCCAACCTCACGGTGCATAGCTTGGGTAAACTTAACGTGCGATCAGTCCGCGCAAATTCTGCACGCAAGAAGCCGTAGTCAAAATTAACATTGTGAGCCACAAAAATAGCGCCTTGCAGAAACTGCCACAATGAATGCGCTTGTTGCGCGAACGTTGGCGCTTGCGCCACCATCGCATTATCAATTCCCGTAAGCTCGGTAATATAGCGCGGAATATGACGTTCTGGATTGATTAAAGAATGCCAACGCGCGATTTCTTTGCCATTGACGACTTTCACCGCCGCTATTTCTGTGACTCGATGCGTATTTTTTTGGCCACCTGTGGTTTCAATATCAACAATCACATAGGCTTGCTCAGGGTTCACCTGCCACTGCACGGTTTGCACTCGCACGTCAAAGCCAGCTCGCTGAAGCTGGCGTATAGCAATCAGTTGATTTCGTCGCAAACTATCACCAGGGGCTTTGATTTCTTCAAAGCGCAGTTGCTCACCATCGAGAACCATTAAATCTGGATACCCATCTTTAGCATTGAAGAAGTCTTTCGCCATGGTTTCTAACTGGGCGAAGATTGCATCTAGGGAGGCGTGTTCAATCAGAATGATTAATGGATCCAATAAGCCTTCATGCCAGCGAATAAAAGCATTGGGCTGATTATAATATCGAGTCGCATTGGCAGTGATGTGATGAATAAGCTTCGACGGCGTATCACATCGTGAAAACACAGCTTCGATGTTGGCTTGGAATAAGGAATAAAATCGCCCGTCTCGGAGGCTGGTTGGGAATACGTCAAATTCAGTGCAAACGCCCCCCTCAGTACTTTCAAACAGCTCACTCCAAAAGCACAGAGCAAATAAGCTCAACCATAGCGAGTTCTCGCAATGAATTGCACGAACATGGCGCTGGTTATACAGATCAATGACACCGCGCTCGACACTGTGCGTGTACGCCTCGTCGATCGACAGAGGCTCGCTGTCACGCAGTAAATCCGTTAAAACACTCGTTCGTTTTCCGGCAAACTTTAGCGCGTAAAAATCCTCTGCGAAGAACAACACTTGCTCGCAACTTGGATCATCAATAATGGCCTCAAGCCTAGTTTGGACCCAGTCCTTGTCACCGAGCTTGAAGCGTTGCCTTATTAGCAATTCAACCGCTTTGGGATGTTCGCTATGTACCAGCAAATCAAGCGCTTGATATTGATACTCATCGCCTAACATTAATAGCTTCTTACCCAGCACATACTCTAATTCATGGCGATAGCGCAGTGCCAAAGAGCCTTGGGCGATTTCATCCTCCTTTACGAGTTGCACCAGTGCCAATAACTGATGCGCCTCTTGCAGCTCTTTGGCTTGTCGTCGTAAACAACCATAAAAGTACGCACTTTTTGCATGTTCCAGTTCATCAAACCGCGCTGCTGAATCGCTGTTGTTGGTTCGTCTGACACCTAAATCTCGCAACGAGAATTGTGTCATTGAGCTATTGATATGGCCAAAAAATAAAAACAGTAAGTACTGCAAAACATCATTGTAGCTATGAACAAGATAACTCAGAAATAAGTGGCAATGGCGCACATGACCAAAGCTCAAAGTTTGCTGGCAATAAGCAAGCCAAAGCGGCTTCTTAGCTGACAAAGCAATGCCAGGCAGGGCCAACTCTTTGCACAGATTTACCAATTCCATTTTGGTTAACGATGCCAGCCAATCAGCAAATTCATGCTCTTGAATATGGCGTACCCATTGTTTGCGCTTAAGTAAGGCTAAAGCCAGCGGTACATCGTTGATTTCTTCATAGTTCAAGCTGCTTTGCTCAACGAAATCAGATTTACGATTGTACATGCGGACAAGCACACATTGGGCATGCTCTGGTAGCGCGAGGAATTGAGTAATGTAATTACGCTCAGCATCATCGCACAGATGCCAAGCGTGCTGCTGATGATAGCTTAAAAACTCTTTGAAATGCGCCAAATAGTAGCGTGGCGGTAGGACCTTTTTATCCATGCATACACACTGTTAGGTAAAACAAACAAAGAGCTTAACACTGTTTATTTATACAGTAAATATACGCTTTTTATTGCGTCTGCCATTTTGCTGACACAATAACAGTTTCGTTAAGCAAAACCTGGCCTTCAAACACCTGCCCAGATTTAACCTCACCCACTCCCTTGGGCGTGCCCGACAACAACCAGTCACCGTTTTGCAGTTGTTGCCACAGCGCCAATTCGTCGATAGCAGCCTGTACGGGGTAAATCATATGGGAACTATGGCCATGTTGGACAAGGTTGCCGTCGATAAAGAGCTTAAGGCTGAGGCTCGGGATGTCGGCCTGTTCAATAGCAACAAAGTCACTGGCAACAATGGCACCATCAAAACTTTTAGCACGTTCCCAAGGTAGGCCTTTTTCCTTTAATTTGCTTTGCATTCCGCGTTTGGTCAAATCCAGCGCAAAGCCCACGGCAACTGGGCGATTATTTTCAATCACAAAACACAACTCACCCTCATAATGCACAGTCTCTCCTTGGTGCTGGGCGATGAGCGTTTTGCTAATGCATGATGGTGGCTTATTGAAGATCACCATTTCATCGGGCATGGCATTGCCTAACTCTTGAATATGCTCGACATAATTGCGACCAATACAGGTGATTTTTTTAGGGATTAAAGACATTCAATCTGACTTAAATTAATTCATTTCAATCAGTTTATTGCGCTCAAACTTATGCTGCAAGCAGGTTATGAGACAATGCGATTTCTACCTTCGCGTTTAGCTTCATACAAAAGCCCATCTGCTTGACTAAATGCCTCCTTAAAAGGTTCATTTAAGTCATAATCAACAGCTGCAACGCCCATGCTGATGGTCACTTGTAAGTCCGGGTATTGGGCAAAACTGAGCGCACTTACTGCGAGGCGAATTCGCTCGGCAATTCTGCGCCCTTGTTCTAAGCCTACACCACTGAGTAACAGCACAAACTCTTCACCGCCAAAGCGCGCAGCTAAGTCATGGTCTCTAAGCTGACCTCTAAAGCTATCAGCAACAGCTGCTAAAACGGCGTCACCCGCTTCATGGCCGAATTGATCGTTGATACGTTTAAATAAATCCAAATCAGCGATGATGATACAGCTTTTGACCTTGTTGAACTCACTTGTTTGTAAGCGCTTACTTAAAATCTCCATAAAAGCATTTCGCTGTAATAGACCCGTGAGGTCATCGTAACGCGCAAGTGCACGCCAATAGTGACGTGAGTCATTGATATAGGTGAGCTGAGCTTTGACAACACAGACGCCTATGGTCAGTAAGCTCAAAGTAAAGATAAATGCCTGCAACATGACTTGCGATTGCAATTCTAGAGGCTGACTAAAGGGCCCGAAATCGTTACTGAAAATAATGATCAACGCCGCATTGGCAATAGTAAGAACGATGTATACGTAGCGGCTAACACATATAAAGGCTAGTGCTATAAATACTGGAATGACTAAAAATATAACTCCCGCCAGCCAAAACTTCGCAACCACCATCATTAGCAATGAAGCACTCAAAGCAACCAACGCCGCACTCACCTGTTGTGTTTTCATGGTGATTTCATTGTTACGGTACGCATCAAAAATCGCGTACACCAGTACCGCTCCGAGCATATCTGAGAGCACTAACTTATTGACGTAGATAAAGAAGCTATCAAGGCCGATGTAACCACCGACAATTAGATTGGCGGTCAAGGCTACAGCAGTTATAACAATTGGCAGCAGACATGCGCGCACGATCAGGTTTAGCAGGTCACTGATATATCTTAGGCCATGCTGTAAATAGCGATTAATCAAACTTGCAATCACACACGGGCCAATCATATCAATTACCGCAGCAACAGCAGTGTGGGTCACACCTAACCATTGTTGTGGTTGCGCCATTCCCGAATAGTTGGCTATAAAGCTAGCACTAAAAACAAAAGGCGCAGCCCAAAAACCGTAACGCACGAACATCACAATAGCCACACCTACGCTGAGCCAAATAAGCGTGATATTAGTGGGTTGGGTTGCCATGTAGGCCATACCAAATTTTGCCAAGCCAACGTACAGCAAGGCACACACCAAAAGCTGTACCGAGACGCTCACTTGCTCAGTGAATGACATTCTTTTTGTTGGAGATAAAAGTTGAGCCGGTTTAATTAAACGCAAAATTAGGCCCCTGTTCTTATTTTGGCCTCAGTATAACCCATGTTTTCAAAATCGGAAAAAAGTTGCATTAATGAGCTAGATCAAGGGTGGCCAATCAAAACTATGGTTAGTTAGATTAGCTAGTGCTAAAGGAGGCAATTATGCGTTCACCATCCACTTTGAGCATTCTCAAATTAGTGATTGTTTGTGGCATCTTATTGATCATCGCTGGCCACTCGCTGTTGGTGGTTGACTCTTTTCGCGAATACTTTGGCGTATACAGTTTTATGATTGGGGCTATGTGTATTGCTATAGGGCTAATTATGTCGCTGCCGACAAAGATTTATCTGACTATTTTGCTGATGCAAAATGAAGGGAAAGAAACAAAATTCAAATGAGGTAGCACAGCGGTGCTACCTCATTTAATGGGTCGTTAATTACGACTTTTCTTGCAAAGTACGCGCAACTGTACGCATGCCTTGCGTTGTAGCACCCGCAGACCACATGCTTGTTGGTGTGTTTTGGAATGCTGCTGCTAGGTCCATGTGCACCCAACCTTGGCCGTCATTACGCACAAAGCGTGATAGGAAGCCTGCTGCATTCGATGCACCGCCGAAACCACCGCCTTTTTGTGGGCGACTGTTTGCCGTGTCTGCATAAGGCGACGGGCAATTGTTTTGGTGGAATTTTTCCAGCGGTAGGCGCCAAGCACCCTCGAACTCATCGTTGGCGTAGTTTTCAACATCGCGCACCATGTCATTATCAAGACCAAACAACGCGTTGTACTCTTGGCCAACAGCCACAAGTGCTGCCCCTGTCAATGTTGCTGCGTCGATAATGGTTGCGGCACCAGACTCGCTCGCAGCCATCAGACCATCCGCAAGCACAAGGCGGCCTTCCGCATCGGTGTTAACGATTTCAACGGTTGTACCATTTTTGTAAGTCAAGATGTCACCTAACTTGTAGGCATGACCTGAGATGAGGTTTTCTGCACAGCATAAATACATCTTAACGCGCTTATCTAAACCGCGATTGATAGCTAAAGCAAGACCCGCAGTAACAGTTGCCGCACCACCCATGTCACACTTCATTGTTAGCATGCCTTCACTAGGCTTGATTGAGTAACCGCCTGAATCGAAGGTAATACCTTTACCCACAAGTGCTGACGCAACAGGTGCGTTGTCATCACCCGTAGGGTTGAAGTCAAGCTCAAGCAAGACTGGCGGACGGTCACTACCGCGACCCACTTCGTAAATACCAATCCACTGCTGTTCTTTAAGCGCTTCACCTTTGATAATTTGGTAGCTAACGTGTTCAGGTGCTAAAGACTGAATGAACTCACCCGCTTTTTCAGCAAGACTCTCTGGGAAGATGTCTTCAGCAGTGCCGTTGATCATCTGGCGCATCCAAATAGCCGATTGCTTTAATGCAGCCAGTTCTTTCATGTCGCTTTGTGCGTTTTCAACAAACTCAACGCCATCTAGTACTTTCGGGCTTACAAAACCTTGATAGAAAGCCCACTGGCTTTCAGTGCACCATGTATCTCCAGCAAGGGTGACCGCTTTTACGCCTTGATTAGCAATGGCACGACCTGCCTTTTGCACATTTTTCAAAGTGTCAGTTTCACTCAAGTGCACTGTTGCACCTTGCTCATTGAAAGATACAGATGCCGTTTCACCCCAGTGTGCAGGTGCTGCTTGCTCGCTTAGTTGTACTAAAAATTGTTGACTCATGTGGGTCCTCTTGGACTGTGATTACAATTACTAGCAGTTTACACTAGGGACATGCAGTTCTAAAGCGAAGTACGATTAATGTTATTTTCACCGCCCCTTCAACGTGCCACCTTACTCAAACGTTACAAGCGCTTTTTAGTGGATTTACGCCACCCTGATGGCCATGAGTTCACAGTCCACTGCGCCAATACTGGCAAAATGACGGGCTGCGCCGAGTCAGGTGTTAGCGCATATTACTCCACCAGTGATAACGCTAAACGCAAGTACCCACACTCATTGGAGCTTTCCAGTAATTACGCGGGGGACCTGATCTGCGTTAACACAGCTATCGCGAATAAAGTTGCCATAGAAGCCATTGAACAAGGCGTTATCGAAGAGCTTCAAGGCTATGACACCCTATTGAGCGAAGTGAAATATGGCGACGAAAACAGCCGCATCGATATTTTGCTCACAGATACAGATAAAACTGATTGCTACATCGAAGTAAAGTCAGTGACATTGCTAGAAGAAAACGGTCGTGGCTACTTTCCAGATGCGCAAACGCTGCGTGGGCAAAAGCACTTGCGGGAACTTATGGCAATGAAGGCGCAAGGACATCGAGCGGTGCTATTATTTACGGTCCTGCACACTGGCATAGACAATGTGGCCGCTGCGGATCACATTGACCCCAAATATGCTCAATTACTTAGCGAAGCCGTGCAAGCGGGTGTGGAAGTCTTGGTGTATAAAGCCAAAGTGAGTGAACATGAAGTCACCCTCACCCATGCACTGAAATTTATTCACGCCTCTTAAACGCAATTTGAGATGGCCGAATAAAGGGAGAACATGGTGAGGATGGAATATTCGCTCTGCGTGCGCACAGAGCGAACGTTTTACCTCATCTAAAGCGCTCGTTAGAAAGTACGAGACACACTTAATACGAAGCGAAAATCTGAGTTGTCGTCTGCGTCGTCGATGTCGGTATTAATAATGGCAGCCGATACGTCAAAACCACTGAATGTTTTAGCTAGTGTTGCGCTGTAATCGATGTACTCGTAGTCATCGTAAGCATCGCCAAAGCTGTAACCAGACTGGATGGTCAGTGCATAATCTTCTGGAAGTGCAAACTCATACGCTGCACTTAGGTAGTGAGCCGCATCACCTAGGTTCGCGTAGTCATTGGCATAGCCATAAGTGAAGGTAAAAGCATTGTAGTAGGCATTAAGGATCACTTCACCGTAATCGTAGTCTTCGTCGCTACCGTAACCTAGATACGTGTAGTAAGTGTACGATGCGTCGTACGCAAGTGCGTCTGATAATTCACCGTAGTACCCCACGTAATAATCAATCTCAGCGTTAGCATCATCGTCAAAATCTACATTTGACGCCCATGCACCCGCGAAAAAGCCATTGTCATGCTCGTAATCAACGCTTGCTTGGATTGCTGGTGAGCTATCGGTTTGGCTTACACCACGGAATACATAATCTGACGTTAATGTACCTGTTACGCTGATTTGCGCATTAACCATAGGTGCTGCACTTGCTAAAACCAGTGCCGCTGCGAGAGTTTTAAGTTTCATATATTTACCCTGTTATTATCTTTGTTATCGCTCACTAACATAGTGTGCCCTCGCTTGGGGGGATACCCCTAAACAGGGGGGTTATCGCGATTTCACTGCATTTTAGGAGCTGGGTTCCTAGTGCGCCACAAAAATGTGCCGCACCGAGAGATATTTATGGTTTCAGCGGGAAGCCAATCTTGTCGACCATGCGTAACCAAGGCACTCGCCAACCGCGCTTCTCATCACAAGTATCCAATGCATACATGGTGATCATCGCACCTAACCAACGGAACGGCTCCGGTGGGATCCACGCAGGAGTGGTACGTGCAAAATCAAGATGGCGTTCAGGAATATCAATATCGTCTACAATCGCAAGCGCGACACGGGCGGCAAAGCGACTCGCCGTTACACCGAAGCCAGAATAACCACCGGCGTAAATCATCTTACCGCCATGATACGTCTGATAATGCACCGCCATGCGCGTAGTCAGCGCAATTGGGCCACTCCACGCATGGGAGATTTTCACATCACGAAGTGCTGGGAGGGTTTTATACATAGACTCAACCAAACGCACATAAGGCTCTGGCGTTTTATCGTGCTCAGGATCAGTGTTGTTATCGAAGAAATAACCTAGACGACCACCGAATAACACACGGTTGTCCTTGGTAAGACGCATATAATTCAATTGCGTACGGGTGTCATAGATACCTTGGCGATTATGCCAGCCAAGCTCATCAAGCTGGGCCTGAGTAAGTGGCTCAGTCATGACAATACGGTCACGAATAGCTGCAACCTTTTTACTGATTTTTCTGTTGTGCTTAGTGAACGCATTGGTGGCAAGAATAACCTTGTTCGCCAACACACTACCTTGTGGCGTTTTCACTAGTACACGCTGGCCCTTACTGGTGCTCTTAATCATTGGCGTATTTTCATAGAAAATAACACCCAATTCTTTGGCGACACGCTTCAAACCCCAAGCCAATTTTGCTGGGTGAATAGTACCGGAGCGCTTTTTAGACCAAAGCCCGCCTTCAAATATCGGCGAGTTGATTTCTTTATTAACTTCTTCTTTGCTGAGCAGGTGCGCATCATGGCCGAACTTAACGTATAGCTCGTGCTCTGTTTTGATGTCAGAAATACCGTGTTTACCAACAGCAACGGTTAATTCGCCCGTCCACTCCACATCACAGTCAATGTTGTACTTTTCGATGGTGGCACGGAATTGATCCATGTTCTCTTTGCCAAGGCGCTCTAACTCATCCATTTCTTTTTCGAATAGTCGGTTTGAGTTTTCCATGCCGTGCATAAGCGAGGTTGAAAGAATCGCGCCAGGACGTCCTGATGCGCCAATCGCGGCAGTGTTCGCCTCAATCACCACAACATCACGTTGCGGATTTTGTTCCTTTGCTTGAATGGCTGTCCATAACCCGGTGAAACCACTGCCAACGATAAGCAGATCCGTTTTGATATGAAATTCGAGCTTGTTCTCTGGGCGAGGGCGCGCCGGATTATCAAGCCAGAAAGGGAAAAACTTCGTATTTTCTAATGCTAGCTTTGCTTTATCTTGCATAGTACCAACTCCGATTAAAGTATTGGTGTGAATAAAGCACCGCTATAAAACCTTAGAATAAAAGACACATTCATCTGGTTATAACTCACACCTAAAGTATGGCACTAAATTAGCTTTACTAGATTTTTTTGATACCCCCTAACAGGTAGCTATAAAATAAAAATTTTTAGTTAACCTGAGCTTTGCATAATGGATGAGCTAACTCATTGTTTTTCAAGTTCACTATAAATGCCCTCTTGTCTAGCCAGAGAGTTTTAGGGATAACTAGGCGAATTTACGTACCAATAGCTGGCTATTGGAAGTAAATTAAACACAGTTAGCGCCAAAACTGGCTGCTAGAAAGGCATTCGCTATGCGAGGCTCAGGTTAATTATTGTTGTTCAACATATTTTGCTAAGTGATCTACCCCTTGGCTTAGGGTATCTTGCTGCAAAATATCAATGAACAAAGCGAGTAACTCAGATTGGCTCGACAAAAAGGTTTTGCCATAGATGTTTTTCTTGTGCATTTTGACCGTCTCATAGCTAATTTCCATGATAGTGCCAATGGCCTTGGTGGAGTGGCCTTGCAATAACAGCTGACAAACTTGGTATTCTTTATTGGTAAGAATTTCCTTACCGAAATTCACCAACACGTCTTCCACATTAGACTGACTTTGCTCGTCTTTATCCGCACATTTTCCTATAAGTTCTAAATGCTGAGCGCACAACAACTTTAGTGGGTCATATAACTGCTTGAAGATTTCTTTATCCTCTTGAGAGAATACTCGCTCATTACCAAAGCGAGATAAATCAATGTGTAAGCAGTTATCGTCATCAATAGGGAAAAGATACCCAACCTCATCACTGAGCTTTAAGAAGTTAAAGTAACTGTTATAAATGTTGGCAAACTCATCTGGCGCGATTTCTTCAAGGGCGAAAAAGCCAAAGCGCTCTTTGTCCGCAAATACCCGATAATAAGGGTCTAAAACATATAAACGAGTGAGGTATTTCCATGCATCTTCCCCCTGTAGACGATTTTTAATGCCGTCCACACCATAGCGATAGCATAGCTTGGCATCCGCTATTTTATTGAGTTGGAGTACCAGTAATTCATCAAAGTCGAAATTAGACTTAAAGAACTCTTTAAGCTTCGAATAGAAACTTTCTTGGCCAACATTCTGAGCAAGTTCAATCAAGGCTAAACTAAATTTATCGTACTTCATATAATGATGAGCCTAAAAAAGAATAATAAAACCTAAAAACCTAAAATAATAAACAGCGACCATAAAAAGCCGCTGTTTATATCACTCTAAAAAAACCGAGGTTTACGCGCGCGCTAACTCTGGGCTCTTTGAGCTACGAAAAGTGAGGATTTCACCAATCACGATTGTTGCTAATGCACCCCACAGTACTTCCCACGCAACACCTTCACCAGGAACATAAATGAACAAAGTGATGGTCACAGCAAGAATAGTGGCACAAAGATACGCACATGCTTTTACAAAGCCAGGCTTACCTGGGAAGCGGAATACCTCAGCATCGCGTTCTTTGTGGGCATCTTGCGAGCGAATTTTCACAAACGCTGTACACATCGCCACATAAGGCAACATGAAGATTACGCCACTGAAAGCAAACAGCGACCAGAATAAATCTTCGTTATTACCCGCCATGAAGCCATACAAAGTAAGCAACACTGATGCTACAACACCGAGCAAGATAGACGCGCCAAGTGGCGTACCATGCTTGGTTTCGATTGCGAAAGCTTGCGGTAATTCTTTATCAATCGCCGCTTCTGCCGCTGCGCGGTTTGCGCCCATCGCCCATGTTGCCCCATTTGAGAAGAAGGTATACAAAGCACCCACACCCAAGAACACCACGAAAGCATCACCAAGCGGTGAACCACCGAAGAAAGTAGACAGCGTATCGATAAGGCCATCAACTACATCGACGTTCTCTGCAGGTTGTGCCACCAAGATTGCTGATGTTGCTAATAGGTAGGCTGCAACGACCACAGCAATTGATGAGAACACCGCTTTGGGTAAATCACGTTTCGGATTTTTCATCTCTGCGCTACTGGCGCTTGCAAGTTCAAAACCTAGCATGCCGTAAACAACCGCTGGTAGGTATTGTAAACTCCATCCACCATTCTCTGAACTTGGAATCATGGTTGCTAAAGAAAATTCGTTCGCAATACCGTTTTCCAAGCCGTATGAAATGCCACCGATAATGAGGATAGCAAAGATTGCTAGTTTGATAGCAGCGCCAATATTCGGAACCCACTTACCAATGTTTAAAGCCACAATGTTAGCTATAACCACAACCCAAATTAGCGAAACACCGAGTACTATCTGGCTGGTTAGCGACATATCAGGGAAGAACAGTTGTGAGAAGACACCTGCAAAAAGAATGAAAATTGCCGGGATCCACACCGCCACGTTCGCCCAATAGTACCAACTAATACGTGATGCCATACGCTGCCCGTATGCACGTTTTACCCACGCATAGATACCACCTTGTTCAGGATACGCACTACCCAGTTCCGTACTGATCGCACCAAAGGGGATCAAGAACAAAATAGTTAACAGCACCCACCAAAAGATCACGGTCGGTCCCATCACTGCTCCAGCAGCTAAAGTATCCAGTAATAAAACGGCAGAAACACAAAATAGAAAGATATCTCTGATGCCGAGTGTTTTTATAATTTTTTGTTGTTCACTCATACCTTTTTCCTCACTCAATAACGAAAGTTTGTACTTCTACGAACTCCCGTAACCCTTCACGTCCCCACTCACGTCCATTGCCTGACTGTTTAAAGCCACCAAACGGTGCGTTTGTGTTGAAATAAGAACCTTGGATATAACACTGGCCCGCACGAATTTGACGCGCGATTGCGATTGCTGACGCATGATCTTTGGCATACACGCCAGAAGAAAGGCCAAACACAGTATCGTTTGCAATGGTGATTGCTTGCTGTTCATCCTGATAAGGGATCATGCACAGCACTGGACCAAAAATTTCCTCACGGGCGATTTTCATGTCGTTGTGCACATCAGCGAAAATGGTTGGCAACACATACGCGCCCTGTTGCAGGTGCTCTGGCACGTCTAATCCGCCCGTCACTAAGGTCGCGCCTTCATCAATACCCGCTTGGATGTAGTCACGCACGCGTTGCTGCTGCAAGTGAGAACTGAGAGGGCCCATCGTCACTTCATCTGAGCGAGGGTCACCAACAACGTTTTCCAGCGCTACCGCCTTAGCAATCGCCACTGCATCATCGTATTTGCTCTGTGGCACCAACATGCGCGTTAACGCACAGCAAGTTTGCCCAGAGTTAATCATTACGTCTTCTACGCCATAGCGCACTGCCGCTTCTAAATCGGCATCTTCGGTGATGATGTAAGGTGATTTACCGCCGAGTTCTTGGCACACGCGCTTTACCGTTGTCGACGCTGCTTGCGCGACTTTAATACCGGCGCCAGTGGAGCCTGTGAATGACACCATGTCCACATCTGGGTGTGAACACAGATACTCACCGATGTTTTGACCCACGCCAGTAATGACGTTCAATACCCCCGCAGGTAAACCTACCTTGTCAGCGATGTCAGCAAGAATTAAATCTTGCAGCGGCGTTTGCTCTGCAGGCTTTAACACCACGGTACAACCGGTTGCCAACGCGGGTCCAAGCTTGCCTACAAGCTGTGATAATGGGTAGTTCCATGGATTGATGAGCACACATACACCCACAGGGGCGTGAATTTGCATAATGCCGTTTTCAGTGTGTGATTCATCTAGGTATGAGGTCATGTCAGCGAACTGACGAAATGCATCGATAGAACCTTGTACTTGGATATCCAGAGCAAGATGTCGAGGGCACCCCATGGTGGTAGAGATGGCATCAGTCAACTCATCAATTCGTGCTTGCATCTCATCGGCAATCGCATTGATAAATTGGCTGCGCTGCGTAGCAGTCGTCCTAGACCAAGTAACAAACGCTTTCTTTGCGGCGCTGATAGCTGCGTCCACATCAGCATGTTGGGCACTGGCGGTTTGTGCGCACAGTTCAGCATTTGCTGGATTCAATACATCAATGGTATCGGCACTGCTTGGCGCTTGCCACGTTCCATCAATGTAGAACTGGTTATATCTATACATTTTCTTACCCTGCCATTTAGTCGAATGTTAAGACTAAGTTAGCAACTCAAAGTAAAGTACCCCCATAGGGGGAGGTGGAAGTATTATCTCCACACCTTTATGTGGGATACCCTATACATCTTTGGCACTCCTTTGACATGGGTTTAACGACTTTTTATTCTTTATTTCATACGGTTAAACTTTTTTCTTATGCGTCGATTTAACAGCCAAGTTAAGGCAAAAATAATTGGCATTAACAGCACAATAATGAGCGTTTTGTTCACGCTTGTTCCTAAATCGTTAGCAGCTTGCAACACATAATCGCAAAGCTGCAACACGTAATAGGTCATCACCACAACCGACAAACCTTCCACGGTTTGTTGCAGATTAAACTGTAAACGTGCTCTTCGCTCCATCGATTTTAACAGTGCTTGGTTTTGTACCTCTATTGCCATATCTACGCGAGTACGTAAAAACTCACTGGCCCTATCAACGCGACTAGCAAGGTCATCCAAACGCCTTTGTGCCGCTATAACGGTACGGTTTGCCGGCGATAAACGTCGCTCAATGAACGCACACAAGGTTTGCAAGTCATTAATTTCTTGCTCTTCGAGCTCATTTAACCGACTTATTACCATCTGGTAATAGGCGGTGGCGGCATCAAAACGATAGCGCGAATCGGCGATTAACCTCGCCACTTCACCGGCCATATGTGACAACTGAGAGAGCAGTTGTTTGTCTTGCTCACCGGTGCGTACATCATGCTGACTTTTCAATAAATCAGCGAGTTTCGACTCCATATCACTGACTTTCGCACTGACTTCTTGCGCCAAAGGGAACGCCAATAAGGTCATATTGCGATAGGCTTCCACTTCCAAAAGCGCTCTCAGTACGCGACCACTTTGGCAATCATTAAGCGACTTATTCACCACCAAAATACGGTTAAATTCGTCGCTATGAAGGCGCAGTGCCGTATACACAGACGCCTCCCCTTGGCGCAGCTGCGAGCCTATTAAACGGTGGCCTTCAAAACATTGACGTAAGTTTTCACGCTCTAAATTAATGGCGTTTTCTGCCAGCGCTTCGATATGCACAGCAGAAATAACCTGGCCGGAGATCTGCTGTAACCAATCGGCAGGAACCAAAGCAATTGGCGGGTGCGCAAAAGGTTGCGACTCCACATCATGCAAAATAAAGCTGTAACTGCTGAATTCTGTATGGCGCTCATAGCGAATTTCAAAATCTCCTAAGCGCTGATAAAAGCACGACGCCCCTGCTTTGGGTGGGTTAATGCCATAGCGCTCACATATGCGCGCCAAATGCGTTAATTCACGTGCGGCACAACTGTGCTCATCGTGCAAAAAGCATAATTGTGAAATGCGCAATGGTACTCGAGAGCGTGAAAAAGGGCGAGCATGCAATTCCGCATAGTGATACTCAAAACGTGCATGCTTATTCACCTGCGTGTAATGATACTCCCTTTGTGCGGCGTATCGAAATTCAATACTGGCGGCAATTTTCTGGCTCATCTCACCCTCTGCTGTGTTCAAGGCAAAAAAAATAGCAAGAACAACGTCTTGCTATCAGTAGCTTGTTTAAAAATACCCAGCCCGCGTTAGGATCAAATAGATGGGGGGATCTAAAAATGCGTGCGGACTGGGCAAAACCGTTTAGTTTGCGAGTTCGTTAAATAACGCGGCAAACTTAGTAAGGCCCTCAGTCACGATTTCGTCGCTAGCAGTCAGTGCTGGCAAGAAGCGAATCACGTTACCGTAGAAGCCACACGCAAGAAGCACTAAACCATGCTTTGCGGCATTAGCTATAAGAGCTTGAGTTAGCTCAGTGTTTGGCTGCTCAGCATCACCTTCGTGCACCAATTCCATAGCAATCATCGCACCTTGGTTACGCACATCCAAAATCAGATTTGGGTGCTGGCGTTTAAGCGCGTTTAAGCTTTCGTTAAAGATCGCACCGATTTCGTTTGCACGTTGAATCAGGTTTTCTTCTTCGATGATTTCAAGTACTGCAAGTGCGGCAGCACAAGCCACAGGTGAACCACCGTAAGTACCGCCTAAACCACCTGGTAATGGCGCGTCCATTACTTCTGATTTGCCTACGACCGCGGCAATTGGGAAGCCACCCGCGATGCCTTTTGCCATCGTCATGAGGTCAGCTTCAACACCTGAGTGCTCCATTGAGAACATCTTACCTGTGCGCGCAAAACCTGTTTGGATTTCATCGGCAATCAACAAGATCCCGTGCTCATCACACAGTTTGCGAAGCGCTTCAAGGAACTCTTTTGGTGCTGCGTAGAAACCACCTTCACCTTGTACTGGCTCAACAATGATTGCCGCTACATCGCTTGGTGCAATATCAACCTTGAATAGGTTCTCTAGCGCCTTAAGTGACTGCTTCACCGTGATATCGTGACACGCAGTTGGGAACGGTGCGTGGAAGATATCGCCAGGGAATGGGCCAAATAGGTTTTTGTATGGTGTAATTTTACCCGTTAGTGCCATAGCTAAGTTGGTACGACCGTGGAAACCACCGTTGAAAGCTATCACACCGCGACGACCAGTGTAGGCACGAGCGATCTTTACACAGTTTTCTACCGCTTCAGCACCCGTTGACACAAAAATCGCTTTCTTTTCGCTTTCACCAGGGGCGATTTGCGTGAGCTTTTCAGCCAACTCAACAGCAACTTCATATGGATTTACCATCACACAAGTGTGGCTGAACTTGTCGATTTGCGCTTTGACCGCGGCAACTACTTTGGGATGGCTGTGACCTGTGTTACACACCGCGATGCCTGTGCCGAAGTCGATGTAGCGGTTGCCCTCTACATCCCATAGTTCTGCGTTTTGTGCGCGCTCAACATACACTGGGTACACGTTGCCTTGGCCGCGCGCAATAACTTGCGTCTTTCTTTGTTGTAAACTTGCGTTTGTCATTTCAATTCTACCTAATTCGTTGATTACTGCTTTGTCTGGGCTTGGGGTTATTTATCTAAGCCGCCCATGCACAAGTATTTGATTTCTAGATAGTCGTCTAAGCCGTACTTAGAGCCTTCGCGACCGTTACCTGATTGCTTCACGCCCCCAAATGGTGCTGCTGCATTTGAGATCAATCCTTCGTTGATGCCGACCATACCGTATTCAAGGCCTTCGGCTACGCGCCAAATACGACCAATATCACGAGTGTAAAAATAAGCAGCGAGGCCGTATTCCGTGTCATTCGCTTGAGCAATCACATCCGCTTCTTCATCGAAGGCGATAATTGGTGACACCGGGCCAAAAATTTCGTTACGTGCGATGGCCATGTCGTTAGTCACGCCCGTGAGTATCGTTGGTTGATAGAAGTGTTCGCCCGCTGCATCGCGCTGACCACCAAGCGCAAGTTTCGCACCTTGATCCAACGACTGCTGCACTAAGGACTCCACATCACTTACTGCCTTTGTTGAAATCATCGGGCCAATGCTGACACCTGCTTCAAGACCATTACCAATGCTCAGCTGGGACACAGCAGCGGCGAATTTTTCAGTAAACTCGGCTAACACGCCTTGTTGTACAAAAATACGGTTAGTGCACACGCAGGTTTGCCCAGCGTTGCGGTATTTAGAGGCAATAGCACCTTGGACTGCCGCATCGATGTCTGCATCGTCAAAGACGATGAACGGTGCGTTGCCACCGAGTTCCATCGATACTTTTTTCACAGTCGTAGCGCACTGGCTAATAAGTGCCTTACCTACAGGTGTTGAACCTGTGAAGGTGAACTTAGCGACATCGGGATGTTGTGTCAGCACTTGGCCCATACCTCGGGCATCTTCACCCACAACCACGTTGAATACACCTGCAGGAATACCCGCACGCTCTGCAAGCTCGGCCATAGCCAGTGCAGACAAAGGTGTTTGTGTTGCTGGGCGAACCACAAAGGTACAGCCTGCTGCCAATGCTGCCGCCGCTTTACGGGCAATCATGGCATTTGGAAAGTTCCACGGCGTAATCGCTGCGACAACCCCGACTGGCTGTTTGATCACTACAATGCGTTTATCGCTCGAAGGCGCGGCAATGGTATCGCCGTATACACGTTTACCTTCTTCGGCGAACCATTCGATAAAGGCCGCGCCGTAAGCAATTTCACCTTTGGCTTCCGCCAATGGTTTACCCTGCTCTAGCGTCAAAATGCGACCCAAGTCATCTTGGTTTGCCATCATTAAGTCAAACCAGTTACGCATTAGCTTTGCGCGCTCATGGGCAGGCTTTGCCGACCATGCTTTAAGCGCTGACTTAGCCGCTTTAACAGCCAACTCAGTTTCGGCAATGCCCGCGTTGCTTACTTTTGTGACTTCTTCGCCATTGGCTGGGTTAATAATAGCAACTTGAGACTCACTGCTGTGCCAACTACCGTTGATATATGAGAAGTTTTTCAACAGTTGATTGTCTTTTAGACCTAATTCGATTGTGTCTTGCATTGTTGTTCTCCATTGAACATCACGATAGGGGTATTGAATAACAATAGTAAACTGGGTTAAATAACAAACTTTAAACGTTAAGTTTTAACTTCATAAAACATTAGGCATTTGCGATGGCACTTAATTCAATTATCCCCAAACCCATTACCGAATATGATTTGCGACTGCTGCGAATCTTTGTGTCTGTGGTTGAACACGGTGGTTTCGCTGCTGCTGAAAATGCGCTGGGGATCACGCGTTCAACTATTAGTGTGCATATGTCCAACCTTGAAACGCGCATGAAGTTGAAGCTGTGCCTGCGTGGTCGGGGTGGCTTCTCACTTACCGAAGATGGCCAAGCGGTTTATCGCGCAGTGATTAACTTGTTTGACTCCCTTAATGATTTTTCTTTAATTGTGGGCTCGCTCGGAAAGGAACTCAGTGGTGAACTCGTAATTCTATGTGCCGATCAGCTTGATGATAAAAAGCGTTTGAAACTTGCTGAGGTGATTGCGCGTTTATCGGACAACTCGCCCAACTTACACATCACCCTAGATGGGGAGTCGATTCCCAGCATTGAAAAACAATTGCTCAAAGGTAAAGCGCATTTGGGAATTTTTCCTGGGTATCAACAAATTGAGGGGCTCAATTATCTACCCCTATCGAGTGAGCCCATCTTTTTGTGCTGTTCGAAGAAACATCCATTTTTCGACATCGTGGATAGCCACATCAGCGAAAGCGACTTGGCCTCAGTGCCAGCGATCCACCCAGGAATTGATATCGACAGTGCCGGGCGCATGCAACTTTCACAGTTGAATTTGTGCGCGCGGGCGTATCAGTTTGATACTCGTAAGGCGATGATTTTATCCGGTAAATACATTGGCTATTTGCCACAAAGCTTTATCCAGCAAGAACTTAATGACGGTGAGATGCGCCTCATTCAGCCAAGCACACGCACCTATCCGTTTAATCTTTCCCTTGTACATAAGAAGAACCCCACCGAGCGCAGCAAAATTGATTTGTTGCTTAGCACCTTTTCGAGTGTATTTGAGTTAGACAGCTAACCTTGGGGGTAGGATGGCGCAAACAATTATTGGCGTTGCAATCCTCTTCCCCCCGTTCGGGGATTCTATAGCCACTGATGATTTGAAATAGTGTGTGCATAACAGCAATGGTATGACTCTCACGCAAGGCTATTACTATGAATATAAACAGCGCTCCCGAGCAAGGTGCTCACACTAAAAATTGCACCGATGAGCAACAACAGCAAGACCACCAACCAAGGCCAAAGGTGATACAACCAAGACACTCAAGCGACAGTGATACCAATAAGAGCTATGTGCTAGGTTACAACTAAACCGACTGTTAACCACTTTTTGAATTGAATACCCGAGCTATTCACGCTGCGAACCTCAATTGCAGCGTACCAACCAGTTTTATTTAGCGCCAAAAAGGCCGCATATCAAACGATAAGCGGCCTTTTTTATAACTAACCAAAGCTCAGGTTAACTAGAATAAGGAGTTGGCCTTGTATAGGCCAACCCTACCCCCCTTAGCGGCGAATACACCCAGGAAAGCTACACAACATCTCAAATATAAGGTTGGCAGCGAGCAATGCTGTGTTACCTGATGTGTCGTACGGTGGTGATACCTCAACAAGGTCGGCACCGATTAGGTTGGTACCGTGCATACCACGGATAATCTCAAGCGCTTGTGGTGTTGTTAAACCCGCAGGTTCCGGAGTGCCCGTACCCGGCGCGTATGACGGGTCAATGCCATCGATGTCGAACGTCAGGTAAGTTGGCATGTCTTCACCAATGATTTCACGCACCTGCTCCATCAATGGCGTCAGTGATTTCAGCCAACACTCTTCTGCTTGAACCACCTTAACGCCACGATCAATAGCCCATTGGAAATCTTCAGAGCTATACCCTGTTGCACGTTGGCCGATTTGGATCATCTTGTTCGGGTCGACCAAACCTTCTTCAATCGCACGTCTGAATATGGTGCCGTGGCACTCACGTTCACCAAACATTGAATCATTAATGTCAGCATGCGCATCAACATGCACTAACGCCATAGTGCCATGCTTTTTATACAGGGCTCGCAAAATCGGCAAACTAATCGTGTGGTCACCGCCCACCGTCATTGGCTTGATATTGTGCGCCATGATGTTGTCGTAGTGCGCTTCGATAATACGAATAGAGTCTTGAAGGTTAAAGGTATTGATTGCCACATCACCGATATCAGCAATTTGAAAGCTGTCGAACGGTGCTGCTTTAGTGTACATGCCATAAGGGCGAACCAGCACAGATTCATTTCTTACCGAGCGCGGGCCGTAACGCGTGCCACTGCGGTTACTCGCACCAATATCCAATGGCACACCCACGATACCGATATCTAACTCGTCAGTTAATTCACTTTGCGGTAAACGAAACATGGTGCCTGGGCCACCAAAGCGAGGCATTTGGTTGCCGCCAAGCGGCTGGTTGAAGTTATTATCTTTCATAGTGTAAGCCTTATGAATGCAAGAATTTTTGCAGCGCCTTTTGCGCCTAAATAAGGCAATCTAGCAAAGCTTACAACGACGGAGATCCCCTATTGGGGGGTATTGGTATGAAATACCCACACTACTTACACAGATAAATAGCGTGGCAGTAGAAACGCGTTCTTGAGAAAACAAAATAACGGCGCCACAAAGGCAAACCGTTTTATTTGCGAAATGTGGGGCGCGCAGTGCATGCACTGGGCCCCACCCTGAGGTTTCTTTTCGCTTTGCGGTAGGAACTACTCGGTAGGAACTACTCAAAAATAATTACTCAGTGGGTTTGGTGTAACTTAAACTCATTTCACCAATAAGGTTATTGGTAATATCACCTTCACTGAAATACAGCGGGCGCAGCGCCGAGCTTTGTGAGTAATAACGACTTTGATCATCGAAGTGCTCAGAATCTGAGTGTGAACTTTGCGAACTCGTCAGCAAACCTTTTGCAACTGGGCCGTTGTCAGTAAAATTCATTACAAACATCCAGCTCGAACCATAGTTGATTGGATAACCATCCGCACTCAAACCAGACGCCAAAGGCTGGCCAGTGATGGCATCAGGCAGTCGGTCAAATATTTTGTATGGGATAACCGTTGAATTCGACAGCGCACGACGGTCAAACCTAAACACATTGAAACCACCTTCGACGTGCATTGGGCCAGCCCATGGTAATTTTTCTCCCGAGCCCATGCCACCAGCTAGGGTTTTCTCAACAAATTGTAATTCACCTAATGTCGCATCAAGCGCAAAACCATTGTCGGTCACATTCAGTACCGCATGAGCTAATGCTTGCAGTGCAGAACCATCTAGCTTCAATGTGTTGGGCGTGTTGGCCGCGTCGGTGACTGAGAAGTTATCAAACAGGTGCACTTCGGGGTCAAACAAGTGTGCAAATTCACGAATGAGACCAGCGCCTTTGGTGTCGAGGTTCATCTTGCCATCGAACTGAGCGAGCAATTCACAGGCCGCGCTTAAGTCAACATCACGACCACCGACATTCACCGGCGTCATGCCTTGTGCTTGGCATTGCTCTACCAGAGCTGGAATAACTAAATCGTACAAATAGATGTCATTACCTATTAGTGCTTGCTCAAGTTCCTCGAATGAGAACTTTCCATCGGCACCGCCTCCTTCACGTAAAAGCTTTAACCCCATGCGGGTACGCAATGATTGCGGATATTGCACCTCACCATACTGCGCCGCATAACCAATCAATGGTTGCTCTGGGTTGGTTAACCAATAACTGTCGTTGGAGTTTTGCACATAGTCGGTACGTTCAAGCTTTGGTGCATCTTCATACGGCACGATCCCACTTGATTCGAATAACGACGTGTCACCGGGCACTAAATCAAAGCCCGTTTGCTCGCGCAGTGCGACCAATTGCGGTTCTAAACGCATCGCAAGGTTAGCCGTGTCACCCACTTGCAAGACCGTTGAATCATCGATGTAGAATGTATTACCTTCTTTGTCAGATGCCATGGTGTTATTGAATGACACACCATCAAATTCTTTAAAGACAGCTTTCATATCATCAAGTGAGTTTGCCGCATTCATGCGTGACCAGAATCCAACCACATCCATATTAAATTCATTGGCATCTTTAATCGTGAAGGCATTGCCGTCACTCCAACCCAGACCAAACGCTGCAGGCGTCTCAATCATCAGGCCTTGATGCGAATAGTAGTAGTCCTTATTCAAGGTGATCACCTGACCCGGACCTACCGCCACATCCACACTGATATTCTTGCTGGTGATAGGCATTTCTTCACCATCTAAGGTGTAAGTCATGCGGTCGCCGTCTTTGAGCGCCAATTGATAAATAATGAAGTGGCGCGCGGTAGAGAAAGTATGCGTCCACGCAACATTTTCGTTAAAACCAATGTTCACAACCCCAGGCATACCTTGCAAGCTACCGCCCATCACATTCAATGAATCAGGGATAGTCAGATGCGATTGCCAAAAACGTAAATTACCTTGGTGCGGGAAATGAGGGTTTGCAAGCAAGCCCCCCATACCATTTTCCATTTTATCTTTACCCAGACCCCAACCATTGGACCCTAAATGTTCATATTTCTTTTCTAGCTTTAGGGTGCTGGTCTTGGTGTTGAGCTCGTGGGCAAACGCTTTTGATTGCGCGCCGGCTTGGGTCATCACTGGCAAATACTCGTTACCATCGCCTGGGTTTGCGAAAAAGGCTAAATCAAGGAAATTAGCGGAACTAGCCAATTGCACTGTCGCCATAGCGTACGCAAACATGTCTTCCTTCGTCAGGGTAATTGCCCACGGCTGCCCCGCACATTCTGGGGCAAGGTTTGCTACGCCTGTATCACTTACATATTTATTGAAACCTGCGACGAAGCCTTCGTAGTGCGCACGGCTTTGCTCGTCGAGTTCCATGTAATTTGCGGCAGCGAAGTCATTGACTCCCAGCGCTTTGTAACCAAAGTCCGAGATAAGGTGTTCGCTGTCACCACTGCCCGGTACTTTGTCAGGGCCAAAGTACATGCTGCGATGACCGCGAACTTTAACTATTTGATCCATCAACACACAGGCATTGTCTTTGGCATAGGCGTAGCCACTACCAAACGCCAAGCTTTCAATGTTGTCTGCCTTGATATGGGGCACACCATATGTTGTCCAGCGAATATCGGCTTCTAAAACACCGTCTTCGTCAAATAGCACCAGAGGTTTAGGCTGAGGATCTGGTTGGACTGGGTCTGGAGTGGTTACGACTGGTTCTTCTTTATCATCGGAGCCACATGCACTCAATAGTAGTGCTGCAAGCACAGCCGCTGCTAAAGGTTTTAGATGTGTGTTCATAGTGCATCCTTTTCTTATTATGTGTTGTTCAACCATCAACCTTGCCCGAACAAGAAAGTGAAATCTTGACACTAAACGACAAAAATTGACTTTGGGCGCCACATGACTCACTTTTAAGTCATCGCATAATAATAATTACAATAACGATGCAGGTTTCTTACGTCAGTTATCAGGTACTGCGCTCCTTAGTGCTGTTTTTGCAAAGTAAAGGCTTAGCTAGGCAAGCGTGCCTCGACATTCTGCAATGCCAAGAGCAAGATTTACACAGTGCTGAAAGTCGCTTTTCGTTGACCCATTACTCTCGCTTAATGCGCTGGGCTCACCAGCAATTAAACTGTCCTCATATAGGCTTGTTATTTGGCGCAGATTTGGATTTGGAACGTTGGGGAGTATTGGGGCACCTCGCCAGTGTCAGTGCAGATATTCGCCGTGTCGTTGAATATGGTCGACGCTTTCATTCTTTAGTGCGCCACACCCAAAGTTTAACCATTCATCAGCAAGCGAAAACGCTCACCATAGACCTCGGACCAAGTAATAATGACTGCTACTATGTTATTGATGAACTGTTTGCCAGTTGGCTGAGCTTCGCACAAGCTTATGTGCTTGATGTAGAGCAACTTGCACCGCTGCATATTTACCTCACCCGCAGCGCCCCGCAAAATTCCAAAGAAGTGCGCTTGTATGAAAACATGTTTCGTTGCCCAGTCACTTTTGGTGCTTCAAGCAATGCCTTAGTCATGCCACGAGAAGTGATCAATTTAACCTTAAAGCAACCAGATAGAGTGCTCGAGCAATTATTATTAAATCAGGCTCAGCAGCAACTCAATAACAGTTATTCCATCTGCGAAGCGGTGAAATTACATATCACCGCCCACCTACCTGATGTGTTGAGTATCAATGAGGTAGCTCAGCTGTGTGACTGCTCGCCAAGAACCCTGCAACGGCAGTTGGCAAAGCAACAAACAAGCTACTCACAACTGTTAGATACATGCAGAAAATCACTGGCACTGCAGCTATTTGAATCACACTACAGCGCCATCGAGGTAGCAAACAAGCTCGGCTTTTCCGAACAAAGCGCGTTGCAACGCGCATTTAAGCGCTGGTTTAGCACCTCCCCGAAACAATACTTTTTAAATAAAAGGAGTCTTGAATTAGACGTAATCAACCCAATATAAAGCCAGATTAACATCACAGCCTACCTCTAGCGTCCTTGTAGCGTTTGCAACAGAGCCCTACTGCACGAAATAAGAGAAAGAAAAAGTGTTTGCTAAGGGGGTGGTATTTTGCTATTTATAGCCGCCGGTATTTTCCGGGGACTAGGTATTAAGGATTTAGGAGATAGTTATGCCAGAGCAGCGTAAATTAGGTTTAATCGCTCAGGCGGGTTTAGAGCCGTATCAGGAACAACCAGGCGAAGAGTACATGAATGAAAAACAACGTGCTCACTTTCGCAAAATTCTGGAAACGTGGCGTAACGATCTGAGAAACGAAGTTGATCGCACCAAAACGCATATGCAGGATGAAGCGGCGAACTTCCCAGATCCGGTTGACCGTGCAGCACAAGAAGAAGAGTTTTCACTTGAACTGCGCACCCGTGACCGTGAACGTAAACTAATCAAGAAAATTGAAAAGACGCTAACTTTAATCGACGAAGACGATTTTGGTTACTGTGAGTCTTGTGGCATCGAAATTGGTATTCGTCGCCTAGAAGCTCGCCCTACAGCTGACCTATGTGTTGACTGTAAAGCGCTAGCTGAAATCAAAGAGAAGCAATCAGGTCGCGGTTAATAGACCATGACCCGATTGGATGGGGGCAATATTGGCCAGCCTGAAGGCGTGCCAAGTGGCGAACAATACATTGGTCGCTTTGCCCCATCCCCTTCTGGACCACTGCACTTTGGTTCATTGGTTGCCGCGCTAGGCAGCTACCTCGACGCCCATGCCCATCAGGGGCAATGGCTTGTCCGTATTGAAGATATAGATACACCGCGCGTGCGCGAAGGCGCAGACAGCGACATTCTGCGTACTTTAGAAGCCTACGGTTTACACTGGCATGGCGACATAATGTGGCAAAGCCAGCGGCTCGAACGCTATCAAGAAGTCACCTCTGAATTGAGCAAACAAGGCCTCATTTATCACTGCCAATGCACACGTAAACAAATTAAAGCTCTCGGTGGCGTGTATAACGGTCATTGCCGCGATTTAGGTCTTCAGGGCCAAGACTTGGCATTACGGTTGCGTCAACAACACCCCGTATTTAGCTATCAAGATAGATTGCAAGGTCACGTCGACATAGACCCAATCGAAGCGCAAGAAGACTACATTATTAAACGTCGCGATGGCTTGTTTGCCTATCAGTTAGTGGTGGTGATTGATGATATTGATCAGGGTATTACCGACATTGTCCGCGGCGCCGATTTACTCATTCCCACTGCGCGACAAATTGGGCTGTTTGAGCAATTAGCTCATCGAGCCCCCCGTTACCTGCACCTTCCCTTGGCTGTCGCAAGCCCTGGTTTTAAGCTATCGAAGCAAAATTATGCCCCAGCCATTGATCAAACAAATCCTCAACCGGCGTTGCTCGATGCACTGCGTTTTTTAGGGTTCCAACCTGATAAAGAACTTTCGCAAGCAACTGTTGAAGAGGTAATCACTTGGGGTATCCAGCATTACCGTAGCGAGGCGCTAACGCAGGCGTTAGAAGTGCAAGTGAGCCAAGACAGCAACGGGCAAACTGAACTGCTAACATTATAAGCGCAGGCCAATCCCTGATTTATCGGGTTTGTTGTACAACAAAGCGCTTATTTTTATACCCCTTCGCTTAATTTTTCCGCCATGCTGGTATATCATAAGCCACTTTCAAAATCGCCATAACTGTAGCCTAGGAGAGCGATTATCATTTCTAAACTGTTTCAGCTGTGTAGACAGGTGTTGTCTACCAAAGAGCAAAGTGATGCCGAAGACGGTCATATCACAACCTTACACGAACCGGTTATCATTCCTCGTAGTGAGCATGGTATTTCCCGTGGCCAATTTAGCCCAAACGCTCTCAAAGTGCTGTATCGCTTAAAAGACGGTGGTTATGAGGCATATCTGGTAGGTGGTTGCGTACGCGATTTATTACTGGGCCTTCAACCAAAAGATTTTGATGTTGTAACCAACGCAACTCCAGAACAAGTAAAGAAATTATTCCGCAACTGTCGTCTCATTGGTCGTCGTTTTCGCTTGGCGCATATTGTCTTTGGCCGCGAAATCATCGAAGTAGCTACCATGCGTGGTCACCATGAAAGTACAGAACCAAAGAAAGGTGCTAAGTGCAATATCAGCCAAGCATCCGAACATGGTCAACTACTGCGTGACAATGTCTACGGTACTATTGACGAAGACGCACAGCGTCGTGACTTCACCATCAACGCCCTGTATTACTCAATCAAAGATTTCTGTATCTACGATTACGCCGATGGCGTTAAAGCAATTAAAAAGCGTCGCGTTGAACTGATTGGCGACCCAGAAACTCGCTACCGCGAAGACCCTGTGCGGATGTTACGTGCCATTCGTTTTGCCACAAAGCTAGACATGAGTATCTCGCCTGCCACGGCGAAGCCGATTACTCAACTTGCTGACCTACTCGCCAACATTCCACCGGCGCGTTTATTTGAAGAATGCTTAAAGCTGTTCCTAGGCGGCAAAGCTGAAGCAAACTTCAAAGCCCTACGTGAATATGGCTTGTTCAAATATTTGTTCCCCAGCTTGGATAAGATCCTTGATGCCAACCCCGGTGGTCTTGAAGAACGTTTTATCACGCAGATGTTCGTCAATACCGATGTACGCATCAACAATGATAAGAAAGTAACACCGGCATTTATCTTTGCAGCGTTATTGTGGTTCCCACTACTAAAACGTACTGAAGAATTGATGCAGCGCGAGCAGTTACCTCATTTTGAAGCGCTGGGCGCGGCGATGAATCAAATTCTCAGTGAAAGTGCACAACAAGTCGCGGTACCAAAACGATTCACCTTAGGTGCTCGTGATATTTGGCATATCCATCATCGTTTCGATAAACGTGGTGGCCAACGCGCCTACCGCCTAAGTCAGCAACCACGCTTTAAAGCAGCCTATGACTTTATGCTGTTATTAGTCGACAGTGGCCAAGAAGACTTAAAAGAATTATGCGATTGGTGGACTGCCTACCTAAACGCCGATGTGAATGGCCAAAAAATGATGGTCAAATCCTTAGGTGGGAATAACCGCCCACGCCGTCGACGCAATGGTGGCTCCAAACGTCGTAGCAGCAACAAAGCAGCGGACGAATAACACGGTGGCATTCGAAAAAGTTTACTTGGGCTTAGGTGCGAACCTTAACGACCCGATTTCGCAGTTAAAACAAGCAATTACTGCTCTAGAGCAGCTTGGAGGCACACGTGCCCATCGCTGCTCTGCTTTGTATGCAAGTAAGCCTATGGGCCCACAAGACCAACCCGATTACGTCAATGCGGTGATGGAGCTTGAATGTGAGTTGCCACCGCACGCGCTACTCGATGCCACACAGGCCATTGAGCTAAAGCTTGGCCGCGTTCGTAAAGAAGAGCGTTGGGGCCCGCGCACGTTAGATATCGATATTATTCTTTTCGGTGACAAGCAACTCGATGATGAACGTTTGACTGTGCCGCACTATGGCATGAAAGAGAGAGAGTTTGTGCTCTATCCTTTGCTCGAGCTTGCTCCAGAACTTGCCTTGCCGGATGGCACTTCAGTGAGTTCTTTGACAACGAACGTGCCTCGCAACGGCCTAGAACAAATCCAATAAGGAAAGCTAATGGCGAAGATTTCAGTATCAACCTTGCTCAAAAAGAAGCAAAACGGTGAAAAAATCACTTCATTAACTGCTTACGACGCAAGTTTCGCACAACTGTTTGCAGACAACGGCGTTGACGCGGTATTGGTCGGCGACTCTTTAGGCATGGTGTTACAAGGCGGTGATGATACTTTAGCTGTGAGCATCGACGATATCGCCTATCACACCAAGTGCGTACGCGCCGGTAGCCGCGATTTGTTTGTTATCGCAGATATGCCGTTTATGACCTACGCCAATGTGACGCAGAGCTGCGAAAACGCGGCGAAATTAATGCGTGCAGGCGCCAATATGGTTAAGCTTGAAGGCGGTGAATGGTTGTACGACAGCATTCGCGCCTTGACGCAACAGGGCGTGCCTGTGTGTGGTCACCTTGGCCTTACCCCTCAATCTGTGCATGTTTTTGGCGGTTTTAAAATTCAAGGCCGTGACAAAGAACAAGCAGATAAGATGATAGCTGACGCTAAAGCACTAGAAGCTGCGGGCGCACAACTATTGGTACTGGAATGTATTCCAAGTGTGCTTGCCAAGGCCATTACTGAAGCGGTTTCGATTCCAACAATCGGCATTGGCGCAGGCAAAGATACTGATGGTCAAATCTTAGTAATGCATGATTTGGTAGGTATCTCAGCTGGTTATATCCCGAAATTTTCGAAGAACTTCCTGCTCGACACGGGCAATATGCCCGATGCAGTGAAGAAGTACTGTGATGATGTTAAGTCAGGGGCATTCCCAGGCCCTGAGCATGAGTTCAATTAAGCGAAGTTAGTAGATGCAAACAACGAGTGAAATCCGTTCATTAAGAAGCCAAATCAAGGCATGGCGTCAAGCGGGTCTGAGCGTGGCATTCGTGCCCACCATGGGCAATTTACACGAAGGTCACTTCTCTTTAGTTGATAAAGCGAAAACGCTGGCAGACAAAGTAGTGGTGAGTATTTTCGTTAACCCCATGCAATTTGGTGCCAATGAAGATTTGGATGCGTATCCACGCACCTTAGTTCAAGACCAACAAGGCTTGAGTGAACGTGGTGCTGATTACCTGTTTACACCGACTGTAGAAACCATTTACCCCAATGGCCTTGATGCACAAAGCTTCGTTGATGTACCAGGTGTGTCAATGGGTTACTGCGGCGGCTCTCGCCCTGGCCATTTCCGCGGTGTAGCAACAGTGGTCACAAAACTGTTTAACCTAGTGCAACCTGACTTTGCTTGCTTTGGCGAGAAAGACTTCCAGCAGTTACAAGTAATTAAAACCATGGTGCTCGACTTGGCTATTCCTGTTGAAGTAATAGGTGTGCCAACACAGCGCGACGTGAATGGCCTTGCACTGAGCTCTCGCAACGGTTACTTGAGCGAAGAGCAAAAACAGCAAGCCGCCATCTTGTTCAAAACGCTGAACTGGATGAAAGAAGAAATTCAATCAGGGCAACGTGATTATGCTGCGCTAGAAGTGCAAGCCATTGCCCGAATTGAAGAACTCGGCCTGAAAGTGGATTACCTCAGTGTAGCTGAGCGCAACACCTTAAAAGCACCTCACGCTGACGATCAGCAACTGGTTATTTTAGCGGCGGCATTTTTGGATAAAGTGAGACTTATCGATAATTTGACGTTAGACTGGAGTTAAGGAACCAATAAAAACAAGGTGATGTGATGAATAAAGCTGTGCTAGCACTAACACTCGGTCTACTACTCGGTGGTTGCCAAAACTCGGTAAACAGCCCTGAACTTAACCAGTGTGCACAACAAAATTTCCAATGTGAAAATAGCTGTAATAACAGCACAGTGGATGAAAGCATGACCAACCAAGTGTGCGTTGCTCAATGTCAGGAAGTCTACAATCGCTGTAAAGAGCAAGCGCAAAAGCTCGACAATATTAATTGATCTCAGCGCGACGCAGTTTTCTTACTGCGTCGCAACATTTCTACTTAAAAGTTCATTGCCTCTTTTATCTTTGCTACCTGATCATCCGTATACGGCTTACTCGGCAACACTCCCCACACAGGCTTAGGCCATGCGGCATCTTCTTTAAAACGAACAATATGATGAATGTGCAGTTGTGGCACCATGTTGCCAAGAGCGGCGATATTGAGTTTGTCTGGCGTGAAGATGGTTTTAAGCATACAACTTAACTTTGCTGACTCTTGCGTCAACACGATTTGCTCTTGCTCACTCAAATCAATAATTTCCTTAAGCCCTTCTTTGCGTGGAACCAAGATAAACCACGGATATTGGCTGTCATTCATCAATAACACTTTACACAAGGGCCAGTCGGCCAATTCAATACAGTCATTTTGTAATTGCGGTGCCAAGGTAAACATGTGAACTCCTGTAGTTTGGTGGCATAAAGTTGCGCTGACGCTGGTGCATGAGTACCATCGGGCACATGCATACAACAATAAGGTTTACCCGTGTCTAAAACAACCAAATACTTATCAATTGCGCTTGCATCTGGCCTTGTGTGCTCAGTTGCAAATGCAAAAGAGCTAACGCTTGAGCGTATCTTTGATGACCCAAGCCTTGCTGGTTCTGCTCCGGTGAAATTGAAGTTTTCACCAGATGGTAGCCGTGTTACTTACCTACAAGGTAAAAAAGAAGACTACAACCGCTACGATTTGTGGGAATACAACTTAAAAGACAATACCAACCGTCTTTTAGTTGACTCGCAAGCGCTATTTTCTGGCCCAGAAACCTTGTCTGATGAAGAAAAAGCACGCCGTGAGCGCCAACGTATCTTTGGTCGCGGTATTTTAGAGTACACCTGGTCCAAAGACGGCCAAGCTTTATTGTTCCCACTCAACGGTGACTTGTACTACTACCAATTAGCAACCGGTAAAAGCCGTAAGCTAACAGACACTGAAGCATTTGAAACCGATGCGCGTTTCTCGCCAAAAGGTAACTTTGTGTCTTTCATCCGTGAGCAAAACTTATTTGCGCTAGCGCTAGACAGCGGTAAAGAGATCCAGCTTACCAAAGACGGTGGCGGCGTAATCAAAAACGGTATGGCAGAGTTCGTAGCGCAGGAAGAAATGGGCCGAATGACGGGTTATTGGTGGTCAGGTGATGAAAGCAAAATCGCTTTCACCCGTATCGACGAAAGCCCAGTTGAAGAAGCCATTCGTAATGAAATTTATGCCGAAGAAGTAAAGTTATTCAATCAACGCTACCCATTTACGGGAACCGACAACGTTGAGATTGAGTTGGGTGTGGTGACACTTAACGACCAAAAAGTAGATTGGGTTGATTTAGGTGAAGAGAAAGATATCTATATCGCTCGGGCTGACTGGTTAAAAGACAGCAAAACGCTTGCCTATCAGTGGCAGGACCGTGCCCAGCACAACCTAGAGCTGCGTTTTTACAACAGCGAAACAAAATCACAAAAAGTTGCGCTTAAAGAAACCAGTGACACGTGGATCAATCTGCATTTCGACCTGAAATTCCTTAAAGACAAAAAGCATTTCGTTTGGGCTTCAGAGCGTGATGGCTTTAAACACCTTTACCTCTACAAAACTGACGGAACTTTAGTTCGCCAAATTACCTCTGGTGAGTGGATAGTTGAGTCAATTAAAGGCGTAGATGAAGATAAAGGCGTGATTTACTTTGCTGGTCGCAAAGACACTCCGCTTGAAAGCCACCTTTACAGCACACCATTGTTTGAGCAGGGCGACATTACTCGCATCACTCAAGGCGGTGAGTACCACAGCGTAGTAATGGCTGACGATCAACAAACCTTTATCGACAGCGCATCATCGGTTAACCGCCCTCCTTATGTGGCACTGCGCAAAGCCAATGGTGAATTCATCACTTGGCTTGAGCAAAATGAGCTGAATGACTCTCACCCACTTACACCTTTCTTGAGTGACCTTGTTGAGCCTGAGTACGGCACTATTGAGGCTGAAGATGGCCAAGTGATGCATTATCGTTTGTTTAAACCGCGCAAGTTAAACAAAAAGCAAAAGCACCCAGTGATGGTGAATGTATACGGTGGCCCTCATGCACAACGTGTAACGAATAGCTGGCGTGGCAAGAACTTGTATTTCCAATACATGGTGCAACAAGGTTACGTAGTGTTCCAACTTGATAACCGAGGCTCTTACAACCGCGGCAAGCGCTTTGAAGACGTAATTTACAAACATCTAGGTGAAGCAGAAGTACGCGACCAAATCAAAGGCGTTGAGTTCCTGCGTACGCTTGATTATGTAGACCCACAACGCATTGGTATTTACGGTCATAGCTATGGTGGCTACATGGCGTTGATGACGATGTTCAAAGCGGGCGATTACTTCAAAGCAGGTGTATCAGGTGCGCCAGTGACTGACTGGGCTCTATATGACACACACTACACCGAGCGCTACCTTGGTCACCCACAAACGAATGCCAAAGGTTATGAGCAAAGCGCTGTGTTCCCATACGTAGATGGTCTACAAGGCCCATTGATGATTTATCACGGTATGGCGGACGATAACGTGCTATTCACGCACGCCACTAAGCTGTTCAAACAACTGCAAGACAAAGCCCTGCCGTTTGAAATGATGACCTACCCAGGTTCAAAGCACAGCTTGCGTGGTAAGAAAGTGCAAACGCACCTGCATCAAACTATTACCGACTTCTTCAACCGTCATTTTGAGATGGAAAAGAAGTAGGTACAGCTCACTAAAAAAGGCCGGTTAAACCGGCCTTTTTAATTCCTATCATAGACTTAACGACAATACCTTTCGCAAATTCCCGCCTCTAAACTACACTTTATTCACTATGAGTATGGGAGCGAGGCTATGCAGCAACTTCGTCAATTTAGTATTTACCAACGGCTAATTCTGGTGATCTTTGTCGCACTGTTGGGGCTACTAGCTTTAGTGATCACCACCTTGAGCAACAGCTATGATTCACTGCTCAAAGGCCAGTACGAGAAAACACAGAATCTTGTTGAAACAGCACACAGCATTGCCCAGCACTTTCACCAACAATCTCGTGATGGCGAAATGAGCGCTGAGCAAGCAAAACAAAGCGCACTCTCCACCATTCGCTCGCTTCGTTATGATGGTGAAAATTACTTTTGGATCAATGACGATTCCCCTACCATGGTGATGCATCCTTTCAAACCCGAGTTAGACGGTAAATCGTTAGCTAATACCCAAGACCCCAATGGCGTTAAGCTGTTCGTGGAAATGGCTACTTTAGTCAAAAGTAAAGGCGACGGCTTTGTGCCGTATCAATGGCCAAAACCGGGTTATGACGACCCTGTTGATAAGATTGCGTATGTAAAAGGCTTTAAACCCTGGGGATGGATTATCGGTTCTGGGGTGTATATCGACAACATCAATGCTGAGCACGCCGCCAGCCGCAACACCCTTATAGTTGTCTCCCTCATTATTGCCGTTATTCTCATTGCCTTAAGCTATCTGATTGCCAAGAGTATTGTCACCCCCATCAGCAGCGCTGCACAAATGATGAAAAGTATCGCCCAAGGCGAAGGTGACTTAACACAATCACTCAATGAAGACGGCAAGGATGAAGTTGCTGATCTTGCTCGATATTTCAACAACTATACGCAGAAAATGCGCAGTTCTATCAGCGCGGTGAACGAGCAATCATTAACGGTGAGTGAGCAAGTTGCATCACTGCAAAATACCGTGTCACAAAATCGCCAAAGCATCGAGTTACAAAGCGATAGCTCTGCGCAAGTTGCCACGGCCATGGAAGAAATCAGCCATCAAGTGAAAGACATCAGTGATTATGCAAGCAATGCCGAACAGGCAAGCAATCAAGCCAATGATTACACTGGCCAAGTCAAATCTGCCGTTGATGACACCATCGAAGCCTTTAAGCGCTTGAGCATGCAAATCGAACAAGTCGCTACCGTTGTGGAGCAACTCGCTAACCAAAGTAACAACATAGGCAGCGTACTCGATGTTATTCGTGGGATCTCGGAGCAAACCAACCTACTGGCACTCAACGCAGCGATTGAAGCGGCACGTGCTGGCGAGCAAGGGCGAGGTTTTGCGGTCGTTGCCGATGAAGTACGTACCCTTGCAAGTCGCACCGGACAGAGCACTGATGAAATTCAAGCTATGATAGAGCAGCTACAACAAGGTGCGTCCAAAGCCGTGCAAGCTGTGCAAAATAGCCAAAGTATTTCGCAAAGTACCGTATCATCTACCGCAACTACAACAGAAGCGCTTGATGAAATCAGCCGCCTTGTGGATAGCATTGGTGAAATGAATGCTCACATAGCACGAGCTACAGAGCAACAAAATGAGGCCTCGACTGAAGTATCGCAACGCTTAAATGATTTGGCCCGTTCAACAAGTGAGTCCCTTGCCAGTATGCATGCATCAACACAAGCCAGTGACAATTTAGAACGAGCGAGTACCGCGCTCGACAGCATCGTCAAACGTTTTAAAATTTAAATAAACGAACGATTAAAAAAGCCACGGTGATCACCGTGGCTTTTTATTTGCGCGAAGCTATTAGCTAGCGGCAGTATTTTGCAAACAAGGCTGCAACGGTTGGCGCCGTTGGTTTACCATGTTGCCAATCACCACCTTCAACGCCGCTGCCAGCAATGTCCATGTGTACATACGGTAATGGTTTATCGCTGTCTAAACCATGCTTATCAAGACCCGATACAATCGCTAAGAATGCCATTGGGAATTGGTGACCACGTGCGGTTACCGCCGATGGTGCATTGTTGCTTGATAATAAATCATCAGCCAAAGTGCGTGGCTTCACAAAGTCATAGTCTTCACGACGTGAACGTGACACTTCCGCACAGTCCGCCCACAAATCACCATGCTCAACCAACTGCTGCGACAACTTCGCTGCACGCGCAGGGCCATTTTCAACATAGGCGCTATACGGTCCAACTGCACGAGCTGCGTGACCAGTCAGCGTTGCTACCGTGAAAATTTCTGGGTTCACTTCGTTTTTAGCAAGGTCTTTGGCTTCGCTCAATAAGTCACCCATCGCTAAGCGACCTTCAGCATCGGTGTTACCGATACGTACACGCACACCTTCACGGCTAGTGATAATTTCATCTGGTACAAAACAATCAGAACCGATTGAGTTACGTACAACCGCCAAGTAGGCGATGACTTTAACGCCTTTTGGTTGTGCCTCAGCAACCGCTTTAAGGAAACCTGCAACCGATGCTGCACCGCCTTTGTCACGGCTCATGCCCGCCATGAAGCCACCCACTTTTAAGTCAGCACCACCAGTGTCATACACAAGGCCCTTACCGACGAAGATAAGTGTACGCTCTACATCTCCTTGCGGTACGTACTCTAGTTTCACAACACGCGGGTGATGACGCTCAACTACATAAGATGCGCGCGCTACGGTGCTCAGTAGCGGGTAGTCTTTATCGATAGTTGCGATGTCGCTGATAACTTTAACATTCACCGCTGTGCCTGCAAATAACTCAACACAGTAATCTGCAAAACGTGGTGGTGCCATGCGCTCTGGTTCTGTACCGCACAAATCACGCGCGGCGTATTGACCTGCTGCAATGGCGTTCATGTTTTTGATTTGCGTATCGTCAGCGCCAACAACACCGATTTCCTGAATAGGTGAGATAGCTTGACCGTGATGCTCGCGCGCTTCTAGTGGTTGCCACAGAGCTTGGTTTGCCCCTAGAAAAGCCACTTCAGAGGCAAATTCATAACCGGGTAGCTCGCTAATGCCGTGCACATAAAGAGCTGGCTTCACACTGCCTGCTTGCTTTGCAACATCAATCGCGGCTTTTGCTGCACTGAACACGCGACGCACATCGTCGTAATCACGATTCAATGGTCCTGTAGGTGCGAAAATAAGACGCTGTGCCGGTGCAGACTCTGAAACCACCAAAGTGCACTGCTGACCAATACGACTGTCGACTGCGCTGCTTTGCTGCAACACATCCATGAAAGGCTGAGGCAAAGAATCAATACGGTTGCCAATGATGATCAACGCATCATATTGACCACTGCGGGTGACGGCCTCTAAATTTGCGCAAGAAAGTGCGTGGGCGAAAGACATAAAAAAGGTCCTAATCTAATACAAAGGACCTTTATTATCGGTGATTTACTACGCCTTTACTAGCTAGGCTAAAGGAGTCTCCACAGCCTGTAAATTACCAGTGGCAAGGTGAGCTTACGCCTGCGACGAATCTTGCTCTTCTTTATTGCCATCTTGCTTGTGAGCAACAATGACAGACCACGCTTCAAGCATTACCAAAATACTTACAATCAGTACAATGGCATCCAATGTTACCAATAACCAGTTGCCCTGCTGATAATACTCCGCCAGCTTAATAACCCCCGCAAAGAATGCCATGGTAAGTACAAACACCATAGGGATCAGGGTGTATTTAGCCGGACGACCTGCCTTAATAAGCATCACCGAGATAACAAGCAAAGTTAAGCTCGCTAGAATTTGGTTTGTAGAGCCAAATAACGGCCAAATGATCATGCCACCACTGCCCGATGAGCCGCCCGCACCAAACGCTAGTAGCAAACAACATCCCACGGCAACTAAGGTAGCCAAAATGCCATTTTTAAGTGCACCGATGTTGTAGATTTCACCCCACTCTTGGATGATGTAACGCTGTAAGCGCACCCCTGAGTCCATGGTTGTACCGGCAAACAACACCACCATGACCGCGAGTAAGGTCGACGCGACTTCGGTCGAAATACCCCAGCCATTTTCGATAAGATTGGCACCACCTGTGATGAATGCTCCGACACTGCCCGCCCCTAAGTGGCTATAGATTTCGTGCCATTCCTCTGGGGACACAGCGAGCGCTACGCCGCTGACCGCAACTAGGGTAATCAATGCTAAACAGCCTTCACCCACAGCGCCTAAATAACCAACGAAACGACCATCGGTTTCTTTATCTAACTGCTTCGAACTGGTGCCCGAAGACACAATACCGTGGAAACCTGATACAGCACCACAGGCAATGGTCACAAAGAGTAAGGGGATAATACTCGGGGTATCAACCGCTGTTTGCGTGTTAAACGCCGGAGCCGTGATATCAGGCATAGAGATAAATACCGCGCCATAAAGCAGCACTAAGCCCACCAGCAACTGCATACCGTTGATGAAGTCACGTGGTTGCAGAAGCATCCAGACCGGCAATAACGAGGCTATCGCCGCGTAGATAAAGAGGATAATAATCCAGTTCGCTTTGTCAGCAAGGCCAAACATTTCTGTCGGCAGCGAGATTGGCATTGAACTGCCCATGTAGATGGTCGCATATAGCACCCCTACACCGATGGCGCACAGCGGAATCAGTGGCATTTTGCGATGCAATAGCTGGCCAATTATCAAGGCCACAACAATGGCTGCCCAAGCAGGAAACACCGCATTAGGCTGGGAAACAAATGAGTTGGCAATGACCACGCCAAATACCGCATTCACCATCAACAGTACAAGGAACACCACAATCATAAACAAAGAGCGTGTACGCTTACCGATTACGCTCTCGGACAAAGCTCCCATGGATTTACCCTTGTGTCGGGCACTCGCCCACAAGGCGCCCATGTCATGCACACCAGCAAAAAAGATGGTCCCGAATACCACCCAAAGTACCGCGGGTACCCACCCCCAATACACGGCAATCGCAGGGCCAACTATCGGGGCAGCACCTGCAACGGAAGTAAAATGGTGTCCCCATAGAACCACTTTGTTAGTGGGGATGTAGTCCACACCATCTTGCAATTCGTGAGCTGGAGTAACGAACTTGTCGTCCATTTTAAAGATTTTTTCTGCTATGAACTTAGAATACACGAACCAGCCAAACAGCATGCCGACGATTCCAAGCAAGACGATAACAACTGATTGCATAGTCTTCTCTCTTTGTTTTTGTTGTCACAATGGTTTGGCGTCGAAACGCTTAACCTAGGGCCTGTTTTATATCCATACCCTTTAGCACGAGCGCAAAAGCGCAAAAACTCAGATTTACCTTATCAGCATAGTGTAAAAATTCACTACCGCTTTAGTCTAAGATGCTTAACTGCAATGCTTCTGTTGCTGAATTGTCTATTCCGACGCCCAACCCTAACAAGCGTACTTCGTGGGTTACGCCACGCTCATAGGCTTTCGCTAACAACGCCGCGAACACATCCATATTTAAGCGTTGGCCACTTTGGTCAGCCGTCGTTACGTGAAAATCTGCAAATTTGACCTTCACAGACAACTTGTTAATGCGCCCCATCAATTGCTGTTTTTCAAGGCGGAGGGTCAACTCCTCGAGCAAAGCAGGCAATGCTAACTGACACTGCTCTAACGAGGTTTTATTGTACTCATAGGTATGTTCAACGCTGAGGGATTTACGTACCCGCTCTGTGCGCACGGTGCCGATCACTTGGCCTGCACATTTTTGATATAACGAAGCGCCAAAGTTACTGAAGTGTAACTGCATCCAGCTCATGCCTTTATCCAGCACGTCCTGACCTTTGAAGAGACCTTGTGTATGGAGCTTTTCAATCGTTACTTTCCCCACACCCGGAATCTTTTTAAGGTCGAGCTCGGCCAAAAAAGTAGGAACCTGTTGTGGAGTAATCACACATTGACCGTTTGGTTTATTCTCATCACTGGCAATTTTGGCAATGAATTTGATAGGCGCTATGCCTGCGGAGGCAGTGAGTCCTGTTTGCGCGAAGATTTCTTGGCGGATCTGTTGTGCAATCAAGGTTGCACTGCCTTTGCAGGCATCAACATCGGTGACATCCAAGTAGGCCTCATCCAGCGATAAGGGCTCAATGAGGTCGGTGTAGCGACGGAAGATAGCACGGATCTGCTGCGAGACTTCTTTGTAAACCTGCATACGCCCAGGCACAATGACTAAGTTTGGGCACAATTGCTTGGCATGATAGTTCGACATAGCTGAGCGCACACCATATTGGCGCGCGACGTAATTAGCGGTTGATAACACGCCACGACGGCTATTACCCCCTATGGCCAATGGCACATTAGCTAATTTGGGATTGTCACGCATTTCCACTGCGGCATAAAAGCAATCCATATCAATATGGATAAATTTTTTCATTGCTCGAACTACACCAAGTCGTTTGCTATATCATCGCAGATTCAAAGTTAACACGCCACAAAATACTGTACAAAACACTGTATAAAACAATAAAAGCAGGTTTGAGGTCAACTGTTATACTCAAAGATATTCGCTGCAGCCTCGCATGCAGCCTCTCGTTGAAAAGGCGTGTTACTCATGGGTAAAGGACACCTTCACTCTTTTGTGATTTTTATGCTCCTGCTGCTTACTATGCCTGCTTGGGCAACTACCACGGTATGGAAAATTGCATCCCTTGACTGGCCCCCTTATGCCAGTGCTGAGATGGAAAACGGAGGCGAAGCGATCGCACAATTGCGTGAGTTACTCTCAGCGCAAGGCATCACCCTCGAAGTAGATTATTTACCCTGGGAACAAGCGCAAACTATGGCAGCGGCAGATGAGTACATAGGCTACTACCCTGCGTGGCCCTCTGAAGTAAAATCAGGATTTATTGCTTCACAGCCGTTAAGTTATTCACCTCTTGGGCTTATTACACTCCAAAAAAACACCATCGAATATCGCAACTTAGTGCACTTGTTTGAGCAATACAAAGTGGGGGTTGTGTCCAGTTACATTTACCCAGAGCACATTCAGTCGGTACTGGATGAATATCACAGCACCGTTTTTTATGCCCCCACCGAACAAGCACTGGTCTCCATGCTTAACAGAGGCAGTGTGGATCTGATTTTAGCGACCCCAGAGGTCGTCAATCATGTTGCCGGCGAACAACAAGCCAAACAATTGCGAATGATCACGCAGTTTGCCGATGTCCCTTTGGTACTCGCCTTAAAAAACAACGAGCATAACCAAGCTAAGTTGGCTGCACTAAACGACTTGATATTGGGGCCAAGCGCACACAAAGAGGACTTTAAAAAACCCACACAAGTGGTCGGCACTTATATTAAAACACCGGGGGTCGAGCCCTTTATCAAGCTTATAGAAAAAACCTATGCCGACATGGGCATAGAGGTGAAACTCGAACCAGTTCCGGCACGACGTGGTTTGGTATTGCTCAATGCTGGTCTAACCGACTTAGATGTCGTGCGCTTGGGTGCTAACATGGCGCAGTTTGGCAATGTGACCGTGGTAGAACCCAGTTTGGCTTCGGGCGAACATATATTGTTATGTGACAAAGATGTGCCGTGCAACTTGGCCGTACTGAGTAACCCTAATGCCCAAATATTGACCGCCAGAGGAACCCTAGAATCCTTAGCGCAATTTGATATTCAAGCGAAAGTAATTATTAACGAGCAACTCGACCGTACGCCCCAATTGCTCAAAAGAAGAGATGTAGAATACGCTATTTTTTCGACCGTTGAAGGTGAAAGTGAACAATACTTAAAAGACTTTAACGTCGTCACATTACGCTCATTTCGTCTTAATCATGTCATCAACAATAAGCTAGACCCATTGCTGTTAGAACTGCAGCGGATTATTACGGTGAATCTACATGAATTTACACCGAGCACTATAGAGACCCAGAACGTTTCTTCACAAACGCGATAACTAAAACGCCGCTACCCCTTTTTCTTATTGCGGCGAAACAACCCCAACCAAAAGGCACCTTCTAAAAAAACACCGAGGACTAACAATGCCAGCAGCCCTTTTTCAGCCCCCACTGCGTAGCAAATGAGTGCCAGTGGCAACGCCCAAAGCCACAAGTATTTCCGAACTGTCATAGTCCACCTCCCTACCTACTGAACTTTGAGAGTACCGAACCCTATCAAAGCGTACAATAAACAGTCGGTACTAAAGTGTAAGCAGTTATTGCTGGAAGCGAACTAGTCGCACAAACACGTCCGAGGTTTTGTCATGAAGGCTATTTTTACCACTGTAGAATTCATACACCCATGCATGATTAGCAGGGGTAATGGCTGATGTGCTACTCCAATAATTATCATTGCTAGCACTTAAAAACACACCGAGATTAATACTCGGTTCGACGCAGTTGTGCTCAACTATCGATGCAAGCTCCTTGGCATTGGGCAAATGCCAATCGTCGTACTGTGCAAAGCTATCCGTTTGCGCACTTTGCAACGCTTGTTGCCATGTGAGCTGTTGCGCTGAACCCGTGCATGTTTGTGTATCGGCATCAAAACTCTGGCCATAACTACAACGTTGCCACATCAACCCTGTTTGCGTATCCACAACCGTGCCATCGAGTTTAATTTCAAAACGCTCTAAAGGCGTACTTTGTGGCAGTGAATAACAGGTTTGCGCCATCACTGAGCCACTGAATAATAGTGCGCTGGTGATAATAAGGTATTTCATAGCCAATTCTCCTATGGATTACGCACTAAACGGACATAGGCAGTGTTCGCTTTGGGGTAAGCTAAATCATTGCCTGAACGCATATCGAGAATGAACGCTTGAGACAAGGATTGCCCGTCGACACTGGTACGTGACGTCCAATAGTTAAGGTGCCCTAGCTGTGCATAATCTGGCAAATTGATAAACAAGTCAGGGCTGAGCATTTGTAATTGACCATGGCGTTGATAATCCAAGATGCTCTGTAATTCGATATAGTTTGGCAGTCGCCAGTTAGAGCCACCACAATAGTTAGTGGCATTCACTTCGTTTACATAGGTCTGTGCCGAACAATCGACATCACTTGGGCAAGTGCTATTAGCGGCGCCACGCACACTACCAACAAGGTCGCCAGAGCCATCATCAAATGCCCAAGTGTAATGATTGTGCGCCTCACGTAGTGAGGTATTTGGCAATGTATTGGTGCTCGCTTGTTTAACTTCCCAGATTAATCCGGTGATGTTGTCACGCACACAGCTAAAGGATGTTGCGTCATCGGGTAGTTCATCGGCAAATTCATTAAGCTTGGTAAAATCAAACGCCATGTCCCCGCGTCCAACTTTATCAAGGCGATCAGCGACGCTATCGCGGCCTAGTTGCGCGTCTTGCCCTTGAAAATCTGCACTGTCGCAACTGATCGCTTGGCTATTGTTGAAACAGGTACTCATCCCCGTGTCATTGAGTAAACCAAGAGGCTTTTTATCAACGATTATCATCACCGAGTCGGTATCACTGCGACTTTTCTCGTCAGTGACCGATACATTGAAAGTCAGCTCCTGTGTCCGTTCTATGTCAGGTGCAATAAAACTGGTTGTACATTGATTGCTATTCGCTAAAGTCACTGCAGTGCCACTAATTTGCTCCCAAAAGCAGGAGAACTGCCCGCTCACAGTTTGGCTTTGCTGAGCATCCAAAGTGACGATTTCGAACTCAGCGACCTGCTGGTCATTACCTGCGTTAGCAATGACCACTTGCGCTGTTTTCGCCAACGATAGAGAAAACTCACTGCTTGCCTCGCCCCCTTCATCATCAATGACAGCTAGGTGCCAAGACAACGTGGTGTGCTCATCCAACAAGGGGTGGGTGAAACTGATATCTGAGGTATTGGTGCCGCTGGCATTCACATTTACTCCGGCAGTTTGTTGCCAAGTAAAGCTTGCTATGTGTCCATTTTCATCAGGATCGCTGGTTGCAGCGGCACTGATCACTATGGTGTCACCATATTGCGAGGGCAATTGTTCCGGGGCGGTTTGCGTGATTATGATTTGCGGCAGTTGGTTGTCTGAAGCGATATTGATTACCACAGTGTCGGTAACTAAAGTGGTGTCGGGTGCTCGGTACTGCACTTCTACCTGCACCTGCGCATCAGCCTTAATATCGGGCAAGGTCAAAGCAACTTCGGCTTCAGTCGAGGGTAAACCTGTGATTGCCGGACCGGTTAACTGTTGCCACCGAAACGTGCCACCTGTCGGCGAAACTAAGGCGCTGAGGGTAATGTCAGATTTTTCAACCGCGTTGATGTCTTGGCCTGCGTTAACACTGGCGTTTTCCGTTGGACTCTCATCCGATCCGCCGCCACAACCACTTAACGCAAGGCACAATACGGTAGTCAGGCTACATATTGCTTTGTAGGTCATTATTTATTCCAAATAAGAGCAGTGTATTTTCAAAGCAAGTTGAGTGCCAAAGCAGGATCACTACAAATAACTGTCCTGATGAATACGCACAAACATCTTGGTGCCGACTTTGGAATAGTCCACTTTATATTCCTTGCCATCGAGCGCTTGAATAAACAACAAGCGTTTTTCCTCGGCGAATACATCAGGGCTAGCAATGTAGACCATCTCCAAATATCGCTCGCGTGCTTCGCGACGATTTTTTGGCAATGGCTCTTTGAAAGGCTCAAGACCGTTTAGCGTGACCTTGATACGGGGGTCGTTTTCCCCATTAACGATGACTAAGTCTAATTTTTTAACTTTATGAATAATGGTATTACGACCACTTTTTATAAATGCTCTTTCATCGCTCATGAGAGATTCCTATATCACTTACCACCTTGGGAACTGAGCTCTTCATTTAGTTTGCGTACCGTATGTTCAGGATCTTGCTGCCAACGGTGCAGTAAATAGCTAAATTCCCAGATATCTCGATCCAACACTGAAGCGGGTATCAAGATGTCATATCCGGTCAAAAAATTTAAGTTATTCATTCTATTAGCAAACATAGCCAATAATCCAGTATATTTGTACCCGTTTTTACTGGTGTACTCTGTATCCTCGACCAACCAGTGAGGAGGACACTCCTTACCATCGTGGCAATAAGCTTTAATTGCTTGCATCAGATAGTGGCGTTGCTCAACTAACAAACGGCCAGCTAGACGCGGTGACAAACGCTGTAAAAACTCATCTTCATCACGCAAACGGAGACCCACAACATTGAGGTCAATTGTTTGCTCAAATTGATGAATATTTGGCACCCCCACCCGCTCAAGGTTTTTAGCGTTTAATTGCCACCATCCGTACTTGTGATTATAGCTAAGTTTATGATTATCGAGAAATAGACTAAAAAAAGGCTCGCGTAATTTTAAGTAGCCAACGAGCATCCCCACCAACGCGGCACTCAACAAAAAAATCTCAGCTAACCAGATCTCACCAGGGCGCAGCTGTATAAAGGTGACCAATACCACCAAAGACACACCACTGATGAGCAAGGTTTGGGTACCGAAGCGCGCCCCATGCGCTCTAATTTTGGCACCTCTAAATGGTTCGCTGTGATGGTTCTGCTCAGGTGGTGACGAGTTAGCTGATGTCATTGGTGGTTAATTTGATCCATTGCTATGTAGTGAGTGTATTAAATTACGAGCCAAATAGAACGTTTGGATTAAATTTAACAACAAACGCCTGTATTTTTTGCTGCTAGACCCAGTTTTTCGGCTAATGCACAAAAATACAGGACTGGCGGTCTGTGTGTTGTTCAACAAAGTCGTAAACTAAGCTCACACCTTTTTGAGCTTTAATTAACTAAAGGCACCACCCATGAATCACAGCAGGCATTCAGGCAAAGCGCTCTTCCCTGTCTTTATCATCATCTTTTTAGGCTTATGTATTTACTTATACTTGCCCCAGGGACAGTCACAGCAAAATGGTGGCGCCATGCAATCAACGCGCGTACAAGCTCACACTGTGAGCAATGAACAACGCTCGGTCAGCGTTGAAGGCATAGGGAGTAGCCGCGCAAATCAAGCTATTTTCATCAAAAGCGCACAGAGTGATTACATCGAAAATATCTATTTCGACGACGGTGACTCGGTGAAAGCCGGGCAACTGTTGGTGCAATTACGCGACAAAGAAGAACGCCTTGAAGTCACTGAGCTTGAAGCCAACCTATCTGAGGTTGAACGACAACTCAATCGTCTCACCGAGCTTGCTCGCTCGCAAGCAACTGCTAAGTCTCTACTTGAAGAACAACGCGCAAAATACGAAGCAACACAAGCGCAGTTAGAAGCAGCAAAAACTAAACTTGCAGAAATGAAAGTAACCGCGCCATTCTCGGGCACTCTAGGTAAACGCATGGTTTCTAAAGGTGCATTCGTTTCTACAAGCACAGAAATTACATCGCTCGATGACATAAGCATTATTAAAGTGGACTTTAACGTACCTGAGAAGTACTTGGCGCAGCTCAAACTAGGTATGAAGGTCACGGCCCACAGCGATGCATATCCTGGCCAAATCTTCAGTGGTCAAGTAACACACGTTAGCTCACGCATCGATATGGCAACTCGCAGTGTGCCGATTAGCGCAAGCTTTGAGAATAAAGAAGGCTTGTTGCGCCCAGGCATGTTGCTTAACACGGCGTTGGAGCTAAAAACCTATCAAGCCTTATTGGTGCCTGAGAAAGCGATTATTCCTCGCCAAAACAAACACTTTGTTTTCAAAATTGTTGACGGTGTAGCGCAAGAAGTGGAAGTGCAGGTAGACAAACGTTACAACGGCTGGGTAGGTATCAAATCAGGCCTAACTGCGGGCGATCAAGTGGTTACTGAGGGGATCATTAAAATTCGTTCAGGTTCACCTGTTAACGCTGTGGAGAATACCCAGTGAAAATAACAGATACTGCTGTAAAACGCCCCGTATTCGCCATCGTTATAAACTTATTACTGCTAACATTCGGCTTAGTAGCGTTTTCAATGCTGCCACTGCGCGAGTATCCAGATATCGATAGCCCAATTGTAAGCATCAGCACGAACTATACGGGCGCTTCTGCGGAAATCATTGAAACGAAAATTACTCAGGTTATCGAAAACCGTATATCTGGCATTGAAGGGATTAAGAGCATTACCTCATCAAGCCGCAATGGCCGCTCTAATATCACCATTGAGTTTAATATTGACCGTGATATCGATGCCGCCGCTAATGATGTACGTGAACGTGTATCACGCGCTCTAGACAGCCTGCCCGACCAAGTACGCCCACCTGAGGTGTCAAAGTCGGACTCGGATGAAAGCCCTATCGCTTGGTTTGTACTGAACAGTACAAGCATGGATTCTCTGCAACTATCAGATTATGCCCAGCGTTATATTGTTGATCGCATTGCGGTTGTCGATGGCGTCTCGAACGTGCGTGTCGGTGGTCAGCGCCAATATGCAATGAAGATCTGGTTGAATCGCCAAGCCATGGCAGCACGAGGTATCACTGCCAGTGATATAGAGCAAGTGCTGCGCGCTGAGAACGTTGAGCTTCCGGCGGGTGAAATTGAATCAAAAGACCGCGACTTTTCCGTGCGTACCGCACGTAGTTATCTAACTCCTGCGGATTTTCGTAATCTTGTTATTGCCCGTGGCGACAGCGGTTACCTTGTGCGCCTCAACGAAGTCGCGGATGTGCAACTTGAAGCGGCCGATGAGGAAAGTCTATTCCGTGGTAATGGCCGTAATATGATAGGTCTGGGCATCGTCAAACAAGCCAAAGCCAACACCCTTACCGTAGTAGAAAACGCCCGCAAAGAGCTTGAAAACATCAAGCGTAACCTGCCACCGGGTACAACCATCGAAGATAGTTACGACTCTTCTATTTTCATCAAAGAATCAATTGATGAAGTGTATCGTACACTGGCTATTTCGATGGCCTTAGTTGTCTTGGTTATTTACCTGTTTTTGGGCAATGTGCGTGCTACGTTAATTCCAGCGATCACCGTGCCGGTAGCGCTCGTGGGCAGTTTTATGTTCCTGCTCGCGATGGGCTACTCCATTAACCTACTCACTCTTCTTGCACTGGTGCTGGCAATCGGTTTGGTGGTCGACGATGCCATCGTGATGTTGGAAAACATTCACCGTCGTATTGAATTAGGGGAGCCACAATTACTTGCAGCCTATCGCGGTGCGCGAGAAGTCGGGTTTGCCATTGTCGCTACCACGCTAGTATTGATTGCCGTATTCGTACCCTTAGTCTTTATGGATGGCCGCATCGGCGCCCTATTTACCGAGTTTGCGATGGCTGTGAGTGCAGCAGTATTCTTCTCAAGTATTACAGCATTAACACTCTCTCCTGCGCTGTGCTCAAAGGTACTAAAACAAAGCGAAAGCGAAGGTCGCTTTAGCCTGTGGATGGACCGTCAATTCACGCGCCTTGAAGGCGCATACGAGCGCACTTTGCGCGGTAATATTCAGCGCTCTGGTATGCTCGCTATATTACTCGTGCTAGCAGGTTTCACGAGTTATTCCCTATTCCAGCAAATTCCATCAGAGCTAACGCCCAAAGAGGACCGTGGTACCTTCTTCGTAATGATGAATGGCCCAGAGGGCGCAAGCTATGAGAACAACGCCGAGAACATGGCCAAAATTGAAGACCGTCTCCTACCGTATGTTGAAACGGGCGAACTAAGTCGCGTGTTGGTTCGCGTACCTGGCTGGGGTGGTCAAGGTGGTGTCGCCATCATTGGTATGGCCGATTGGGATGAACGTAAACGAGATACTTGGTCTGTGATGGGCGAAATCAGTGGCAAAATGCAAGAAGTCACCGATGTTCGTGCCTTTGCTATTATGCGTCGCGGCATCGGTGGCGGCGGTTCGTCACGCCCGATTGAATTTGTACTCCAAGGCAACGATTATGACGAGCTAGCCGACTGGCGTGACCGTATCATTGAACGTGCAGAGAAAAACCCTGGGCTTGTACGTATCGACCATGACTACAAAGAAACATTCCCTCAGTTTTTAGTCAGTATAGATAAAAACAAAGCAGCTGATTTAGGCGTATCTGTTTCTGATATCGGTCGAACTCTAGAAACGATGCTAGGTCAACGTCGTGTTACCACCTTCATCGACCGCGGTGAAGAGTATGACGTTATCCTCAAGGGTGAAAAGCAAGACTTTGCCAGCCCGCGAGATGTATCAAATATCTACGTCAAATCTCGCTCAGGCGAGCTAGTTCCTCTTGATAGCTTGATCACGGTCAGCGAGGAAGCGACCGCATCACGTCTGAATCGCTACAATCGTATGCGCGCAATTACACTGAGCGCTAACCTTGCGGACGGTTACACCTTGGAAGAGGCGCTGAACTTCTTAAATCAAGTTGCCGCCGAAGAGAACGACATCGATGGTGCCGTTGATTACAAAGGTGAGTCGCAGTTGTTCTATGAAGGTGCGTCTGCAATGGTGTATGTGTTCATTCTTGCTTTGACGGTGACCTTCTTGGTGCTGGCGGCGCAGTTTGAGAGCTTTGTGCACCCATTTGTGATCATGCTGACCGTACCGCTGGGTATCGCAGGTTCCTTGTTTGGTCTTTGGGCAACGGGGCTAACACTCAATATCTACAGCCAAATCGGTATTGTTATGCTCATTGGTCTGAGTGCTAAAAACGGTATTCTTATTGTTGAGTTTGCCAACCAATTGCGTGATAAGGGCATGGAATTCACCGAAGCATTACTGCAAGCAGCAAAGCAACGTTTGCGCCCGATTATCATGACCTCGCTCACAACGGTGATGAGTTCTGTGCCTTTAGTCCTAGCAAGTGGCCCTGGTGCAGAGAGTCGTATGGTAATTGGTGTGGTGATATTCACAGGCGTCACTGTTGCAACGCTGCTCACCTTGTTTGTTGTACCAAGTGCTTACTATGCGTTAGCGAGAAAGACACAGTCACCGGAATTCTTGCAACACAAGTTAGAGCAGCAAACACAACAACACCCTTTGCACAAAGACTAAAGTAAAATCTGATGATTAATTAAGGCGGGATATTCCCGCCTTTTTTATTATTCCAAAGAACAAGCTACACTTTCTATATAAGCCTCTCAAAACAGGTAATTAGAACAATGAGTGATATAAGAACGGCCATTTTAGGTGCAGGATGTTTTTGGTGCATCGATGCCGCATTTAGACGTGTGCGTGGCGTCAAAAGTGTTGAGTCTGGATACTGTGGTGGCCATGTTGATAACCCAACTTACGAGCAAGTGTGTCGCGGGGATACTGGCCATGCTGAAGTGGTGAAGATCACCTACGATGAGCTTTTAATTGAGTACTCTGAATTATTAAAAATGTTTTTTGCCTTGCATGATGCAACCACTCTCAATCGCCAAGGTAACGACGTAGGCACCCAGTATCGAAGTGTCATCTTCTATCATGATGATCAACAAAAACTGTTGGCCGAGCATGCCATTGAACACGAACAAGAAAAGTTTGATTACGATATTGTGGTTACAGAACTATCGCCTGCAAAAACCTTTTATCCCGCAGAGGAAGTACACCAGGGTTACTACAATAAAAACCCGCATCAGCAGTATTGCAGCGTACTTATTGCACCGAAACTCGCAGAGTTTGAAAAACAATTTGACCCTTATTTAGATTAGTTTTGTGGTCAGTGTTACACCTAAAACGTATAAGGGGCAGCTTGTAACAAGCTACCCCACATTAGAGTGCCTCTTGCGAATGGCATACCGACTCGAATGAGCCGGTATCAACGCCCCTAAAGCGTTAAGGTTAGGCCTGCAACCACTTTACGCTCTGAGCCAATATACTCAGAAGTAATCGCACCGGTTGACCAATCCGTGCCCGCTACGTTAGTCACATATTCTTTGTCTGTAAGATTCTCAACCGAGAAATCAAAGCGTAGATTATCCACCAGCTGATATTGAGCGTTTAGATTCACCAAGGTGTAGCTTGGTAAATGGGTGCGGTAATAGCTTTCGCGGCTGGAACGATATTGCAGTTGAGCACCAACGTACCATTTGTCGAATTGCTTACCCACTCCCCAGTTCACACTGCGCTTTGCTCGTAATACCAAGTCTTGACCTGTGTTATCATCTTGGGCATCGACATAGCTGAAGTTAGCGCTGTGTACTAAACCAAACACATCTTCTAGCTGAGCACTGACTTCAATCCCTTCGAAGCTGGCTTGGTCAACATTTTCAGGCCCATTCATGCCCCATGCAATGAGGTTATCGAACTTGTTCTGATACAAAGCGAGATCATACTGAGCACCGCCTACTGCGATACGTAAACCAAGTTCAGCGTTTGTTGACTCTTCCGGTTCCAAGTTGGGGTTGGTGCCCCAAATAGAGCTGGCGTCATTAAATGTCGGTGCTTTAAAGCCCGTACCATAGCTCGCGCGCAAGGTAGCGATATCAGCCAATGGCACACCCACAGAAAGGTTATAAGTTGCTTCACCGCCAAACGCGCTATGGTCGTCATTGCGCACCACAAGGTTTGTTTGCAGTGTTTCATTGTCAAAATACGCCCCTACATACACGCCTTTGTTACTGCGTGTTTGTTGCGTAAACCCTGACTTGGGTTGATCACCCGATGCATAGGCATTCACTGAATCACCTACGTCTTCATAGTAGTAATCCAGACCTGAGCTAACAGTAAGTGCATCGTTAACTGCATAATTTAGTTGGTAACTTACCTCGTCACGCTCGGTGATGTAATGATTGGCGACGTAGCCTTCATACGGGTTTTGCAGACTATTAAGGTTGTCGTCTTTCACCAAGGCAGTTTTCAAACTATGGGCAAAGGCACCGTGTGATTTTTGCCAACCTAAAGAAAGGTGATACGTTTCAAAATGACTGAGATCGCTGCTGCTGCCGTCATACTCAACTTCTGCATCACTGTATTGGCCGATAAATTCAACCGCACCGAAACGATTAAAGTCATACCCTAGACGTGCACCCATGTTGGTATTTTCATAACCATCGTGGTCTGGGTCTTGGTTTGTAGTGACATTGTAGCCATCAGTCTTTTCATAGCCGAGGTTAAACGCAGCTTTGAAGTTACCTTGGGTAAAGGCGTAAGCTCCTTGGGCATTCACGTAGTTATCACTGCCACTGGACAATGACACGCTACGACTATCACCCGTGCGAGTAATGATGTTAATCACCCCAGCCAAGGCGTCAGAACCGTACCAAGCGGCGCGTGCACCACGGATAATTTCAACGCGTTCAATGCTATTTAACGGCACGGCTTCAAGCGATTTGTAGCCAAGACTTGCAGAGCCAATGCGCACGCCATCGACCACCACCAGTGAATGTCGACTTGCTGCGCCACGAATAAATAAGCTGGTTGTTTGTCCTTGCCCACCTGAACGCACGACATCAATACCCGCGAAGTTGGACAGTAGTGATGGCAAGTCACGCACGCCCGCGCGTTCGATGTCGTCACGGGTAATAACATCAACACTCGCAAGGACGTTTTCAATAGGTTGTTCAAACTTGTTAGCTGTGACTGTGATGTGTTCAATTGCTTGTGACTGCGCCGCCACAGATGCAGAGAAAAGTGCCGCTAGAGATAGCGCCACTGGAGTTTTAGTTAGCATGTATTTTCCTTAGCCTGAGCCCACCGCACAGGAAGAATGGTTAATAAAATGCTATGGCCGGTCTCCGGACTGATTGGCATTACACCAAAATCACCGTTGCGGGGGCAGCGTAGGATTCTCACCTACTTCCCGATTATCCCTGAGTATTCATCTACTTAATACCAGTTCTCTTAAATATGTGATCAGATATAGCGCTGGATAAATTACATGATAACAAGGCAAATTTTTTCTTATGTAGTTACTCTACTTAGAAAAAGTTTAACGCCGTGAGCATGATATTTAGCCCGCTAGGATGACTAGCTGTTTAAGTTAATTGGTATAATATATTGATACTACAAGGCACCATAACAAGGCGGCGTTATTGTGCGTAGTAAGGAAGAGAAAGTCAATGGACGTCTATACACCCATTGACTAAGTACTTAGAACTTTAATGACTAAGTTGTGATGAATTAGTCGCGGAAGTTCTTAAACTGGAAAGGCTGACCTAACTCAGCACCACGGATCAGCTGCATAACCTCTTGTAGGTCATCACGCTTTTTGCCCGTTACGCGCACTTCTTCACCTTGAATAGCCGCTTGTACTTTGATTTTGCTGTCTTTAATTGTTTTCACAACTTTCTTAGCAACATCCTTATCAATGCCCTGCTTGATAGTCACTTTACGGGTTACATACTTCCCGTGCAGATCTGCTTTTTGAATCTCAAAGCTGTTTACATCTAAACCGCGCTTAGAAGCTTTACTGGCGAAGATATCGAACAACTGCATCACTTGCTGCTCAGCTTCTGCTGTTAGCTCAATGTGTTCGTTATTTAATTCAATTTTTGCGTCTACACCACGAAAATCGTAACGAGTTTCTAACTCACGCTTGGCATTTTCTACCGCGTTTTTGGCTTCGCTCATCTCAATTTCAGAAACGATATCAAATGAAGGCATGGGCCTCTCCTAAACATAATTTTTTCAGATTATACCCTGAGAATTGCAATTTTGTGCATTAGTACACAGTGAATTCAGTTTTTAGTTTGTTATACTGCCAGCGTTTTTACCATTTTTTAAGGCAGAGATAGTGACGCGTCGGGTTTACCAAGGTTTGTTTTTAGTCAGTCTTATTATATGCACTGTACTCTTTGCAAAAGAAGTTAAGGGAGCGGCCGTAAACCTTTTCCCGCACGTGGATAAAGTAGCCCACTTTGGTATCTTCTTCATTCTCGCATTCATCATGGACAAGGCGTTTAAAATTCCACTTGTTGCGCAGATCGTTCTGTTATGCGCCTATGGTGCGGCAATTGAATGGATGCAAGATATGCTGCCTTACCGCCAAGCATCAGTGGGCGACTTTATTGCCGATGCAAGCGGTGCAGCGAGTTACTTTGTGTTGCATTACCTATGGCAAAAACGATGTCAAAAGCGCGCATAACCACAGCTCATGTTCTTGGCCCTGGCGCGCTGGGATTAGTGTTCGCTCATCAGCTAAGCACTCAGCGCAATGTCACTCTTATCACCAAAGCTACGCACCCTTCACTCTATTATTACACTTTTGCACAACACAGCTCAGCGTTGACTGTTAACACCACCAGTGCACCAAAAGAGTCGATCACCGAGATATGGCTATTTACCAAAGCGCATCAGTGTAAATCTGCGCTGCAAAGCGTTCTTGGGCACTTGCACCCAAAAGCCAATATTATACTCAGCCACAATGGCATGACTAATGTGGCTGAGCTTATTGATTTGTTACAACCCACTCAAGGGCTGTATTTTATGCTCACCCAACAAGCGGCATATAAACCCCAAAGCGCAGAGGTCATTCACGTAAGTCTGGGGCCAAGTACTATTGGCACAATCAATCAGGTAGCGAAAAAACGTTTAGATACCCTAATGACTGATTGGCAAAGTGCAATTCCCTTACTTACTAAAAGCACAGACATCACCTCAGCTCGTTGGCAAAAACTACTTATTAATTTAGCAATTAATCCGATCGCCACTCACTTCAACCAACTCAACGGCGCACTAAGAGCACCACAATACGCCAGTGATGTAATGGCTCTGCTCAACGAAGCTATCAATGTGGCACAAAAAGAGGGAGTCAATGTCGTATTAGCCGAAGCCTTAGCATTGGCGTATCAGGTGATGGCGAACACAGCAAAAAATCGCTGCTCTATGTTGCAAGACAAACTCAATGGCAGAGAAACTGAAATTGAAGCTATGTGTGGATATGTGGTTAACATGGCGCGCAAGCATGGGCTCGCAGCGCCAGTGAATGAACTTTATTATCAGCGAATTAAGGGCGATAAACCTTAACCGTTTTAAAGCCGTTTTCATGCAGAATGAGCGCCTGAAGTTGGCTCATCACGCCCTTGGCGCAATACAGATAGTATTCTTTATCTTGTGGTAAATCGCCGAACTTGGTCGCTAATCTGAAAAACGGCAAATGAATCACTTCAACGCCATCTAGCTCGAGTGGGTTCGCGTCTTCTTCTTCAGGCGAGCGAATATCGACAACCACTGAGCCCACCGGTAACTGAGAGACAGACTCAGCTTCTTTCACTTCTTCTTTGGCTGCCGTGTCGATATCACGCACATCAATCACTGTCGCGTTTTCAACAACCGTGTCGAGGATATCAAAGTCGAAGTTTTGCTCTTGCTTTTCAATTACATCTAACTTCGCTTTTACTGTGGGCTTACGCGAGATAACACCGCAGTACTCAGGCATAGCTTCGGCCATTTCAGAGGTACCAATAGCGCGGGCGATATCTATAATATCCTGCTTATCGTACTGAATAAGTGGGCGCAGAATTAGCGTATCTGTTACTCGGTCGATGACACTCAAGTTTGCTAACGTTTGACTAGAAACTTGGCCGATACTTTCACCGGTAACCAGCGCTGGAATGTTTAGCTTCTGGGCAACCTTACTGCCGGCGCGCATCATCATACGCTTAAGCACAACGCCCATTTGTGAGTCTTCGATATTCTCTAAAATCTCAGCCACTACTGGTTCAAAGTCAACGGTGATGAACTTTACTTTGTGGGTTGAGCTGTATTGAGACCATAGGTAATGACTCGCCTGCTTCACGCCAATTTCATGGGCAGCGCCGCCAAGGTTAAAAAACAAGAAGTGAGTACGCGCGCCTTTGCGGATCATTTGATAGCTCGCTACGCCTGAGTCGAAACCGCCTGACATCAATGACAATACATCTTCTTGTGTTGGCAAAGGAAAACCACCCATACCACGGTGAGCATGAGTCACAATGTAAGCGCGCTGGTCTTTAATTTCGATTTTAACGGTTACTTCAGGGCGACTAAGTTGTACTCGCGCACCTTCAACGTGCTGGTTTAAACCACCACCGACGTAACGTTCAACATCTGTTGACGTAAAATCATGATTACCTTGGCGTTTACAGCGAACACAGAAGCTCTTTCCAGCGATTTCATGCGCTAGAAGGCGTTGAGCTTGCTGGTAAATATCATCAAGTGTTGTGAATTCAACTTCTGTAACTTCGTTGAACAACACAATTCCCGGAATACGGCCAAGTGCATCAGCCAATTGCCCCCGAACATCAGGTTCCTGTGCGTGAGATTCAACGGTCAAGTTATCCCAGTTGTTGCGTACTTTGACGTGCTCATCAATGCGACGCATCATGATCTTGATGTTGTTTTCCAACACTTTGGTGAAACGCTTGCGAACAGATTTACTCTTTATCGCAATTTCAGGGTGTAATTTAACAATAAACTTGATCATGACTTACTCGCAGCAGCTCAATTTGGTCGCAGATAACAATAAAATGAGCGACCCATAGATTCGAAGCGCGCGATTATATCAAAATCACGCGCCTACGGAAATAATAGCGAATACGCGAGCGCTTTGCTTAAACGTTTTCCTGACGTTTTGCGTAACTTTCTTTGAGCTGCACCAGCTGTAGCCGGCCTTTATCTGTCGCAAATGCGGAAAATAAGGTAATAATTTTTGATAGACCTTGGAAGATATCCGCTCTTTTTAGCTCACCACTTTGGCGGCGAGCTTTGATATAAGGCGTCCAGAAGCTGACCGTGAGTTTCAACATATGTGTGAGTTCAGCGGCTTCTTGCTCTTCAATTTTGATGATTTCTTTTTTATCTAAAGCAAGCACGATGTCACGAACCTGTTCGAATAGGTGCTGTTGAAAGGTAATGTAATCCGCTTTCAAAGTCGCATCGCGGGCGAGAATGTCGGTCATGTTGTCGTAGAAGAAATGAAAGTTCCACATCAACTCAAACAGTGAATCAAAGTAATGGGTTAACTGAGGGAGCACATCAACATCATCTTGAAGCGGCTTAAATTGCGTATCTAAGTGCTGGCGGTAAAGCATAAAAATATGCCTAAGAATGTCTTCTTTATTCTTAAAGTGATAATAAAGGTTCCCAGGACTAATTCCGAGATGCGCAGCAATGTGGTTCGTCGTTATCGCTCTTTCCCCATGAAGATTGAACAACTCAATGCTTGCCTGAATAATGCGTTCCTTGGTACTCATACTTAACTTCTACTGCCTATGTTTGGTTTGCCAGTATAAACAATGTTTGCACGCCATCACAATGGTGTACCCCTGTAGATTTGGGATATCGCCATTAGGGCTGGCAACTGCTGTAAAGATTGTTAAAATGCGCTCATAAACGTATAAAAATGAGAAACATCATGAAGGTTACCGCACTTTACCCAGGCACCTTTGATCCCCTCACCAATGGACACCTTGATTTAATTGAACGCGCAGCAAAAATGTTCGATAAAGTCATTGTTGCTATCGCTCATAATCCTAATAAAAAGCCGTGTTTCACACTGGATGAACGAGTGGAATTGGCGAACAAGATTGTGACTCATTTAGACAACGTTACAGTAATTGGCTTTAGTGGACTACTCGCTGACCTCGCCAAAACACAGCAAGCCAATGTGCTTGTACGTGGTATTCGCGCGGTGTCTGATTTTGAATATGAGTTTCAACTTGCCAATATGAATCGCAGGCTCAACCCAGACTTAGAAAGTGTGTTTCTCACCCCTGCTGAAGAGAATTCATTTATCTCTTCGACGCTCGTAAAGGAAGTCGCGTTACACGGTGGTAACGTGTCAGAGTTTGTCGCTCCAGAAGTGGCACAAGCACTAAAGGAAAAATTATCATAATGGCATTCGCAACACGCAGTTCGTTGGTTCTAAGCGCTTTATTTCTTTCAACACAAGTACACGCATCTCCTTGGATAGGCACAGATAGTCCGTTGCTACGCAGCTCGGTAGAAACGCTTGTTAATCACGGGGTAATTAAAAGACCTGTGAACACTTATCCGTTGATGTGGCAAGGCGTAGCTCAAGATTTACATGGCGTGTCGGTAAACCAGCTTGCCCCACAAGCGCAGTTTGCTTATCACCATCTGCAGCACGCTTTAAAATTCGCGCAACAAGAATCAAGCTCTAGCGTACGTGTGTTTAGCAATTCCGAGCCACAAACTTGGCAAGGGTTTGCGCCTCGTAATCAGGCAAAAAGTGGCATCGAAACAAGTGGCCAAATCACAGGCAAAGTAGTGAGCGCTAAGCTCAGCGTCAACTACCGTGACGAAAGCCTCAATGGCAAATATGTTAATTACGATGGCAGCTATTTAGCGGTGTTATTAGGCAATTGGTCTATCAGTGGCGAGAAAATTAATCATTGGTGGGGCCCAAGCCAAGAGAATCCCTTAGTACTTTCTAATAATGCACAAGCCATGAAGGGAGTACGTCTATCTCGACACAATACAAATTATGGTGGCCCAAGCTGGTTGTCATTTATCGGTCCTTGGAATTTCACAGCAATTGCCGCCAAACAACAAAGCCAAGCAAATAAAATTGACGATGTTGAAATTGAAGACGGTGATTTCTGGGGTTGGCGATTCAGCACAATGCCCATCAGCGGACTGGAAATTGGTTTAAGCCAAACTAACTCGGATTGGTTGCACTACCCTGTTGATGGCTTTACTGCTGAAGTTGCAGACGAGCAAAGGCTTAGCTCTGTTGACTTTAAGTACTCTACCTTACTAGGCGAGTTCCCACTCTCTGTCTATGGCGAATATGCCGGCCACGTTGAATCAGCACTCGTTGCAGAGGATGGAGCTTTTACCTTTGGTGTGCAAACACACTATGGCACCAGCACCTCATTGCTAAGTAGCTACCTAGAATATACGGATACGCAAAGCCAATGCTTTAGTGCCGCACCAGACTACAACTGTAACTATGGCAACATCAATGTTGGTCAAGGCTACCAGCATCGCGAGCAAAACTTGGGCCCAACGATAGGCGCAAATGCTGAAGCATTAACATGGGGCGCAAGCTACCACACCATGGGCGGCTATGCGGGTCATATGAAGCTTGGACGAATAGAGCGCGATGATGTGGATATCTCGCGCCTTGAATTAGGCTATCAACAAGGTGTATTTGGTGCCTTAGCCAAGATCACCGGTCATGTTTGGCGTGAATCACACAGCACAGACTCCGACACGCACACTGCACTGAGCTTAGCGCTGGAATATCGCTTTTAAATAGCGGCCAGCGCGGCACAAGCCGAGAAAGTCTCGGTTTATAATCAGCACGATAATCATCATGGCATCATTAAAGTTGATGCCTGTTGAGTAGAGACTCCACAACCACCAAGCTTCTGTATTGCCTACTACATCAAAATCTATAAAAATAGCGGCATGCAATAGCGAGTTTAAGAGCAAGAAGACCGTGCAATAGTGTAACGCTACAATCTTTTCGCGTTTACTTTGAACAAGCCATATCAGCGCAATAGTCGTTAGATCAGCAAGGATAAAAGTGGGATATAAATAATAGGAATGTGAGATGGAGGAAGTGCTCATATAGGAAATGCAGATAATCGTCGTTATCCAAATAGGTGAGCTTTTCCTATTCGTTGGCTCTGAATAATTTGCAAGATTCAACAATAACGCCATCATAAAACCCCAGTTGACAAAGGCACCAATGAGCTTAGCTATATCTTCAAATACTAAAAGCATCAATTGCATTCCTGACGTTTAATTCTTATTAGCGAGTGCGTTTTTGACACTTGCGCCCAACCAACACAACCCCAAGAAGTCTCGGTTTACTATCAATACGAATATCATTACAACGTCACTTGTGTTAATGCCTATTGAGTAAGCACTCCACAACCACCAAGGCTCTCTATTTCCCTGAATCACGATATCTATAAACATTGAACAATGCAGTATAGCGTTGAAAGCCAGACCAAAAATACAATAATACAGAGCAGCTGTTATCTCACGTCTTTTCTGTATCCAATAAATAAAGAAGATTGTCAGCACGTCTGCTAGTGGGTAAACGGCATAAACATGATAACCGATGTTGAAAAAGGAAGTACTTAAATAGGAAAGACTTATAACTAATGATATGAAAATGGGTGAGCGCTTGCGAGCTACGGAGTCTGAATAGCTTACCAAATTAAACAGCAAAGCCATCATAAATCCCCAGTTAACAAAAACAGTCAACAGCTCCGCTAGGCCTCCGTAAATAATAAACATTAAAAAAGCCCTACGCGGCCTTAAGGGTTGCGTCAAATTGATCGCGCATGTATCTGCCCACCCTACATAGCCCTAGAAAATCTCTATTTACCGTGAGGGCGATTATCATAACAAGGTCATTGATGTTAACTCCAACAGAGTAAACGTTCCATAGCCACCAAGGATCATAATTTTTAAGCACAGCTGCATCTATAAATATCGCCAAATGGAGAAGCGCATTGGCTACTAGCACCAAAACACAATAGTAAAAAGCAGCTATGTTCGGACGTTTAAGCTGGACAATCACTAATACTAATACCGTGATCAAATCTGCGGCCATCCAGATAAGATATTTGCTGAGCTCTCGCCCAATGAAAGATGTTGATGCATAAGAAAGGCAAATTATAAGAGAAAGCCACAATGCAGAGTTTGATCTATTTTTAGGATCAGAATACTTAACTATGTTGACAAGGAGAGCCATCATAATACCCCAATTGATAAAATTGGCTAGTATTTTAGCTAGCACTCCGGATTCATAAAGATGAAACATTTCAATGGGATTAAACACTGTACTCATCACTATTGCTTAATAGTTTGCAAGTTATTAAATCGCATAAGCGCACATATACCAAGAAAATCTCTGTTAATCACTAAGGCTAAAATGATGATAAAGTCACTGATATTAACCCCTATCGGATATACAACCCAAAACCACCAAGGTTCTAAATTATCTAAAACGGTTAAATCAATATATATAGTTATATGTAATAAAGCATTCACAGCAAGAGCAAAGACGCAATAATACATAGCGGGTATTGGAGAGTGACGCGGACGGCTAAAGAACAGCACCCAGATAGTAACTAAATCTGCGATTACCCATAATAAATAAACCGAGCTTGTAAGCGCTAAAAATGAAGTAACTAGATAAGAAACGTTTAAGACGATGCAAACCCACAGTGGAGATTTTTCTCTTCTAGAGTGGTCAGAATAAAGAACTAGATTATAAAGGAGGGTCATCATCAACCCCCAACTAATAAATGTAGAAATTAGCTCAGTGAGTTTGATAGAGGAAAATAGCGAGAACATCTCACTGGGATTAAGTAGCGACACTCACGACCAATTCAGAACAAATCGAAGAGCTCACCATCACAACAGGAGTCGATATACTCATGCACTAGGCCTCTAAAGCACCCTGATGCAATAAACAATTGCGACTAAAAGCTTTTCTTACCCATACATTCAGAGAGTTGTAAGATTTGACTAACCCTAATATGTCTTTGTCGACAATTAAGACAACAATCATTGTCAAGTCAGAGGTATTTACACCAATAGAGTATACGCTCCATAGCCACCAAGGTTCGCTATTGTTCAATACAACGGTGTCCACGTGCATCATAAGCAATAGGAAAGAGTTTATTGAAAGGCCAATAATGACATACCAAACACCCGGCGATACTTTTGTTCTTCGCTGCCAGATAACGGGAATGATCATTGCCAAGGTTGCAAGATCATAAATAAACCATTTTAAGTAAACTTCGAAACTTATGAAGAGGTCGTGAAAAGAGTCACTAATGAAGTAAGAGGTGAACATGACCACACTGGTCCAAACCAATTTGTAGTCAACTTTAGCTTTAAAGCCTAATAGCATTAAATTAAAAAACATTGCCATAAGGAAACCCCAAACAACGAAGGCTCCCATAAATAGGCCAAAATTTTCGCTAAAGTACATTCATCCTCTCAGGGCTCTCATCAATTTTCTTTCTTTTTATCCGGGCTGATCACTGTGCCACCGCCACGCTGTAATTCAGCTTCGCTAGCAGCTACTGCGTCACTTGATAAAGTCACTGTATCAGATTGTAGCGTCTGAGTGCTAGTACTTTGCGCCGTAGGCTGCTGAGTTTGTTGTTGCAATGTTGTGTATGTTTGCGCTTGAACTTGAGTATTTGTATTAACTTGCATTGTTAATCTCCTTTAAAAATTAAGTTAACTATTCATTAACACTTATGTCAAATTTAACACAGTAAGTGTTTGTGTCACACTTCAAAGAAAAAATCTTAGCGACTACAACAACATATGCAGAACACGTGCCAACATTTATTGACACGTGTAACACTAAGCAATTTGCCTACAAGGTATCTCACCAATTTGAACTTGCTGGAGGTAATAATCCATCGCAACCTCGTCACAGTTCTCCTTGCGCAAGCAAAGCTCACAATCTTTCATGACCTTTTCCGGCAAACTGGCTTTACTGCTATCCGCAAATCCAAGTTTAGCAAAGAATTCAGGGACGCGAGTTAAAACGATCACTCTTTTAAGTGCCAATTTTTTGGCTTTTATAAGTAAGTGATCCACTAAAAAGCGCCCTTGGCCTTTAACTCCACTGTTAGGATCCACACCTAAAGATCTGATCTCAGCTAAACCTGTGTCGTAGATGTACAATGAAGCGCAGCCTGTTACTTTACCGTCTATTTCAGTTACTGCAAACTCATTGATCGAGTGCACCATATCACTTTTAGCGCGTGGCAGGTTTTCGCCCTCACGTGCCCAGTACTGTATAAGTTCACTGATTGCTTCTACATCATTCAAATTTGCGTCACGCACGGTAATGTGATGGTTTTGTTTAGCCTGCTTTATCGCCAAACGCACCTGTTCAGGTGACGTGCCTCCTAATGCTTTGCGTGCAGCCAAACATGCGTCCAATTCAAGTACAGGATAAACATCATCTTCAATAACACTACTTACCGCTTGGAACTGAGCCAACGTTAATTGCTCTAGGCTCTTGCCTTCACTGATGGCGATTTGCACTAACTGGCCAACAATATGATGCCCCTCACGGAAAGGGATCCCTTTAGCAACCAAGTAATCCGCAAGCTCAGTAGCATTGGCATGCCCACCCTTTGCAGCTTCTTTGGTTCTGTCGCCATTTACTTTAATGCCATTGATACATGATTGTGCCATGTGCAAACAGGCAAGCCATGTAGGTAACGCGTCAAAAAGCCCCTCTTTATCCTCTTGCATGTCTTTGTTGTAAGCCAGTGGTAATGACTTCAAAGTCATCATCATCGCACTCATTGAACCAAAGACACGACCTGTTTTGCCACGGATAAGCTCTAACGCATCAGGGTTTTTCTTTTGCGGCATTAGTGACGAACCAGATGTAACGTTGTCAGCCAATTCAACGAAACCAGCTTCACCTGAATTGTAAAAGATCAGATCCTCTGCAAAACGTGATAAATGCAACATTGAAATCGAAGCTGTACAGAGTAACTCAACAACAAAATCTCTATCAGAAACAGCATCGAGACTGTTGCGAGTCGCATTTGCAAAGCCCAAGTCATGAGCCAATAGCTCACGATCAATGGCGTATGCGGTGCCAGCCAACGCTCCACTACCTAATGGGCATTGGTCCATACGCTTTACAGCATCGTCTAGACGACTTGCGTCACGTTCCAACATTTCTACGTACGCCATGCACCAGTGACTAAATAGTACTGGTTGTGCGCGTTGCAGATGGGTATAGCCAGGTAAAACAGTGCCAAACTCGCGCTCAGCTAACGCAATAAGTGCTTTTTTAGTTGCCGTAATTGCTTCAGCAATGGTGCTAGCAGTTTGCTTACACCACAAGCGGAAATCTGTCGCCACTTGGTCATTGCGGCTACGACCTGTATGCAACTTTTTGCCTAAGTCGCCGACTTTAGCAATAAGTGCAGCCTCTACGTACGAGTGAATATCTTCATCACCACTCACAGCCACACTGTTGGGATCTTCTTTGACTTCATCGAGCAATTCATACAGCGCATTAACCAGTGCTGCATGTTCACTGTCGTTCAAAACACTCACACGATTCAGCGCACCAGCCCATGCAACAGAGCCAATAATATCTTGTTCTGCCATTACATAATCGAACGGCAGCGAGTCGTTAAACTGTTTAAAAGCTTCATCCGGTCCTGCTGAGAACCGTCCACCCCATAGTGCCATACCCTTCTCCTGCCTTACTTCTTGAGCGCCGCGATTCTGCTAGAAAGCGAGAATAACCGAATGAATCCTTCTGCATGCGACTGGTCATACACATCATCTTCGCCAAAGGTCGCGAAGTCTTCACTATAAAGGCTGTTTACAGATTGCTTCTGTACAGCAACCACTTGACCTTTATACATTTTCAACACAACTTCACCGCTGGCATATTGAGCAAACGCTTCAGCTGCTGCCAAGATGCTTTCTTTGAGTGGCGTAAACCAGCGACCGTCATAAACAAGGTGTGCAAACTCGCCACCTAGGGTCTCTTTCCATTTACGGCTTGCTTTATCTAGCACTAGCTCATCAATCGCTTGCAGTGCAGCCATCATCACAGTGCCTCCCGGTGTTTCGTAACAGCCGCGCGATTTCATCCCAACCAGACGGTTTTCAACGATATCAACACGACCAACACCATGTGGCGCCGCTAGCTCATTCAATTTAACTAAACACTGATACGGACTTAGTTGCTCACCATTTACGGCAACAATTTCACCTTTTTCAACACTTACTGTGACGAATTCTGGTTGGTCTGGCGCTTGCTCTGGTGAGTTAGTCCAAGTCCACACTTGATCACTTGGCTGACACCATGGATCCTCAAGTTCGCCACCTTCATGGGAAATGTGCCATGCATTGGCATCACGGCTATAAATTTTAGTTGCAGATGCAGCACACGGAATATCACGTTGCGCGAGGTAATCGAGCAAAGATTCACGACTAGATAAGTCCCACTCACGCCAAGGTGCAATCACTTTCAAATCAGGTGCAAGTGCAGCAAAGCATGATTCAAAACGAACCTGATCATTCCCCTTACCAGTACAACCATGAGACAGCGCATCGGCACCCACTTTACGGGCAATTTCAACCTGTGCTTTTGCGATGATTGGACGTGCCATTGAGGTACCAAGAAGGTAAGTACCTTCATAGATTGAACCTGTTTTCAAGGTTGGGTAAATGTAGTTGGCAACCATTTCTTCTTTTAGGTCAACTACATAACACTCAGATGCACCCGATGCAATCGCCTTTGCTTCTACACCTTCGAGTTCCTCTGCGCCTTGGCCCACATCAGCCACAAATGCGATAACTTCACAGCCATAGTTTTCTTTCAACCATGGCACAATTGCTGATGTATCCAATCCACCCGAGTAGGCCAATACAACTTTTTTAATAGTGCTCATCTCAAGTCCTTAAAAATTTGGGTTTAATAATGTAACTAGCAAAGCGTTTTGCGCATGCATGCGGTTTTCTGCTTGCTGAATGATCTTTGATTGTTCGCCATCCATCACTTCTGAGGTAATTTCAAACTCACGATGCGCTGGTTGGCAATGTAAAATAGTTTGGGCACCAGTCATATCTACCAGCTGTTTGTTAAGCTGATATGGCATGTACTTTTCTTTTACCTGCTCAAGTGGCGTGTTATCGCCCATCGATACCCAGGTGTCGGCATAAAGTACATTTGCACCTGCAGCTGCTTCAACACGGTCACTAACAAGAACAGACGCCCCTTTGCTTGCTGCAATTTGCTCAGCTTGCTTCACAATTTGCGCATCTGGACCGCTACCTTTAGGGCACACCGCAACAAAGTCTGTGCCGAGTGTTGCCGCTAATAGCATCAATGAATGGGTAACGTTGTTGCCCTCACCTAGGTAAGCAAGTTTTAACTGACTAACATCGCCATGTACTTCCTGTAGCGTCAAAAAATCAGCGAGCGCTTGGCAAGGGTGGTACAAGTCACACAAAGAGTTCACCACCGGCTTAGCAGAAAACTCACTGAGCTCCTGCAAAGTTTTATGGTGATTGACTCGAGCAACAATTGCGTCTGCGCAAGTGCTGATGTTCAAAGCGAAATCCTTAACCGATTCACGCGACCCCATGGCACCATTTTGCTGATCCAGATAAACAGCATGACCGCCTAATTTATGAATACCTATATCAAATGTTAGGCGCGTGCGTAGGCTTTGTTTTTCAAACAAAGTTACGATTGATTTGCCTGCCAAAGCCTGTGAATAGTCACTCGGGTGAGCTTTGATTTTTTGTGCTAATGAAAGCAGTGAAAGTATCTGTTTTTCGTCTAGCTCAAGGCCAGTAATAAAGTCTTGTTTCATAGTCATGTCTACATCGAAATTTGAGTACCTACGTGCTCACCATCGAGCAACGCAATTAAGTTTTCTGGCTTTTGCCAACTGGAGATATAGACGCCTCTTCGTAAGTGCTGGGCAGCAAGAAGGCTGGTCTTAACTTTGACCTCCATCCCACCCGAAATGACTCCATCTTCAATCAATTGCGCTATGTGTTGCGCATTTAGCTGATGCAAAGCTTGGCCGTTTTGATCCAATACTGCTTCTACATCCGTCATAAAAATAAGCTCAGCTTCCAAAGCCTTCGCAATCGCTGCGGCAGCCTCATCAGCATTAACGTTGTACCACTGCCCCTGTTCATCGAAACTTATCGAGCTCACAAGAGGTAAACGCCCCTGCTCAAGTAACACGGGTACAATTGAATCTGTTGCCTCTAAGCACTCGCCAACACAGCCCAAAGCCTTGAGCTTTTGCTTCGCTAAGACACCGGCCTCATAAAGGCTGAGACCAACTGGTTTTAATTGGTTTTTCACTGCGCAACCAAGTAGTTGTTTGTTCGCACATCCAGCTAAAGCGCCAACAATGTAGGGCATTTGTTCAGCGGGGCTGATGCGTAAACCTTGATGTTTAGCGGTTGCAAAGCCAGCATCTTGCAACCATCTGTCAACCAATGCCCCACCACCGTGAACAACGACATAGTGAGCATCTTGTTTAGTCGCTAAGGCAGCAAAAAGCGCATTGAGTGCACCGAGGTTGTTCAGTACCGCACCACCGAGTTTAATAACCCATGTCTTCTTAGTTGAATTCATTGCTGCCTCAAATTAAACCTGTGTTAATAGCTAAGCCCGCATTGAGGTTCATGCATTGCAATGCTTGCCCTGATGCGCCTTTCAATAAGTTATCTATCGCAACACTGATGATGAGTTGCTGCCCTTGCAAGTTCCAACCAATATCAACAAATGGTTGACCTTCTATACCTTTAATTGACGCTACTTGCCCCGCACCAAGTAAACGTATCAATGGCTCATCTGCCAACACTTGATATGCCTTGCTGATGTCATCAATAGTCACATCACTGTTAACCTGAGCATAAATGGTCGCCAAAATGCCACGTTTGAAATTACCTAAATGCGGTGTAAACAACACAGGTGCATTAAGATACTGTGAGATTTCTGGCGTATGGCGATGGTTGAATAGTCCGTAAGGCGCAAGCGATACCTCGCAAAAATGCGTACCGATATTCGCTTTTCTACCTGCCCCTGTGACCCCTGAAACGGCATTGATAATAATTTGACCATCATTGGCAAACAAACCCGCGTCTTTCAGAGGTTTCAATGCATTAAGACTGGCTGTTGGGTAACAACCAGCAACGGCAACAAGCTGAGCGTCCTTTATTTTGTCGCCATACCATTCGGCAAGACCGTAAACAGCCTGCTCAAGTAGCTCGGGGTGTTGGTGCGTAAAACCATAATATTGGTCGTAGAGTTCTGGCTGAGACAGGCGAAATCCACCTGATAAATCAAATACTTTTAGACCATGCTCTAAAAAGGTCGGAGCGAGTTCAACACTCACTTTGTGATCGGTGCACAGACATACAGCATCAGCTTCTTTGATGATGAAATCCATTGCTAAATTGTCTAAACCGGTCAAGGGTAAATCAACGATGCCTTTGTGCTCTGGATAGAGCTGACTCAAGGGTTTGTTTAGATCAGCACTGCCCTCTGACACATAACAACCGACTAGATTAAAACAGGGATGTAAAGCAACTAGCTTTGCCAGCTCAGCACCGCTGTAGCCACTCGCACCAATTATTACAATATTCATTTACAACACGCTCAATTTCAGAAATAAATAACAGGCGGGAAGCCCGACGAAAAAAAGAGTACGCAACCGCAAGACCGGTACGTACTCGAACTATCGTCGATGCGATATGCTAAGAAGGTAAAACGCCATCAAAAAAACCAATATTTATGCTTAAAAAGTGAATTGATATTCACTATAAAGGCATTTATATTATTATGCAACAGTTGTGAATAATTATTTGGAATTTATATGCAAACCCCTGATTTTATCGAGCTTTATAAGCAGCTTATCGCTTCGCCTTCAATCAGCTCGCTCGATGCACGCCAAAGCCAAAGCAATAAAGGGGTAATCGAACTCTTAGCAAGCTGGTGTGAATCGCTCGGATTTACCTGCCAAGTTATTGAGTTAGAGAGCGCTCCGGGTAAATTCAATCTCTTGGCTAAACGCGGAGAAGGTGCAGGCGGGCTTATGCTTGCCGGTCACACTGATACAGTGCCATTTGATGAAGGTCGTTGGCAGATGGACCCATTCACATTAACAGAACGCGATAATAAACTTTTTGGATTGGGTAGCATTGATATGAAAGGTTTTTTTGCTTTTGTACTTAATGCCATCTCAGAGCTTGATAGCACCAAGCAACAACAACCTTTGCTGATTTTGGCCACCGCGGATGAAGAAACCACCATGGCAGGTGCACAAGAAGTTGCGAAGTATCCAGACTTAAAGCCTGCTCGATGCATTATCGGCGAACCTACAGACATGGTGCCTGTATTTACGCACAAAGGACATATGACGTCGGCTATTCGTATCATTGGAAAAAGCGGTCACAGCTCAGATCCAGACCGTGGTGTAAACGCCATAGAGGTAATGAATTTAGTGATTCAAAAGTTGCTCGTGTTAAAAGAGGAACTTAAGAATAAATATTCAATTGAGCATTTTGCCATTCCATACCCGACCCTCAATCTTGGCCATATCCATGGCGGCGACAGTGCCAATCGTATTTGTGGCTGTTGTGAACTGCAGCTTGATATGCGTCCATTGCCGGGGCTCAGCATTGCGCAATTGCAGGCGATGCTATTAGATGCAACCAAAGAAATTAATGCTCGCTACCCTGGATGCGTTGAAGTATGGGATATGCATGAACCCATTCCAGCATTTGCCGGCACCACAGACAGTGCTTTAGTAAAGCTCGCAGAGTCTGTATCAGAGCAATCGGCTGTCGCTGTAAACTATTGCACAGAAGCCCCTTTTATTGCCCAACTGGGCTGTGAAACAATTGTCATGGGGCCAGGGTCAATTAATCAAGCGCACCAGCCTGATGAGTTTTTGGCGATGGAGAAAATCGCCCCCTCTCAACACATAATCAAAGAAATGATTTATAAAAGTTGCTGGTAGTACAGCGTTAGAACGCATAAAAAAAGCCCCTCATTTGAGGGGCTTTCGTTTCTAATCAACAAGATTCAAAAAGATTAGTTAAGACCTAGCTTTTGTAGCTCAGCTTCGACCATTTTTGCAGAAAGTGGCACGTAACCATCTTTTTCAACAATTTTCTGGCCAGTCTGTGATAGAACCATTTTGATGAATTCTGCATCAATTGGTGCCAGTGGTTTGTTCGGGTGCTTGTTCACATACACGTATAGGAAACGTGATAGTGGGTACTTACCTGTTGCAACGTTATCTAGTGTTGCATCAACAAACTTGTCGCCTTTCTTCGCAAGTGGAACTGTGCGAACACCTGATGTTTTGTAACCGATACCTGAGTAGCCAATCGCATTCACTGAAGAAGAGATTGATTGTACAACAGATGCTGAGCCCGGTTGCTCATTCACGTTGTTGCGGAAGTCACCTTTACACAACGCTTTTTTCTTGAAGTAACCATAAGTGCCAGACACTGAGTTACGACCGTAAAGTTGGATGTCTTTCGCAGCCCAATCACCTTCGAGGCCAACGTCACCCCATCGGTTGATTTGCTCTGACGCACCACACTTACGTGTAGATGAGAATATAGCGTCAACTTGGTCGATACGAAGACCTTCGATTGGGTTATCTTTGTGCACAAATACTGCTAGCGCATCGATTGCTACACGAATTTCAGTTGGCTTGTAGCCGTAACGCTTTTCGAATGCTTCGATTTCTTTAGACTTCATCTTACGGCTCATAGGGCCGAAGTTTGCAGTACCTTCAGTCAATGCTGGAGGAGCTGTTGATGAACCTGCTGCTTGAATCTGGATATTTACGTTAGGGTAGATACGTTTGTACTCTTCTGCCCAGAAAGTCATCATGTTGGCTAAAGTATCTGAACCAACAGATGAAAAGTTGCCTGAGATGCCGCTTGTTTTTTCGTACTCAGGGATTGCTTTGTCAGTAGCCATTGCTTGACCTGCAGTCAGAGCACTGATAGCAACGCCCATTGCAGCAACTAAGTTTTTAAATTTCATTGGGTTCTCCAATTAGTTCTTCCCGTGTTTCAACTGCAGCCATTGTGCAGCGATTAAATGACAGTTAGATTACTTAAAAATGACACTTTTATGACTTTGATGAAATAAGCGTGTCTTGATGATTGGCAACGATCCAGCTTGGGCCAAAGGCAAACCAAAAACAGCTGCCCTCCCCAACTTTGCTGTCGATATGTAAGGTTGAGTCATGGCGTGTGAGTACATGTTTGGTAATCGCTAAGCCCAGTCCTGAACCACCCGTTTTTCTGCTTCGCGCCTTATCAACACGATAAAAGCGCTCAGTTAAACGGTTTAAATGTTCGGGTGCGATACCATCGCCATTGTCGGTGACGCTAAAATGCGCATATCCATCTTTTAGCTGCCAACGGACTGTAATTTCGCCATGCTCTGGCGTGTAGTGCACGGCATTAAATACCAAATTCGAAAACGCACTTCGTAACTCTTCCGCAGCACCTAATACATCTAGACTTTGGTCAATCTCAAAGTTGAGGGTGTGACCTTTATCCGCATTGAGGGACTGGGCTTCTGTATGAATAAGTTCAAGCATACTCGGCACATGCACGGGTTTGTCATTATCATGTTTGCGTGCCCCTTCAATACGAGACAAGGACAACAGTTGATTGACTAAACTGTCCATGCGCTGGCATTGATCAATCATGGTGCCATGGGCTTTGTTCCACATTGCCGGTGGTGGCATGTTATCCGCATCCATCATCTCTAGGTAGCCAGTTACCACAGTTAACGGAGTACGCAGTTCGTGCGATACATTGGCAACGAAGTCTTTGCGCATTTGCTCAAGTTGCTTCAAGCGCGTGATATCACGTACCACCATCATAATTTGTGATTGCGCGTAAGGCATGACTCGAAATTCAAGCACTTGTTCGCCGTTGTGCGCTAAATCTAATTCGAGCGCATCGTCATAATCACCTTTGAGCATATAGCGGCTGAATTTTGGATGGCGAATGAGGTTATCAATGCGTTGTCCATGATCGGTTGGCCACTGCAAACCGAGTAAACGCAGAGCTAGTTGGTTGCACCAGACAATACTAAAATCTTTTTGTAACACGACAACGGCATCGGGAACGGCTTCCGCACCTTCACGAAAACGACGAATTAGGTCCGCCAACTCGTTACGCTTTTTTCTGTTACGCTGTTGGAGATGATAAATGCCTTCAAAGACTTGTTCCCACGCACCCTCTCCTTCTGGGGGATTAAAGCTACGTTGATTAATAAGCCAATCGCTGAGGCGATAAAGCTGCCGATAGTGCCAAAGAAGCAAGGTGAAAGCACCCAGAAACAAAAGCAAAAAAGGCGCGCCCACAAGCACGCCTATTAACACTAGCGGTAAGAAATACATAAACAAACGCTTAGTTAAGGTTCGTTTATTAACTACTCGATACATAGAATATCTCTATTTCATACGTGCTTTGCTAGCATAGGGATGTTTACCAAATAGGTAAACCTAAAACTATCCAATGCACGATTTCACAGTGCTTACACTTTGCTTGAGAAACGGTAACCAGCGCCGCGCACTGTTTGTACTAAACGGTCGTGGCCCATAGGCGAAATCGCTTTACGTAAACGTCGAATGTGCACATCTACCGTTCTATCTTCCACATACACATTAGTTCCCCAAACATGATCCAGCAACTGTTCACGGCTGTATACGCGCTCTGGGTGTGTCATGAAGAAATGCAATAAACGAAACTCTGTCGGACCCATGTCCAATTCACTGCCTTGTGATGTCACGCGGTGCGAGATAGGATCTAAACGAAGACCATGAACCTCAATCGCTTCTTCTAAAGAAGTTGGCGCTACTCGGCGAATGACCGCTTTAATACGAGCCATCAACTCTTTCGGAGAGAACGGCTTCGTCACATAATCATCCGCACCTACTTCCAAGCCACGAACTTTATCTTCTTCTTCGCCACGTGCAGTCAACATGATGATTGGGATCTGGCGAGTATGCTCGCTTTGCTTAAATTTCTTTGCGATCTGAATGCCGCTACCACCTGGTAGCATCCAGTCTAGTAGCACCATATCTGGGTAGGGCTCGACCATAGAAGCTATTGCAGAGTCGTAATCCTCAGCTTCAATCGCTTGAAAACCATTTTGTTCTAATACAAACACCAGCATTTCGCGTATTGGCGCTTCATCATCAACAACAAGAACTTTACGTGACATTCCGTTTATCTCTAATTAGCTTTATTGAACTGATGTCATTATTATGACTTTTTGTGACAATTTTATGAAAGCGTACACGCTATAACGGAATCAAGCAAAAATCCCTTGCAGATCAGTACAGATCAACTTCTTACTAAGGCGCAGGCTACGGATCAGATTTGTACTAATTCAGGCCAGTAGAGATCAGTATTTTACTAATTGATCACTACTTGGATCAGATTTATACCAAGCTCGATCAAAACAGCGCCAATAACCCTATGATTTTTGATTACTAATTAAACAAAGCCAGGCAATTAGCTCTGTAAGCTAGTAAAATTATGATCCAAAATCGTCATGGTTGATAAAATACTGATCCCAACAGATCGACTTGATGACAAAAATAACTATTTAACTTTCATAAAGATAGTTAAAAAAGGTGCTTTTCAGCTGAGTAGGAAGTGCCTCAAAGCAAGATCGTAACCTGGGTGAATTAGTAAAATCGTGATCTAAAAAAGCCCCGCATAAGGCGAGGCTTTTTGGCTTTAATCAGCTGATTACTTGATCTTAGGATCCAGCTGACCGCTTAGATAACGCATATGCATGTCATCTAGCGAGATTGGCTTGATTTTAGCTGCCTGACCGGCTGTACCAAACGCTTCATAACGCGCTACACAGATTTCAGTCATAGCTTTAGTTGCTTCAGCTAAGAACTTACGTGGGTCAAAGTTAGCAGGATTATGTGCTAAATGACGGCGAATAGCGCCTGTTGATGCTAAACGTAAGTCTGTATCGATGTTTACTTTACGCACACCGTGCTTGATACCTTCAACGATCTGCTCAACTGGCACACCGTAAGTTTCAGGGATCTCACCACCGTACTCGTTAATTACTGCTAACCACTCTTGTGGTACAGATGAAGAACCGTGCATTACAAGGTGTGTGTCAGGGATACGGCTGTGGATTTCTTTGATGCGGTCGATAGCAAGAATGTCGCCCGTTGGTGGACGAGTAAACTTGTATGCACCGTGTGACGTACCGCAGGCAATTGCTAGCGCGTCTACACCAGTCTTAGATACGAAGTCTGCCGCTTCTTCTGGATCTGTCAGTAGTTGGTCGTGAGATAGTTTGCCGACCGCACCGATACCATCTTCTTCACCAGCTTCACCAGTTTCAAGTGAACCAAGTACACCTAGCTCACCCTCAACTGAAACACCGCACGCATGCGCCATTTCTACTGTGCGACGGGTTACGTCCACATTGTATTCATAGCTAGAAGGAGTTTTACCATCATCCAACAATGAACCATCCATCATCACTGATGAGAAACCTAGTTGAATTGAACGCTGACACACTGCCGGTGAAGTACCGTGGTCTTGGTGCATAACTACAGGAATGTGTGGCCACTCTTCAATTGCTGCCAAAATCATATGGCGAATAAAAGGGGCACCTGCGTATGCACGGGCACCAGCTGAGCCTTGTACAATAACCGGGCTGTTTGTCTTGTCGGCCGCTTCCATGATGGCACGCATTTGCTCTTGGTTATTTACATTGAAGGCAGGTACGCCGTAACCAAATTCCGCCGCATGGTCGAGAAGTTGACGCATACTGATCAAAGCCATTTCGCTTATCTCCAATTTTTGATAGCACCAGACTATCGGGTTTTTGAACGGGATTAATGTTTGAATTTATTCAAACACGAGCCACTTTGGCTCATAACATAAGGCCGGCAAAAGTGAGAGAGGCCGGCCTAAACGTTATTTCTTTATTTTGCTCGCTCTTCAAGCATAGCAACCGCTGGTAATTTTTTCCCTTCTAAGAATTCTAAGAAGGCACCACCACCAGTGGAAATATATGAGATCTTATCAGCCACATTGTATTTATCAATCGCCGCCAGCGTATCGCCGCCACCTGCAATTGAGAAGGCATCTGAATTGGCAATCGCTTTTGCGATACTTTGCGTACCATTACCGAACTGGTCAAATTCAAATACACCTACTGGGCCATTCCAAACAATCGTGCCAGCCTGAGCGATAATGTCGCCAAGTTGTTTTGCAGTGTTTGGACCAATATCAAAGATCATGTCTTCGTCAGTTACATCTTGCACATCTTTAAGCTGCGCAACAGCTGACTCAGAGAATTCGTTACCAACAACTACGTCAACCGGCACAGGAATGTCGCCGCCATTTGCACGTGCTGTATCTGTTAATTTTTGCGCTTCAGCAATCAGGTCTTTCTCATAAAGAGACTTACCTACTGAGTGGCCAGCTGCTGCGATAAAGGTGTTGGCAATACCGCCACCTGTTACCAGTTGGTCAACCACATTTGATAGTGAATCCAATACCGTTAGTTTCGTCGATACTTTTGAACCACCCACGATAGCTACCAAAGGACGCTTAGGGTTATCAAGCGCTTTACCAAGTGCATCAAGCTCTGCAGCAAGCAGTGGGCCCGCACAAGCAACAGGTGCATGCATACCTACACCGTGTGTAGATGCTTGTGCACGGTGCGCAGTACCGAAAGCATCCATCACATACACGTCACACAATGCAGCTAGTTGCTTTGACAAGGCTTCGTCATTGGCTTTTTCGCCTTTGTTGAAGCGTACGTTTTCAAACACCACAACTTCGTTGTCTGCAACTTCAACACCGTCTAGGTAATCAGTCGCTAGGCGAACTTGCTGAGACAGTTTTTCGTTAAGGTAATCAACAACTGGAGCAAGAGAGAATTCTGCGTCATATTGGCCTTCGGTTGGACGACCTAAGTGCGACATGATCATCACTTTAGCGCCTTTTTCTAGCGCAAGTTCGATGGTAGGGAGTGCTGCACGTAAACGCGCGTCTGAGCTAACTTTGCCATCTTTAACTGGTACGTTTAGGTCTTCACGGATCAAAACGCGCTTACCAGCTAAATCCAAATCCGCCATCTTAATGACCGACATTCTCTTCTCCTTAGTTATACGTTTTATTCAAGATGTGATGCAGTTGCTTGCATCCACGCTGCAGAGGTATCAAGCATTCGATGCGCGAACCCCCACTCGTTGTCACACCATACTAAAAGTTTTATCAAACGTTTATGACTAACGCGTGTCTGTGTTCCATCAATGATACAAGAATGTGCATCATGGTTAAAATCTACTGACACGAGTGGTTCTTCTGTGTAATCCAAAATACCCGCAAGACGCCCATGTACGGCTTTGGCTATTGCCTTATTTACATCACCAAGAGACACATCGGTGTTAACCGTCACACTCAAGTCCATGGCCGTCACATTGATTGTCGGCACTCGCACTGCGATTGCTTCAAAGCGGCTATGAAATTTTGGCAGTATGCGCTCAATACCACGCGCAAGCTTTGTATCAACCGGAATAATAGACTGGCTTGCTGCACGGGTACGACGCAGATCGTCATGGTAAGCATCAATCACTTGTTGATCGTGCATTGACGCATGGATAGTCGTAATCGCACCAGATTCAATGCCAAAGGCATCATCAAGTACTTGAATAACAGGCACAATACAGTTAGTGGTACATGAACCATTAGAAACAATGGTGTGCTCAGCTTTGAGCTCATGGTCGTTAATACCAAAAACAATCGTTGCGTCAACATCGGCATCCGCCGGTTGGGAAAACAATACTTTCTTGGCACCAGCATTTAAGTGCAATTGCGCGTGTTCGCGCGAGTGGTAAACGCCGGTACATTCAAGCACGACATCCACATGGTGTTGTTGCCAAGGCAGTGCACCGGCCTCTTGTTCGCTGTATAACGCAATTTCATCGCCATCGACGATTAGCGACTTCTCGCCCAACTCAACGGGAAAAGCGAAACGACCATGTGCCGTGTCATATTTTAAGAGATGCGCAATGCCTTCTGGCTTTGCTAGTTCATTGATTGCGACAATTTCGAATTCACTACGGCGACCACTTTCGTATAGAGCGCGTAAAATATTACGCCCAATACGCCCAAAGCCATTTATTGCTAGCTTAATTGCCATATGTACAGACTACCGCCATGAAGAAAGATGAACAGACGCAGGTCTAAGAATAATGGCCGCTATTGTAATCGACTCGCGCCTTGAGTGTAAGGGGCAAGTACAAATAAAAAGCGTTAATCGGGTGTACTCTACGATACCCAAATACCACTTTTCAGGTGATTGAGGAGGTATTGACCGCTAAAAGCCCCTACAAACTAACTTCAAGACAGACCACCAAAGAGCGTCAAAATGGCAATAAGTGCTAAGAAGAACAAAATGTTACGCTTCACTAAACGCATCATACATTGAGCTTCAATGGTGCAACCGTAGTGTTCGAGTTCAATTTGCTCTGCTGCTAATGCTGTTTGCGTGATCACTTCACGGTTTGGCACCGTGAAGTTAAGCACATGCTGCAACCACGTCTGCGTCCCCTTGGAAAAGTTACCGATCACTAGGTAACCAAAACTTGCGACACGCGCTGCTGGCCAATCCAACCAGAAAACAAGCTTGTGCAAGGCATTGTGCCAACCCGCTAAGTGGTGTTCTTGATCTGTGCTTATATCCAGATAGGTGCGCGCCAGTGAATAGAATACAGCCCCTGGAGCACCCAAAATAACAAACCAGAAGATAACGGCACAGTAAAAACGAAAGTTCACCCACGCCAGCGTTTGCGCAAAAGTTTCACCTTGCTCTTCATCTTCGGTGCGGATTTGTCCCATTTGGAGGGCGTACAAGGTTGCCGCTTCATTGTCATCGCGTGTTAACGCGTTTAAGTAACCTTTATAATGTGCTCGCATTGTCGCGCACCCAAAGCACACCAACACTAAGGTAGTGTTCACAAGTAGTTGCCACAACACGAAATCACTGAGATGTGCAATGAAGGCAACGATAAGAGTGGGAATAAGTAACCAAAGGATGATGCCCACAACCTTTGAGCTGGCACTAGCGCGAGTAAGGATATTTTGACTTTTCGTCATGTACCACTGTGCATAAGTGGCAATCTGCCATGGTTTAGATCGTGCCCCGAGGCGCTCGGCGATGAGAGCAAAAATTATTGAAATCAGAGTCATAGTAGATAAACGTCCAGCCTAAACTTCCTTTAGTCTATCGTAGTTTTAGGCAAAAGTAAGGTCAAAAAAGTGCTGCCAATCAAAGCCTTCACCGGGATCTGTTTTACGCCCTGGGGCGATGTCGCTATGGCCGACAATGCGCTCTTTTGTAATTTTGGGGTACATCTCCATCAGTGCCTGAGTTAGTTTCGCGAGCGCGAGATATTGCTGCTCCGTGTAAGGTAATTTGTCGGTGCCCTCAAGCTCAATGCCAATACTAAAGTCATTGCAACGCTCACGCCCTGAGTATGAGGACACACCAGCATGCCACGCACGCTTATCAAATGGTACGTATTGCCTAACTTTGCCTTGTCTATCGATCAAGCAATGGGCAGACACTCTCACCCCCTCAAGCGATGCAAAACTGGGATGCGCATCACAGTTCAAACGGCCGCAAAATAAGTCATCGATGTAGGGGGTGCCAAAGTGCCCTTCAGGTAAAGAAATACAATGGATAACTAACAAGGAAACTTCTTGTTGCGGGCGTTCATCGAAGTGAGTACATGGAAGCTGGGAAGCGTCTGTACAAAGACCGTTTAGTGAAATATCCATAGCATCTTACCATCAACATATTGCCTGCCATGGTAAAGCGCTAGGAGTCAGTGCGCAAGGCAACCTCGGGGGAAAAATTACATTCACCGTAACGATTTACACTCACCAACTCTTCGTCGCGACGTAGAATTGCGACGTGATTTTCGTCTGAGTCTGAGCGCACAAAATCTAATTCAAACCCCATCTTGGTGAGCGTGTAGACTTTGTCTATTTGCTCGCCTGTTAAATTAGCGTAATGCTCACGGAATGTCCTTTGTCCGCTACGGCGCTCGTTATCTATCTTTCTCGCGTGTGCCATGGTTGCTTACCCTGCAAAACATATCCAGTAAATATAGCGTATACGGGGTAAAAAAAAAGCACCGCATTCAAAATGCAGTGCCTTATCAACAACTTGTACCATTAAAGGTACATCATTCAGCTTTTTGCTCTCGCCCTAATAAGGCCATGGCAGCTTGCTTCACGTCTTTGTTTTCGTACAGCACTTGGTATATCTGCTCAGTGATAGGCATTTCAATACCAGTACGCTTCGCTAACATATACACTTCTTTGGTGTTGCGATAACCTTCAACCACCTGACCGATTTGTTGCTGTGCTGAGTCTACGTCTAGACCCTGCCCTAGCGCTAAACCAAAACGGCGATTGCGCGATTGATTGTCGGTACAGGTAAGAATCAGATCGCCCAAACCAGCCATCCCCATAAAGGTTTCTGATTTAGCCCCTAATGCACAACCAAGACGACATAACTCTGCTAACCCACGAGTGATAAGCGCTGTTCTGGCATTCGCGCCAAAACCAAAGCCATCTGCGATACCCGCGCCGATAGCAATGACATTTTTCACTGCGCCGCCAAGCTGGATGCCGATAAAGTCATTGTTGCGATACACACGGAACGAGCGCCCGCAATGCAACAAGCTCGATAACCGCTCACACAGCTCATCACTGGTTGCCGATACTGAAATCGCTGTTGGTAAACCTGCCGCCATTTCTTTTGCAAACGTAGGGCCAGACAACACTGCTAATTCGACTTCATCACCCAACTCTTGCTTTGCCACGTCTTGCAACAAACGACCCGTATCTGGCTCTAAGCCTTTGGTTGCCCACGCGACTTTAGCGCCATCAAGCAACATAGGTTGAATCGTTTTCAGCAAACCAGAAAAGGCGTGACTTGGCACTACCACGAGCACGATATCACTGCTTTTTACTGCCAGTTCTAAATCGCTCTGAAGTTCTAAGGTTTCTGGAAATGGAATATCGCCGAGGTACTGTTCGTTTTTACGCTCATTTGCCAGCTTTTCTACGTGCGCAGCATCGCGTCCCCACAGGGTTACTTGATGACCATTGCGTGCAAAGCAAATAGCAAGGGCGGTGCCATACGACCCCGCCCCTAGAACAGTTACAGCCGATTGTGCTGTAGCACTCATAACTTATGCGTCAGCCTGTTGCGCTTGTTCAGCAACACGTTGTTGCATGTACTGTGCAAATAGCGCGTCAAAATTAACTGGAGCAAGGTTCAACTGTGGGAAAGTACCACGGTTTACTAGGTTAGAAACTGCTTCGCGAGCGTAAGGGAATAGCACATTCGGGCAGAAAGCGCCTAGCATGTGTGCTGTTTGCAGCTCTTCTAATTCACCAATTGCGAAAATACCAGCTTGTTGGATTTCACATAGGAATGCTGTTTCTTCACCGATAGTTGCGGTAACAGTTAACGCTAAAACAACTTCGAAGATACCGTTTTCAAGTTTGTTTGAACGTGTATCGATGTCTAGCTTAACTTCTGGTTTCCACTCTTTTTGGAAAATAGCTGGAGAATTTGGCGTTTCAAAAGACACGTCTTTTGTATAGATACGTTGAATTGAAAATTGCGCTTGTTGTTCTTGTGCTGCGCCTTGATTTTGCTCTTCCATTGTAATTCCTATCAATCTGTCTTAAGTAATAAGCCGCAAAAAGTGCGGCTCGGTACTGAAATTATTATTAAGCGCCTAAAAGCGTATTTAACTCGCCTTTGGCTTCTAATGCCATCATATCATCGCAACCACCCACATGGTGTTCGCCGATAAAAATTTGCGGCACCGTATAACCGCCATTTGCTTTTGCGATCATTTCTTCGCGAAGCTCAGGCTTACGGCCAATATCATGCTCGGTATAAGCAACACCTTTCTTATCTAACAATGCCTTAGCACGTTGACAAAATGGGCAGTAATCTTTGGTATATAAAACTACATCAGTCATATATTTCTCTCAACGCTGATTAGCGACCAGAAACAAGCGGCAATCCCGCAGTTTGCCATGATTGCATGCCACCAGAGAGGATAAAGACGCTTTCAAAGCCAGCTTTAGCAAGGTTATTTGCGATGCCTGAAGCCGTCATACCTGTTGCACATACCAGTATAATGGGATTGTTTTTGTGCTTTTCAAGCTCTGCAAAGTCACTTTGTTTTGCTTTTTCGACACTCAGGTGTACTGAGTTAGCAATGCGACCTGTATTGAAGTCTTTTAGTGGACGAATATCTGCAATAACCGCACTCTCGCGATTCACCATTAATGTGAGTTGCTGCGGGTTAATCTGCTTGATTGCAGAAAACTTACTTTTGAACCAGCCCGTAATAAGCATAAACACTATTACCAGCCAGATAATGCTTAAGATCGGGTGATTGCCGATAAATTCAATGTATTGTTCCATACGTGATACTTTATTGTTCAAACCTAGAGGGCGGCACAAGTATACACACTTGCCTTAAAGTTACCAATTGATGAAATATTTTCTACTGCGATGTTGAGCAAAAAACGGTAGGATAATAGCCAAACCACTTGTAGATAACCGTTTTAGTGATGTCACAAGGGTTAGGTTTCAATCGACGTGCACATATCTCAGGAGCGACAATGACTCAGCCTAAAAAACCACTCGTACTTATGATTCTCGATGGGTGGGGTTACCGTGAAGAAAGTGAAAGTAATGCTATTTTAGCCGCCAACACACCTGTTTTAGACAAGCTGTGGCAAGAGCGTCCTCACACTTTGATTTCTGGGTCTGGTATGGATGTGGGTCTTCCGGACGGACAAATGGGTAACTCAGAAGTTGGTCACGTAAACTTGGGTGCCGGCCGTGTTGTTTATCAAGATTTTACCCGTATTACTAAAGCCATTGACGAGGGTACATTCGCCCAAAACCACGCTCTCGTTGAGGCAATCGACAAAGCGGTTGACGCAGGCAAAGCAGTACATTTAATGGGCCTTATGAGCCCAGGTGGTGTTCATAGCCACGAAGATCATATTGTTGCAGCCATTGAATTAGCAGCCCAGCGTGGCGCCGAAGAAATTTATGTTCATGCATTTTTGGATGGTCGCGACACGCCGCCACGCAGTGCTGAGGCGTCTTTGCAAAAAATTGACGCAACCTTTGCTCGTCTAGGCAAGGGGCGAATCGCTTCAATCGTTGGTCGTTATTATGCTATGGACCGAGATAATCGTTGGGACCGCGTAGAAAGCGCCTATGACCTAATGGTGTTGGGTGAATCACAATATAAAGCGCCTGATGCAGTCAGTGGCTTGCATGCTGCTTACGAGCGTGATGAAAATGATGAATTTGTAAAAGCGACAGTGATTGGTGATGCACCTGCGACCATTAATGATGGTGACGCCGTGTTATTCATGAACTTCCGTGCCGACCGTGCACGTCAAATGACTCGCACATTCGTAGATGCCGATTTTAATGGTTTCACTAAGAAGAAAACGCCTAATCTTGCGGCCTTTGTAATGCTGACTGAGTACGCAGCCGACATCCAAGCGCCTGTGGCCTTCCCACCAGAGCCATTAAACAATGTACTGGGTGAATGGCTAGCGAAGCATGACAAAACCCAACTTCGTATTTCTGAAACAGAAAAATACGCACACGTAACGTTCTTCTTCAGCGGCGGTCGTGAACAAGAGTTTGACGGCGAAAGCCGTGAGCTGATCCCTTCACCTGATGTGGCCACCTATGACCTGCAGCCAGAGATGAACTCAGCGTTGCTAACAGATAAACTCGTTGAAGCAATTCACAGCGGTCAGTACGACGTGATCATTTGTAACTACCCTAACGGCGACATGGTTGGTCACTCAGGGGTATTTGCAGCTGCGGTGAAAGCATGTGAAGCAGTTGATGCCTGTATTGGTCGCGTTGTCGAGGCGCTTGAACAAGTCGGTGGTGAAGCGCTTATTACGGCGGATCACGGTAATGCAGAACAAATGCAAGATCCAAATTCAGGTCAAGCGCACACAGCGCATACTAGTGAGCCAGTGCCATTTATTTATGTTGGCCGCGATGCCGAGCCTGTGGCGGGCAAAACACTCAGTGATGTGGCGCCTACAATGCTGCATCTGATGGGTATGGAGCAACCAGAAGAAATGACTGGTTCACCAATCATGCGCCTTAAATAACGGATTATAGGCCCATGCTTAGGTTCAATCGCCTAATCACATCAGGCAAAGTGCCGCTGCTTTATGCGGCGCTTTTGCTGATGTTCACCCCAGTTGGCACTTTCGCCAACGAAGATCGTACTAAACAGGATTTAACTGAAGTTCAAAAAGAACTGAAAAAAAATCAGCAAAACCTCAAAAGCCATAAAGGGTCCTTAAGTTCCTTGCAAAAGGAATTAAGACAGTCAGAAAAAGCCATTGCTGAAAACGCCAAAGAACTGCGTAGCCTCGATGCTAAGATTTCCAGCAACCGTGAGCAACATAAAGAACTCGAACGCGAAGCTCAGGTATTAGAAGAGCAACGCAAAACATTTGATGCTGCGCTAGCCGCGCAATTGAAAAGCGCCTACATGGTCGGCGGGCATGACTACTCAAAGTTACTCCTTAATCAACAGAATACAGCAAAGTTAGAGCGCACAATAAGTTATTACGACTACCTCAATAAGGCGCGTTTACAGCAGTTAGACGCACTGAAAGAAACGCTCGCTGAAATAGAGAAAAACCAAGCAGCTCTGGCGCAAAACCGCGCTCAATTAGAACAACTGCGCGCGCAAGAAGAACAACAACATGCCGAGCTAATTGCCGCAAAAGAGCAACGTAAATCTCAAGTTGACGCACTCCAAAGTGAGCTTAATGAGCTTCAGAGCTCGATCAATTACCTTAAAGATAATGAACAAACGCTCATTTCCACCTTGGAGGATTTAGAACAAAGTAAAGGGCGTCAAATAGCCATGCTCGGCCTAGGTGCCAGCAAAGGAAAGCTCTCGTGGCCAACTCGCGGGCCACTTAAACATAAATTTGGCACCCGTAAACGCCCCGGTTTTAACTGGAAAGGTGTGGTGATTGGCGCCAGTGAGGGCAGCAACATTAACAGCATCCAAGATGGTCAGGTGGTGTTTGCTGATTGGCTCAAAGGCTTTGGCTGGGTCATGGTTGTTGACCACGGTGAAGGCTACATGAGTCTGTATGGCCATGCTCAAGCCTTGCTAAAAGAAGTGGGCGACCAAGTCTACCAAGGTGAGACTATTGCATTAGTCGGTCAGAGCGGCGGCCAAGTTGATCCTGGTCTATACTTCGAAATACGTCACAAAGGACGTGCCGTTAACCCAACTACATGGTGCAAGTCCTCATAATTGAATAGTGGCTGCGCCTAAGGGGCAGCCAATGTTCGCATCTTCAGCTTTCATTTTCAGGCAGTTTATTTCACAGTGTTTGGCAATTTCACTGTGCCTAATGTGTGCGTCTGCAACACTTCCAAGTTTGGCCAAGGACAGCCAACTCGAAGAAGTACTGTTTCATATTAACCATTTCTATGTTGAAGAAGTAGACCGCAACAAACTCGATCACCATGTCTTGTCTAGCCTTCTTGAAGAACTTGACCCCTACAGTGAATTTCTCGATGAAAAAGAGTTAAAGCGCCTGTTTGATGTTACCAATGGTGAATACAAGGGCTTGGGCATCGAAGTAGAAAAACGTCAAGATCATGTGGTTATCGTCTCTGCACTGCCCAACTCTCCTGCCCAAGCAGCTGGTTTGCAAAGCGGAGACATTGTGCTCGCAATTAATGATACTGCCGCATTGGATAAATCACTCGACGAAGTCTCTGCGCTGATCAACAGTCGAGATGATGGTGAAGTTACGTTGGCTATTGCCCGCGCGGGTCATTCTCAACGTTTGGTCTATCACTTAACGCGTCAACCCATCCATATTGAGAGCGTGGCGAGTAAACTGCAAGATAACCAAATCGCCTACCTGCGTATCAACAGCTTCAATAATCATAGCTTTCATGATGTCGCCAGACACATCGCGCAACTGCAACAACAGAGCGGCCTTGCACTCAGAGGGCTACTACTGGATTTGCGTGATAATCCCGGTGGCACATTCGACAGTGCAGTTGCTATCGCAGATTTGTTCCTTTCCGACGGTGTGATTGTATCAACTCGGGGGCGTTTTATTGAAGCAAATCAGCGCTTTGAAGCGCAGCCTGGCGATATATTAGAAGGCGCGCCAATAGTCGTGTTGATCAATCAAGGTTCCGCCTCTGCAGCGGAAATTGTCGCAGGTGCTTTAAAGGACAATCGCCGTGCTACCGTGGTGGGCACTCGCTCATACGGTAAAGGCTCGGTGCAATCGCTTATCCCCCTTGGAGATGGCAGAAGTGCATTAAAATTGACCACTGCCAAATACTTTACACCTGCGGGCGTATCCATCGAGGGAACGGGCATCACGCCTGACGTCCCTATATTACAACCAGCACTTTCTCAATCAAATAAAGAGGTTATAATAAATTTAGCTGAGGGAAAAAATGCTGATAAAAACTTAACGGCGTCACTCGATAAGCAGCTACTCAAAGCTCAGCAACTATTAGAAAAATACTAAAAATAATAACAATATGAATCCAAGGGGTCCCAAAATCGTGGTCACCCTTGGATCAATAACAACATCAACAGAAGAACAAAGAGAACTGTGCGCATAAAAAAATGGATTGCAGTATGTGCCTTGGTATCTTGTGTATCAGCGCATGCAAAGCAGGTAGCAATCGTCATAGACGATATAGGTTATCAACGTAACGATATGTCGGCCTTGAATATCCCGGGTCAACTAACGTTTTCTATTCTCCCCTTTACCCCTTATGCGAAGCGTTTTGCAGCGCAAGCGAGTGCCCAAAATAAAGAGATCATGCTGCATGCGCCAATGCAAGCATTAGACGGGAAAACCCTTGGGCCCGGCGCATTAACCATGGATATGCAAAAGGATGATTTCCAAACCATGCTCCGTGATGCTTTGGATAGTTTACCCAATATAAAAGGGGTAAATAACCACATGGGCTCATTACTAACCCAACAAAATACGCCCATGAATTGGACTATGGAAGTCCTCAAAGAACACGACCTATACTTCCTAGACAGTAAAACGACGCCTAAATCTAAAGCTCAAACAATTGCCAGCTTATACGGTGTCGATAACGTCGCTCGTCATGTATTTCTCGATAACATCACTACCGAAAAACAAATGCGATTTCGTTTCGATCAATTAAAACGGATTGCTCAGCGCTATGACTATGCCGTCGCGATAGCCCACCCCTATCCTGAAACCTTTGCGTTTTTGCAGAATTCCTTGGCCGAGCTTGAGCAAGAAGGCATTCAACTTGTGCCCTTATCTGAGCTGGTACAGGCACGCACCTTGCGATTGGCACAAGCAAACTCGCCGACACTCAACGGTGAATAGCGCATCTTTATGAGCCAGATAACAACAAAAAACCCGCTATAAAGCGGGTTTTTTGTTGTCTGAATAATGCAGATTAGAACTGGCTATTTGCCGCTTCAACTACATTTTCAACAGTAAAGCCGAACATCTTAAATAGCTCGTTTGCTGGCGCTGATTCACCGAAAGTGGTCATGCCAATTACTTTACCGGTCAAACCTACATACTTGTACCAGAAGTCAGCAATACCAGCTTCTACTGCTACGCGACGCGTTACAGCTGCTGGAAGAACTGATTCTTTATACTGCGCATCCTGAGCATCGAACAAATCTGTTGATGGCATTGAAACCACGCGTACTTTTTTACCTTCGCTGCGCAGTTGCTCAGCGGCATCAACCGCTAGTTGAACTTCTGAACCTGTTGCAATAAGGATCACTTCAGGCGCACCATCACAGCTCAACACATAACCGCCCTTTTTAACGTTCGCTAATTGCTCCGGTGTACGCGATTGTTGTGCAAGACCTTGGCGAGTAAATACAAGTGATGTAGGGCCATCTTTACGCTCAATTGCTTGTTGCCAAGCAATGGCAGACTCAACTTGGTCACATGGACGCCAGTTCACTAGGTTCGGCGTGTAACGTAAGCTCGCCATTTGCTCCACTGGTTGGTGCGTAGGACCATCTTCACCCAAACCGATTGAATCGTGGGTGTACACAAAGATGCTTGGTGTTTTCATCAGTGCGGCCATACGTACTGCGTTGCGTGCGTATTCCATGAACATTAAGAAAGTCGCACCGTAAGGGATAAAGCCTTTATGCAGCGCAATACCATTCATAATCGCCGACATACCGAATTCACGTACACCGTAGAATACGTAGTTGCCCGACGCATCATCACTCGTTAAGCCTTTTGAACCACTCCACAAGGTCAAGTTCGAACCCGCAAGGTCAGCAGAGCCGCCCATAAACTCAGGAAGCATAGGACCAAATGCATTCAATGCATTTTGTGATGCTTTACGTGTTGCTGGATTATCAGGGTTTGCCTGTAATTGCTCAATGTAGGCTTGTGATTTTTCAGCCCAATCAGCAGGTAATTCACCTTTTTGGCGACGTTCAAACTCAGCAGCAAGTTCTGGGTGCGCAGCTTTATATGCAGCGAACTTTTCGTGCCAGTTTTGCTCGTGTTTTTGACCTGCTTCTTTTGCGTCCCACTCGCTGTATACGTCTTGTGGAATAACAAAAGGTGCATGCTCCCAACCCAAAAATTCACGCGCGGCTTTGATTTCGTCATCACCTAGCGGTGCACCGTGACAATCATGGCTACCCGACTTGTTTGGTGAACCGTAACCAATCACTGTTTTACAACAGATCAATGTTGGTTTATCAGAGTTTGCGCGACCTTCTTCGATTGCAGCACGGATAGCATCACTGTCGTGACCATCAACACCACGCACTACATGCCAGCCATATGCTTCGAAACGCGCAGGCGTATCGTCGCTGAACCAACCTTCAACTTCACCATCGATTGAGATGCCGTTGTCATCCCAAAATGCGATGAGCTTACCTAGACCCAAGGTACCAGCTAATGAACAGGCTTCGTGAGAGATACCTTCCATTAAACAGCCGTCACCTAGGAAGGTGTAGGTATAGTGATCAACAATGTCATGTCCAGCGCGGTTAAATTGAGCGCCAAGCGCTTTTTCTGCGATAGCCATACCTACCGCGTTAGTGATCCCCTGACCAAGCGGGCCCGTAGTGGTTTCAACGCCTGGTGCGTAGCCATATTCAGGGTGACCTGGAGTTTTAGAATGCAGTTGACGGAAGTTTTTAATTTCTTCCATCGGTAGGTCATAGCCGCTTAAATGTAAAAGCGAATAAATCAGCATTGAACCATGGCCATTTGACAGGATAAATCGGTCGCGGTCAGCCCAATCAGGATTTGTTGGGTTGTGCTTTAGATAGTCACGCCATAGGACTTCGGCGATATCAGCCATTCCCATAGGAGCACCTGGGTGACCTGATTTAGCTTGTTGAACCGCGTCCATAGACAAGACGCGAATGGCGTTTGCAAGTTCTTTGCGTGATGGCATGAATTCTCCTACCTTTAAATGTATTTGCGCTGGAAGCTCCGCACTTGCTCATGCTAGCGAATGTGCGAAGGATAAGATAAAGGCCCATTCTTACTTATTCACAGGCCCCCTGCAATTAAAACTTGTGGACAATATAGGTGACTTTAAAATTACTCATATTAATTGGCTATAAGACTGAAAATTAGTAATTTGGACGTCTAGGCGTAAAATAGCTAGGCAAGGTGCGATCATTTAGCTAGAATACGCGCCTTATTTTTATGCAGCGCTGCACCCTAATTGGTGACGTGTATGGGAAGCGCGAGACTTGTGAGAAAAACCAATGGCAAAACATTTATTTACTTCTGAGTCAGTGTCTGAGGGACACCCGGATAAAATCGCTGACCAAATTTCAGATGCGGTACTAGATGCTATTTTGGAGCAAGACCCGCACGCCCGTGTAGCTTGTGAAACATACGTTAAAACAGGCATGGTAATGGTTGGTGGTGAAATCACTACTAGCGCTTGGGTTGATATCGAAGAACTAACTCGTAAAACAGTTCGTGAAATCGGTTACACACACTCAGACATGGGTTTCGATGCTGATTCATGTGCAATCCTTAATACGATTGGCAAACAGTCTCCAGACATCAACCAAGGTGTTGACCGTGCGCGCCCTGAAGACCAAGGTGCTGGTGACCAAGGTCTAATGTTTGGTTACGCGTGTAACGAAACAGACGTATTAATGCCTGCGCCTATCACGTATTCACACCGCCTAGTACAGCGCCAAGCGCAAGTACGTAAGAGCGGCGAGTTACCTTGGCTTCGTCCAGACGCTAAGTCTCAGGTAACATTTGCATACGAAAATGGTCAACCTGTGGGTATCGATGCGGTAGTACTATCGACTCAGCACTGTGACACTATTTCTCAGGACGATCTTGTTGAAGCGGTGATGGAAACTATCATCAAGCCAACACTTCCTGCTGAACTAATCACTTCTGCGACTAAGTTCTTCATTAACCCAACTGGCCGTTTCGTTATCGGTGGTCCAATGGGTGACTGTGGTCTAACTGGTCGTAAGATCATCGTTGATACATACGGCGGTATGGCTCGTCACGGTGGTGGTGCATTCTCCGGTAAAGATCCATCAAAAGTTGACCGTTCAGCGGCATACGCAGCACGTTACGTTGCGAAAAACATCGTAGCAGCTGGCCTAGCTGATCGTTGTGAAATTCAAGTTTCTTACGCAATCGGTGTTGCAGAGCCTACATCTATCAGCGTTGAAACATTCGGCACAGGTAAACTAGACGAAGCACGTTTAATCGAGCTAATCCGCAAGCACTTTGACCTACGTCCTTACGGTCTAATCCAGATGCTTGACCTTGAGCGTCCGATTTACCAACCGTCTGCGGCATACGGTCACTTTGGTCGCGAAGAATTCCCTTGGGAAGCGACAGACAAAGTTGAAGCACTTCGTGCGGACGCTGGCCTGTAATAGCCAAGTAAATACAAGAAAAGCGCTCATTGAGCGCTTTTTTTATGCCTTTATTTTATGCTGTTAATGCATAAAGTCCCGACACTGACCCGTTGTTAACGGCATGGGGCTCATAACCTGAGTATTGGCCAACCGCGCGCGCAAGTTACTCAAGGTACGATACACGCTTTTAAGCGACACTTTATTGCTTATCCAGTTGGGGATCGCCCCCGCGGGATCGGCTTCAACCTCGTACTCGAGCAACAATCCAGTTGGTTGCTCGCTGATAAGCCAAGATGCCTGCAAGTCCTCAATTCGCACACGGCCTTTGGGAACTTCTGAGTCAGATTGAACCGCTTTAATTATCAATTTCGTTTGCGCCTCATTGAGCCTTTCATAACACGATAGGCTGTACAGCTCCCTATCAGCTACAGGCCAAGGGGAATTGAGCAGTGTAAATACATGGGAATGATGAGGTTGTGGACTGGCCAATAAACGCACTTGTTTAACGCCTTCAAGCCAATCTGGCGCGTGCTCAGTATCGTGTAATAGGCTAACAAATTGAGCTGCGTTGGCATTAGGTATCAATACGTTAGCTTTGATGGCGTATTGTCCTTGCTCATTTTTAGCAAAGGATACGTTTAAGTGTTCTTGCTCTTTCCAAATACGCCAAGTCGGCTGCGCGGCAACCGACTGAGGTAGAACGACTAGAACAACACTAATCGCGCCAATAAGGCTGGGTATTGCGCGTGGCATCACGACTTTGTTCCATAGCACTAAGTAAATATTCCGTTTTTTGTGACAACCATGCTTGGATTTTTTCCAACTCTTCGCTGTCTTTGCCTTGGCATAGTTGCTCAAGATAATGCAGGGTGAACAGTTCGAACGTTCCGTGTACGATATCTAACCAAGGAGCGCGGAAGTTTAAACGCGCCTCCTCGTTGAACAATGCCCCCAAACAGCAACCACTGAGTAGGTTACGCTCAAGTCGTTGTTTTAAGTTTAAATATTCATTGGCTGAGAGCGGTTCTTCATTTTCCACTAAAGCGCGCATTTCATGCCAATCCGCTTCTAACAACTGCGCCGCAATGTCATGAATGTTGCGCTCTGCAGCTTGAAATTGAGACTGACCCCAAGACTGACGCCAACCGCGCTCTGTTAACCAAATAGTCAAATCAAGTAGTAATAAATTGTAGCGCTTGCTGGTAAAGATCTGCTGCACGTCTTCAATCGTTGGTTGCACATCTTTTAAGTCATCAATCACGTGCGCCAAATCGGGGGCAGCATTGATTTTCTTGTAGTACGCGTGTTTTTTGGAAGTGAAAGTTTTTAACTGAATTGCCGTTTCTACCCAACTCAATTCATTCAACAACCATTTTAATTCTGTACGCAATCGCTCAGTCGCTTGCTTTTCAACAATGTCTTTAAATAACCACAAGCTGTGGCGAATCAGACTAACGCCATCGGTAATACGCTTTAGCGTTTTTAATGTAGGTTTTTGGTAGTAACACTGCTCGTGCTTTTGCACAAAGGTAATGCCGTGATTAAGGCATTTCTCCAATGCTCGTTCTTGGCTATCTTCGTTAGTCAGTGCCACCATGTCGATTTCCTTGCTGGCACTGAGTGGCGTGTCATCAGCCAAACGGTACCCACGGGCTGCTTTGGAATACAGTCCCATGCGCAAAGGTAAGTTTTCGATTAATTTTTCGGCCAGTAAAAATAGTTCACTGCGCTCACCTTTAATTAACTCTATTTCAAGCTCACAAATAGGCTCAATACTTGAGTTAGCAGCGACTTCACCTTTATCTAGTACCACTTCGATCAAGGTACCTGACTGGGTTTCCACCAGCCAAGTTCTGCGGATAAAGTTGGTGCTGAATAATGGATAAAGATTTTCAGCAATGGCGTCAACTTGCACGCCATGAGGCCAAATACTGGCGTCAAATGCGCTCAGTTCAGGACGATTGCCTGAGATAGGTAAATTGAATTCAGGACGTTGATGCAGGCCGCCCACATTATCACCAGCGAGTTTAATGGTTTGCTCACAAACACCATCGCAGCAGCGCGTACGCAAACCAATATCGAGCGCTCTTAGCTCACGGCTTGGAGTATCAAAATACGCGTTTTGAAGGTTACGAGAAGGTTTGTTGGTAACGGTTTTGGCAAACTGTGTGATCAGTGCAGGAATTGACGGAGTGACCGCCTCAGATACTAAAAATTTGAGCTCTATCTCAGTGTCCATGCGTTCGAAAAGACCAATGGAATTGACAAGAGGACAACATAAACAAAGCCGCATACGAATGCAAACTTTTTGCGTATTCTTCCTACGCAAATAACCCCCTATTGGCAGGGTTGGGTTACAAAATCGCCCTTGCCATTGTCGCCTCCAGCCAATACTATGCCTCAATAAACATCTTATTTACGTAGACAAGGTTTAGTTAAATGCTAAAACACCTGTTTCTTGCACTCGTATTCGTATCAAGTGCATTTTTCACTCAGGCCGTGAGTGCCGAACAACGTGCCGCTTATATCAGTGACGAACTATACATTTTCATGCACTCTGGTGCTGGTAAAAACTATCGTATCTTAGGCTCTATCAATGCAGGCACAGAGATCACTTTAGTAACTGGTACAGAGACCAATGGCTTTTATGAAATTATTGATGACAAAGAGCGTCAAGGTTGGGTAGAAGCGCAGTACATCAACCAAGATAAGAGCTTAAAAGTAAAGTTTGAGCAGTTAGGTGAAGAGCTAGCGAGCACGCAGCAAACATTGCGCAATGCACAGAGCGAAATTCCAGAACTACAGAGCTTGAACAGTGACCTGCAAGCACAGAATCAACAATTGCAGGAACAATTAGCGACAGCTATTGCTGAGCGTGATGCAATTCAAACCAAACAACAAAGCCTACGTTCTAAAGAGAAACGTCAATTATTGACCTATGGCGGCGCCATCGCTTTTATCGGTCTGTTTTTGGGTATTATTCTGACTATCTTCCTATCGCGTAGAAAACGCTACGACGGTTGGGCGTAAGCTAGGCTTACCAATGTAAAAAATGCATTGAGCAAAAAGAGCGCATCTGCGCTCTTTTTTTTGATCTGCTAATAAGGCAGGTAATACGTGCTGTATTTATAAATCGATACGCAAGCCTGTGTCTTCTTTTACCTTTTCAATCACCATATAGGTGTGATGCGTGCCCACCCCTGGAATATCAACAAGATCGCCAAGCACCTGACGATATTCATTCATATCACTTACGCGCACTTTTAATAGGTAATCATACCCCCCGGCCACCATGTCGCACTCGACCACTTGGGGGGTTTTCACGATATGTTCTTTGAACGTTTTGAACACCGATGTGTTAGAAGTAACGAGCGAGACTTGCACGTGTGCTAGCAGGCTTTGATTGAGCTTCTGCTCAGAGAGCTTGGCATAGTATCCTTCGATAAACCCATCTGCTTCTAAACGCTTTACCCTGTCCAAACAAGGACTCGGACTTAAGTTAACTTGTTTTGCCAAATTAACATTAGAGATCCGACCATTTTTTTGCAAAGCGTCTAGGATGGCTAAATCGATTCTATCTAGAGTGCGAGATTTGGCTGTAAGCGACATAACAGAATTTTATACGGGCTTGGTGCGAATATACCCTGTAAATTATCGTAATTGCCAAAATTAAACCAGCATATTCTGCGGTATTTTCTTTAGAATGCCCGCGAATGTGTATTCATTAAGAGTGCAATCTTAACCGCATACAAATATATCCATGTAGGGAAAAATCTACACTCTCGCAGTTAGAACCTACAATGTAGTAATTGTCGTAACCGAGGCCCCACCATCTCACCTATTGGTGCTGGGTACAGTTGCTATGTTTAGACTCCGTTATTTTGAGGGTTGCTTATGTTATTTGAAGGCAATTTGATTACTGAATGCCCTGTCCGCCAGAAGATCCGCGATTTCTACCGTATCGATGAGAACGAAGTAATCGATCATATTCTTCCGTTGGCAGAAGTTGGCGTTACGGCACGAAGCCGCGCATGGGAGCGCGCACGTCAAATGGTATTAAACATCCGTAAAGACCAAGATGGTCAAAGCGGTGTTGACGCGCTATTAAACGAATTCTCACTATCAAGTGAAGAAGGCGTGGTGTTAATGTGTCTGGCTGAGGCGCTACTGCGCGTGCCTGACAAAGCAACGCAAGAAAAACTTATTCGCGACAAACTTGCCAAAGGTGACTGGAGTTCACACTTAGGTGCAAGCGACTCACTGTTTGTAAATGCTTCTTCTTGGGGCTTGTTAGTAACCGGTAAAATGGTTAACTACAGTGACAAAAACAAAGAAGACCAATTCGGCCTTCTCAAACGCACCGTGGGTCGTTTAGGTGAGCCTGTTATTCGTAAATCTGTGAACTTCGCGATGAAGATCATGGGTAAGCAGTTCGTTATGGGTCAAACGATTAACGAAGCTATCGAGCGTGCTGCTGAAACAGAAAGCAAAGGTTACGTTTACTCTTACGACATGCTAGGTGAAGGCGCACGCACAATGCGTGATGCTGAGCGTTACTACAAGAGCTACGAGATGGCGATTCACGCTATCGGTAAAGCAGCAAACGGCCGTGGTCCAGTTAAAAGCCCAGGTATTTCTGTAAAGCTTTCAGCTATTCACCCGCGTTATGAATTCTCACACCGTGACCGCGTCATGGCAGAAATTGTGCCAAAGCTAAAAGAGCTAGCACTTCTTGCCAAGCAGTACGACATCGGCCTCACTGTGGACGCTGAAGAAGCTGACCGCCTTGATATTTCATTAGACATCATCGAAGCAGTATTTAGCGACAAAGACTTAGGTGATTGGCAAGGTTTTGGTCTTGCGGTACAAGCATATCAAAAACGTGCAATTTTCGTGGTTGAGTGGTTAACAAACCTTGCTCGCCGTGTGGGTCGTAAACTAATGGTGCGTCTGGTTAAAGGTGCTTATTGGGATACCGAAATCAAAACCACGCAACAAGATGGTTTGAACCACTTCCCTGTCTTTACTCGTAAAGCAACAACTGACGTATCTTACAAAGCGTGTGCAATTAAATTGATGGAAGCGCGTGATGCGATTTATCCTCAGTTTGCAACGCACAATGCCTACACCGCAGCGACGATTCTTGAAGTAGCTAAAGGTGATAACGAAGGCTTTGAATTCCAGCGTCTACACGGTATGGGTGAATCACTATTCGACCAAGTGGTAACGCAAGAGAAGATTCAATGTCGGGTGTATGCGCCTGTTGGTCAACACGAAGACCTACTTGCGTACCTAGTGCGTCGTCTGCTTGAAAACGGTGCCAACTCATCATTCGTTAACGCGATTGTAGATACGACAAAGCCCGTTGAAGAGCTGCTACCTGATCCAGTAGAAACACTGCAAGGGTTACGTAACAAGTACAATAAACAAATCAAATTGCCAATTGAGCTATACGGTGACGAGCGTGCAAACTCTAAGGGTATGGACTTAACTGACATCAACTTGATTACGCCATTAAAAGAAAATATGGATGCCTGGTTCGCTGAGCACCTAATTTCTGAAGAGCAAGTTGCTGAAGGTAATATTGCGGTACGCAACCCTGCGAACCACAAAGAGATCATCGGTCAGCATCGCTTGCACACTGGCGATGAGATGCAAACTCTATTGGCCAACGCAGAAAAAGAATTTATCTCTTGGTCTGCGACTCCAGTTAAAGAGCGTGCTGATCTATTACGCCGTGTGGCAGATATCCTAGAACGCCACCATGACGAACTAGTGGCGCTGTGTATCAAAGAAGCGGGTAAAATCACTCAAGACGGTATCGACGAAGTACGTGAGGCCGTTGATTTCTGTCGTTACTACGCGGCTCGCGCGGAAGAGCTGTCGCAAGACGAGCGCTTTGAAGCACGCGGTGTTGTGCTATGTATCAGCCCGTGGAACTTCCCGCTAGCTATCTTCCTAGGTCAGGTTGTTGCGGCAATCGTAACGGGTAATACGGTCATCGCTAAGCCGGCGGAACAAACCAGCCTTATCGCCTTACGTGCGATTGAGTTAATGCAGTCGGTGGGCCTACCTGAGAACGTAGTGCAGCCTGTTATCGCTCGTGGTAGCGAAGTAGGTAAGCACATTGTTCCTGATGAGCGCATTCAAGCGGTTATGTTCACAGGTTCAACAGAAACAGGCACGCTGATTTCACAAACACTTTCTGCACGTAATGACATGCAGGTGCCTTTGATTGCTGAAACCGGTGGTCAAAACTGTATGATCGTTGACTCAACAGCGCTTCCTGAACAGGTTGTTGATGATGTGGTTAAGTCTGGCTTCCAAAGTGCGGGTCAACGTTGTTCTGCACTGCGCGTATTGTTCCTACAAGACGACGTAGCCGATGGCATTATTGAAATGCTCAAAGGTGCGATGGCAGAGCTCCACATCGGTGACCCAGCTTATCTATCAACAGATATTGGTCCAGTAATCGACGAGAAAGCACTTAATGCATTGAATGCACACGTTGAGTATCTAAAAGGTAACGCAACGCTGCATTATCAGTGCGACATTCCTGATAACAGCGAAAATGGTGCTTACTTCTTCGCGCCACGTTTGTACGAAATCAAAGATTTGTCTGTACTTAAGCGTGAAGTATTTGGTCCAGTAGTACATATCGTTCGCTTCAAAGCTGACGAACTAGATAATGTCATCGACCAAATCAACGGCACAGGTTACGGCTTAACAATGGGTGTTCACTCACGTATTGAAGAGCGTTGTGAGTACGTGGCACGCCAATCTCGCGCGGGTAACGTCTACGTTAACCGTAACATGATCGGTGCGATTGTTGGTGTGCAACCATTCGGTGGTCGTGGCCTTTCTGGTACTGGTCCAAAAGCCGGTGGCCCGAACTACTTGTTGCGCCTTGTGAAAGAGAAAGCGTCACCTGAAAACGTGCAGATGACTCACCTGCCTGCTGATGAAGCAGACCAACACCATTACACCGGCGCAGCTGAAAAAGTTGAGCAGTTAATGGTAGCGTCAATGCGCGATGAGAAAATCTGGCGCGCAACGGCGTTGAATGACCGAGTCTCAGCACTTCGTCAATTATTAGCAAAAATTGCGACGGTTGAAATCATTGATGAGCTTGCTGACGACCTAGCTAAAACGCTTAGCGATGCGCGTGCACAGCTTAACCGCATCGAAAAACGCATGAAGCGTCCAACTATTTTGCCGGGGCCAACAGGTGAATCAAACATCCTGTACCTTGAGCCACGTGGTTGTGTTGTGTGTTATGCCGACAAGAGTACGTCATTCAACTTCTGGGCAATTTCTATTATCACCGCTCTTGCGGCAGGTAATACGGTTATTACCGTAGCGTCAGAGTTGTTCTATGAAGAAGCGCAAGCTTTCCGTGACAAGTTCATTGCAACGGGCGTTGCAGAAGGCGTTCTGCAAGTGGCTAAGCCAAATCAGCTACAAGCTATTTTGGCACACCCACACCTTGCAGGTGCAGTAGTAGCAGCACGTTCTTCGCGCTTAGGTTACTTTGCACAGCAGCTAGCTAACCGCTCTGGTGCTATCCTGCCGGTAATCACCTCTGAGTACTACGATACGTTAATCAATCGTCTACTTACAGAGAAAACCATCAGCGTTGATACTACGGCATCAGGTGGTAACACCTCATTGATGACCTTAGTTGAAGATGATGAATAAATTGTAAGCTATTGAATTAAAAGGCGCCTATCGGCGCCTTTTTTATTGTTCTAGCGCAAGTGTTGAGCTATCGAGGTGCCCTATTCTTTGCTATGTTTAATACATACTTCTGATATACCAAGTCACTATGCACGAGACGATTTCCATTAACCAACTCAAGCCAGGCATGTTCGTTGTCCAAGTAAGTAAACAAACTGGCTCGGTGAAAATAAAAAATCAAGGGTGGGTAAAAACCGCTGCCGCCATTGAAAAGTTAAAAAAAGTCGGCGTTCTAGAGGTGATTATCGACCCCTCCAAAACGCTCACTAAAGACAAACCTGCAGCACCCGAGCAAGTATCAAAGCCACCTGAAACCCAACCACCAGCGACACCAGCCGCTGCCGACCCATGGGCGTCCAGCGTCAGCGTAGAAGCTGAGATGAGTAAAGCCAGTGCCTTGTACAATGAAGCCAAAAACCTGCAAATGAAGGCATTTGCGGATATCAAAGCGGGACTTGTTATCGATGTGGCTCCATTTAAAGATGTTGCCCAAGGCTTTATGGATTCAGTATTTCGCCAACAAGACGCACTCACTTGCTTGACGAGAATGCGTGAGAAAGATGCGTACCTGATGGAACACTCGATTAATGTGTCCATCTTGATCACTATTTTTGCAAAGCACCTGCGTTTAGATAGCCAGCTTACCCACGAGCTGGCAACAGGTGCACTGCTTCACGACATAGGTAAAATAAAAATCTCGGACGACATTCTTCAAAAACCTGGCAAATTAACTGAACAAGAATTTCTTGAAGTGCAACAGCATGCTCGCTTCAGTAAAGAAATCCTCGAACAAGCGGGCTTATCGGGTGTGGCCGTTGAAATTGCAGGATATCATCATGAGCGAATAGACGGCACAGGTTACCCATTCGGCGTTAAAGGTGAAGAACTGAGCATTTATGCGCGCATGGCGTCCATCGTTGACGTTTATGATGCGCTAACGGCGGAACGTGTTTATAAAGTAGGCATGACCCCTATTCAAGCTTTTAAACTGCTCAATGAAGGTGCTGGGAGCAAATTCGATGAAACCTTACTGACGTTGTTTATCCAGTGTATCGGAGTACATCCAGTGGGCACGCTGGTTAAACTAAGTAATCACAAAGTAGGCATCGTGTCGCGCAGTAACCCAAGCAACCCACTAAAACCCACGGTAAAAGTTTTTTACAACGCCAAACATGGTCGCTATGTGGAAGTGGAAGACATCAACCTAGCCAAAGGCAGAACCGATATCACCCTTGAAGCGGCCATTAAGCCCGAACTGTTTAATTTAGACTTGCTGCGCTTCTTTAAAACTTCAGTGCTTTCATAACGCAAAAGACTGGCTAGCTGGGCCAGTCTTTTCCTTCTCTCACTTACGCTGCTTGAGTTAAGGCCAATCTTGCATGGCTTGCAGCGAGAACTCGACATTATCAACTCGTAAAATGGTCTTCTCTGGAGTGATTTCTATCACCTCTAAACACCTTTCAAATAGTTTAAAGGAAATTTTACGAGTAAGCTGTTTCATTTTTTGGGGAAGGTCACTGCTATCACCACCTACGCCAACCACATGCACCGACAGCGACGTAGTTGCCTCAGTAGCACCAAAGCTTTACCTGCTTAACCCATTGATACGGTCACCGTCACATTAATCGTATCCAAGGCTAACCCTAGTACAAAAAGATGGGTTGTTTTAAGGCGTATAGTGAAAGCTATAAAACCAATTATCTTTGATCTGTTGAGTGAACACTCGCTGTTCATTTTTAGGGTGTCTATATGGATCAGAAACACTATTATTTAGTTGGTTCAATCTGAAGGGATGGCTGGCTAAAGAAACCGTTGTACCTGTATTAATTAATATATCCCGTGTAATGAAAACTTCAAAATGACAAACGCTGTTTCTACTATCCCATCTCACTAGTAAGGAATGAAATTCTGCCTTCTCGGTTAAGGCTCTCATGCCTTTTAATGACTCTATATTAAACTTGTCATTGTATACTTTCACATAGTCATCATCTCCTACTACATCTGTGATATGAATACGTTTGCTTTTTTCGTTGAAATCAAAATCACTATCCTTATCAAATTTTAACTTCCAGAGCTTGTTACGCTCCATAAAGTCACACGTCGTTTTATTTATATCGGCTAGATAATTCTTGTTGGCAAAATAAATGTCTTTTGCTTCTTGATATTTAATAATTCGAGAGTAGTTTTGATAGTTGCTATATATCATTAAAAATATAGCAACTATCGATAATGATATAGTTAACTTAACTGTTGAAGAAAGGCTCATATGCTATCCATCTATTTCAACCACCGCAGGTACAAACAATACTATACTCCCTGCAAAACCCTCACTAGACTAACCTGGATTTGTAGAAGTACCAATAGAGCTAATGTCGCCAAGAGCAGCTAAACTAAGCTAGGCACCCACCTTAATATTTCACACTTTTCCCGCTTTTGACTACATTTTTATTGTTCATCTCCCACAGGAGATAGCTTGGCAATACCTTGTAAAACCAAACCAACCTATCTGACTACCCTTAATCGCTTCATATCTCACTTTGTGCGTCGGGCATTCCTATATGGGTAATACCCTTTGCGTAGACATTCTTATGAGTATCACCGTGAGTGGGTGGAATCAAAGTAGTGCCTGCATGCATAGTTGTTTTGTCTAGACGGTATAAGTTGCCATAGGGAATAACTCCCAAAAGTCTGCATTACTGCCGCCATCACAAAAGTTTTGGGCTCGCTCAGTGAGATTACCCACCGCATCAAATGTATAATAAAGGCCATGTAGCATAGTGCTGCTCGCGAGACTGACAGCACATCAATGCGCGCTAAGGGAGCCCACCCTTGAAGCGGCCATTAAGCCCGAACTGTTTAATTTAGACTTGCTGCGCTTCTTCAAAACTTCAGTGCTTTCATAACGCAAAAGACTGGCTAGCTGGGCCAGTCTTTTCCTTCTCTCACTGACGCCGCTTGAGTTAAGGCCAATCTTGCATGGCTTGCAGCGAAAACTCGACATTATCAACTCGTAAAATGGTCTTCTCTGGAGTGATTTCGATCACTTTCAAGCGCCCAACGGTATCGCCTTCATACAGTTCATAACCATTGAGTTTGATCCAACGCTTATCTTCGTCTGTTGCGTATATATGCGCTTGATACACCAATGCAGGAATCCGTCCTTGAATAGAGTCAGGTAAGAGCTCTATTGGCTCAATCATCGCCCCTGCTTGGGTAGTGGTGCTGACGGTATCCATGTTATCCATGTTTTCCGTTGCTGCAACGGCATCTGCAAATGCACGCTTTAGATCATTAGACACCCCATTGAGGGCAGGATCATCATAAATGGGTGATTCACTTTGAGCTTGATAATCGCTTTGATAATCGCGCTCATTCATCGGCTTACCCACAACCTTATACTGACTCATATCAACCGGTTGTTGTGCATATTGGTTGGCTTGATATTGCATCGCATTGGCAGGCATTTGGTTCGCCATCATTGGATTACCATAAGCAGGCACCCATTGCATGTAGGTTCCCGGACCATACGCTTGCGGCATTTGTGGCATCACATACACAGGCACCATCTGCTGATAAGGTTGCGCGTACTGAGCAGGCATTTGCACTGCGTTAGGGTTAATTTGTCCTTGCGCAGTTTGGGTCACAGGAGGGTTGCTCTGAACACTCGCAACGGGAGCCTCTTGACTAGGAGAGTTAATGGGGTCAACGGCACTCGGTTGCGCATTGGCAACATCTGCAACAACGGGTTGCGACACGGACTTGGGAGCTTGATTTTGCCACCATTTACCTGCGAAGTAGCCAACACACAAAACTGCAATAACGCCGAGGATAGCCACTAAAGCAAGGCTCAAACGACGGTAAAAGTACAACGCCTGCTGCTGCTCAAACGATTCAGGCTCTGATGTTTCAGAGGTATTTTGAGATTGCTTCATAGCATCGAGTAACAAGGACATACATACAGCCTTAAATGAAATAAGATAAACCGATGCCTACGGCAAACAGTACAACAACACCGCAAAGGGTCGCCAGCGTTCGCCCAACCCCCTTACCACTCGTCCTTGCATGGCTAGCATTTGCCATGGTTTCTGGGAGCGCTTCTTGTGCTGCTTGGGTTATGAGTTTTTTACTAACCTGATTGACTTGCGCTGAATAGGCGCCGAGTAACGCGCGTTCACACAACAGGTTAATCAATCGCGGAATGCCACCGGTTAATTGATGGATCTGCTTCACGGCAGCGAAATCAAACAAAGTTTGTCGTCCACCGGCAATTTTAAGACGATGCTTAATATAGGCATCTACTTGAGCGATCGTCAGCGGTAATAAATGATAACGCGCGGTAATACGCTGCGCGAGTTGACGCAATTCATTGCGTCGCAACAAGGTTTGCAATTCAGGCTGACCAACCAGAATAATTTGCAGCAACTTCTTGTGGTTTGTCTCTAAGTTGGTCAATAACCTAAGTTGCTCTAGCACTTGCGGAGCAAGGTGCTGCGCTTCGTCAATAATGAGCATGGTGTGGCGGCCATTTTCATGGTTGCTTAACAAACGCTCTTTAATGCGATCCGTCAGTGTTTTTAGTGTCGCATTGTTGTGGTCATAGTCAATCTCAAGCTCGTCACAGATACTCGCTAAAAGCTCAAGTTCAGACAAGGTTGGATTAAGAATAAAGGCAACCTGAGTGGAATCCGGTACCTGCTCCAGCATACAACGGGTAACAGTTGTTTTCCCAGTGCCAACTTCCCCGGTCAACAACACAAAGCCACCCGACTCACCTAAACCATGGGTTAAATGTGCAAGTGCTTCTTTGTGACGTTCACTGAGGTATAAGTATTCTGGGTTTGGCGCAATCGAAAATGGTTTTTCAGTTAAGCCAAAGTAATCTAGATACACAAACAGTTCCTTAGTATGTGCTAATTCTTGCCCCTTACTATAGGCGCTTACATCAGCGACATCGATATTTAATTATTCGCTCTACTATAATGACAAAAAAACGGCGGCTAGAAAACTCTGTTACAATCGCAGTCATTGCTGGCGTGTAAGCGAGGAGAAACAGATGCAAATTTATTTAGTCGGTGGCGCCGTGCGCGACCAACTATTGGGCCGTGAAGTCAAAGAGCGAGACTATGTCGTCGTTGGTGCGACTATCGCGCAAATGAAAAGCTTGGGCTACACCCAAGTTGGTAAAGATTTCCCCGTCTTTTTGCATCCGCGAAGTAAAGATGAACACGCACTTGCGCGCACCGAGCGTAAACAAGGGCAAGGCTACACCGGCTTTATTTGTGACTTCAATCCCAGTATTACCCTAGAGCAAGACCTTGAGCGCCGTGATTTAACCGTCAACGCCATCGCGCAAAATGACCAAGGGGAGTTAATCGACCCCTATAACGGCCGCGCTGATATCGAAAATCGCGTCCTACGTCATGTTAGTCCTGCATTTAGTGAAGATCCGCTACGGGTGCTGCGAGTTGCCCGTTTTCGTGCTCGCTACCATGAGCTTGGTTTTACCATTGCCGATGAAACCCTCGCATTGATGACCGACATTGCCCACAGTGGTGAGCTCGCGGCACTGACGCCAGAACGCGTCTGGATGGAGTGGCACAAAGCACTCAACGACGGGTACATCGACGTTTTTATCGACATTCTATTTCAATGCAATGCACTAGCGGTACTGTGCCCTGAGTTGGCAAAGATGTGGAGAGAATTCAAACCAGAGTTGAGTACTGCAATAAGCTTCGCTAGAGCTCATGGTTTGGACGCACCTTGCCAATTCGCGCAGGTGATCAATGGGCTCGATGAACACGCACGCAAAGCCTTTTATGAACATTATCGTGTCCCGAACCAGTTTGCAGAACTGGCTGAATCACTCGCTGTGCACAAGCACGTGTTATCTCAACAACAGTGGCTTGCAGCTGCGCTCATAAAGATGTTCAATCAACTTGATATTTGGCGCCGCCCGCACCGTCTGGACGACCTCGTCAGCGCCTATGAATGCTACGCATGTGGAGACTTTGCTAACAAAGCCTTGCTAATGAACGCCGCGACAGCAGCGCAGCAGGTGAATGCGCAAACCTATATCAACCAAGGCGTGACTGGGGCTGCTATTAAAGAAGCGCTGGCACAAGGACGCCTAACAGCAATCAATTCAGCATTGTCTTAGGCTATCGCTGAACGACCAATGCAGTAATACTCAAAGCCGTATCGCTGCAATTGCTCACGCTCGTATAAATTACGCCCATCAAAAATAACGGGCTCACCCAGTGATTGTTTTAGGTGTGAAAAATCGGGAGCGCGAAATGCCTCCCATTCAGTACAAATCAGTAAAGCATCACACCCTTCTATTGCTTCTTCTTTGCTGTTGCAGATTAGAACTTGCTCAACATCTTGGTAAACCTGAGCTGTGGCTTTGCCTGCTTTGGGGTCGAAGCCTTGTACTCTGGCGCCCATGCTCACCAATGCATTGATGGTTACTCGGCTAGGCGCTTCGCGAATATCGTCAGTGTTTGGCTTAAATGCCAACCCCCAAATAGCGAAGGTTTTACCGCGAAGATCATTGCCATAACGCGCTACGACTTTGTTCACTAAACTCTTTTTCTGTTGCGCATTGGTTGTTCTTACTGCCTCTAATAGGTAGTTGTCGACTTGAAAAGTATTTGCCATGCTCAACATCGCATCGATGTCTTTTGGAAAACAACTGCCACCAAAGCCGAGTCCCGGATAAATGAAGTGATAGCCTATGCGCGGATCAGAGCCAATACCACGGCGCACTTGCTCAATATCAGCGCCCATTCTCTCTGCCATCTTGGCCATTTCATTAATGAAGGAGATTTTAGTAGCTAACATACAATTAGCTGCGTACTTAGTCAGTTCCGCGCTGCGTCGGTCCATAGTGATGATTTTGTCACGCTGACGGCAAAACGGGGCATATAACTCTCGCAGCGTTGCTAGCGTCGATGCCACTGTTGCACCAATGATGATTCTGTCAGGGCTGCGACAATCACTCACCGCGGCACCTTCTTTCAAAAACTCTGGATTTGACGCCACATCAATTTGAAGGTGTTCATCAGCCCTGCGCTCCAACTCGCCGGCAATAATAGCTGCTACTTCATCCGCAGTTCCGACAGGGACCGTCGACTTATTTACGACAATTTTATCCGATGCCATCTGTTGGCCTATGGTGGTGGCAACTGCTCGCACTGCACTTAAATCTGCACTGCCATCTAAATTACTGGGTGTACCTACGGCGATAAAGAGAATGTCTGCAAACTCAACGCCTTGAGTGGAGTCCGTGGTAAACATCAGACGTTGTTGGTCAATGTTACGTACGACCAAGTCTTCAAGACCAGGTTCAAAAATGGGGATGTTGCCTTGGTTTAACTTATCGACGCGATGTTGGTCGATATCAACGCAGCAGACCTGATGCCCTGCCTCTGCAAACACTGCAGCTTGCACTAACCCAACATAACCAGAACCGAAAATTGTTACTCGCATAATCCATGCTCTTTGCTGTTTCACACAGCTCTAGCTTGCAAAGCGAGTGTGACACTACCATGGTAGATACATGGCAGTGTCATGACAGGTAAGTATTTCAGACTATTGGTAAAGCAAAAACGCCAATAACCCGAAGCCCAAAATTAAGCGGTAGATAACAAAAGGCATCATGCCCATGCGTTCAATAAATTTGAGGAATAAGAAAATACAGGCATACGCCGCCATAAATGACAGCCCAGCACCAAGAATAAGCGCTTGCCAATCAACCGCTTCGTCACCGGTGGCCAGTTGAATCGTTTTGATTAAACCCATACCACCGATCACTGGTACAGAAAGTAAAAACGAAAAGCGTGCAGCACTTTCTTTGGTCAATCCTAAAAATAGGCCCGCAGTCATAGTTATACCTGAGCGTGATGTGCCCGGTATCAGCGCAATCGCCTGCGCACAACCTATGATCAAGGCTGTTTTCCAATTTAATTGGTAAATATTGCGTACTTGCTTCGCCTTTACATCAGCCCACCACAGCACTAAACCAAAGAAAATAGTGGTGATAGCAATGACGATAGCCGCACGCAGGTGTTGCTCAATAAGATCTTCAAACAACTTACCCGCAAGACCTGCTGGAATGGTCGCCAAAATAATGTACCAGCCAAGCTTGCTGTCATCGGTTGCACCCTGTGCACCAAATGATTTGAACCAAGCAACGAGGATATCGCCGATTTCTTTGCGGAAATAAATCATTACAGCGAGCAAAGAGCCAACATGAACGGCAACATCAAATGCCAAGCCTTGATCTTGCCAGCCAAGAAGCTGAGACGGGAGAATTAGGTGAGCAGAACTAGAAATAGGTAAAAACTCAGTCAATCCTTGAATTAACGCCAATACAACAATCGCTAAAATACTCATTCAATAGTGACCTTCCATAGGTTTTGTTTTGATTTATCATAGTCCTGCCACAACTGCTCAATCGTTGCGTTGGCTACAGGATGAAAAAAGTCAGGGGCAATCTCATACAAGGGCCATAGCACAAATGCATTTTTGGTAATTTCATCACGGGGAATTTGCGCAGGTGTCTGGCAAATAACATCGTCATAGAAAAGTAAGTCTAAATCCAGAGTACGTGGGCTAAACTTTTTGTCTTGTGGGGTGCGGCCGTTGTCGCGCTCGATTTGTTTTAGGATTTTACAGACTTGCTCGAGGCTTAAGTCGGTATCTGCACCGGCCACCGAGTTGTAAAAATTACTGCCATTGAACCCAACCGCCTCACTTTCATAGACACTTGAATGATTCAACTCACCAAAGTGCGCTTGAAGAGCGTGCAAACCATTAAGTAAATTGGTGCGCTTGTTAATGTTTGAGCCAAGGCTAATGTAAATGCGTGCCATCGTTAGTTTTTGCTACGTACTATTTTTACGCCCACAGTTTGTGCCGCTGGCACAGCAGCTGGTTTGCTGACCTTAATGCTAACGCGCGGAGTGTTGAATTCGTCAAGGATTAACGCTGCCAATTGCTCGACTAAGGTTTCCAGCAATTCAACGGGTTTAGCGATACAGTGCTCAGTGACGCGTTGGCTAACCTGCGCGTAATCTATAGTGTGTGCTAAATCGTCGCTGAGTGCGGCTTGAGACAAATCACAGTCCATCTCGATGTCAAAATAAAGGCTTTGTTTACTTTCCTTCTCAAAGTCGTACACTCCTATTATGGTGTCGACTCTAAGTTGTGATATGTAGACAGTGTCCATCTCTTGGCTCCATAGTAGCTGGTCGGATACCCAAAAGGGATTAAACTCAGTACCCTTACGCGTCGCGAATGTCCACAGCGCTTTTTCTAAGGCTGTAATGCAAATGCGTAAACTAATTAATGAGCGGCGATGATAGCTTAAAAAGTATAATTAAAAAATAAGGATGACAGTGTTAGCGGCGTTTATGTGCATTTTTGCGTACCTTTTAGGTTCGGTCTCTTCAGCAGTGCTGATCAGCCACCTATTTGCGCTGCCAGATCCTCGTCAAGCCGGCTCAAAAAACCCTGGAGCAACCAATGTACTGCGTATAGGCGGTAAGCTACCCGCAGCGATGGTACTGGCGTTCGATATTCTTAAAGGTACGATCCCTGTATGGGGCGCCTACTTCATGGGAATTGATCCAATTCACCTAGGGCTCGTTGCCGTATCAGCCTGTCTTGGCCACATTTTCCCATTATTCTTTGGATTTAAAGGCGGTAAAGCGGTGGCTACAGCTTTTGGTGCCTTGCTACCGATTGGTTTGTCATTGGGCGGACTGCTGATTGTTACTTGGGCTGTGGTGGTAGCGATTACCCGCTACTCTTCACTGGCAGCCTTGGTCACTGTATCGCTCGCCCCGTTGTATACGTGGCTTATCAAGCCCTTATATACGTTTCCAGTAACATTTTTGACTGTATTGATCATAATCAGACATCACGCCAACATCGTGCGCTTGCTCAAGGGAACCGAGCCAAAAGTGGGGAAGAAGAAAGTCAAAAAGGCGCCAGAAGAATAACTCCTGACGCTCACTGTGCTCTAGCGGATGCTAGGCAGTGTATCTATCGGCCAGCGTGGCTGAACTTTGGTATCCATCGTTGCCGTTTGCCCCGCTTTAAGACGTTGCATACCTGCGTAGGCGATCATCGCACCATTGTCTGTGCAAAAGGCAGGACGAGGATAAAACACTTCACCTTGCATCCCCTGCATTACCTTTTCTAGCTGTTCACGCAGATACGTATTAGCACTCACACCTCCCGCGATAACAAGGCGCTTGATACCCGTCTCTTTTAGCGCGCGTTTACATTTGATAGCAAGGGTATCGATAACCGCGGTTTGAAACGCATGGGCGATGTCAGCTCTTGTCTGCTCATCATCGCCTTCACTGCGGATGGTATTAGCGGCAAATGTTTTTAACCCGCTAAAACTAAAATCTAAACCCGGGCGATCGGTCATTGGGCGCGGGAACTTAAAGCGCAGAGGCGTGCCCTTTTGTGCAAGCTTAGCCAGCAATGGACCACCTGGATAATCCAACCCAAGTAACTTCGCTGTTTTATCAAACGCTTCTCCTGCGGCATCATCCACAGACTCACCTAACACTTCGTACTCACCAATTGCGCTTACTTTCACAAGTAAGGTATGGCCACCGGAAACAAGCAGCGCTACAAAAGGAAATTCAGGCACTCTGTCTTCGAGCATAGGCGCAAGCAAATGCCCTTCCATATGATGCACAGCCACCGTCGGTAGCTTCCAACCATACGCCAGCGATCGTGCGATCGACGATCCTACCAGCAAGGCACCAACCAGACCTGGACCAGCGGTATAGGCAACACCGTCAAGATCCTCTGGGCCACAATTCGCTTCAGCAAATGCCGCTTCAATTAGCGGTAGGGTTTTGCGAACATGGTCACGAGACGCCAACTCTGGCACTACGCCGCCGTAGTCAGCATGCATTTTTACTTGGCTGTAAAGCTGATGGGCCAACAAACCTTGTTCGTCATCATAAATGGCGATCCCGGTTTCGTCACAGGATGATTCAATCCCCAAAATGCGCAATGTGTGTCTCCTTTGAGAGCTGGGTGGCTTGGTACGGCCGCATATTTTACCCGCTTGCTGCAATTTTACCAGTATTGTGATATTTATTCTTTACACACGTAGGTAAGTCGGATTACAATGCCGCACCATTTTTGAACCACATGATCATTATTTGATCAGATGAGTGAAGCTCATTAAGTTAGGTAGGTGAATTTTTAATGCCAGTAATTAAAGTAAGAGAAAACGAGCCGTTTGACGTAGCTCTACGCCGCTTCAAGCGTTCATGTGAAAAAGCAGGTATCCTTTCAGAAGTTCGTCGTCGCGAGCACTATGAAAAGCCAACTGCTGCGCGTAAGCGTAAAAAAGCAGCTGCTGTTAAGCGTCACATGAAAAAGCTTTCTCGCGATAACGCACGTCGCGTTAAATTATACTAATCACTGTCCGGTCTTGTAGTCATGAGTCTATTAGATTCGTTGAAAGACGCACAGAAAGACGCAATGCGCGCCAAGGACAAACTTCGCCTTGGTGCTATTCGTTCGGTCCTTGCAGCTGTTAAACAGCGCGAGATCGATGAGCGAATCACATTAGACGACGCTGCGATTACGTCAGTTGTTGTCAAGCTAGTGAAGCAACGCCGCGATTCTTATACTCAGTATAAAGACGCAGGCCGTGATGATCTTGCTGATGTTGAAGCTGCTGAAATGAGTGTTTTGGAAGAGTTTCTACCAAAACAGCTGAGCGAAGATGAAATCAATCAGATGATTGATAAAGCGATTGCCGATACTGGTGCTCAAGGCATGCAAGATATGGGTAAAGTGATGGGCGTAATTAAGAGTCAAGCTGAAGGTCGTGCCGATATGGGCAAATTATCCGGCCTTATTAAACAGCGTCTTAACGCCTAAAAAATCGCGAAAGCAATTTCAAGTAAACCGAGCCTAGTGCTCGGTTTCTTCGTTTAAGGCTGGCGCCGTTATTTTTAACGATACTCAGCGAATAACGACACAAGCGTTCACACATAGATTCTTTGTGATTTATACAAATAATCTAATTTTGGGTGGGTGCAAAAATCCCTTTTCTCATGGGGATTGATATAATACTCTGGTTCTCTCTTCTTATTAGGTGTTGAAAATGGCAGGTAAGATCCCCCGACAATTTATCGATGATCTTTTAGCGCGCACCGACATCGTCGAATTGATCGATTCTCGCGTCAACCTGAAAAAAGCAGGTAAGGATTATCAAGCTTGCTGCCCTTTTCACAATGAAAAAACACCGTCTTTCACTGTGTCGCAAGACAAACAGTTCTATCACTGCTTCGGTTGTGGTGCCAACGGCAACGCTATTAGCTTTGTGATGGATTACGACAAATTAGATTTTGTTGATGCGATTGAAGAGCTCGCGAGCTTATTACACCTTGAAGTACCAAAAGAGAGTGGTAATCACAGTAATAGCGATCGTCCTCCTGTCAGCCAAGAACAAAAGCGCTCAGACTACGACTTGATGGAACAAACCACGCGCTATTATCAGCAGCAATTACGTCATCATGCCAATGCGCAATTAGTGATTGATTACCTTAAAGGTCGAGGCTTAAGCGGACAAACAGTCAAAGATTTTGGCATTGGTTACGCGCCCAGTGAGTGGGAAGCACTGTGTCAAACACTGGGAAAAAATCCAAAACAAAAACAACAACTCATTGAATTAAAACTCGCAACGCAAAAAGACAATGGCCGCACCTTTGACTTCTTCCGCGATCGTTTGATGTTCCCTATTCGTGATCGTCGTGGACGCGTTATCGCCTTTGGTGGGCGAATTATGGGCCAAGATGACAACGGGCCGAAATATTTAAACTCGCCGGAAACGCGCATTTTCCACAAAGGCTTTGAGTTGTATGGTTTCTACGAGGCTAAACAAGCCCATAAAAAGCTAGACCAGTTACTCATTGTTGAAGGCTATATGGATGTTGTCGCTCTGGCTGAACACGATATTCGCTATGCAGTCGCCGCACTTGGCACCGCGACAACCACAGAGCATATGCAAATGCTGCTGCGCGCTACCGATAAGGTGATTTGCTGCTACGACGGTGACCGCGCTGGTCGTGATGCAGCTTGGCGCGCATTGGAAAATGCCTTACCGCATTTAAAAGACGGCAAAGCACTGAAGTTTGTGTTCTTACCTGACGGCGAAGACCCTGACTCTCTGGTGCAACAAGAAGGTAAAGCTGCCTTTGAACAACGCTTGAATGAAGCAAAAGACTTTATCGAGGTGTTCTTTGCACGCTTAAGTGATGATATCGATTTAACGCAAGATGCGGGCAAAGCCAAATTATTGAGCCTAGCATTGCCACTTATTGAAAAAATCCCCAGTGAGTTTTATCAAGAAAACTTGTTGGAGCGATTGGCGCGTTTTATTGGTCGTACTCGCGAGCAACTTAATGCCAAATTGAAGACCCCAAGGCAGCAACACCGTGTTGAGAGTCAATTTAAAATGACACCGATGCGTACCGCTATCGCCCTGATGATTCAACATCCTCAACTCGCAGGTACCGTTGATTATATGCCTGAATTAGCGGGTTTAGGCTTACCTGGGTTGGAACTATTTTTGAGTATTCAAAAGTATTGCATCGACAACCCCAGTGCACGCACGGCTCAGTTGCTTGAAAATTATCGTGAACGCCCGGAATACGGCGCACTCACTAAGCTTGCAGCTTGGCCACACCAAATAAATGATGACGTTTTGGAACCTCATTTCCAACAAACGGTCAAATTCATTGAAGATCAGTGTTTAAATCATCGCCTTGAGTCCCTATTAATAAAGGACAAGACACAAGGTTTAAGCGTTGATGAACGGCGTGAATACGCCCTACTCACACAAGCACTTAAAGGCAGTGAAGTGCTCGAAAGCTAGCCAGAAAATTCTCGGTCTGTTATACTACGCTATTCACTGCGTCAAACCGGCTTGGGGCACCCAGCTTAGGTTCTTAAGCTGACGCCTGTTGTATTAATTTATCAGGGTGGAAGAGCAAATCTCTATGGATCCAACTCCTCAGTCACAACTAAAACTTCTGATTCAGAAAGGTAAAGAGCAAGGTTATCTGACATTCGCTGAAGTGAATGATCACCTTCCACAGGACATCATAGACTCGGATCAGGTCGAAGATATCATCAGCATGATCAATGATATGGGTATCAAGGTTTGCGAAAGCGCACCTGATGCTGATGAGTTGATGATGGCTGAAACGACCACCGATGAGGATGCGGCAGAAGCTGCAGCCGCAGCGCTGGCAACCGTAGAAAAAGAAATCGGTCGTACTACTGACCCTGTGCGTATGTACATGCGTGAGATGGGTACAGTTGAGCTATTGACTCGTGAAGGCGAGATCGATATCGCCAAACGTATCGAAGAAGGTATCAACCAAGTACAGATTTCTGTTGCAGAATACCCAGAAGCAATTTCACACTTGCTTGAACAGTGGGATATGTTCGAAGCGGAAGAAATTCGCTTAAGCGACATCATTACTGGTTTCTTTGATCCAAACGAAGAAGAAACACAAATTTCAGCCACCCATATCGGTTCTGAATTGAGCGGTGATGACTTAGACGACGAAGATGATGACGTAGATGACGATGATGATGACTCGTCAGAGGAAGAGACTGATAACGGTCCTGATCCTGAAGAAGCGCGTATCCACTTCGAAAATCTTCGTTCTCTTTACAACAATGCGCGTGTAATCTTCGAAGAAAAAGGTCGTTCGCACCCAGATGCGAAAGCAGCTATCATCGAAATCGGTGAGCTATTCCGTACCTTTAAGCTAGTGCCTAAACAGTTTGATCGCATGGTTAACAACATGCGTGAAATGATGGATAAAGTGCGTGTACAAGAGCGCATCATCATGAAGCAAGCTGTTCAAGTTGCTAAAATGCCGAAGAAAACTTTCGTTAAGCACTTCGCTAACAACGAAACCGATGCTGCTTGGTTAGACGCAGAAATCGCAGCAGGCGAAAGCTACTCAGAACAACTTGCTGAGCTTAAACCTGAGATTGAGCGTTGCATCAACAAATTAAAGCATGTAGAGCAAAGCACTGGCTTATCTATCGAGCGTATTAAAGACATTAACCGTCGTATGAGTATTGGTGAAGCGAAAGCTCGCCGTGCGAAAAAAGAGATGGTTGAAGCGAACTTACGTCTTGTAATTTCAATCGCGAAAAAATACACCAACCGTGGTTTACAGTTCTTGGATCTAATCCAAGAAGGTAATATCGGTCTGATGAAAGCGGTTGATAAGTTTGAATACCGCCGTGGTTATAAGTTCTCGACTTATGCGACATGGTGGATCCGTCAGGCTATTACTCGTTCAATTGCAGACCAAGCTCGTACGATTCGTATTCCGGTACACATGATTGAGACAATCAACAAGTTGAACCGTATCTCGCGTCAGATGCTGCAAGAGATGGGTCGTGAACCGAACCCTGAAGAACTTGCTGAGCGCATGATGATGCCAGAAGACAAGATCCGTAAAGTACTGAAAATTGCTAAAGAGCCAATCTCAATGGAGACACCAATCGGTGACGACGAAGATTCGCATCTTGGTGATTTCATCGAGGATACAACTATTGAATCACCGATTGATTCGGCGACAATGGAAAGCCTCAAAGGTGCAACGCATGAAGTACTTGCTGGCCTAACTGCACGTGAAGCTAAAGTATTGCGTATGCGTTTCGGTATCGATATGAACACTGACCACACACTTGAAGAAGTAGGTAAGCAGTTCGACGTAACCCGTGAGCGTATCCGTCAGATTGAAGCGAAAGCATTGCGTAAACTACGCCACCCTTCTCGCTCAGATCTACTGAAAAGCTTCTTAGATGCTAACAAATAATTAGCGTCTACTTTAAGAATTACAAAGGCCGCTATTTTAGCGGCCTTTGCGTATCATACCAATCCGCTTAAGGATGTAGATATTTATGTGGGTTGGTATCACTTATCATTATTCATCCAACATGGGGATTAACATGGCTTGGATTCAAATTCGTATTCGTGCTACCGAATCGACCGCTGATGCGATCAGTGAGCACCTGATGGATGTAGGCTGTCCGTCGGTGACCTTTATGGACACCAAAGACACCCCTATCTTCGAACCACAACCAGGTGAAGTCATTTATTGGGCAGAAACCACGGTGATTGGTTTGTTCGAAGCGACACACGACATGCAAGCTGTGGTTGATTACTTAAAAGTACAACCTGAGCTACAAGAACAATTCCACTACAAAATTGAACAGTTAGAAGACAAAGACTGGGAGCGTGAGTGGATGAAAAACTTCAAGCCGATTCAATTTGGTGAGCGCCTATGGGTGTGCCCAAGCTGGCAAGAAGTGCCAGACCCAAGTGCAGTAAACGTGATGCTCGACCCTGGTCTTGCGTTTGGCACAGGTACCCATGCGACCACAGCTCTGTGCTTACGCTGGTTAGACAGTTTAGATTTAACGGGTAAAACCGTAGTCGATTTCGGTTGTGGCTCGGGCATTTTAGGTATTGCTGCTATTAAGCTCGGTGCTGAGCGTGTGATTGGTATAGATATCGACCAGCAAGCACTTGATGCAAGCCGAGATAATGCGCAGCGCAACGGTGTCGCCGACCAGCTTGAAGTGTACCTGCCACAAGATCAACCAAGCTTCGAAGCGGATGTGGTGGTAGCGAACATTTTGGCCCAGCCACTGCGTGAGCTTAATGAAGTCATTCTTGGGCTATTGAAGTCCGGTGGTGAAATTGCACTCTCAGGTGTGCTTGAAGAACAAGCAGAATCAGTCGCTAGCTTCTACGAGCACAAAGTGACCCTCGATCCAATCGCCCAAGAAGGTGAGTGGGTGAGGATCAGTGGGATTAAGAAATAACCACTTTTGATCCCACCGCGCGCAGCGGACAAAAGTCCCTGCGCAGCGGCTTACGCAGTATTTTTACTTTGTTTACGCTCCATCAACACCACGCTATATCAGCCCTGTCGAGCAGGTGTATATAAAACACACAAAAAAATCATATCCTCAGCTCGTTATAAAATGTCAATACAAAAAGTTTAAAAAAAAAGCACTTTTGTTCAATTTATAGCCTTTGATTTTGTCTCAAAAAACCGTAAACTTAGCGCCCCTTGAAACGAGGTAAATTGTAACGCTGTGCAAATTGGTCCTTACCAGTTAGAAAACAATTTGATGGTTGCACCGATGGCGGGGATCACCGATCGCCCCTTTCGGCAGTTATGCCGTCGCTTAGGCGCTGGACTGGCAGTCTCAGAAATGTTGTCTTCAAATCCCAAGGTGTGGCAAACAGCCAAATCTATGGGACGGATGGATCACAGTGGTGAGTCCGGTATTCGCTCCGTGCAAATCGCGGGCGCTGACCCTGAACTCATGGCACAAGCAGCACAATTTAACGTTTCCAACGGCGCGCAGATCATAGATATAAATATGGGATGTCCTGCCAAAAAAGTGAATAAAAAGCTCGCAGGCTCTGCTTTATTGCAGTATCCGGACTTAGTCGAAGCCATTGTTAAAGCAGTGGTGGATGCGGTTGATGTGCCCGTCACATTAAAAATCCGCACTGGCTGGGACACGGACAACCGTAACGGTGTCGAGATTGCAGCTATCGCTGAGCACAATGGTATTCAGTCACTAGCCGTACATGGGCGCACACGTGCATGCATGTACAAAGGCTTTGCTGAATACGACACGATCAGAGCCGTGAAACGCTCAGTGTCAATTCCTGTAGTAGCCAACGGCGACATTACGTCACCAGAAAAGGCTAAGCAGGTACTAGAGTATACGGGCGCAGATGCCATCATGATTGGACGAGCCGCTCAAGGTCGTCCCTGGATTTTCAGGGAAATTGACCATTACTTAAAAACCGGAGAATTGCTTCCCCCTCCTCCTATCGAGGAAGTGCGCAGTATCCTGATGGAGCATTTAGTTAATCTTCATCAATTCTACGGTGAGCCCATGGGGCCGCGGATTGCTCGTAAGCATGTTGGATGGTATTTGCAAGCTCATGACCAAGAAGGTCAGTTTAGGCGAGTATTTAATGCATTAGAAACACCTGATAGTCAGGTCGATGCACTAAACGAATACTTTGAAACTTATTGCTAATCCAGAAAGAAAGAGACATACAAAGATGTTTGAACAAAATGTGACTTCTCCTTTTATTACTAACGCTCACGTTCAGTCACAAGAGAAACCACAGCCTCTTCGCGACGCTGTTAAAAAAGCTGTTCACCACTACTTGAAGCAGCTTAACGGCCAGGACGTACAAGACGTTTATGAACTTGTTCTTTCTGAGCTTGAAGCGCCACTTCTAGAAGAAGTAATGACGTATACTCGCGGTAACCAAACACGTGCTGCAATCTTACTAGGTATCAACCGTGGTACTTTACGTAAGAAACTTAAAAAGTACGGCATGAACTAATTTACTTGCAGCCTCGCGCTGCACCTAAAAGCACCCTCGGGTGCTTTTTTATTTTCGCCCATACGCGAAAAACGACCAGCGCAACAACTTGGTCGTGGTGTTATACAAAAACACCATCATTGTTTAAAATAGGGTTTCTAAGCAAATCCCTTGTCTAACCCCTAGGCTCTATTCACCTTTAACTAGGTGTCGCCTAAGACAAGATTATCTACTCAACTGAGGTAACAAAAACTACCATGGATACACATCGTCCAATTCGTCGCGCGCTACTGAGCGTATCTGACAAAACGGGTATCGTTGACTTCGCTCGTGAGCTAACAGCTCAAGGCGTTGAAATTCTTTCTACCGGCGGCACATGTAAGCTACTTGCTGACAACGGTATTAAAGTAACTGAAGTATCTGACCATACAGGTCATCCAGAAATCATGGATGGTCGCGTAAAAACACTTCACCCTAAAATCCACGGCGGTATTCTAGCTCGTCGCGGTCAAGATGAAGGCGTGATGAGTGAAAACAACATCGACGCAATCGACATGGTAGTTGTAAACCTATACCCATTCGCACAAACAGTTGCGAACGAAGGCTGTACGCTAGAAGACGCTATTGAAAATATCGACATCGGTGGTCCTACTATGGTTCGCGCAGCGGCGAAGAACCACAAAGACGTAACCATCGTTGTAAATGCAAATGACTACGGTCGCGTTGTTGCAGAAATGAAAGAGAACCAAGGTTCAACTACGCATGCAACACGTTTCGATTTAGCAATCGCAGCGTTTGAGCACACAGCTCAGTACGACGGCATGATTGCGAACTACTTCGGTAAAATGGTACCTGATTACACTGAAGAAGCGGCAACAGACACTAAGTTCCCACGCACTATCAACATGCAGTTCACTAAGAAGCAAGACATGCGTTACGGTGAAAACTCGCATCAAGATGCTGCTTTCTACATCGAGAACGACCTAACTGAAGCATCAGTAGCAACAGCTAAGCAGCTTCAAGGTAAAGCGCTTTCGTACAACAACATCGCAGACACAGACGCTGCTCTTGAGTGTGTGAAAGAATTCGATGCGCCAGCATGTGTTATCGTTAAACACGCCAACCCATGTGGTGTATCAGTAGGCGAAAACATCCTAGAAGCATACGACCGTGCATTCAAAACTGACCCAACATCTGCGTTTGGTGGCATCATCGCGTTCAACCGCGAACTAGATGCAGACACAGCTGAAGCAATCATCGCACGTCAATTCGTTGAAGTGATCATTGCACCAAGCATCAGTGAAGAAGCTGCACAAATCGTTTCTGCGAAAGAAAACGTGCGCCTTCTAGAGTGCGGTCAGTGGCAAGACAAAACAACCGGCGTTGATATCAAACGTGTAAACGGCGGTATCCTAGTGCAAGACCGTGACCAAGGTATGGTTGCTGTTGAAGAGCTGAAAGTTGTGTCTAAACGCCAGCCTACAGAACAAGAACTTAAAGATCTTATGTTCTGCTGGAAAGTAGCGAAGTTCGTTAAATCTAATGCTATCGTGTACGCAAAAGACGGTATGACTATCGGTGTGGGTGCAGGCCAAATGAGCCGCGTATACTCTGCAAAAATCGCAGGTATCAAAGCAGCTGACGAAAACCTTGAAGTTAAAGGTTCAGTAATGGCATCAGATGCCTTCTTCCCGTTCCGCGATGGTATCGATGCTGCTGCACAAGCTGGCATCACGGCTGTTATTCAGCCGGGTGGCTCAATGCGCGATGAAGAAGTTATTGCAGCCGCTGATGAAGCGGGTATGGCAATGGTCTTCACTGGCATGCGTCACTTCCGCCACTAAGAACTAAATCGCCAGAGCTTAGGCTCTGGCGCGTTTTCGTAGACTATTCAAATCAATCTGTTATGTTGTGTTAAAACATAATAACCACACAAGGATTCGATTATGAAATTTAGCTTAAAAACAGCACTTGCCGCGACAATAGCACTGTCTCTAAGTGCCTGTGCGTCTACCTCTGTCACAGAGTCCCTCGAAGAAGTCACCACAAGTAACTTTCGCAGTGAACAAGCGCAAGCTAGAGATCAATATCGTCACCCTGTTGAAACGTTGGCATTTTTTGGTATTACCCCAGAGATGACAGTAGTGGAAATCTCACCTGGCGGTGGTTGGTACACAGATATTCTTGCACCTTTGTTAAAAGGTAAAGGCACACTCTATGCTGCCCACTTCCCTGCTGACTCAGATGTAAAATATTACCAACGTTCATTGGCTGGCTTTAAAGAAAAGATGGCCAACACAGGTGCCTATGCTGATATCCGACTAACAGAATTTTCTGCTGGCACTCACCATAACATTGCCCCTGCAGGCAGTGCAGATATGGTGCTAACTTTCCGTAACCTTCATAACTGGTATATGAACGGCGATGAGCAAGCAGTAAAAGATGCAATGCGTGCATTCTACACAGCTTTAAAGCCGGGCGGCGTACTGGGCGTGGTTGACCACCGCTTACCAGAAACCCGTGACGCAGCTAAAGCTAAGCGCTCAGGTTATGTAAAAGAAAGCTGGGTGATTGCCTTAGCAAAAGAAGCAGGATTTGAACTTGCTGCGAAAAGTGAAATCAATGCGAACCCGAAAGACTTCGCCGATCACCCAAAAGGCGTGTGGACCCTACCACCAAGCCTAGCTTTGGGTGATGAAGATCGCGCAAAATATGAAGCGATTGGCGAAAGTGACCGGATGACGCTGAAATTCATCAAACCGCAATAGGATTTTTAAGCCATGAATGTACTAGTCATTGGCAGTGGCGGCCGCGAACACGCATTAGCGTTTAAAGCCGCTCAATCACAAAAAGTTGAGAAAGTATTCGTAGCACCTGGTAACGCAGGTACTGCGCTTGAGCCTAAGTTAGAAAACGTTGCCATTGGTGTTGAAGACATCGAAGCACTGATCGCTTTCGTTAAAGAAAACAATGTAGAACTAACGATTGTCGGCCCTGAAGCGCCATTGGTAATCGGTATCGTTGATGCATTCCGTGCCCAAGGTTTAGCAATTTTTGGCCCAACTCAAGGCGCAGCACAACTTGAAGGCTCTAAGTCGTTCACGAAAGACTTCTTAGCGCGTCACGATATTCCAACTGCGTTTTACAAAACGTTTGAGCAAATCGAGCCTGCACTTGAGTACATCAAAGAGCAAGGCGCACCTATCGTTGTTAAAGCTGACGGCTTAGCAGCAGGTAAAGGTGTTATCGTAGCAATGACCGAAGCAGAAGCTGAAGAAGCTGTACGCGACATGCTCGCGGGCAATGCATTCGGTGATGCAGGTAGCCGTGTTGTTATCGAGGAATTCCTTGAGGGTGAAGAAGCATCATTTATCGTGATGGTTGATGGCAAAAACGTATTACCGTTCGCAACTAGCCAAGACCACAAGCGTGCATACAATGGTGACCAAGGTCCAAACACTGGCGGTATGGGTGCTTACTCACCTGCACCAGTGGTAACACCTGACATTCACGAGCGTATTATGAATGAGGTGATCAACCCGACTGTTGCTGGTATGGCTGCTGAAGGCCACCCTTACACTGGTTTCCTATACGCTGGCTTAATGATTGCAGCTGACGGCACACCGAAAGTGATTGAGTACAACTGTCGCTTTGGTGATCCTGAAACACAACCTATCATGTTGCGTTTGCAATCAGATCTCGTTGAACTTATCGAAGCGGCCAACCGCGAAGAGCTAGATAAAACGGATATCCAGTTTGACCCTCGCGCAGCGGTAGGTGTCGTGCTTGCAGCCAAAGGTTATCCTGGCTCTTACCCTAAAGGCGACGCTATCTCTGGTCTACTTGTTGAGTACCCAGAAGGCGAGAAAGTATTCCATGCGGGTACTAAGCAAGATGGTGAAAACGTAGTGACTGCCGGTGGTCGTGTACTGTGTGCAACCGCGCTAGGTGAAACAGTTACTGCAGCGCAACAACGCGCTTATGAGCTAGTCAAAGCGATTAACTGGGACGGTGTAGAGTACCGCACAGATATCGCTTACCGTGCAATCGCGCGTGAAAGCTAAACACTCATAGCAGTGCTTGGAAAAAGGCGAAGCTCAGGCTTCGCTTTTTTTATGCTTAGCAATTTCTTACACTCTTACTACTGCAGCGCTGTGACAATTTGCTACACTTTGGCAAACAATAACATTCATAGCTGAGCTATCTTGCTACCACGCATCAATTTTTATCATATTTTTGCCTTTTTTCTTTTCGCTATTTTGTGCCTCATCGTTTCTGTGCTGATGGTAAATTTAGCGTCGCCTGCGCAACAATACATGCTTGATAGCAGTGATATAGATATCACCCAGAGCTTTGCGGTCCTTCCTGAACCAACGCGATTAGACAAGGTAGTCGCGCAATCACAAGAGATATTTCAAACTGGTTCTTGGGAGCAAGTACCATGGCGTTTCGGTAATCAAGAATATTGGTTAAAGCTCAATATCAAAAACCAAAGCAACAATGCCCGCGCGTTAGTGCTGCGCTTCGATAACCCTATGCTCGATAAACTCACTATTTATCGTTTTAACCACACCAATACTCTCGAAGAAATAAAACACTTAGGCGACCTACAAACCGACTTAAGCCGACTTGAATACGCGATGCCGCACTACAACTTGCTGTTATCAGGCAGTGAAAGTCAGCAAATTTTAGTGGCCATACATACATCAGGAATCAGCAAAACTCCGTTAACTATCCACGAGTTAGGCGCGTTTGAACAACTCAATCGTAATGCGTTCTCTTTGTGGGGGGTGTTTGTCGGGGTGCTGTTGATGACGGCTGTGTATAACCTCATTTTGTATTTCAGCATACGGGATCGCGTTTACCTAGTGTACGTAGGCTACATTCTTTCCGTCATGATTTTACTTGGCATAGTACTGGGTTATGGTTTTTATCTGTGGCCCGTCCATTGGCAGTTGTATTTCCACCATCAGGTCATCATCAGTAACTATGCCATCGCTATTACTACGCTCGGCTTCTGTATCATGTTCTTGCGCTATCACAAGGATAAAGATTCGGCGTATCGCATCGCCGTCCGCTACTTACAATTACTCATCATCCTCTGCTTTATCAGTATTTTTATACCAGAGAATTATGCAGCACCACTGTTTTTTACGACGATGCCGGGGCTGTATATCATCTGTTTTTGGCTGATTTATAAAAAGTTGAAATCGGGGTTTCGCTGGGCCAAGTTCTATATCTTATCTTGGTTGCCTTTAGTATGTTCGGCGGCGGTGCAGCCTCTGGAACTCACTGGCGTGCTGCAATACAGCTACCTAACCCGCCATGCCTTTTTATTCGGCAGTTTACTTGAAATAGCTCTGATGGCGTTGGCCTTGGCTGACCGAGTAAGGTATCAGCGTAAGCAAGCTCTTTACCATGCCACTCACAACAACGACAGTGGCCTACTCAATTACACCACCTTGAGCCAGCGTGTAGAGTCGCTACAAAAACGCAACCGCCCCTTTTCCATAGGTATCATTTATATGCGCTCCTTTGGCGGCTTACAAAGCGTACTAAATGTGGAGCAAAGCAATAATCTATTGCGTAATGTGGCTAACAATTTGGCTGACAATGTCGATGAACTGAATTGCTTTAATGTTGTACATCACAGCGACGAAAAAATTGTCGAACTCAGTGGCGGCTGCTTAGCCTTTATTTTCCCGTATCATGCTCGCAGTGTAATCAATCAAAAATTGCTGCACTTGCTAGCACGGCTAGATACGCAGTTTGAGATCGACACACTCACTTTACACGCGGAGTATCAAATGGCTGTGATTGAGAGCCTTTCTCCTGATCACAGCGTGAAGCAACTGGTTGAACAAGCCTGCCATAACCTACAAAAAAGCACTATGTTGCATTCATCAGTACAGTATATTGATCACAATGAGGAGCCGAAACCAAATCAACTGGCGCTAGCCGCCAAACTTCAGCAAGCGATGAATAAAGGGGAGTTACGCATATTTTATCAACCGCAGGTGGACCTAGATACCTTACAAGTAAGCGGTGCTGAAGCTTTACTGCGGTGGCCCGAGCAGCAACATCGCCACTTTACAGTTGAACACATTATTCAACTGGCCGAACAAGTAGGTTTAATTAACGATCTTACTTTATGGGTTATTAATACAGTCTGCCAAGATATCGCAGCGCAAGGAGATGCATGGCGCAGCCACAGTGTCTCAGTTAACATCAGCGCTAAGGATATACATATCGATGACTTTGCGCAAAAACTTGCCGACATGCTCAATTATCACGACATAGCTCCCTCGCAAATAAAACTAGAGCTCACTGAATCAGCACTGGTGGACGATATCCAAGCACTCAAAGCACTGATTGTGCGACTGGCTGAGCTTGGCGTGCGTGTCGTTCTAGACGATTACGGTACAGGCTACTCATCACTCGAGTACGTGTTGGAATATGCCTTTTGCGAACTAAAAATCGATAAGCATTTTGTGCTATCTATGGCGCAATCAACACACCATCAGGCAATCGTGAGAACCACTATCAACATGGCGCATAACCTTGGGCTATTGGTCACTGCCGAAGGAGTGGAAACACAAGAGGTCGCTGCACTATTAAGGGAATATCGCGCTGATAAAGGCCAAGGCTATTTATTTGCCAAGCCTATGCCCTTAAACGACTACCAGCATTGGCTGGCACATCACCGCTCACAGCATTAGGCTGCATGCATTAACTCCCTGAGTTTGCTAACATAGCCCGATAACAATCGCATCGGGGCGTTACATGCAAGGTACACTAAAAAAAATGAAAACCCAGCTCGGCAGTAGCCCAGCTGAAGCAGTGCAATATCAATTACCGGTTGGCGATGAGCTCCTGTCTCTCAATGAACTCATTGGTCGTCCTGTTACCTTAACGCACACAGGCAATATTTTCTGTAGTAGTTGTGGCAAGAAAACGAAGAAAAGTTACTCACAAGGCCACTGTTTTGTATGTATGCGCAAACTTGCCAGTTGCGACATGTGCATCATGAAACCTGAAACCTGCCACTATGATCAAGGCACCTGTCGCGAGCCACAGTGGGGTGAAGAAAACTGTATGATCCCTCACTACGTGTATCTTGCCAATACGTCAGGCTTAAAAGTGGGTATTACTCGTCACACGCAAATTCCAACTCGTTGGATTGACCAAGGTGCAACCGCAGCACTACCAATCATCAAGGTGCAAACACGCCTTCAGTCTGGTTTAGTGGAAGTGGCGTTGGCCGAGTTCATCGCCGACAAAACCAATTGGCGCAATATGCTCAAAGGCACCCAAGTAGACATTGATCTTGTTGCTGCGCGTGAAGAGTTGTTACCACAAATTAAAGGTAAGCTGGATGAACTAGCCGAGTTGTTTGGTGCAACCGCCATCGAGGTATTGGACGAAGAAGTGGTGAATATCACCTACCCGGTGGATAACTACCCTACTAAAATAAGCTCGTTCAATTTTGATAAAGAGCTTGGCGTGAGTGGCGTTTTACAGGGCATAAAAGGTCAGTATCTTATTTTTGATACCGGCGTAATCAACATTCGTAAATTTGGTGCGTATGAGGTCGAGGTAGACTATAGCGCATAGCAAATTCAACGCTGCTGCAAGGCTTCCCTAGTAGGAAGCCTTGTAAATAATCACACTTAAGCGTATCTAAAAATGCGCGCTGACAGGGTTTTTCAACCCCTTCTGCCACCACTTCTAAATTCAAATTTTTTGCCATAGCGACAATGGCGCTAACAATTTCACTGTTACCGTACTCATCCGGCACCTTGGCCACAAAACTTGAGTCAATTTTCAGCTTATCGATGGGCAATTTCGTGAGATAGCTCAACGCAGAGTAACCCGTCCCAAAATCATCGAGGGCTATTTTGACGCCCAGTTGTTTCAGCCCAGCCAACACCTTCTTGGCTTGAGAAAACGACTCAATAAAGCTGCTTTCTGTGATTTCTAATTCAAGACCGCAGGCATTAACTTGATATTTATCAATCGCTTTTTTGAGTAAATTAACCAGCCCATCATTACAAAAGTGCGCTGCGGAAATGTTAATCGCTAATCGCCCCTGCCACAGCCCTTTATTCTGCCAATACCCCAATAATGCACAACTATGCTCTATTACCCACGCATCGATTGCGGTAATTAGCCCTAACTCTTCAGCCAATGGAATAAACTGGCTCGGTGGTACCATGCCCAGATGCGGGTCTTGCCAGCGGATCAACGCTTCGGCACCAACAAGATCGCCCTTGCCGCCACTCAAAACCGGCTGCAAATAGAGCTCGAACTCATTTTCCTCGAGTGCTTGCTTGATTCGACTCGTCATCGTCAAACGCTCCAAGGAGCGCGCATTCATCGTCGACTTATACAACTGATAGGAGTTACGGCCTAAATCTTTAGAGCGGTACATGGCCACATCCGCGTGCTTTAACAAGCTATCGAGTGTGGTGCCATCATCGGGGTAGATAGCTACACCGATAGACGTGGTGACGGTGATGTTGTTCTGCGCCAGTGAGAAGCTGGCATTGAATTGTGCCAATACCGCCTCAGCACAGGCGATGACCTCATCAACGCTATCAACTTCATTGAGCAGCAAGGTGAACTCATCGCCGCCTAGCCTTGCCAAGGTATCACCACTGCGCACACAGTGCTGCAAGCGTTTTGATACTTGCTTTAACAGTTCATCGCCAATGCTGTGACCAAGACTGTCGTTAACACCTTTAAAGTGATCTAAATCGATGAACATCACCGCAAGACGCTGATTTTGGCGTTCACTGTGCGCCAAGGCCACGCTCAAACGGTCTTTGAATAGTCGTCGATTAGGAAGCCCGGTTAAGTCATCGAAATAGGCCAGTTTTGCGATTTTTCGCTCAGCCGCCTTACGTTCGGTGATATCGGTGAATATCCCCGCATAGACCACGTTATCATCACCCTTTTCTTTTATTTCGATGATGGTGAGCCACTCAACATAAGTATCGCCATCTTTGCGTCGATTACAGATTTCTCCTTGCCATACACCCTTGGCTGCAATGGTGCGCCACATGCTTTTGTAAAACTCGATGTCGTGTTGTCCTGAGCTCAATAGTTTGGGGGTTTTACCAATAACCTCATGACTGGCATAACCGGTAAGACGACTAAATGCGGGGTTAACTTGTAAAATCGTGCCCTGCTTGTCGGTGATCATGATGCCATCTAACGACGCTGCAATAATTTTGTTCGCCAAATACAAATTCTTTTGCGAGGCTTGCAACGCTGAATCGCGCTCCGCTAATACAGCCCGTAACTCGGTTAAATAAGCAGACTCTATCTCGGTATTAATGTGCTTTAAGGTCAAGACCCCTAGTACTTTGTCGCCAGTGCTTTGCGAGTCAACCACCACAAGGTGGCGAATATTGTGTTGATGTAGCTTATGATAAGCACGTAGCAAGGTGTCACGAGTGGTAACAGTGATAAGATCGGTGCTCGCAAAATGCCAGCAAGGCAATTCGCTGTCGCTATGCAACAGCATATCGAGCACGTCTGCAGCGGTGATAATGCCTAACTGCTGCTCATGCTCCACCAATACAGCGTGAGTGTTCGATGTTGCCATCAGCTTGGTAACTTGGGTAATACTGCTACAACCAGAAACCTGCGGCACCTCTTTATCATAATGCTCGCCAATAAGTTTTAAATGTAGGTAGTGCTCCAGTCCTTGGCTATCGACGATATTTGCCAACGACAACATTGCTACAGGCTTATGCTTGTTATTTACAACGACAAGATGGCGGATCCCCAAATTAGCGCACTTCAGTGCAGCATCGCTAAGCTTTTCATGCTCTCCTATGGTGTGTACAGGGGATGACATAAACTCGCTAATACAACGCCCCTCACTGCCACTATTTTGTGATTGAAAACGGATACAATCAGATTCAGTCCACACCCCAACCACTGATTCACCGTCATGTATCGCAATAGCGCTGACGTTAAATTCACGCATTTGCGCTACAACGCTTAAAACACTGTCTGATGGTCCACAAAAATAAAGCGGCGAAGTGCGCGCATCCTTGACTGTATAATCTCGCGTACTCAGTTGCATGGTTTGTCCTGCTGATAGTAGTATGCTGATACTAGTCAAAGGTATTGTTTTTGTGATTGACCTAGGACAAAAAATGCACGAATTTTGTTACCCAATTCTCCTCGTAGAGCCAGAGTTTACGGACCTTCTAGAGGAACACAAAGAGCTAGGTAATGCGCTCAATGATAAGGTTGAATTCATCGTTGATAGCCAGTTCAATTACTATGATGCTGATGGCAAACAAATTGAGGCTCGCTTTGCACAATTAGTGAGTGCCCTCAAGCACACTTTGAGTCACGAAGGCCATTGTTGTAGTGCAAAAATGCAGCTTACTAATGAGGCGCAGGTTTTCGCTGCAATGAAAGAGATGATTGGCTAATCGCTAGGGCTCATAGGCTGCTAACTGGCCGCGCAAGTAGTGCTCGACACCACGAGCCAATGCAGATAAATGATAACCCCCTTCCAAGAAAGAGATCACTCCAAGAATATCGTTGTGTTGCGCGAATTCACTGATGCGCTGACTAAACCACCCATAATCTTGCTCCACAAACTTTAACGCCGCCATATCATCTTCTAAGTGGGCATCAAAACCAGCCGAAACAAAGATTAGCTGCGGTGCAAAATGCACCATGGCTGGAAGCCATTGCCCTTCAACGACCTCGCGTAATGCATTGCCATCACTTGCAGGAGGCAGCGGCGATTGGATTAGGTTAGCGCGCTGTACACGCTCAGGGTTAGGATACAACGGGTTTTGATATAGCGAACATAACAACACCTTGTCATCATCTGCGAAGATACTCTGGGTCCCATCACCATGATGAACATCGATATCCAATATCGCAATGCGTTCCACACCTTGAGCTTGGGCATAACGCACGGCAATGGCCAAGTTATTGAAGATACAAAAGCCCGCGCTATTATCCCTGCTCGCATGGTGCCCAGGTGGGCGCACCGCACAAAAACCGGCATCAATCTGTCCCGCTAGAATTTCATCGACCGCAGTCAGACCTGCGCCAACAGCGCGTTCAACAGATGTCATGGTTTGCGGGCAAAGGTGAGTATCGCCATCTAAGTCTGCATAACCTTGCTCAGGGATACGTTGCTCCACCTGGCTAACTAATTGCTCACTGTGGGCACGAAGATAATCGTCTCGCTGTGCTTTACGGGCACTGATGTGCTTGAGAGAAAGATCTAATCCGCTGGCAAGAATGCGGTCTTGAATCACATCAAGGCGGGCCGCCGATTCAGGGTGATCATCGCCCATATGATGACGACGACAAGCAGGATGACTAATGACGGCGATTCGAGACATGCGTGAAAACCTTTGACGTTTTACCCAAGATCATAACAAAGTCGCGGGCACACAGCCCTGCGACTTTGGTGTTAGAGGCACACATGGCCTGCTAAGCGCGAAAATCTTACGCCGTTATTTTTTCGGGCGCAGATCCAGATTACGGAAATCAAAACTAAAGTCAGTGACGGCAGTAGAGACGGCATGCATCTTCGCTTTTTCGACTTTGTTTTCACTGTTTAAGGTAAACTCGATAAAGGCATCCGCCTCCAGCAAAGGCTCATCCCATTTCACCACAAAGGTATTGCCACTGTGGTGTACAAGTTGGCCTTTGAGGCGTTTGGTATGGGTAAAATCGATACGTAACGCGCCATCAAGCTCCTCAATCACGACATCACCGTACCAGTTGTCATGTAAAGTGCCAGTGTAGTAAATGTTTGGTAAAGCGCTTTGATAATCCTCAACAAGTGCTGGTTTAGCATTGGCATAGGCTTTTTCTTTGCCTTTGAAGTGACGTTCGGCAAACATTTCGACGTAGTCTTTGTCTTCCAATTCCAACGCTTGTTCAAATATTTCCTCGGTAATCGCTGATAGTGCAGCGAACGCTTGTTGGTTTGATAACACCACCACACCTAACTTTTTCTCTGGGATCAAGGAGACCTGCGACACCATTCCAAGAATCCCACCACCGTGGCCAACACGCTTGTAGCCGTGATAGTCATTGATTGACCATCCTAAGCCATAACCACTGAACTGCTGACGCGATGCCTCGAAGGCGCTTTTCGAAACAGCTCGGTTGATATGTGGTAGCCACATTTGTTGCTGCTGTTTTTCAGAGAAAAGTGTTTCGCCATTGGCCATCACACCGCCGTTAAGTTGCGTGTTCAACCATAAGCTCATCTCGTTCACGTTCGAGGCAATTGCCCCAGCGCCACGGAAGTCTTCAAGGTAGTTCACAAAGAAAGGATGCAACTTACCGTTCAGTGGGATATTGCCCGTAGCAAAGTTTTTATTGTCTTTATCGATACGCGAGAACCCAGCGCGTGATTTTTCCATCCCTAGTGGTTGCAGCATGTTTTGTTCAACAAAGTCTTGCCAGCTCATACCACTGACACGCGCAACCACTTCGCCTGCGGTGACAAACATAAGGTTGTTATAGGCGTAGGTACTGCGAAAGCTTGATTGCGGTTTGAGGTGCTGCAGACCCGCGAGAATATCCGTGATTGATTTGTCCGTATCTGGCCAAATCATCAGATCTCCCTGCCCCAACCCTAAGCCGCTGCGATGACTTAACAGGTCGCGAATGGTCATTTCACGTGTCGCATAAGGGTCATACAAACGAAACTCAGGGATATGGTCAATAACCTTGTCATCCCAGCTCAACTTGCCCTCATCCACCAGCATCGCCAACGCCGCACTAGTAAATGCTTTGGTGTTAGAAGCGATACCAAATAAAGTGTCTGCATTTACAGGCTCTTTAGTATCAAGATGACGCACACCAAAGCCTTTGGCGTAAGCTACTTTGCCATCTTCAACAACCGCAACCGCCATACCCGGGACATCAAAGCGCGCCATTGATTGTTCAATTGCTGCCGTTATTTTTTGTTCGTTTAATTTAGCGTCAGCGTTAAAGTGCATTCCTGCTAAAGCGGCACTCACAAGCAGGATAGATTTCAATTTCATTATTATTCCTTAAGATGAATCTGCATTTCGTGTTGGCGGCGCTCTCGATTTAAGTCCTCAACACTAGCTTGGTTTTTGATTGATTCTATATAGGTTTTTGGCAAATTGGCCTCTTGCGCACCTAAGTGTACATGCTGCACATACCAATCGAATGGCAAGGCGACTTTATCGACCGTGTTAGCAACATAGCAGAACGCCGATAACAATTGTTCATTTTCAGATAAAACCACATCAACATGCGCCACATCGTAGCGCGGGCCTTCAATGCGATGTAATTGCTCTTGTTCTTCAACATTTAGTTGCCATACCACACCATAAACCAACCGCTCATCATGTGGGTGTATCGTGCATTTTCCTGAGCCATCGAGGCTTAGCATATCAAACGCCAGTTCATAACCGTGTAATCGCGCCACACCTATGCGCTTAGCATCGGGTAAACGCGCCTTTAATCTATGCGCTGACATGTTCGAGCCGAATGAAAAATAGTACTGAGTCATAGCAACACCACCTGAATAGCTAAGGCAATTAACACCACGCCAATGGCTCTATCAAACCAAAATCCCTTAGCGTTAAAGAAACTTCTCACCGCATGTTTTGATAAAATTATCGTTAAAAATGAGAACCACAACCAGGTTGCGATCGCCATGTACACACCATAGCCCAATTGCACCGCTTTAGGTGTTTGTACAGACACCACCAAGGTGAATAACGACAAGAAAAATAAGGTCGCTTTGGGGTTGAGCGCATTGGTTAGAAAGCCACGACGAAATGCGAGTGCTAAACCTTGATGCTGATGCTCTTGAAACTCCGGCGTCGCGCCTTCACTGGGTTTTGAGCGCAACGCCTGCACACCCAAATACCCTAAATACAATGCGGCAATGTATTTGAGTACCATAAACACCGTAGGCGCTTGAGAAATCAATAAAGCGACACCGAGCAAGCAATAAATTACATGCACAAAGATACCAGCTCCAACCCCAGCGCTTGTTGCCAAACCATTGGCACGGCCATAGCTCACGCTGTGTTTTAACACCACAGCGAAATCCGGACCAGGACTGGCGACCGCGAAGAAATGAGCGATCGCAATGGCCGCAAACTCTGGCCAGTAGCTCATGCTCTTTCCTCACTGATTAGTGACAGCAACAACGGGTCTGCACTTTGATTTGCGAGCAGTTTGAGGTCCTTGGTTGCCTTTTTAAAGTAACCGCGCAAATGCCCCTTGAGATGCTTAGCAGCGTGTTGTTCGCCCTTGATTACGCAAAACAAGGCCAACAAAAATACATGTTGCTGCTCAGAGAGATCACTGCTGCGATTAGCATAAGGGTTGTAGCATTTGCCACATCCGCCGCGGAACTGATACACAGTGTTACTTAGCATCACACCAAAGCCGAAGAAACTGGCGATGACTTCCGTTGCGGCGTTGACGAACTCTTCACCGCCAGGGGGAAGTTGTCGAGTCTGATATATCATTACGCGGGCAAAGGTTTGTGCAAAGCTGGCGATAAGATCCTGTGGTTGATTAATCTGTTGAGGATTGTAAGACACCATTACCGACCCGGTGGAGTGCTGCAACACGGCAGCGTCACCGCGCAGTCGGCCAGCGAACTGCATAAGCGGAAAATTTTGTGGCGCCGCTTGATTCGGTTCCACCAACTCAATAGGCCATGCTTGTAAGCCCGCATGCTCTTTCACTTGTGCAAAGACCTGAGTCGCCATTTGCGCCACACTGGTGCTGCGCCCAGCAAAAAATTCATTGGTTGGCAGCACAAGTGGGCTGTGATTGAGAAAATAATCACCGTCAAAGTGTTCATACGCCCACAAAAACGTATCGAGTAACCACTGCTGCTCATTGGCGTCGAGTAAAGGGGAAGGTTTTAACCAGCTAAACATATTATTTTTATTACTTGGAAAGTCTGCTGCTAGCATATCAATTCATATAAAAAATGACAGTCACCCAAGCTAGTTTGATAAAATTCCCAAAGCAATTGACTGTACCTTTATTTGGCGCAACAATATTTACCGCCTCTGGCATTTTCCATTAAATGTGCTAAACCATAGCACAGAGCATACATTACAAGAGTTTCGTTATGCCCCATATTATTGTTGAACACTCTGAAGACCTTCCGGTTTTACCTCAAGTACTCGTAGAAAAGGTGCACCAAGCAACCTTTGAAAGCGGTTTGTTTGACCTCGACTCTATCAAAACCCGAACCATTGCATATCAGCACTATAAATTAGGTGATGGTAAGGAAGGTTTTATTCATATTTGTGCATACATCATGGCGGGGCGCACCACAGAGCAAAAGCAGTTGCTCAGCAAACAACTACTTGAATGCCTGCGCACTTATTGCCGTCGCTCGTATTGCCTAAGTGTTGATGTGCGCGATTTAAACCCTGACATTTACATTAAGTGTTAAGCAGCGCTCAATAACAATGAAGGGGCATCGCAGCCCCTTATTTATACACCATCACATCAATTTGTGGGTCTTTGTAAGCACTGTATAGCAACCAGTTTTTCTCTGGCACGTAAGATAACCCAGTGTTACGTGAAAACCCGCGTTGTTGTACACGGATAAGGTCATCGGCTTGCTCTGTATTCATATCAAAACGGCTAATACGGTAATCTCCGTGGCGCAGATTAAAGAAATAAACCACGTCGTTTGAATAATACCAGCCGTAATCTGATGATAACCGTACTTGCTGACTTAGTTTCGTGCTTTCCTTGGTCGCGAGATCTAACTTCCACAGTCGTTTACTTGTAAGTTTTGAGTACAACAAGGTGTTTTCATCGACCGCCATAGCAAATGTGCCACCATCTTGTGTTAGTTGCTCTAACGCATTGGTTTGCAAATCGATTTGATATAACTGCTTGTCATCTGAAACAAACAACTTGGTGTCATCTAATGACCAGTTTGGGCGCCCAAAATAACGTAGATCACTGCCAACTTGGCGTGCTCTGCCCGTTTGCATATCGTAAATAAACAAGTGGCTACTGCGCGTACTAAATGCACCAAATGCAATATATCTGCCGCTATGTGACCAGCTCGGATGCTCTATACTCATGCCCAGCTTCGTCAACTGTTTACGCTCTTGACCATTTAAATTCGACAACCACAGCTCATCCTGCCCTGTCTCATTCGATACATAAGCGACTTTATCATTTACTTCACTGTAAGCAGGAAAACGCAAACTATGGTCGCTAAGCAAAAGCGGGAACGGCGTAGACGCCACCTCGGCATCTAAACTTAGATGCATGATTGATTTTGGAATACGCCAACGATGATAGTAAAGATCGCCATTTTGCGCATAGTGTGGATAACTGAACCCGGGCAAATCGATAGCTGTCAGTTCATTGCTATCAATATTTAGGTGGTAACCTTGACGGCGCCCTTGTTCAATAACTGAAAAGGTTACTTTGTTTTGTGTGGGATGCCATGCCAGCCCTCGCACATCTAGAAACCCGGAGGTGACTTGCTTTTGCTCCTTTGTTTTCACATTAAGGAGAAACAACTCTTCATGCCCCGTGGGTAAATTTCGGCTGACCACAAGTTGCGTGCCATCAGGGGAGATAGCTAGGGCTTCATCACGATAGTCACACCCCTGTAGGCAATCGATTTGCTCACTGTGTCCAGAAAGCAAATCTCGCACATGGGCGACATTCGTTGTTCCCGTTGCATCCAAGCCCACATAAGCAAGTAGCTCGCCATTAGCGGATAACGAAACATCACTTGTGCGGCGATACAAACACTTATCTATCACTTGGACTTCATCGTTTAACAATGAGTGTTGCACCACTTCACAGCCAATTTTTCTGCCTTTGCGGTAATAAAATACCGAGTTCATGTCGGCACTAAAAACGCTACGCCCCTCATGATATGGCGTTTGCGTCAGCGGCTGTGCAGGCTCGCTGGGTGATAATAGATTTTGCTTATAAAGATTGGTTGGTTCATCGAGTTGATACCACGCATACAACAACCAATGCCCGTCAGGAGAGACACTTGGATACAACTCACGGCCTAATTGACTGGTTATTTTATAAACGCTTTTCTCACTCGCAGGTTCTTCACGATGGTTGGCTACATCAACGAGAAACCACGCAAACAAAGCCACAAACACCACCGCAGCGACAGCGAAAAGCGGCTTGATGAAAGCGGGGGGCGTTAGCGCTGGTGTAATTGGCTGCAGGGGAACAATTGGTTCTGGTAATACCACTAAGCGATAACCGGTTTTGCGCAACGTTTCTATGTATTCTTGGTTATCATCACACTGCTTGAACGTCTTGCGCAGGTGCCAAATAGCGTTTGTTAGTGCTTTTTGGCCGACATAGGCATTGCCGTCCCAAACATTATCAATCAGTTCATCTCGGCTTACTGGCTGGTTGTAGCGAAGTGCTAAATAACATAGTACTTCCATAAACTTGGGCTGCAACGTCGTCACCTCGTCACCGCAAGATACGGTACACATCGCCACGTCGACTTGGCAGTTTTTTAATTTAAACTCATTGCCCAATTGCACTGTTGTAAGCTTTCCTGCACTGCGTTGCTATTCACTGCAATCAGTCTACACGAAGCAAAATGCTTAACAAAACAGTTTGCGATGAAGACTTTGCATAGCCACATAAGATATTGAAAAGTATAGAATAGATATTAAATAGATGTAAAAACGGCTGATAAACGACATAGCTAAATTGCATCGCACTCCTAACCTAGTTACAAGAGTTACAAGTAGTTAACCATATATTAGGGCGTGTTGATCTTTGCTGTGTTTTTTTGCAGTAGTCATTGGGGGATTTTGGCAAGGCAGAGCCTGCGTCGCATAGTGATTCTATGTAAGTCAGGTGATAACGCAGAATAAATCTCCTAATGGCACTGACCAAAGGGTTCAACTAAAGGCGCGCACTGCGGTGTTATGGGCTGTTAGCATAACTCACTATGCAACATAACCCACTCCTAGCATCGAACGCCTTTGATTTGAACAAAATTCATACTACAAAGATCAACACGTCCTAGTTTGGCAGTACCTACCCTCGCTGCAACACACTCAATCGGCTACCCCCAGTTTCTGATAGCGGTGTGTTTGCAGCACCTAAAAATTCAATAATAAAGGGAATAACAATGTCTACTTCGAAACCAAGCCTACAAAAATGCTTGCTTGCGGTGGCGATAAGCGCGTGTTTTGGTGCACACGCCGCCGATGCTGACGAACAACAAATCGAACGCACAACATCAGCGCCAAGTAATCAACAACAAGAAGCCAAAGAGCAGCCGGAAAAAATCATCGTCACGGGTTCGCGTTTACGCCGAACTAACTTTGACACACCATCGCCAGTGGTGAGCATTAGCCGTGATGAGATTGAAGACACAGGGCTTGGTTCACTTTCAGAAATCCTTGTAGATCAAATCCCTGGGATCAGCGAAGCATCAAGTAACACTAACTCACAATCAAGTGTGCAAAATACCGGTTTATCAACCATCGACCTGCGCGACCTTGGCACAGACCGTACTTTGACGCTCATTGACGGACGCCGTGTTGTTTCTAACAGTTACAGCGGTAACTATGTCAGTCTAGGTACGATTCCATCAGGCATGGTACAACGCGTAGAAGTTATTACCGGCGGTGCATCGGCAGTTTATGGCTCAGATGCAATTGCTGGCGTAGTCAACATTATCACGCAAAGCGATAAAGTCGGCAGTGAAGTAAAATTCCGCGGTGGTAAAACCCCTGAGGGCGGTGGTAAAGAGTTCACGATTGATGCCGAGCATGGTTTCACCTTCTCTGGTGATAAAGGCTATGGTTTCTTTAGTGCCACATGGGATCGCCAATTTGGTATTGATTACGCTGATCGCGAACGTGCAGCCATTGAAGCAAGTTACGATTACAACACCACCAAAATGTGTAATGAAATGAACACCATCGATGGTGACCAATGTATGCGCGATATCACCCAAGCTGATTGGCGTGAGCGTAGCGACGGTACCTTCGGCGGTGTTTTTGAAGAAGGACTAAAAGCAGCAGATGGTGGCTACTGGTACAACGAAGACGGCTTACAAACAGGTTGGAATGAAGAGCGCGACGGCATCAACCTTGAGCAATTTGAAAAGCTAAAAATTCCTAATGACCGCGTTGCTGCGGCATTCAAACTTGATTACGACATCACTGACAGCACACGTGCATACGCACAAGTACAATACAGTAAGAACACCTCGGTAAACGTTAAATCACCAGAAGATGACTACGAGGCGGCAGACGTACTCATTATCGACCCAGAAACAGGCGCTGCCGGTGAGGTTCGCCCTGGTTTTATCGGTCTCGATAACCCATTCTTGCCGGATGTTATTCGTGAAAACGCCAGTGGTCGTATTAACTGGGACCGCCGCTTTGCAGAAGTCGGCCCTGTTATTACCGACAATACCCGTGAAACAATCCGTAGCTGGGCTGGCATTAAAGGCACTGCATTTAACGACGAGTGGGATTGGGATCTATCGGTTGGTTACGGTACATTCGAGCAAAAACAAAAGCGCTTAAATGAGCTAAACGTAGTCCGTATGTCGCAAGCGTTAAACTCTGAGCGCTTAGATGACGGCACCATTCAGTGTAAAGATGCGGATGCGCGCGCCGAAGGCTGTGTGCCGTTAAACATTTTTGGTATTGGCTCAATCACTCCTGAAATGGCGGACTGGATCCGTTCAAACCCGACAATTACCACCAATATCGATCAAGTTAATATTCAAGGTTACATCACAGGTGAATTGTTCGAAATGCCCGCAGGCCCAGTAGCCACTGCATTTGGTTTTGAATACCGCCGTGATACGCAAGATGTTGTTACTTCTAAAGATCAACGCTACGGCGGTGTAACCTTCAACGTGGTACCAACCTTCTCCGGTGACATGGATGTCTATGAAGCATTTGCAGAAGCGTCATTCCCACTACTGAGAAATGTGATTGCTGCAGAAGCACTTGATTTCGAAACGTCTCTTCGCTTAGCGGAATACAGCCCTGAAGGCATGGATACCATGGCAAGTTACCGCACTGGCTTTAGCTGGGTACCGATGACGGGCTACATGCTGCGTGCTAACTACTCTCGCTCACAACGAGCGCCAAATATCACCGAGCTTATGTCACCTCCACGTGGTGATTTCGATGGCTTCTCCGACATTTGTGATGGTGTGACTGCAACTTCAACTGAGCCAGGCCACGCTGCATGTCGCCAAGAGCCTGGCATTGCTAAAGCAATCGCTGATAATGGTGTATTTGTAGATGAAAATAATGGTTACTCACCTAATACAGGTAATGAGTTACTTAAAGAAGAAACCGCAGACACTTACACCCTGGGCATTACCATGCAACCTCAGTTCGCACCGAACTTTGGTATCTCGTTTGATTTCTATGACATTCAAATCAGTGACTCGATTGAACAAATCGGTAACGAAGACATCCTCAACGAGTGTTATAACTCATCAAGTGTCGCCTTCGGCCCACAAAACAGCTTCTGTAATGACATCACTCGTGATGACGAAGGTCAGCTGACAGAAATCCTACAACGCGTGTTCAACTTAAGTGAAACTCGCACTCGTGGTTACGATGTCGCCGTGAGCTACAAGTACAATATGAGCGACTGGGGTAGCTTAGACCTTAAGTTAGATTGGAACCATGTAACCGAGTACAGCGTGACCTATGAAGGTAACGACGGCACTGTGGTCAACAATTATGATGGTGAACTGGTCTCGGGTATTTTCACTGACAAAGCCCGTGCGTCTCTGACATGGAAATTCGAAGACTTACGCGTTCGCTGGACCACAAAATACATGAGCGACATTGTTGATAGCCATGATCGCGTAGAGGATATGAACGAGCTGTTCGCCGAGAACGCGGCGGCCTGCGCTGCGGGTGAAGACAGCTGCGTTGAGAATCCTGAAAAACCGCTTTACTTGTACTACCCATCTTACATCACACACAACCTTTCGTTGTCTTATAACCTCAACTTGAGCGGTGGCAACGACTTGCGCCTATTTGGTGGTGTAAACAACTTGTTCGATGACAAAGGACCTTTCGTACCAAACACGGGTGATAACGTGGCTTCTGGACGAGGTAACTTTGACAGTGAATACGGCGGTGGTGTAGGTCGCTTTGTTTACGTTGGTGCCGAGTTTGAATTTTAAACCCCGGTATTTACCCATCCAAGGCTCACTTTAGTGGGCCTTTTTCATTTTAAGAAGTGAGTTTATACAAGCGCTGGGCATTGGCAAAAACAAGGGCATCAAAATCAGGCAGTTGCAACTGTGTATACCCTTGCCACACCTCTTCGTAGGAACAAGCAAATAAACACAAAGGAAAATTACTGGCTAACATGACCCGAGCGCTCGAAAAGCTTGTTATCGCAGACTCTATGACCTGCTTTTGCCATGCTATATCGAAGTCAGGTTGAATGATTTCCCAACCGGAACATTTCAAATGCACATTAGGGTACGGGGCTAATAACAATAAATTGTTCTGCCACTGAGCAAAATTATCCCTAGTAACCAACCCTGCATGATTAATAACAATGCTGAGTTCAGAAAAGTTCTGAGCGTACTCCACCAGCGCCTGAGTCAGCCTAGTATCACTCACATCAAACTGCGCCTCCCAAAGAAGTCCGTGGCGCTGCAACAGCGCAAGGTTATCTCTAACGCTTGCCGCTAACAGCCGTTTCCCGTCTGCCCCTTCGGTAATATCACGAATACCACGCAACAATGGATGCGTGAGCTCAGTAAGCGCTGCGGCAAATTCTTCACTGGGTAAGTCAAGCTGAGCAAAACTAATTGCGCTGCCGCTGAAATGTTGGCTCTGCAGCCAATGGAGTTCTTGAATAGGATGTAGGTTGTCAAAGCCAGCTTCGACATGTGTGACGCCTAGCAAAGTGAAGTCAGCACCTAGTTGTAAATCAGCAACGCTAAAATCGCGTTGGATGCGTTTTTTTTGCGGCCAAAATGGCGCGCCTTCGCGCTTGAGCCAGTGATAATCCCCATGGGCATAAGCAAAAAAATGCACATGGGGGTCGAAGATACGTTGCGTCATTTACTGTGCAGTGTAGCCACCGTCGATGACTTGCAGTGAACCAGTGATAAAGCTGGCTTGGTCACTGACAAGAAAAGCAACGAGGTTTGCGACTTCTTCAGGCTGACCTAAGCGACCTAATGGTTGCAAAGCGGCCTCTTCAGCAACGACGTCGTCTTTATTTGCACCAGCGCGCTCACAATAGCTGTCGATTGCGCTGTGAAACAAAGGCGTTTCAATCGTGCCAGGACACACCGCATTAGCGCGAATGCCAAATTGGGCATAATCCAGTGCTGTTGTTTTGGCCATAGACGCCAGGGCTGATTTTGATAAGTTATAGGCAAACGAATTACGCTTACCCACTAATGCCTGATCAGAAGAAATATAAACAATTGCACCTTGGCGCGCTTCGCGCATGACTGGCAACACCGCTTGAGTCGCAGCAAATGCCCCTTTGATGTTCAGGGCAATAACTTCGTCTAACAAGGCTTCTGAAGTTTGTTCAATATTGGCACTACGGTGAATACCCGCGTTACACACCAATACATCAATACGCTCTTCACGCTCGTAAATGTCAGCGATAACACGTTGCACATTCGCGACATCACGCATATCGCAGTGGCGATACTCCCCTTTATCAGAGGTAACAATGTCCAAGTTGTAAACGCGAAATCCTTGCTCTTCAAGCTTTTCTACAATGGCCAGACCAATTCCTTTGCTGCCGCCAGTTACAATAGCAACTTCACTCATACTCATTTACGCCTTGATGTACTTATCGGCTAATACTAGCATCAGCGATAAATAAAAATATAGGATTAAAAATAATGACGTTTCGTCTTGATATGAAAGTACGCGATTATGAATGCGACTTGCAAGGGATAGTTAATAATAGTGTGTACTTCAACTACTTAGAACACGCTCGCCACGAATACTTGCTCGAAAAAAACATCGACTTTGCGGCGCTTGCGCGCGATAAAATCAACTTAGTGGTTGTTCGCAGTGAGATGGATTACAAGAGCTCGTTGATGCCGGGTGATGCGTTTTATGTGACCGTCGAAGTGGTTCGCGAGAGCCGTTTAAAATTCGCGTTTATTCAGCACATTTACCGCGCTCATGACGACAAATTGGCATTGAAAGCAAAGGTCATTGGCACTTCCGTGAATGCACAAGGACGCCCTTTTGTGCCCCAAGAGCTTGAGAATCTTTTTACTGATTAGGTAGCGCCTGAATAGGTAGCGCCTGAATAGGTAGAGCCTGAAAAGTAAGGGTGTGGGCACCAGTCAGCACCATAGTGTCTGCACCCACCACAACCGCAGGGTTCGATTTCAGTGTCTGTAACAGTGCTTGCTCAACATCGCTCTCGACCTGCTCACACACTTTGTATGTCATCCCAAGATTGTCTATACGCAGTTGCTCATCAAAGATGGCGCTGCTGGCAAAAAAGTCGTTACACCCTGTATGGCCTTCTATCTCCATTGCATCGATAAAACGAACATGGGCGCTACTGGCAATCGAATTTGTATCCACTTTAATTAATTGCCAATTTTTAAATTGCACGTCTTCTGCTAAGCCTTGATCTGTTGACGCACAGCCAAATAACAACACACTTACTAAAGTACAAAACGCCACTCTTTTTTGCACAAGCTCAATACCTATTGCGATGAAACAAGCCACGGGAGGCATAAAGGCGATATGCTAAATCAATGACGCCCGCTTTGCACTGCCGACAGTGTAATAAAGTGCTATAAGACATAACATTTAACTTCCTTTTTACACCGATACACGCTTTAGTATAGAGTTAATTACAGACTTCTCATAAATGAGGCATGTTATGGATAATCGCTTTGTAAAACCTTTACTTGTCAGCGCGTTGACTTCACTCCTATTTGCGTGTGGTGGCGGTGGCAGCAATGACACAACGACACCACCTACCACACCGACTGGCTGGGTCGCCGGTGAGTTTGCCCCCTCTGAACAGTTCAAAGGTCAGTGTGCAAACCTTAATCAGAAAAATTGGTTACGCTCGTGGAGTAATGAAACCTATCTTTGGTATGACGAAATCACCGATAGAGACCCCGCATCTATTGCTGGGGTTATTGACTACTTTGATCTACTCAAGACCGAAGAAAAAACCGCATCCGGTGCAGATAAAGATAACTTCCACTTCAGTATGCCCACCTCTGAGTGGCAGCAAAGTCAGCAAAGTGGCTCAGTGATGGGGTATGGCTTCAACTACAAGATAGTTAAAGCATCACCACCGCGCGAAGTGTACGTGAGCTACACCGAGCCAGGAACCGCTGCTGTCACTGCTGGCGTGCAACGTGGTTGGCAAATTGTCGATGTAAATGGTGTCGATGTCGTTAATGCCAATACTCAGGCTGCGGTAGATGCCATTAATGCGGCTCTATTCCCTTCACAAACAGGTGTTCAGACAGACTTTACATTTAAATTGGTCGGTAGTAACGAAGAGCGCACTATCACGCTAACTTCCGCACAAATTACCCAAGATTCGGTAATGAATGTAAAAACAGTGAGTACTACAACGGGTAATGTTGGCTACGTACAATTTAACGACCACAATGCTCCTGCTGAACGTGAACTCTATGATGCATTTAATTACCTAGCGGCACAAAACGTAAGCGATTTGGTTATTGATATGCGTTATAACGGTGGTGGCTACCTTGCTATGGCTGCGCAACTCGGCTACATGATTGCCGGCTCAGCAAATACCAGTAATCTGGTATTCGAGCGGACCATCTTTAACAACAACCCAAGCAACCCGCTTTCTGAGAATGCGCAATCTTTTCCATTTTTTGATGAATACATCGGTTTTGATCCAGATTCAGGGGTGAGTGAAGGCTCCCCTTTACCTAGCTTAAATTTAGAGCGAGTGTTTATCTTAACTACGGGTAACACCTGTTCAGCCAGTGAAGCACTCATTAATGGCTTGCGCGGAATTCCACAAAGCCGAGGCTTTGAAGTGGTTCTTATTGGCGGTAAAACGTGCGGTAAGCCTTATGGTTTTTACCCAACAGATAACTGCGACACGACATTCTTCACTATTCAGTTCACCGGTGTAAACAATGCAGGTTTTGGTGAATATGCAGAAGGCTTTGCACCACAAAACTACACAGATGGCACATTTAGCCCTGTGCGTGTAACGGGTTGCGCGGTAGCAGATGACTTTACCCATCTTTTAGGGGATACAAGTGAAGCCATGTTTAATGCCGCATTGAACTATCGCAGTTCAGGTTCATGCCCTGCCCCTACCAGCACCGCTGGCTTAAAAGGCTATGCTGTTAGTGATGCCAATGCGCAGATTGGTGAGTCGATTAGTGATGAGCGTTGGCAAACAAAATTGCGCAACAACCGCATCATGACACCACTCAATAAGGAGTCTCAATAATGCATCGCGCAAAGTTACTTGGCCTACTCGCCTTGGCATCAACAAGCGCGCTGAGCGGTTGTAATAGCACTGCTGACGAAGAAGCGTTGCGCCCAGCGACGTTAAGCGAACCCAGCCACCAGCAGGTGGCTGCGGTGGTTGCACAAGTGGTGGGAAGTCAGTCGGTGAATCTCAATACCAATGTCTTTATGGAAAAAAGCTCCTTGGTAATTGAACCGCCGAAAATAGCCGATGCTAATGGCAATCCGATTATGGGAAAACAATTGGAAATGCCACATCGTTTTATGCTGCTCACCGATGGCAAACAGTGCTTTATTCGCCATCTGAACTCTGAGCAGGTGATACCAACGCCTCAATTGTCGTGTAAATAATAACGACGAGTACAAAACAAAAGAGCCAGCATGATGCTGGCTCTTTTGTTTTTTCGTGCGACAGTGATTACTTGATTTCTACACGTGTAGAGCGCATCACCACTTCATCGTTCAGTTCAATACCGATACCAGGCGCTTCACTAACTTTGAACTTACCGTTAACCGGTTGTGGGTCTTGAATACATAGCTCACGGTTCCACTTCTTGATGGCGTAGGTGTGATGCTCGTGAATTAAGAAGTTAGGAATAGCGGTTTCCAAATGCAAAGATGCAGCCGTAGCCACTGGACCACCGCACACGTGCGCTTGAATACGCACATCAAAGATATCGGCGTAATCACACACTTTTTTAGTTTCAGTAAAACCACCACATAAACCAATATCTGGCTGTAATACATCAATGCTTTGATCCTCAAGATAAGGACGCACGCCCCAACGGTTATACAAACGCTCACCACCCGCAATTGGCACTGCTACCTTGTCGGCAACCTTAGCGTGCAACGAGTGATTTAGATAGTTCACAGGCTCTTCGTAGTACATACAATCAAATTCTTCGGCAATTTCACCGATTTGAATCGCTGAGGTTGCCCCCGGCAGACTGTGGCATTCGAAGATGATGTCTACTTCGTCGCCTACCGCTTCACGAATAGCTTGCATACGAGCGCGGTATAGCTTCATTTCTGCGCGTGAGATGATCTTGGTGCGGTCGTAATAAGTGTTGCCGTGCTTGTCGTACTGGATAGGATCAACTTTAACTGCATCATAGCCCTCAGCCATCGCTTTTAGTGCCGCTTCAGCGTATTCCTGAGGCTCAACAAGCGCTTTGAACTCAGTGTCCCAGTCAAATTGCAATTGCGACGCATAGGTACGCAGTTCATCGTTTACTTTACCGCCAAGCAGCTGATATACAGGCAAGCCTAGGGCTTTACCCTTAATATCCCACAGCGCAGTGTCAATCGCACTCATGGCAGCATAGACTACAGGACCACCACCTAAGCCCCAAAAGCTCTCACGCAGCATACGTGACCACAGCATTTCTGTTTGGAACGGGTCATGGCCAATCAAAAAGGCTTCTGCCATTTCTTTGATCATGGCGGCCGCGGCACTGTGACCTAAATCGTAAGCTAAACCAGCTTCACCAACACCACTGATCCCTTCATCTGTGTGAATACGCACAAAAACGGGTGTCCACGCCGGGCGGTCTGGGCAGTGAATGTCGAAAACTTCAACGCGATTAACTTTCATATTCTTTCCTTCTTACTCGGCAAAGCTCGGGTCTAAACGATATGCTTTGCGTAACATTGCTGGCCAAGCTAATTGCCCGCCAGTACTGCCGCTGTGCACCACATTGGCCTGATTATAAATGTTATCTATGATTGGCTGAGGCACTCGGATAGGCGATTGATTCATACTTTGAATTGCCACTTGAATTTCACATGCTCGCTGCAAATCGTAGAAACGCATAAAGGCATCCCCCACAGTTGGGCCCACGGTTAAACCACCATGATTGACCAATAACATATGATTGGTCGTACCTAAATCGTTTTGTAGACGAGCCTTTTCCTCGTCGTTTACTGCAAGGCCTTCATACTCATGGTAAGACAGCGACGGCAGTGAAAACATCGAATGCTGTGAGTAAGGCTGCAACCCGCCCTCAACACTGGCTACCGCAATGGTTTCTTTGGTGTGAAGGTGAATCACGCAGTGCGCATCTTCGCGCACTTCGTGAATAGCACTGTGAATGGTGAAGCCTGCAGGGTTAATTTGATGCGGTGTCTCATCAACAATATCGCCTTGCAAGTTTACTTTCACCAAGTTCGAAGCGGTAACTTCATCAAAGCTCAAGCCAAATGCATTAACTAAGTACTCATCAGTACCTGGGATACGTGCCGACATATGAGTGTAAATTAAGTCTCCCCAACGAAAGTGTTCAACAAGTCGATAGCATGCAGCTAAATCAACGCGAAGGCGCCACTCTTGTTCGCTTACCTTGCCCTCAAGACTCAATAGCGGTAAATGGGGGATCACACTCATAGTTTTTTCCAATCACTTTATAGATGTATAGAAGTCTAAATACTTATCAAATGCTAAGCAACAAAAAACCACCGTTCGAGCATGCCCAAGCGGTGGTTTTCTTACGAATAGATAGCGTATTACTTACTGAACACCAGCAAGGTAAGCTGCGATAGCTTCAAACTCTTCGTCTGATACATTTGCTACCATGGCTTTCATCGCCATAGACATACCGTTGCTACGCGCACCCGACTTGATGTCTTTCATTTGTGCAACCATGTAGTCTTTATTTTGGCCTGCAAGCTTAGGGTAAAGAGGCATGATGGGCGTTTTGCCATCCGCACCGTGGCAGGTGTGACAGTTTTTCTCAGTGTATAGAGCCTTACCATCTGCTGCTTGTGCATTCATCGCCATCGCTGACATTGCGATAGCACCGGCTCCCATAAGTACTTTTGTCATTTTTTTCATAGTATTTACTCTTATTTTGACGGTAAAAATTAGAGGGATTCTTCCCACTAGGAATGAGTGTAGACCCTTGTCCCTAACACTAGCAACTTACAATTAACCTAACATTACTGCGCCAATCAGGCTTACCACATCAGATCGTCAGGTACTTCGTAGTCTGCGTAAGGATCGTCCTCGTCTTTTTCTTGATCATCATTTTCCACATGGAAAACGATATATTTTTCATCTACTTCTGCAATTTTGCGTGCTGGCTCATCTTGCAATACATAAAACTTACCTTCCAGTACACAAATTGCAAGACGACCATTGGCAAGCGCCTTTTGCGTTTGCGCGTTAACTTCAATTTCTTTGATTTTGCTGTCATAAGTGAAGTTAAATGTTACCGGACCACGGATCTCATCTTGGTTGTGGTGCTCAAGAATTTGCTTAACGCGCGCAACTTGCTCTCGCTCTTTCAATTCAGCTTGACGCTGCTCATTGACCTGAGCGGCTTTTTCTTGCTGCGCCTTTTTAGTTTCCTCAATATGCTTTTGCAAATCGCTCTGATCGCTCGTCGCACCTTTTTTCTTCTTTTTCTTTTGTGCTTTGCGCTTTTCTGTTTTAGCTAATTTCGCTTTATGCTCGGTGGTTAAGCCTGCTTTGAGCAATTGATCTTGTAAAGAACCCATTTTTGTCACTTCATACAAACAAACTGAATGCGTTTAGTTTATACCAATTGATTTAAGATTTTGACCACCGAATTAGAAATTAAATTGTCACGTGCAGCTCGCCGTTTATCTATGCTGGCAAAATTAGCATGCTAAATTGTACAAGGCTTTGATTAATCGCAAGCTTTACCCATACACATCCAGCCTATGATACAATTTACCCAGCCTTATTAGACCATTACACTGCTATGTCATATTGGTTATTGCTTTGCTGCTCGGTGGTAATATTTTTTGTGCTGTACGCAGTTCAGCCCCTACTTGCCTTATTTTCCGAGCAATACAACGTGAGTCCTGCAACAGCAGGGTCATTAATGACATTAACCATGTTGCCGCTGGCCATCGCTCCTTTGCTTTATGGCGTGTTGTTAAACCGCCGTAATTTATACAAGGTGTTGCAATGGATCATGGTGATCTTAGCGTTGAGTAATGCCCTCATTCCTTTCACAGAACAGTTTTGGCAATTGCAAACGCTCCGACTTATTCAGGGCATTGCCTTACCTGCAGCCCTTACGGCGATGACCGCAAGCATTGCCCTAAGATACAAAGACGCTGATATCAGCAGCAAAATGAGTGGTTATATCGGCAGTACAATTGCCGGCGGTTTTCTCGGAAGAGCGTTGGCGGCGGCATTCAGTGAATACATTAATTGGCAGAGCTTTTTTTGGTTTAATTCGGCGTTACTGATATTTTTGGCCCTGCTCATTCGCGCGAAAAAAAGCCCTATCCGTCAAGCTCATTCTCCACTGAGAGGGAATTTAAAAGCACTGGCCAATGCGCGTATAATGAGTTTGTACGCAGCGGTTTTCTGTATGTTTTTCTGCTTCGCCGCACTGCTGAACTACTTGCCATTTATCTTACGCAGCACCTATGCCATGACCAGTACTAAGAATATCGGCTTGGTCTACAGCGGCTATTTATTGGGGGCATTAGCCACCTTACTCACCCCTTACCTGCACAAACGTTGCAACAACTTATTTGGCTTTTTGGGCGCCATGTTTGTGTTCTACACGGTGACAATTGCCATGATGTACTGGCAACAATTTGAATTGTTCTTAATGGCCTTTACTTGCTTCTGCGCCTCTATGTTTATTATCCATGCCACCGCAGCACCTTTGGTCAACAAATTAAGTAGAGCCAGTGCAAGCTTAACCAATGGTGTGTATGTGTCATTTTATTACTGCGGCGGAGCCTTAGGTTCGTTTTTACCTGGATTGCTATATCAAGCTTATGGCGAGCGCGCATTTTTGACCTGCTTAGCCTTTGTGTGTCTGGCCGGTTACGCGTTTATCGTTGTTCCTGAGCGCCTAGCAACCTCCAGAACCAAAGGTTGATGCCCCCAATGCGCAAACAGTTGCAGCAATGCCGATTTAGGCATAAGCCAAGTTTGCTCGTTATCGAATGGATGGCAGTGGTACAAGGCATATTCATCAAAGCCCGCCCAAATTTGTTCATCAAGCCATAGCTCCACGTGGTGCTGTGGGTCATTCATTAATGCCAACATGGACACACAACCAGGTTGAACGCCGAGGTATTTTGCCAACCTTTCGTCCGATGCAAATCCCAAGCGAGATATTTGCTGCGCTTTGGATAACGCTTTGAGGTCGACCAAGGCATCATGCGCTGTGATCAGTAAAAAGTGCCGACGACCATAATTGTCGCGCAAAAAGAGGTTTTTCAGGCGAACACCCGGGCGATGTAATGCAATTTCATCGGCAGCTTGCGCGGTGGCCAATGGCGGATGTACAAGTTTCTCACAGTCTATCTTTAACTCAGCGAATAACGCTGATAATGCGTCAATATCTGCGGCCACTATTTGCAAGCTCCGCGCAACTGTACACTAAAATCTCGCCACAAAACTTCGTTAATATCATAACCGTCCGCACAATAATTTCGTTGTTGGAGCTCTTTTTTTAGCTCTTCCGCAGCCTCGTCCTCGAGCTGTAGCTTCAGTACTCGAGACTCATCGAAGTGCTCTTGTTCCAAATAGTCTTTAATCTGGCTGCGACTAACAGGCCTATCTAAACGTAGCCCTTTGCGCTTATTCGCCTTGACCGACATGACGTAGGCAAAGAGCTTTTCACCTTGCTCACCTGTTTTGTCGTAAAACTGCTTATTAACGATTTCATAGGGTGGTTCATCCGGCGATGAAGAGCATGCCGAAAGCACAAAACCGAGAATGACCACACTTAAAATTCTGACCATAATCTATACTAACTATCTGAGTGTTATCAGTTACTGTATCAAAGCAATGAAAGGATTTGGCACTTTATTAAAATTTTTTGTAGTTGAAGCTTGACCGCCACACAAAAATTTATAAAATACGCATCGTTCCTTCGGGAATATCCCAATGAAGTGGGGCTATAGCTCAGCTGGGAGAGCGCCTGCCTTGCACGCAGGAGGTCAGCAGTTCGATCCTGCTTAGCTCCACCACTTTCTTTTGGTTTACCCATTGTCGGCGTCCGACGTCCAAGCCCATCCCCCGGCTCGATATCCTTATCTCGCGTTCAAAACTAAAAAAGCGGTGCTTTTTTCGGGCGTTTTTCACCCTGCTTAGCTCCACCACTTTCTTTTGGTTACCCATTGTTGCCGTCAGGCGTCCAAGCCCATCCCCCGGCTCGATATCCTTATCTCGCGTTCAAAACTAAAAAAGCGGTGCTTTTTTCGGGCGTTTTTCACCCTGCTTAGCTCCACCACTTTCTTTTGGTTTACCCATTATTGCCGTCAGGCGTCCAAGCCCATCCCCCAGCTCGATATCCTTATCTCGCGTTCAAAACTAAAAAAACGGTGCTTTTTTCGGGCGTTTTTCACCCTGCTTAGCTCCACCACTTTCTTTTGATTTACCCATTGTTGCCGTCAGGCATCCAAGCCCATCCCCCGGCTCAAATATACACACATCATCTAAATCGCCTATTTCACCGCGTTAATGCTTACATCCGCTCGAAATAACTCTTATTATTAAGTTCTTACGCTTTAGAACAAATAATTTAAATGAGCCCCCATAAACAAAGCCTTATTTACCTTCATATTGCTGTATTGATGTTTGGTGGCACCGCGTTATTTGCCAAACTCATAAACCTATCAGCACTAGACATTACCGTATATCGCACGGCTATCGCCGCCGTGGCGTTAGGTGTACTACTGGCTTTTCAGGGTTCAAGATTGAAGTTATCGAGCGCGCGAGACTATCTCGTGGTGTTGATGCTTGGTGCGATTGTTGGGGTGCACTGGGTCACCTATTTCCAAGGCATGCAACTAGCAGGCGTTACCATTGGTATTATCGCCTTTTTCAGCTATCCGGTCTTAACCGTATTAATTGAGCCCTTGCTTAACCGCCAGTTGCCAAAGCTCAAAGACATCATCAGCGCAATGGTGGTGAGCTTGGGTATCTATTTGCTCGTCCCTGAAGCGAACCTCGGTAATGACGTGACCCTTGGGATTGTTACCGGCGTGTTCTCAGCGCTTTGTTTTGCCATGCGTAATATTCTTCAAAAGCGCTACTTTACCCACTATAGCGGCCCGCAAACCATGCTTTACCAAACAGCCATCGCATCTATTTTGCTATGTGCCTTTGTTGAAGTCCCTGTGTATGACATAGCTCAGCGAGATATTGCCCTGCTGCTGTTAGTCGGCATTATATTTACAGCAGCCCCGCATGCACTATTTGCAGCATCTTTGCGAGGATTGAGTGCAACCACAGCAGGATTAATCTCTTGCTTACAACCCTTGTACGCAACAATTTTGGCGTTTATGCTGCTACAAGAACGTCCTGATTTAGCAACGTTATTTGGCGGTTTGCTGGTCGTCAGCGCGGCTTTATTTGAAACTTGGTCAGTATCGAGGCAAAAAACATGAAAGTGTTTGCACATCGCGGAGCAAGCGGCAACTATCCAGAAAATACCCAGCTAGCCATAGAAAATGCGCTGCTTATTGGCGTAGATGGTATTGAAGTCGATTTGCAAAGTTGTTTGGATGATTATGTGATCATTCATGATTCTTGGTTGGATAGAACCACTTCAGGACAGGGCAAGGTTAATGCCACAGCCTACGCTGACATCCAAAACTTTGATGCGGGCCTCGGTCAACGCGTACCCGGGTTACAGGATGTTATAGGTTGGGTCGGAAATCAAACCATGCTTAACCTTGAGCTCAAGCACACATTCTCTCTCGATAAGCTAGTCGCCACACTTGAGCAAAGCGTTGCCGAGGGAAACTTACAACGCGAACAACTTATCGTCTCTTCTTTTGATCACCATCAACTCATGTGGTTGAAGCAGCACCTTCCTTGGGTGAAAATTGGCGCTTTAACATCATCGATTCCACTGGGCTATGCTGAATTTGCACAACGCTTAAATGCATTTAGCCTGCATGTGGATAAAAACTTTGTTAATCATGAATTTGTTGCAGATGCAAAGGCGAGAGGACTGGAGGTTTACGCATACACTGTCGATAAACCTCAAGACATCATCGCGATGAAAGAGCTTGGGCTGGACGGCGTGTTCACTAACTTTCCCTGCAACACAAAAATGGTCTTAGCCCAAGAAGCGTAAAGTCAGTGTTAGGTACGTGTCGGGCTGAGCTTATTATCAGTTCAGATCTGCACAGGTATTAAAGCTAAACACTTGAAAATATTTTGCTTTATACAATACTGAGCATGTTACCTCATGCTCAGTAAGCAGATGGAGCCACACCTAATGAGTTGGTTTATGCGCATTTACAATTTTATCGAACAAACTTTTTTCTTCACGCTAACGCGCAAGATTGTTGGGAATCTCGGGTTCCTATTCACTCTGCAACTGATCACACTGATTTGGCTATACAACGAATTAGAAGAAAAAGGAGTAGGTGCTCTACTACTGTTATCAGCGCTTATCTTCGCGGGCTTTATTTTCACTATTTTCTATATGCGTCATCTGATTGTGCGCCCCGTGCAAGCGATGCGTGACACCCTCATTGAAATCAACCAACAAGATGCTAACCTCAGCGCACACCTGCCGGAATTTACCTTTGATGAATTTCGCGAACTCAGTGAACAATATAACCACTTTGTACACCACCTTTCAGAATTGCTGGCAACCACTTATGAGGGCGCAACGCAAGCCGCGAGCAGCAATCAACAAGTAAACCTGTCAATGCAAAACACCGCTGACTTGGGTGCCCGACAATTGCAATTTAGTAATGAAATCGCCGCAAGCACTACGCAGGTCACCCACAGCTTAGAACAAATTGTTGCCAGTACAGATATGGTATTTAGCGCCAACAAGGAAAACCTCACATTCGTGCACTCCTCTTCGAAGGAACTCACGCAACTCGTCGGGCAAATTCAGCAAATTACCCATCTGCTCAGTCGCTTTGCAGACACAGTGGCAGGATTAAAAGAGAATTCAGAGAACATCCGTAATATTCTAAAAATGGTCGAAGGCTTTGCCGATCAAACCAATTTACTGGCATTGAACGCAGCTATTGAAGCAGCTCGCGCTGGTGAAGCTGGACGTGGGTTTGCCGTGGTGGCCGACGAAGTGCGTAGTTTATCGCTCAAAGTCAGCGACGCGACCGGACAAATCAGCGATTTCATTAGTCAAATGAACTCTCTCGTAGCTGATACCAATGAAGAGTCTGAGTTGCTGATTAACCACTCTTCGCAGGCAGAAGATGCTATTAACACGACAGCGAATGGTTTCGTACAATTGGTCGGTGATTTTGAGAAAAACCAACAGCAATTACAGGAAATTGTCGCGGCGGTCCATGAGCTTGAGCAAACCCAAGCGAATACCCAAATGTCGGTGGAGCAAATACGCAGCTTAGGTGAAGATGCCAAAACGCAAATTGACCAAGCAGCAGAGCAATGCGCGCGCTCTGAGCACCTTACGCGTACCACACAAAATGACTTGCAGCGCTTTGTGCAATAGCTGTAATAGTTTCAAGCATAAAAAAGCCAGACATTGTCTGGCTTTTTTGTTGCAATTATTTGGGTAACTTAAGCGATTAGTCGCGTACTTGGCCTACGCCATTAACCAGGTATTTCTCTGTTGTAAGAGACTCAAGTCCCATTGGTCCGTAAGCGTGCAACTTAGTGGTGGCAATACCAATTTCGGCACCAAGGCCAAGCTGTGAGCCATCAGAAAAACGCGAAGATGCATTGACCATAACCACAGATGCATCCACACTGCGTTGGAATAAAGCTGCTGCTTGCTCGTTCTGAGTACAAATCACTTCGGTGTGATAACTGCCAAAACGATCGATGTGTTCCACCGCACCATTAAAGTCAGGCACAATGCGCACAGCTATCTCAAGGTCGAGATACTCTTCACCAAACTCATCATCAGCGATAACATTCGCACCATCAAAATAGGTTGCAGCTTTTGCATCTGCGTTAATGCGCACACCCTTTTCTGCCAAAGCTTTCGCCGCCATAGGCAAAAATGCATCGGCAATATCTTGGTGCACAACCAGACCTTCTAGCGCATTACACACTCCAGTGCGTTGCGTTTTACCATTGAGCAACAAGTTCAATGCGATATCTAAATCCGCATCTTTATCTACATACAGGTGACAGACACCTTTAAAGTGTTGAATCACCGGGATCGTACTGTTTTCTGTAACGAAGTTAATTAAACCTTCACCACCGCGAGGAATAATTAAATCAATCGTGTCACGCTGCTGCATCAATTCCATCAGTAGACCACGGTCAGGATCTGGGATCACAGAAATCAATGCTGTAGGCAGATTATGCTGTTCAAGTACGCTGTGCAGTACAGAAGCGATGGCCATACTCGACCCTAGCGCCTCTTTACCACCACGTAAAATAACTGCATTACCCGATTTAAAGCATAAAGCGCCGGCGTCCGCTGTAACGTTCGGGCGCGCTTCGTAAATCATACAGATTACGCCAAGCGGCACACGCATCTTGTTAATTTTAATACCATTTGGGCGCTCGCCCATCGGACGAAGCTGACCCACAGGGTCATCTAGTTGCGCAATCACTTCAATGCCTTGCGCCATGTCTTCAATGCGCTCATCGGTCAATGTTAGGCGGTCAACCATGGCCGCAGGCAAATTGTTGTCTCGTGCATGGGCAAGATCGCTTTCATTCTCAGCTTTGATCTTGTCTTTGTTAGCGCGAAGCGCATTAGCCATATCTTTTAATACGGTGTTTTTACTCTGGGTATCAAGCAGCGCGAGAACCTTTGCGGCTTTCGCTGCTTGAGCTGAAATGTCCTTAATTAAACTCATGATTTCTCCAATACTGCTATATCTTCATCTGAAATAATTGGGCCGATAGAATCTTGTACTTCTTCGCTGAATTCACTGCTTTCGTTTTCAGCGATAAAGTTCAGTAAGCAACTGCTGTAGTTTGCCTTTGCTTTCGCTATCTTCGTACCGTCATCACTGCGCACTAAAATGGTATCTCCTACTGAGAATTCACCGCGAACCTCAATGATCTCATTTGGGTTAAGCTGCTCGCTGTTTTCGTCTAAAGGCTGATTAAAGTTGCCTTCAACGATGACCTCCCCCTGCTCACTTGCCGTATGTGTGCGCCAGTGAATAGCTTCTTGCATGGGTTTTTCATACGGCTTAAAGATAGTGCCCGGATTATCACCTTCAAGTAAACGATTAAATGTTTGTTCCTTAAAACCATTTAGAATAAAGGTAGTAATTCCGTGTGAAGTGGCTTTCTCTGCCGCTTCAATCTTAGTTTTCATACCGCCGGTACCAACAGCACTGGTGGCACAGCCAGCCATGGCATAAATATCTTCATTGATTTCATCAATCTCAGGCAACAACACAGCATCCGTATGAAGGTTCGGGTTTTTGTCGAACAAGCCATCGACATCCGAAAAAATCATAAGGGCATCAGCATCAGCGGCACCAGCCACCATTGCTGAAAGGTTATCGTTATCACCCACTTTGAGATCGTCCGTTGTTACCGTGTCGTTCTCATTGATAATTGGCAAGATACCGTGATCAAGCAAGGTGAAAATGGTTTCACGAATACTCTCGTAACGCTCTCGGTCACGTAAATCACCATGGGTCAATAAGATTTGCGCCGATGGAAAATCGAAGAAACGATCCCACATAGCCATCATCTCTGTTTGACCTGCAGCAGCCATTGCCTTTTTCAATGCCACAGAGCGAGGTTTATCTTCTGGAAACAGATGTGAACCCGCTGCTACTGAGCCAGATGATACCAATATCACTTCAATACCTTGTGCGCGACAGCGAACAATAAACTGAGCAATGGTGAGTAAATAGCGAGAACTACAGCCATTTTGCTCTGGTGCAATTAAGGCACTGCCGACTTTGAGTACGATGCGTTGCCATTTAAAATTTTGCATTCTGTAAATCTTCCTTACTAGCGTTAGCTAAGTTGCTCAAGTTTTTGCTCTGTCGCATAAAACGTCTCGCGCACCTGTGTGCTCGGCGCTTGTGAGAACTTACTCACCGCAACAATGGCAATTGAACTTGCAATAAAACCGGGAACAATTTCATACATCACACTACTTAGCGTGCTCCCGTCACTAAGTACTGGGGCGAAAATCCAAAACAATACAGTCGCAGCACCGACAATGATGCCAGCTAGCGCGCCTTGATAGGTCGTTTTCGACCAACACAAGCTGAATAACACCAGTGGTCCAAACGCCGCACCGAAACCAGCCCATGCATTACTTACCAATGAAAGTATGCTGTTTGACTTATCAAGGGCTAACAAGGTAGCTACCAGCGCTACAGCAAATACCCCTACGCGACCAATTTTTACCAGTGTCCCTTGTTCGATTTCCTTATTGCTGAATGCGCGATACACATCCTCAGTTAGCGAGCTTGAAGACACCAACAATTGCGAAGAAATGGTGCTCATAATTGCTGCCAAAATAGCCGCCAGTAGGAAACCACTGATCAACGGGTGAAATAAAATTTCTGAGAACAAAATAAAGATTGTCTCAGGGTCGTCCACTTGCAACCCAAATTGATTGGCATAGGCAACACCAACAAGACCCGTACCCAATGCGCCAATAATGGTCACTGTCATCCAGCTCATACCTATATTGCGGGCTGTTTTGATATCTGCTACCGAGCGAATTGCCATAAAACGCACAATGATATGTGGCTGGCCGAAATAGCCTAACCCCCATGCCAGACTCGACACTACACCCAATAAGGTAATGCTCTGCCACGACTCGCTCCAACTTGGAATAGTTTGCTGCGCAGCGTCGAGCATTTGCGCAGAGCTATCGAACTGCGTATAGGCAACAATGGGCACTAAAATCAGCGCCACAAACATAATGCAGCCTTGCACAAAGTCCGTCATGCTCACAGCCAAAAAGCCACCTAGTAAGGTATAAGCAACCACCACAGATACGGTCACGATAAGACCGATGTGATAACTCAAACCAAAAGCCGACTCGAATAACTTACCGCCAGCGACAAGCCCAGCTGACGTGTACAAGGTGAAAAACAAGATAATAACCGCAGCTGAAATCACGCGAATTGCGCTCTTGTTACGATTAAAACGTTTATCAAAAAAGTCCGGCAGCGTTAGGGCATCATCAGCCATTTCGGTGTAAACACGCAGCCTTGGCGCCACCAGCATGTAGTTTGCAAATGCCCCAACGACAAGACCTACTGCTATCCACACTGTGTCGAAACCACTTAGAAACATAGCCCCTGGTAAGCCCATTAACATCCAGCCACTCATATCTGACGCACCTGCGGACAACGCGGTTACATGCGGACTGACTTTGCGGCCACCAAGAATGTAGCCAGAAATATCACTTGTAGAATTGCGATAAGCAAACAAGCCAATGCCAAGCATGGCAATGAAATACAAAGCTAAAGAGAGGTATGTATAAAAATGCATTCCTTATCTTCCTGTTCGCCAAGACGGCGGACTTTGCTTTGGGAACAAAAAAACCGCTCTATCAGAGCGCCTATTTTTACATGTGTTTTGCCCTGCCCGAGTACTCGTTTGCAGTACAGGCATGGCATGTCCCAAAAGGTTAAAAGGAAAGCACTAACAGTTGTGGTTTACGTAACAGTGTTACGGTTTGATGCATAAAACATCAATGGAAAACCACAATTAATTAGCACTCTAATGTTTAGTTCACGAAGCATATTATGCGGATACAGCGCGAAAGATCAAGATAAACCCTCATATTATGGGTATTCATGGTCTTTATAACAGGAAAGAAAAGATAATTACGCATATAAAAAAGACTGTCAGGCTGGTTTAAACCAACCAAGATACTTTCAACTGAAACAATTAACCAATAAACACTTTTTAATTTATGCGCACGCTGAGTACGATTATTTTAATTCAACAATCTATGCCCATTTTAGTGACAGGACGTTGTTATTGCTGCATGCTTGCCTCATACTTAAGTTTCATGGATAGACTACAAGGGTCTTTATGTCAGCAATTTACATTGCAGGTATTGCGTTATGTAGCGTAATTGCACAGTGGCTTGCTTGGACTTTCCGCGTCCCTGCAATTCTGTTTCTTCTTCTTACTGGCTTATTACTTGGGCCCGCAACTTCTTATTTAAAACCAGACGAACTATTGGGAGATTTGCTCTTCCCCGTAGTGTCGTTATCAGTTGCGGTCATCTTGTTTGAAGGCGCACTGACCCTGCACTTTCGCGAACTCAAAGGGATCGGCAAAGTCGTCCGAAATTTATGCTCAATAGGCATGATTGCGACTTTTGCTGTTATCAGTACCAGCGCCTATTGGTTACTAGACTTAGATTGGCGCGTGGCTGCAGTACTCGGCGCTGTACTTGTAGTGACGGGGCCTACGGTCATTGCCCCACTACTCAACGCCATGCGTCCAACTGAAGATATTGATAGAGTCTTACGCTGGGAAGGGATTGTTATCGACCCAATCGGTGCGCTCTTTGCCGTATTGGTGTTCGAAGCCGTTATGCTTGTGGGTACGAGTGGTGGCGTATTCAGCCATACCATCGGAGCCTTAGTCACTACGCTGAGCGTGGGCTTTTCTCTAGGTGCTGCCGCTGGTTGGATTACGACCCAGCTTATTCGTCGAGAGTGGCTGCCCTACGAACTACATAAATTCTTCATTCTTGCCTTGGTACTTATCAGTTTTACGGTATCAAACCACCTTAGCCATGAATCAGGTCTACTTGCAGTAACTGTATTTGGGATTTGGCTAGCAAACCAAGATGATTTGGAAATAGATTCGGTGTTGGAGTTTAAAGAAGACTTATCCATGATTCTTATCTCCACCCTATTCATTTTGCTTGCGGCCCGCTTAGAGCTTGATGACTTGCTGGCGCTTGATAGCCAAGTGTTTATCTTCCTTGCTATCGTGTTATTCATAGCAAGGCCGCTGAACATTCTACTTTCTACCTATGGCAGTGACCTCCCCCTGAAGTCACGCCTCATGCTTGCGTGGATAGCTCCTAGAGGTATTGTTGCGGCAGCGGTTGGCTCTGTATTCGCCCTTAGTATGGCTGAAGCCGGTATTTTTGATGCCAACAAAATGGTGCCGCTGATTTTCACGGTGATCATCGTAACTGTGGTGTTAAATAGCCTCACAGCGGTCCCGCTCGCTAAATTGCTTGGAGTGCGCCAGCCCGCCCCATCAACCATCCTTATTATTGGTGCTAACCATGTGTCACGTGCCATCGCGCGCGGTTTGCAAGAGCAAGAAATCGACGTGCATTTATCTGACCCGGCATGGGAAAACTGTAAGATGGCACGTATGGATGGCTTGCCCTGCTATTACGGCAATCCGCAATCTGAGCACGCAGAGCGCTACTTACCACTTACTAGTTTGAGTAAGGTCATCGCCTTGTCGCCAAACCGTCATCACAATGCACTTGGGATTCAATATTTCAGCCACTTGCTGGGTGAGAACAAGGTATTCTCTTTACGCTCATCACAGAACCATGCGAAGGCAAACAAAGACAGTGCAACCTTCTTATCTCGTCAGATTTTATTCGGTGAGAATGGCTCTTACGCCAAGCTCAGCAGCTTAATCGCCAAAGGCGGTAAAGTAAGCTCAACACGTCTGAGTGAGGAGTTTGATTGGGAGAAATACCAAGAGATGAATAGCGAGGCAATCCCGTTGTTCATTATTGGCGCCGAAAAGATGGTGCGTATCATTACGATTGAGATGGAACGCCCACCTGAAGCTGGCGAAAAGATTGTTGCGCTACAGCCGCCAAAAATGTCGGTGATCAAAGATGCGCAACAAGTGCCAACAACAAAGAACCCACAAATACCAACAGCAAAAAGCCCGACATAATGTCGGGCTTTGTCTATACCTGAAGAGTAACGGCACAACCCTTTACTCTTTAATTTCTGCCCTTGCCAAATAATCTCAAGCACATAACAGTGCTTAGGGTCTCTGTCCTCCTACTAACATGTATTTCAGGCAACAAAAAACCCGACACTAGGTCGGGCTTTTTAGCATATGCTTTTAAACGGTAAATCAGATTACTTGATTTTCGCTTCTTTGAAGATCACGTGCTTACGAGCTTTAGGGTCGTATTTTTTGATCTCCATTTTTTCAGGCATGTTACGCTTGTTCTTGTCGGTAGTGTAGAAATAACCAGTACCGGCAGTTGAAACTAGACGAATCTTATCACGCATGACTCAGGCTCCTTAAACTTTTTCGCCGCGAGCACGGATTTCAGTAAGTACCGCGTCGATGCCTTTTTTGTCGATGATACGCATACCTTTAGTAGTAGTACGTAGTGATACAAAGCGTTTTTCACTTTCAACCCAAAAACGGTGTGTTTGTAGGTTAGGTAGGAAACGACGCTTAGTCGCGTTGCGCGCGTGTGAGCGGTGGTTACCTACCACTGGGCGCTTACCTGTAACTTGACAGACTTTAGACATGTCTATTTATCTCCAATAACTTCGCTCGAGCTTAATTTTCCCTTATGGCCTTTTTGTATACTGCCCCGGGATAAATCGAAGGGCGCTCTTTATACAGCATAGACAGGCAAAGATCAAGAAATCTGATCTAAGAATCAGCTCATGTATGAATTTTGATAGCGGCTAATTATAGAGATCTAGGCAGCAAAGGGAAAGCAAAAACTGCATTTAAATTGCACTAAACGATGGCATCTTTACCACATCATGTCTCTTTGACTATAAAGACGATTTAAATGAGTCCGAGTTCAGCAAATGAGACGCTCTGACTACCACCCACGATTATGTGATCAAGAACGCGAATATCTACCAAGGACAATCCTTGTATCAGCTTGTTTGTTATCAATTTATCTGCCTGACTCGGCTCAGCCACACCACTGGGATGATTGTGCGCAAAAATGAGTGATGCAGCGTTATATTGCAGCGCCGCCTTGATCACTTCACGCGGGTACACAGAAGCAGCATCCAATGTGCCTCTAAATAATATTTCTTGTGTGATGAGTCGATTTTGCGAATCTAAAAACAACACCAAGAACACTTCGCGCTGTAATCCCTTTAGTTCAAGCTTGAGGTAATCGGAGACCGACTGCACTGAAGTGAACACGGTTTCTCGCTGCAAATCACAGAGCAAATGTCGCTTTGCTAATTCGATAGCCGCTTGGAGTTGGGTATATTTTGCAGTGCCCATTCCCATTAACTGGCAAAAATCATCATGGCTCGCACTGAGCAAAGCAGACAGCCCCTGGCTATGATTAAGCACTTGCTGAGCAAGTTCAATGGCATTCACACCTCGAATACCGGTGCGAAAAAAGATTGCCAGCAATTCAGCATCGCTGAGGGATTGAGCTCCTTGGCTCAAAAGCTTTTCCCGAGGCCTTTGTTGCTCGGGTATGTCCATTAGTCGCATAAGCACTCCTTGCTTGCTACCTTAGCTAAACTATAGTGCAAAGACGTGACATCTGGTATCTTTTACAGCATGTTAGGTACCTGATACCGCTATAAGATTTATATAAGATTACTGCTCGATATGCTTAATAAAAAAGTGGTCCTTGGGATCAGCGGTGGTATTGCCGCTTACAAATGTGCTGAATTGACTCGTCGTTTGAAAGAACGAGGCTGCGAAGTAAAGGTCGTGATGACCCAAAGCGCTAAGCACTTTATTACCCCATTAACGATGCAAGCTGTATCGAGCGAAATGGTGTCTGATTCACTACTCGATCCACAAGCTGAAGCAGCGATGGGCCACATTGAGTTCGCGAAGTGGGCAGATCTTATTCTCGTTGCACCGGCCACCGCCAATATCATTGCCAAAATGGCCGCCGGCATTGCCGATGATTTACTTACTACCTTATTACTGGCAACAGATGCTGAAGTTGCTATTGCCCCAGCGATGAATCAGCAAATGTATGCCCACCCTGCAACCAAAACAAACTTAGCCACCCTTGAGCAACGTGGCGTCAAAATTTGGGGCCCAGGTAGCGGCGAGCAAGCCTGTGGTGATGTGGGCGCTGGTCGTATGCTTGAGCCAATGGAATTGGTGGAACTAGTATGTCAGGAACCAAATGAACAAGTATTACTTGGAAAAACCGTGACAATCACCGCTGGACCAACCCGTGAAGCGCTCGACCCAGTGCGTTATATTTCAAATCACAGCTCAGGCAAAATGGGTTATGCCTTGGCCGAAGCGGCATTAGCATTGGGTGCAAAAGTAAACCTGATCTCAGGCCCTGTGACATTGACCGCCCCCATAAAAAGCCAACTTTATCCGGTGCAAAGCGCACAGCAGATGCATCAACAAGCCATGGCTTTAGCCCCACAATCTGATGTATTTATTGGCTGTGCAGCCGTTGCTGATTATCGTGCTGCGGACATCGCCGAGCAAAAAATGAAAAAGCAAGGTGATGAGCTCACTCTCACTTTGGTCAAAAACCCTGACATCATTGCCGATGTTGCAGCACTCAAAGCTAATCGCCCATTTACCGTTGGATTTGCAGCCGAAACGCAAGATGTTGCAACCTACGCTAAGGGCAAACTCAAAAATAAAAACTTAGATATGATTTGTGCGAATGACGTCTCTGTTCAAGGCCAAGGATTCAATAGCGACGAAAATGCCCTTACCCTATTTAGTGCCGATAGTGAGACAAGCTTAGGCCTAACAGACAAGCGTAAGTTAGCACTCACTGTCATGAAAGAGATTGCAACAAAGTTAATTTAAAGCAATTAAAAGACTGGAAAGGGATTTCAGAAACCATTAATATGGCGTTCATAATAAAGGTCAACGACCACTAAAAGCATTATTAAGGAACGTCATGGCTGCTACTCGTCGCACTAATCGTAAAGAGCAGATTCTGCAATCACTCGCGCAAATGTTGGAGACCAGTCCGGGTCAACGTATTACCACTGCGAAACTCGCCGCTGAAGTCGGCGTATCTGAAGCAGCCCTCTATCGTCACTTCCCAAGTAAAGCACGTATGTTCGAAGGACTTATTGAGTTTATCGAAGATACCTTACTCTCGCGTATCAACATCATCCTAGAGAATGAAAAAGAAACGCAAAGCCGTGTCTACAATATATTGATGCTGCTTTTGGCATTTGCTGAGAAAAACCCAGGGATTACGCGGATTCTTACCGGTGATGCGCTACAAGGTGAAAACGAGCGTCTTCGTGAGCGTATCCAGAGCTTATTCGAAAAACTCGAAACGCAATTCAAGCAAGTGCTACGTGAGCGCAAATTACGCGAAGGTAAAGCCTTTGCCAGCGATGAAGGCACACTCGCTAATTTATTCTTGGCGTACGTTGAAGGGAAAATGAACCAATTTGTGCGTTCAAACTTCACCGCTAAGCCAAGTGCACAATTTGAGAAGCAGTGGCAAGAGTTACAGAAAATCTGGTTATAAGCTCAGTCTTGGTGCTGGTCAGGCAATGGCCAGCGTTGCATTTCTATCAGCCTCGATTGCGTTCGCGCATATTCAAATGCCAACCGCTCACCTTGATATAATTGATCAATATCCGCATGTGCAGCAATAACGATAAGCTTGCCGTTATCATAAAACTCATCGACTAGGGCAATAAAACGCCTAGCCTCATCATCATAAACAGAGCTGTTAATTGCATCACGCTCACGAATATAACCTTCTTCTACGCCCTGAACCGTGTGTTGTTGCAATGCTTGCATTCCCATAGCGGGCACATTATCGACGTACAGCACATTGAACTCTTGCGCCAGTACCATGTAATCGGCGCTTGCCCTGCCCAATCCACATAATTCAAAGAAGTCGATACATCCAGCACTAGCCGACAAGCCTAAAAACTGGATCTTACGGTGATGTACAGTCAGTGAGCGGCTTTGTTGCGAAGTGCCCTGCTCTTTCTCAAATCGTTGTATAAGAACATCAGGACGGTATTGAAAATAATGGGAAAATCCAGCAAATCCTTGCAGGCGATAATCTTGTTCCCCGCTGACATCATACACATCACAATGGGCTTCTAGTAAAGCAATGGTCGGCAGGAAACGACTGCGCTGCAAGCCATTACGGTATAAGTGCTGCGGCTCACAGTTGCTGGTTGCCACCAGCACCACACCATGTGCGAATAGCGCTTCAAATAACCGGGCCATGATCATGGCATCACCGATATCGGTGACAAAAAACTCATCAAAACACAGTAACCGAGTATCCACAGCATACTCTTTTGCGATGCGTTGCATCGGGTTCTTTTGCCCTTGCAAAGCCTGCAAACGCTCATGAACCCAAGCCATAAAATGATGGAAATGCAGGCGCTGTTTGTTGGTAATGGCCACATGAGCAAAGAATAAATCCATAATCATGGATTTACCTCGGCCTACGGGACCAAATAAATACACGCCTTTGATTCGCTTTTTACGTTGCCAAAAGAAGCTGGACTTGGCGGCTGCACTTTCAAGTTGTTGCGCCAACTCAGATAAGCGCTCAAGTGCACTGAGCTGCGCAGCGTCAGGCACTATCTTTTGCGACGCAACGAGCTGGTTATATTGACCAATGATTTTGTTCAAGTCTGCTGTTTTCGCTCTCTGGCATAGGCTATACTCGCGCCATTGTAACCAAGTTTAAGTCCATGCCCAATGAAGTTCCCTTGCCGTTTAGATAAGTTTATTAGCAACCTAGCTGAAATACCTCGTACGCATGCCAAAGCGGCAATTAAAAAAAAGCGTGTCACCGTTAACGGCGAAGTCACTAGACAGCTTGATAAACAAGTGACTGAGCAGGACGAAATCATGCTCGATGGTGAGGTGATTACTTATCAAGGATTACGTTACATCATGCTCAATAAACCAGAGGGCTATGTGTGTGCCAACAGTGACGATTTGCATGACACCGTGTTGGACTTGCTGGATGAGCCTAATATGAGCGAACTGCATATCGCCGGTCGATTGGATATAGACACAACGGGTTTGGTGCTAATCAGCAACGATGGCCAATGGACTCACCAAATCACGAGCCCGAAAAAGCAAAAGTACAAGACCTACTTGGCTGAAATTGCTCAGCCTTTAGAAGATGCTGATATTGAAGCGCTGGAAACAGGTGTGCAACTGCATGGTGAGCGCGAACTAACTCTGCCTGCCAAAGTAGAAGTGATAGCGCCATACCAAATCAGGTTACACATCGTGGAAGGTAAATATCACCAAGTGAAGCGCATGCTTGCAGCGGTGGGTAATAAGGTTGTTACTCTGCATCGTGAATCGATTGCGGGGATCGCGCTAGATGATGACCTTGCACCAGGCGAGTACCGCTTTTTGACTGAGCAAGAAGTGACGTCAGTTTTATAACTTATTGTTGTTCCTAAAAAAGATTATTAGATTTTTTCATCTCTCGAATATCCGTTTTCGACGTTTTGCACTTAAATCTAAGTTAAAAAGGTGTTACTTGTATCCTAATTAGTCGAATAATTAGGGGTGCACCTTGTTATTATCTCTTTCTCTACGAGGCAAAATTATCGCCTTTGCGGCAATGTTGTTTGTCGCTCTCGTTGCGGTCTCGCTAATGGGCCTTCAAGCACTGCGCCATGCCAGTGAAAAGGACAATATCGCGCGTATTAACCAGCTCATGAGTAGCACAGTTAATATTGTCGAAGAATTTGAACAACTGGCTGCACAAGGCAAATTAAGCGCAGAGCAAGCGCAGCAATTCGCCAGCCAAATTTTACGTGAGAATAAGTATCACGACTCCGAATACGTCTATGTGGTCGATAAAGAGTTAAACTTTATCGCCGCGCCACATGACCCACAACTGCATGGCACTAGCTTCAATGACTTCCGCGATGCTCAAGGGCAAAGCATTGGTGAGATGGTTCAAACCCTTGTAGGGAGTAAAACCGGGCAAATCATTACCTACCATTGGAACTCTGAACGCAACGGCGAAGTGGTCGATCTCACCTCTGTGGTGCAAAAAACGCCTGACTGGGGTTGGTATATTGGCACCGGTATTAGCTATAAAGAAGTCGATGAGCGCTATTGGGAAACTGCGAGCTGGTTATTAGGCTTCTCACTCACCATCGCCGTGCTATTAACGCTCGCATTAGCTAAATATGGCTTTGCTTTAAGTAACGCGTTAGGTGGCGAATTGAGTACTGTAAAGCACGTAGTTACCGAAATATCTCGTGGTCGTCTCAATACTCCGATTACCGCGCAAGGTACGCAAACGGATAGCATCGTCGCCAATATGCAATACATGCAGCAAGGCCTCAAGGGCGTGGTCAGTGGTATTAAAGACGTGAGTGAAGTGCTGATGCAGCAAAGTGGTGATTCGGATAAGCGTTCGTTAGAACTGGAGCAGCTTACGCAATCACTGCAACAAGAAACTGAGCTAGTCGCATCTGCGATTACAGAGCTCACCGCCTCAGCGCAAAGTGTGGTGGATTTAGCCGACCAGGCCGCGTTCGCAGTTAATGATGCAGAGCAGCAAGGTCAAGCCGCCAATGCACTGACAAAAGAGGCAATGCATGCCATTTCCCTTTTAGAGCAACAAATTGACAGCGCTGGTAATAACATTCAGATCCTAGATGAAGAAGTGAATAATATTGCCAACGTACTTGCGGTTATCCAAAGTATTGCCGAACAAACCAACCTGCTGGCTTTAAATGCCGCGATTGAAGCAGCCAGAGCAGGAGAGCAAGGCCGAGGCTTTGCCGTGGTAGCCGATGAAGTTAGGCAATTGGCGCAGCGCACCCAAAGCAGCACCGAAGAAATCCGTAGCATGATAGTAAAGTTACAAAACGCCACTGTAGATGCAAAACAGTCTGTGCAACAAAGTGTAGATACCAGTGAGCAAACCGTGAGTAAGTCGCAACGCGTCAGTGATGAGCTTGCTCATATTGCTCAGTCATTAAGCTCATTGGCGAGTATGAGTGTTGAGATTGCAGGTGCGGCCAAGGAGCAATTGGCAGCTGGCGAAGACACTGCATCGCGCATTGTGGTGATCTCAGATACTGCTGCAAACACAGCAAAAGTATCTAAACATGCTCATGCGGCATCGGAGAGCATGCGCGATTTGACTGCGCGCTTAGAAAACGAAACTGACAAGTTCGAAATTTAACGAACTCAGGTACATTTACAACACCCTAAGCGTTCCCCTATAGTTTGTTTATAGACCATAGAAGGAGCGCATATGCGTATTATTCACCACGGAGCGGTCAAGGGGGTAACTGGGTCATGCCATCAACTTATTATCAGCAACACCGAGTCAATCCTAGTGGATTGTGGGATGTTTCAAGGCGAAGAGTCTAGGCACGATCTCAGTATAGACTTCGATATAAATACAGTTAAAGCCTTACTCGTCACCCACTGCCATATCGACCATGTTGGACGCACACCTTACCTACTTGCTGCGGGGGTCACTGGGCCTATTTATGCCTCACAAGCTACCGCCGAGCTTTTGCCTTTGGTCATAGAAGACGCTCTTAAAATTGGTGTAACACAAGACCCCGAGCTTGTTGAAACATGCTTACGCCTGCTTAAACGCCAATTGAAACCCATCTCCTTCAAACAATGGCAGACACTGGATGAAATAAGCTCCCCTGCGCGATTTAGATTACAACGAGCTGGGCATATTCTCGGCTCAGCCTATATAGAGATTGACGTGGGAAATGGCAATGACACACATCGCTTTGTTTTTTCAGGTGATTTGGGCGCGCCTTACACGCCGTTACTCCCCTCTCCGAAGCCACCTTACAAAGCTGATACTTTGGTTATCGAGTCAACCTACGGTGACAAGCTCCACGAAGGGCGGAAAATACGCGCTAAACGCCTCAAACAAGTGATAGAACGTGCAGTGGCCGATAAGGGTGTAGTGCTGATACCCGCATTTAGCATTGGCCGCACACAGGAGTTGCTTTACGAGTTAGAGCAAATGATCCACAGCGCGCCAAAACGCTCATTTTGGCATGACATTGAAGTAATCGTTGACTCACCCATGGCGGCTAACTTCACCGCGCAATATCGCCGCTTTAAATCTCTGTGGGACGAAGAAGCAAAATCTAGAGTGGCTAAAGGGCGCCACCCGCTTAACTTTGAGCATCTATATACAATCGACACACATCAAGAACATGAGGCAACGATTCAATACCTCAAGCGCCGACATAAACCCGCCATAGTCATCGCCGCCAGCGGCATGTGCAGTGGCGGTCGCATCGTTAATTACTTGGAAGCCTTTTTAGATGAACCCACCGCAGACGTTATTTTTGTTGGTTATCAAGGAAGCGGCACGCCGGGGCGAGATATTCAAAAGTACGGACCTCGAGGCGGTTATGTTGTGCTAAATAATCAACGCATTGATATACGTGCGCAAATTCACACCATCAGTGGGTACAGTGCTCACGCCGACCAAGCTAACTTAGTGCGTTTTGTAAAAGGAATAAGAAAAAAGCCCAGCCATATCAAAATTGTACATGGGGACGAAGACGCAAAGGCGGCATTGGCTCAGAAGTTAAAAGACATACTCAGTCACAATGTCAAAATAGAAATAGCAACATAACCTTGCCGTATTAAAAAGGAGCCTGACGACTCCTTTTCACTTTCTAATCATGGTACCCGTTGGGGTTTTGACTTTGCCAACGCCACGTATCAATCATCATCTCGTTGAGACCACGCTCAGCTTTCCACCCTAACTCATCCCAGGCTTTTTGCGGGCTAGCATAACATGAAGCTATATCACCGTCTCGACGAGGCGCAATGTTATAAGGGACTGGCTTGCCAGATGCTTGCTCAAAGGCATGCACCATTTCCAACACGGAATAACCATTTCCCGTGCCTAGGTTGTAAATATGAACACCCGCATGCTGCTCTAATCTCTCAAGCGCACGCAAGTGACCAAGCGCTAAATCAACCACATGGATATAATCGCGTACCCCTGTGCCATCTTTGGTGTTGTAGTCATCTCCAAACACACCTAGCTGGGCCAGTTTACCCACTGCAACTTGAGAGATATAAGGCAGTAAGTTATTTGGGATACCGTTAGGATCCTCACCAATTTGACCACTGTGGTGAGCGCCAACAGGATTGAAATAGCGAAGAATAGCAAAGCGCCAACGCGAGTCTGATTTAGCAACATCTTGTAAGATTTGCTCAACCATTAATTTTGAGGTGCCGTAAGGATTCGTTGTGCCGCCCACTTTTGCCTGCTCATCAATCGGCAAGTATTCAGGGTCACCATAGACCGTTGCGGATGAGCTAAATACCAAGGAGAAAACACCTGCATCGCGCATCGCATCAATCAAAGTGAGTGACCCTTGCACATTGTTTTGATAATACATAACAGGCTTTGCAACCGACTCACCAACCGCTTTTAGACCTGCGAAGTGAACCACACTGGTGATAGTAAAGTCGCGAAACACCTTGTCCAGCGCAGCTTTATCGCGGATGTCTCCTTCAATAAAGGTTATCGACTTACCAGTAATCACTTCAACACGGTTCAAAGACTCTTTTGATGCGTTACTGAGGTTATCAAAAACCACCACATCAGCGCCTTGATTCAATAGCTCTAATACCGTGTGGGAACCGATATATCCCGCGCCGCCTGTGACTAAGATGCTCATACTACTGCCTTAAATTACAAACTTTTAATGTGCTGCGTGAATTGCTCACCCAATTCTGAGTGCTTTTGAGCATAACGCACAAATGCTTTTAGATACCCCATCTTGTCGCCGCAATCGTGGGAAATACCACTCATACGAAACGCCTCTACTGGCTCTTGTTCAATCAGCATATCAATCGCATCAGTTAACTGAATCTCACCACCAGCACCAACTGGGGTCTTGCGTAATAAAGGCCATATGTTATGAGACAACACATAACGCCCCACTACAGCGAGATTTGATGGCGCATCCTCAACTTTCGGCTTTTCTACCATGGTTTTGATCACAGTACTTTGCCCCGGCTCAATGTGCTCGCCGTTGACATCCGCAATACCATATTTGCTCACATCTTGCTGAGCAACCGCTTCGAGCATGATTTGGCTGGCATTAGTTTGCTCAAAACGCTTAATCATCGCTGCCAAATTTTCTGTTGTTTGGTCTGCACTATATTCATCTAAAATCACATCCGGCAGAACCACTACAAATGGACTATCACCAACAATCGGCTGCGCACACATAATCGCGTGCCCCAGACCTTTGGCTTCGCCTTGGCGTACACCGATAATCGTAACATCTGCTGGGCAAATAGAGCGCACTTCATCGAGAAGCTGGCGCTTAACACGCTTTTCTAAGGTCACTTCAAGCTCGAAACTGGTATCGAAGTGGTTCTCAACGGAGTTTTTAGACGAGTGGGTAACTAGGATGATTTCTTTGATCCCCGCGTTCACACATTCATTGACGATGTATTGAATGAGCGGTTTATCAACCAGAGGAAGCATTTCTTTGGGAATAGCTTTGGTTGCAGGCAGCATACGTGTGCCAAGACCTGCGACGGGGATAACAGCTTTCATCTAACATTTTCCCTATTTTTTACTTTAGATTACATAAACTTGCCGGTTTATATAACTTGATTACCATTAACAAGACTGTTTAATAATTTATCTGAATGTCTCGAACGTGTAAAATTAATCGCTGGCTCTTTTTCACAAACTAGAATCTGCTTCGAAGCTGCCGGCTATATGCTTCCACTGTTATCACTGCGGACTTTTTGCTTCACTTCGAGCTCCAATATAGCAACTCGTTGAGCTAACCTGTCCAACTTAATTTGGGTTTTTGCTCTTTCAATATCAGCAATAAGCACCTTGACCATTAGTAACAGGCAAGCAAGTGTGACGGGTAATATTGGCGGGTAAGATATCCCGATCCAAGAAGCTGCAATATCGGCTATTTTTGGATAAAACCCAAGAACAAGTGCAATCAAGGCAATGGCAAACCATCTAAATGCAGCACCCATCAAGATTGAATCACGGCGAATAAGTACAAAAACGACGATGAAAAAAATGGCAGCGACAAAAGAAGTAAATATTTGATAGTACGCCAAAGCTTAATCCCTCAAAAAGGATGATGATTCTTTCATCGAAAATCGATGTGTTTTGGCTATTTTACTCAAACACAGCATCGTTGTGTATGCCATGTAATAAGCCACAGCACCCCAAGAATAAAAAATACGAGAAATTCCATCTTTTCTTTTACTCATTAGTACTTTAACTTCAGCTTTAGACACTGAGAAGGTCTTTAGTAATAATAAAACACCCACATCTTGATACTCTAACAAGGTTGCTTGCTCTGAACTCAATACCGCCATTGCTCGACGATTGTAAACTCTAAGCCCTGATGTCAAATCACGCACCTCTACGCCTGATAACTTTCGAAACATTCCCCATGCGATATGCCTCGCAAAACTCCCCCGAGACACGCATGAACCAATCACGATATCGCACTTATTATCTTGATGAAATTTAAGTAGAGGATGTAAAGTCGAAGCAAGATGCTGACCGTCAGCATCAAAGGTAATGACTTGCTCTATGCCTTGTTCATACGCATAGCGGATACCTGTTTGAGTAGCTTTCCATGCGCCTAGATTGTATGGAAGAGAGATAACGAGAGCCTCTTCAGAGGCAACAGCATACGTGTTATCCGTTGAAGCATCGTCTACCACAAGAATGTTGCAAAATCCCTCTTTTTTTAAATCTTGAATAACACCTGCTATCGATTTTTCTTCATTGTGCGCAGGAATTACAACCAGTGGCGACGACAAAATTATATCCTTGAATCTTTGTTAGGCTCCAAGTTTACCTCGTATCGCCCTGATTGACTACCTTGCTCTCCTAGAGGCAGCCAGTGCGATAATTTGCTTCACTTTTGATAGGCGGCCCTTTAACAATTCTATTGTGGCACGGTACAACAAGTGTAATCTAATAATTACCTTATATTTTGCGTGAAACAGGCTTCTGCTCCATCCAGCGTGGGTAAGCTCAGGTATAAGACGGTCATAGAGGTTCAACTCCTCCTTAAAACGAAGTAAATTATCTGTAAGAATTGCAGTTTGATTACAACTATGTCGCCGATAGTAGAATAGTTTTTTTCCTGTTCCCACAATGCTTTTATTATTTATCAAGCACTGTACATAGAATTGCAAGTCAGTGACCATTTGCCAAGTATTGTCGAAGGGCTGATTAGGTAGCTTGGATTTGCGATAAACTATAGTGGGACAAAAAATAAAGCACCCTTTAAGCAATGATGCGAGCCCTGAATCGCCAACCAACTCAATTTCATCTGTATTGGGCCTAATGTGGCTTTTAATGGTATCTGCCAATGTTGACGTTTTAACTCCATCATCATTGACTAAATTTACATCACAGAAGTAAGCACTCGCGTTAGGGTGGCGCGTTGTTAAGTCGACCATTTCAGAAATGTAATCTGGGGCAAGGAAATCATCATCATGGAGTAAAACAACAAGCTCCGTTTTAGCACTAGCAAAAGCAAAGTTCCAATTACCAGCCATCGAGCGATCGGTTTCATTACGGACATAGTGTACAGAACTAGAGGAGCAACGTTTTACAAGTTGGTGTAGGAATGGATCAGGCTGTTGATTGCCATCAACGAGATGCAACGTCCAGTCCCCACTGCTTTGTTCTAATACTGACTGGACCGCTGATTTTAGTTTCTCTGGATCGGACCTGTAACAAGGTATCGCCACTGTTATCAAAACATTTGCCCAAAATTATTGATACAGGCCCGATATTATCACTTCAACTAGTTAAATCTACAGTCTACGTCCTTTAACTTTAAATCTAAGGGGTGCCATCGCCAACAATAGCCAGATCAACAACAGCGAAGAAGAACCACCTGAAGATTTTTTAGGTTCAGGTTCAACAACCGGTGGTTCAGCCTTTTGAGTAACCTTAGCTGACACTTCAAACGTGTTGTTGTCTACATTAGTATCATCTGTAACAGACTCGACTAAAAAGTTGTGAGTGAATTGACCTTCACTTTGCGCCTTAAAGGTTACCAATACTGTTTTAACACTCTCTGTACCAAGGGAGCCAAGCATACACTCTGTATTAGCTCCTTCAGTGACTAGGTCACAGCTTTCTCCATCAACAGATACAGATACCAGTGATTGCGGTGTGTTAAAGCGCAGTGTTACATCACTAGCATAACCCAGAGCAATCATAACATCGGCCTCAATCGTGTATTCATCACCGATGAACACACTGATCTCATCTGTCGAAGTCAATTCAAGTGCGACATCAGCTTTCTGCTCACCAAAGTTACCTTCACCTTGATTAAACCTTACATCAAGTGTCGCTTGAACTTCGTCCAACAGCAATAGCTCTGGCTGGCCATCTTGATCTAAATCTACGATCAGATAGTTGCTCATTGAAGGCTCGAAGACACCCGTACCCAACCTGTACTCGCCATCAAAGCCTAAGAATACCAACTCACTTTCTTGCGTTTCGATAATCAATGTCTTACCAATACCTTGCAAGGATAGATAGGAAGCTACACCCAAGTTAATTTCAGTCAGCTCACCTTGGCTGAATGCGTACAACTGCTCTCCATTAGTCATATAGAGCTCGTCTTCTGCATTTTGGTCTACATCAGCTACAGCGACGCTAACAGCAGAGTCCACGGCAATATCACTAAGAACATCACTTCCAGCAACAATCACGTGAACATTAGCCCCATCAGCTCCCATAACAACATCTAGGTTACCATCACCATTCACATCAAATAGCGCTGAGCTTATCAAATCAATGCTCGGAGCCGTGATTGTTAGACTGGTCAATGCTGGGCCGTTTCCTTCTATTGGCTCAAATGGTTGGAGAATAACATTGAATCCGGGCTGCGCCTTATAAAGTTGCACGATATCAAGCGCACCGTCTAGGTCCACGTCAACAACTTCAATAGAACGTGTATCCAACGTATTGAGCATTACAGGTTTATCAAATGTTCCACTCGCACTCGCAAGTATAAGGCCAACACCCTCTGCGCCAGCAAATACAACGTCATTGAGCTCATCAGCATTAATATCTGCAATTCGAACTGTCTTGGCTGATATTTCATTACTGATAACCAGAGCCTCAGACAAGAGACCTGAGCCATCATTTATCAACGCTGTAACTGAATTATCGGATAGCAGAATAACATCGATGTCACCATCATTGTCAATATCACCAAATGTTAACTTAGAGGCATTGATATTTTCATAACGAGCACCACCTTGATCTGAGCGTGTATTTGTCACAAGAACCTGTGTGAACTTACTGACAGTCTCAATGTTAGAGCCAGACAAATTCGCATTAACTTTTACAGAGCCTGTTTCCGAAGCGCCGACTTCAAACTGCAACGATGTCGTTTCACCAGACAGTATTGTTTGACCACTCAAACAAGATAAAACGTCATCTTTTGAGCATATTTCATCCATTGAACTGAACTCTCCACCAACAATGGTGAGTGATAACTCATCCACCAAGGCATCCAAATCAGAATCATTCTTAACGTCTAGCGTCAATGTTTGTGTCTCACCAATCACAAGCGGACGTTGAGACCATTTGTAATGAAGTGATAACTCAATGAGTGCAACGTCAACAACTTCAATATTAAACGATTGTTCTTGTGTTAATTCTCCATCAGAAACTTCAAGAGTCACTGTGAACGTCTGATCGAGTTGCTCGTCGGAAGGCGTTCCCGATAAAGTATCAATGCCATCGAAGGTTAACCAATCCGGTTTCGTTACTGCCGTTATGGTTAGGTTATCACTGTCATCTTCTACTTCAGCTTGATACTCATAAACCTCACCAACAATCGCACTCTGTAACGGCTCACTGACAAAGACAGGCGTATCATTCACTGAAGCAACAGTGATTGACACAGTAGCCTCATTTGAGGTCTCACCATCTTGATTGCTGAATTGGTATGTAAACGAATCGGTACCATAGAAGTCGGCTACAGGTGTATAGGTAACCTCACCAGTGCTCGCAACGACACTAACCTGACCCGAGGCACTTTGTAAAATCACTAAGGATGACGTATCAATGTCGCTCGAACCGCCATCATCATTCGCAAGAGGGAAGAAGCTGACAGCAGTGTCTTCATCAGTATTTACAAAGTCGTCAGCTGCCTTAATGTCGGCCGATAGAGTAGTAAATTGCCACTGTATAGCTTTATTCGTCACTCCCGATTCGGTAACAAAGGCACCCTGCTCAAGCTGCACAGTGTAAGTTGTATTCGCCTTTAGTTCAGACGCCGCAGCTGTAAGTGTATTACCTGAGAGACTCAAGTTTGTTACATCAACGCTAAATACTTGGCCCGCAGCAGAGCTTAGAGTCAACGTTTTACCGCCAACAGCGCTAATTGACTGATTGAAGGTAAAGGAGACTACAGCATCTAAGGCGACACCACTTGCACCACCACTTGGGAATCGAGAGGAAAGCTCTAATACCTCTGGTGCATAGTTGGTAACAAACGCAGCAGACGCAAGGTTAGCATTGCCAAATAAATCGACGACCCTACCCGCCTCAATGCTAATAGACACATCACCCACGCTAGTTGGTGAAATTGTCGCACTATAGTTAGCCCCAGAGCCAGTAATATTGGATACTTGGCCATTCATCATAGTTATGTCGCTGCTATCAAGCCCAGTAATCGTCTCACTGAAGCTCAAGTCTACAGTAAACGCCTCACTAACACTGGCAGGGCCAGAGATAACTACCGTTGGTGGTGTACCATCATAGGTAACAGCTAAACTAGCATAGTCGTTGCCGTTTGACGCTACATCAACCGCGGCATTTGCCTCAACAGTTATAGTGACAAGACCGTCTGCACTGGGCGTAACCAGCGCTGAGTATTGGCTACCACTTCCGGCGAAGTCACTCACCTCTGCGTTAATAGCATTAATATCTGCGGCATCAAATCCTTGCACACTCTCACTAAAGCTAAAGGTTGCAACAAAAGGCGCGGTAACGGAGTTATTCGCAGTTGAAATACTCAAGCTCGGTGCACTGCCATCATACACAATCGACGTTGTTGCCGAGAGATTATCATTACCTGCATTATCCTGTGCTGCGCCTGCTGGAACCGTAATTAGTACATTTCCATCTTGAGCCGGCTCGATAGTCACCGTGTAATTAGGCGCGCCACCAACAAGGTTACTAGCAGCACCATTAGCAACATTGATATCTGTTAGTGCAAATCCAGTGACTGCTTCAGAAAATGCGATGTTCACATCAAATGCTTGAGTTTGAATACCCACAGGGCCTGTCAGAGTAGCCGTTGGCGCTGTTAAATCAGCTGTAACAGACGCGCTTGCTTCAATATTAGTGTTACCCGCCTCATCAGCGGCGGTGCCAGCAACAACGGTAATTGTGCTCAAACCATCAGCGGTGGGGGTGACGGTGGCGCTGTATGCCTGTGCACTCCCAGCAAAATTAGATAGCACACCGTTGTTAATTATCAGACTTGTGGCATCAAACCCTGACACTGATTCGTTGAAATTAAACTCAACTTGGAAGGCCCCTGATTGCTCAGAGGTTGGCACAACGATCTCAACCACAGGGGCTGTTATATCGTAACTCCACAGTGCTTCTTGGCTAGAGGTATTAGTATTACCAGCGGTATCACTCGCAATATTTGCTGGAACTTGAATGGTAAAGTCCCCTTCAGCAACCGGGGTCACTTCCAGTTCATATTCTGATGCAGATATCGCATTGAAATTAGTGATTTGAGCATTTGCTGTAGTCACGTCATTGGCAGTAAAGCCACTCACATCTTCGCTAAATGCAACTACTGCAGTCACGGCGGCATTAACCACTGAACTATTAGTATTAATTGCGACACTTGGCGGCACAATATCAACATTAACGCTGTAGTTTGCTGCAGCATTTGTTAAGCCCGCAACATCTTCAACAGCTGCGCTGTTAAGTGTTACTGATGCCGGTCCATGCTGAATTGGCGTAGCGTCCACTTGATATGCATTACCCGAACCTGTCAAATTTGACAGCGTGACATTATCGAGCGTGAAATCATCAAGAGCTAAACCAGTCACGCTTTCATTAAAATTAATATCAATGGTGAAAACACCATTAACATCGATTGTAGGGCCAACCAACTGCACGGTAGGTGCAACCGAGTCAAACACCACGTTGAAGGTATCTGCAGTATTAGGGTTAGTCGCTAAGTCGGTTGCTATATTGGCAGCAACAGATACTTCCACAGAGCCATCAGCGGTTGGTGTTATTAATGCACTGTAGCTTGCACCAGAGCCTGAGAAGTTACTTATTGAGGCATTCGTTAGCTGCACATCATCAACAATAAAGTTCTGTACACTTTCATTGAAGCTAAAGAACACATTAAATGGCATGGATTGAGCGCTAGCAGGCCCATTTATTGTTAATACTGGCGCACTGATATCATAGGTAAGCGCCAATGAATCAGTTAAGTTACCGTTGCCCGCAGCATCCAATACACCACCTGCATTTACATCAACAGTAACTGCCCCCTCATTATTTGGTGAGATATCAACGGTGTATTCACTTGTCGAAATAGTTTGGATGTTAGAAAGGTTGGCGTTCGACGCCGTTAAACTTGCAAAGCCAAAGCCAGTGACTGGTTCAGAGAACTGGACTGTCGCTGTCACTGGCGCATTAATATTCTGGGCTGGCGCACTGATGTTAGCGGTAGGTTGAGTATCATCATAAGTAAGCGACACACTTTGCGCGCTAACAGGGTTGCCAACAGCGTCACTAATTACACCAGCTTGTATGGCAACAGTCACGGTTCCATCGGTGATAGGAGTCACTGTTGCGGTAGTGCTATTTCCCGCGGTAACAGTAAATGATTCAACGGTTGCATTGGTCAGCTGCAAATCATTGTTAGTAAACGTCAGCACTTCAGACTCAGCACTAAAGTCTAAGCTGATGGTAAATGGGCTATTAATAATACTTCCGTTATCCGCCGAGCTAAGCAAAAGTTGAGGAGAGGTATTGTCCACAGTGATAGGTGCCGAGCTGACTAGCTCTGAGGTGTTGCCTGCATTGTTTCTAGCTGCCCCGGCAAGAATATTGAATTCCAGCGTACCATCGCCCGAGATATTGCCTAGTGTAACCGTGGGTGTTGCAGTATCACCAGCTGTCACACTCACAGTAGCGGTCGCCGTGCCTGATGAAATTAATTCGATATTGCTGGTGATTAAATTGACCTGATCAGCGTTAGTGAAGGTAACTGGAAAATCAACAGGACCTGAATTGGTTGCGGTACTCGATGGCGTCGCAATTGATGTCGCGATGATAGCCGCACTTGCAATAACACTCGCCTGCGTACTTGAGCTTGAGAGCTGGTAATTGCTCGCCCCAAGAGTTGCACTCAGCGCAGATGTCACAGAGTCAAATAATGTAGTGTTGCTCACTGTTGGCGCGATTAATTCTAACTGAATTTCACAACTAGTCGCCGCATTTAAACTGATATTATTGATAGTAAGTGCAGATGTACCAGACACATCAGCTGAGCAGGTATTTGAACTTACCGCTGTACCTTGGCGCTGCAATCCAGTCAAAGCAGCATCAAGGTCGTGAGTAAAGCCAACAGCGGTAAAGTTTTTGGTGCTCGTGATATTGCTTAATGAATATGTAAGCAATATTGACTCTCCACTAACATAAACATCTTTATCAAAAGTATGGCTGAGAGTAATTGGCTCTATCACCTCAAATACGGTGCGCGCTGGGCTCACAGATATCGGTTGAGCTCCTTCGTTCAAGTTAAAGTTAGATGTGATTGTTTCATAACTTCCATAGCTCGTGGCCGCAGGCAAGAGTACATCAACTTCAAATACACAACTGTCTCCTGCTGCCAGCTCGCCCCCACTGAATACGAGATTCGTTGTGCCTGTTATCGTGGAACCCGCGCCACAGGGCGTTGCAGGCAAACTACTTGCAGACAAGCTATTAATAGAAGAATTCAGGTTTTGTGTAAAAGAGATTCCCTGCATTGCTTCAGTTGCAGAGTAATTGCTTAGCGTGTATCGAAGCACAGCAATCTCGCCTGGCAGAACATCACCTACTACCTCCATTGTGGCTTCAAAGCTAGTGATGATCATGGTCGCGGTTGCAGCAGCGGTAACAGCAACCCCGCCCATATTTGCGGTAAGGTCAAAATTAGATGATTTCGTTCCTGATATAGCGCTACTATCAAGTACAACAGGGACGTTGAAGCTGCATGTTTCACCGGGGACTAATTGACCGTTGGAAAACGCTAATGCCTGATTAGTATTTTGCAAAGTACCGCCACAGAAAGTGTCAGCATTACCATTGCTTGGCTGAGTAGTAGATAAGCCAAATTGGTTCAAATCAAAGTTAAATGCAACACTATCCGCGTTCGGCATTCCTGTGGCATTTGCTAAAGATAACTCAAAGATCGCATTTCCTGATTCACCTGGCTTGATACCATTTGGTAAGCTAACCCTAACTTTAGGCAGAGGGAGAATATCAAGGTTTACGGTTGGTGCAGGATAGATTGGCGTTGATTGACCGCCAACAGAACTACTGCCTATTTCGCTCGTAAAACCATAGGTTATAGCGCCTAGATCGGTACTGGTAGTCATCGGTATTGAAAAGGTGCAACTTGAACCTGCAGTAAGTGTGACATTGGTAATACTGACAGCAAAGTCATCAATCCCCAAAGACGCCAGGTTCATAGTTCCACTGCCGTTACAAAAATTGCTCACAGGACCAGAAAATGAGAATCCGGCTGGCATGTCGACTATGAAAGCAACGTTTGTAGCATCATCGCTTAGAGAGTTAGAGGTCAACGTAGCATTCAAGTCAAACGCTTCACCCGCCAGAATACTACTTACAGGTAAGTCAAATGTGACGCTTGGTGCAGATGTAACAATTAGCTCTGTGGTAGCAACAGGTGTGTCGGTTAACCCGTCTGCCGTCAATGTTGATGTAGTCAATGGATAAGTACCCGCAGCTGCACCAGCAGGCACCTGGACCATTATTGAAAACTCACACTGACCGCCAGCTGGAATACTTCCTCCACTCAAAGTAACCGTGTCGGTACCCGAAAGGTTTGAGCCTGCGCCACATATATCAGACTGTGGTAAGCTTAGGGCTGTCAAGCCTGTCAGTGCAGCATCTAAATCTAACGTAAATGTCGCATTCGTATAATCGGTATCTCGGGTAAAGTTGTTAAGAGTAAAATCGAGTTGTGCGACACCACCAGCAGCAATAGGTGCGGCACTGGTTACATCAAACACAGGTACCTGTACATCTACAACAGCGGCTTGTATTCCAATGTTGGTGCTTGGCGGCATGGTTAAGGAGGATGTTTGTAGTAACTTTGTTCCCACAGATGATGCCGTTATGTCTACATTGAACGAACAGTTCGGGTTAGTATTTAATAGTGTCGTGTTTAAATTTATTGAAGAACTTCCTGCTGTTATGCTTGGCCCGGACAAACAATCTGTAGAGTAATTCGGTATTGAAGCCACTGCCATCCCATCGGGCAATATCAAAGAGCCTGAAAATTGAACAAAATTAGTGTCAGCTGGATAGTTAAAGGAAAAAGTTAATGTAGTTGATTCACCAACATTAAGGTTCGCATCCGCAGCCGACAAGGAAAAACGAGCAAAATCTGGAACCGAAAGATCATCTGTAGCAGGCCCAGAGTTACCAGCTGATGAGGTAAAATCTCCCGTAGTTAACGTGAAATCACCCGCTGTTGTAGGGCTAACTAACACAGATATATCACAGCTTTGTGACAATCCTAATCCTACTCCAGCAAAAGATATACTAGTGCCTCCTGTAGGAGCCGTGATAGTAGACTCAACACCACAGTCATGGGTAACAAACGCCTCATCACCAAGTATTAACCCAGCAGGTAGGTTTGCTGTTAAAGCTCCATCGGTAAAGGGGGTTGGATCTGGGTTATCTAAACTTATCGTAAGTACAGTGTAAGTGCTCTTATCAATAGTGGTAGGCGCAAAGGTCGCTTCTATGGTTGGCAGTGCCATTACTGCACTAGCCCACATACTCAAAAGTGAAAAAAGAGATGCATGCAAGGAACGCCCAAAGGCTTTTCTACCTACACGTTTAAAAACTATCATAATATACCCTTGGATCCTTCGGCTGAAGCTTAAGTTTAGTCTAGTCGCTAATCCGGCAACAACATTTTATTAAAATATGTAACTTTTACTATTGTATCTGGGTATAATTATAAAGTCTTATTTTTTATATCAAAAATTTCACATCTACCCTGAAAGCGTAAGCTGGTACGATCTGTAATTAACAAGCTTTAAACATTTTAGTGTAAAATATGCATTATTTGGAGTAATGAATGATCAAAATGCGCACAGTTTTATCAGGTTTCCTCATTATGTTGGTTTTATTGTTGAGTGCATGCCAATCAACACAACAAAGCACGCCTGTTGCTCAAAGTTTTAAACTCAATGAAGGCACTGATATCACCATCACGCCACCTAAAGGTTTTGTACTTGCTCAGGAATTTTTAGGTTTTGAAAACACCGAACAGCGAGCACAGATTGAAGTTTCTGAGTTACCTCTGCCCTTGTCCTTAGTGAACGTCACGTTTTCTAAAGAGCAGCTAACCACACTTAAACTCACATTAGAAAGCAAACAAAAAGTGCCCTATGGAAATGGTGAAGCGTGGTTATTTACACTCAGGCAAGCGATAAATGGTCTCTACTATAAGAAGCTTTGGCTGCTTACAGGTGATGAAATTTCTACAGTGAGAGCCGTGGCATCTTATCCTGAAAGCCTAGAAAATCAATTGGCCGCGCCGATGAAGCAAGCATTGTTGCGCTCAAGCTACGCCCCGAGTATGTCTGAACGCGCACTGCTCGGTCTGCCATTTAGCTTTGATACGGTGGATTACTTTACTATTAGTAAACGCGCTACCAACTCGGTAGTGCTGTATGGTCAAAATGATGAACTTATTACTCTAAGCCATGGTGGGCTAAAGAAAGAGAAAGTGGAACATAAAGTGCTTTCCGATTTATTCCTGAAACACAGTAAGGCATTAACTGATTGCAAAGAAAGAAGCTATACGGCAATCTCGGTTGATTCAATTCCTGCAACGCAGATCACTACTCACTGCCTGTATAAAGGTGCGCCTCGCTCCATCAATCAAGTGATTGTAACTAACCCTGGTAAATTTTTACTTATTCAAGCAGTGGACAATCAGCAAAGTAGTTCAGAATTTGAGGCGAAGCTAAAGCAGTTTGTTGCCTCTATTCGTTTGCAGAAGCAAAATTGATAGTGAAAATGCTTCACTATCAATTCGATATGAATTTATTTACATATTTTCACAACTTGATAAGCCTGTTAAACTAATATTAATGTAGTACATAGTCACCTCACACAACATCAAGATAAGAGACCCAAAAATGAATATGCGTCACCTAATATATGTAGCTCCTATGTGCTTAGCACTGAGCGCTACAGCCAATACGCAAAGCAATATCGCTGCGAAGACACTGAGCGCCACTATTTCACAAAGCGCAATAACGCTAGAAACTGCGCAACATTTCGACACCTACCTTGTTACGATCACAGGTAAAGACGGCTTTACCACGAGCTTTGAAAGCAACTCACCGTATATTGATGTAAGCTCGGTATCGCTTCCTTATGATGGTGAATTCAACTATGAGGTGAAAGCCATTGAATTTTTAGGTGAGGTGCAAGAGCAAAGCTATCTAAATAACGGTCGAGGTGCAGACGCAAAACGTAAACTAACGCGTGTGGAAGTCATCAATGGCTCGTTTAATTCGCAACATAATACGTTACAGCGCTTTGACAATGTTAAAGAGCAATCAGCCAACGCAAGTAATCAATGGTAGGAGCACGCATGAACAAGACAACATTTAAGGCAAGCTTACTAAGCGTTGCGATAGCCGCTTCTTTCAGCGTAAACGCTGACCAACAGATTCTTGATGATCTAATTATAGATGGAAGTCTATGTGTTGGTGTGGACTGCGCTAATGGTGAGAGTTTTGGCGCGGACACTATTCGCTTAAAAGAAAATAACTTGCGTATTCATTTTCAAGATACCAGTAACTCAGCATCATTCCCAACAACTGACTGGCGTATAGAAATAAACGACTCCACAAATGGAGGAGGTAGTCATTTCGCAATTCAGAATGCTGACACAAATGCTTACCCATTTAAAATCGACGCCGGCGCGAGGAGTAACGCACTTTACATTGATGCTCAGGGTGATATCGGCATAGGTACCAGTAGCCCTGTAGTAGAGCTACAAGTAACCGACGGCGACACACCAACACTACGCCTGCAACAAGATGGAAGCCAGGGATGGTCGTCTCAAACATGGGATATCGCCGGTAACGAAACCAATTTCTTTGTTCGTGATGTGACAAATGGGAGTGCATTACCATTTAGAATCAAGCCTGGTGCTGACGAAAATGCCTTATTTATTGCGGCGAACAATAACATTGGCTTGGGTACTGACAACCCGAGTGACTCTTTAACTATATCAAAATCAGTCGACCCATCTATTCTTATAAAATCAACTGGTGCTGCAGCTAGCGACAAAAACTTCATTACTATGCAAAACGCCGGAGACTCTCAAATAGTGTATGAAAACACTAGTGCTGGAGCTGCAACATGGAAAACGGGAACGTATAACAACAGTTTCTTCATAGTCTCACCCCAAGGGGATGGACAAGAGTTTGAGGTAGATTTACAAGGCAACTTAACAACCTCAGGCACTGTAAATGGTGCGTCTAGTCGCGCAATCAAAGAGAACATAGCCAATGTTGACGTGAGTTCTGTTTTGGATAAATTAGCAACCCTTGATGTATTTACATGGAACTACATTAAAGATAACGATAATATCTCGCACTTAGGACCAATGGCTGAAGACTTTCATAAGGCGTTTGGGTTAAACGGCGATGCGACCGATAAAATTTCTTACACAGATATTACCGGTGTGGCGATTGCAGCAGTGAAAGCGCTACAAACTAAGTTGGAAGCAAAGGAACAGGAGCTTTCTTTAATTAAAGAACGCTTAGATAATTTAGAGAAAACAAAGAATTAATGTATTCTCCAATATGTGTAGGTGGTGTCGGTGGTAGTGGCACTCGCCTCATTGCAAATATACTTAAAGAATGTGGCCTATTTTTAGGCCACGATCTAAATGAATCTACCGACACGCTATTATTTACCCTGTTATTCAAAGATCCTTTATTTGCCACTTTAACAACTGAGGAAGTATCGTCTAGATATAACCTTTTGAAACAAAATCTACAAAAGCAGCAATTAAATGATGTACAAAAAGAACTACTAACCGAGTGCGTAACACATAGGCCTCTGCACGATTGCGAGTGGTTAAAGCAACGAGCAATGAATGCCAACACTGCGCCTGTTGATAATAAAGTGCAACAAGTTTGGGGTTGGAAAGAACCAAATACCCACGTCTTTATCGACAAACTACTAGAGCTTGATCCCTCCTTAAAATACATTCATGTTGTTCGTAATGGTTTAGATATGGCGTATAGTTCAAATCAAAATCAGCTAAAGGTTTGGGGACCGCTGTTTTTATGGCGTACACCAGAGATAACACCCGAAGAGTCCTTTAATTATTGGTGCGCTGTTCATCGACGCATAATCAAAATCAAAGACAGTTTTCCCGAACGGGTTCATATTCTGAACTATGATAAATTTGCTCAAAAGCATGAGCAAGAACTAGCAAATTTCTTCGATTTTATTGGCTTGAGATCACTTAATCAGAAGATGGAACCTGCGTTACTTGCTCTGTTCTCTGCACCAAGTAGCATAGGGCGTGCAAAAAATGAAGATACGTCATATCTAACACGAGAAGGTGCAGACTTACTAGAACGACTTGGGTTTGACAGTTTCTAATCAGGCATTTCGCGTTCGATCAGGAGCCGGGGACCAACAGCCGCTGCAACTCGTCTTCATGTTTAGATATAAAACGCAGATAACCCTCATGGTAACGTAGCGTTTTCCTTTGAGCTGTAAAGACCTGCAAAGCATCGATCAGTGCTTCTGTCTGATTGATGCTTTTAGACTGGTTATAAAAAAAGCGTTGGACATTAAATTGACGGCAAAATTGTAAATTTTCGTCCTGATAATATTTTTGAATGTAACCCGATAGCGCAGTTATCAGTATATTTGAATTTGCAACCGGTGTTCTTTCAACATCAAGCCTAGACAGCTCAATTAGTAACTCGTTACCGTCATGGGGGCCTATATTGAGGCGTTCCACATTATTGTAAGCATACTCAACCACAGCTTCAGAGAAGCTCTCGTTGGCTCTATAGTCAGAAGCGAGAGCACCGAGTTCCCCCAAATCAAAATTAGCCCTATCTGCAAAATCATGCAACAAATCGAAGCCCTGCGATAGCGGTTTAATGGTGCCAACACTTAGTTCAACATTTAGATCTTTTAAGCTTCTTTCAAGGTGGCTATAGCTCTTGTGCCATTGATGGATAAGATGTCCTGAAAGCTGACGTGTCGTTTTAAAGTTTGAGAGCAAACCAGCTATAAGTGCTTGTTCCATGCCAGTAAAAAGGTCAATGTTTAAACCTTTATCCGCAAAGAGAGATTCAACTTCACGTTTTCTTTCAACTGATCGAAACAACCACTGCTTAAAGCTACTTCGTATAAACGAAGACTGCTCTCTTGAGTACCCTATAACTATAACGCGTTCTACATTAGGGGATATAGTTTGAGCGATAGCCCTAACTAACTCAGGAAATTTAAATAACGACTCATGACTTACAATCAAATTACTAAGTGGTGGCAAGCGTTTACTCAACGCTTTTAGTTCATGCAGTGACGAGCTATTCACACTTGCAGCTGGCAACATTCTAAATACGGTTGGAACCACCAACTCACAGGCATAAAGTTTATAAAACTGCTGGATAGTCGAGGATGCACACTTCCCTGGTCCAACGTGAATGATAAGCTGCTTCAAAGTTCTGGTTCCTAAAATAGTTAGAGACTATTTACGTGTCGGTTTCGATGAATAGGCTATCAACGCTATTTGTATTAAGATCCTTTCTATTAGTGAGGATGCATTATTTGCCAGTTGTTTCGTGAACTGGGCTTGCCTACTTAAACTTAATTGACGAAAGTATACAAACTCTTTTATTGAGTTTTCTTCAGGGCTACTCACTAGCTTTTGTAAATGTTGAGCCTGCTTTACACTCTTTCGTATGTGAATGAATCCGTGCTTAGCCTGTACAAGTAACCTAAAAATATTTTTCGCTACATTACTTTTTTCTCGGCATTTCGCACCTATTGCATTGCCGCCGTGCTGGCGATATTTAATGAGCGCTCTGTCCACAAACCCTATTGAACCCTGCGCTTTTGCCACCAAGGCAAACCACCAATCATGAACCATAACGTCATTAGGCAAGGGTGTTGCCAGCTCTAATAACTCTCGATTGATGAGGCTTGCGCACCCAGTCACATTATTTTGAATCAGGAACTTGGGGTAATTTAGCTTATCGGCTGAAGGTAAACCCTGATACTTAAAAAATGACGGAGCGATCTCTCGTAAATTTTCATCAACAACCACCAAGTCGCAATGCACTAATACAGGCCACCTTTTGCTGTGTTGACTCTCTTGGTGCGAGCACAGCTCAATCAATGCTTGAGTTTTTTGTTCAAGCCATACATCGTCTTGGTCGCTAAACGAGAAATATACACAATCTGTCTCCTTTGCCAGTTCACAAAGGTTGGCAAAGTTGCCCACATGGCCATTTCTACCCGTTTTATTACTGTGTAATTGAATAATATCAGGGAATCGTCTCTGCCAAAGCTCCAGCTTAGACCATGTACCATCCGTTGAATTATCATCACTCACAATAACGACTTCGGGCATAACGGACTGGGAAAGTAATGACGCCATTTGTTCATCTATAAATCGCTCACCATTATAGGTAGCAACTAACACGGCAAGCTTATCCATGGCTGTTAACTTTTTTAGAGTCAAAAATAACTTGATTAGTACCCGCCACTCTCAAAGTTAGGTTGTCATAATCGTTTTTATTAATAGGATCTGACAAAAAGCCAATGTAACGCCCGCGAGGGAAGTTCGCTTTGGGAAAGGCACCAAAATATCTGTTTGCTTTTAAACGCTTTAAATCACCAGCCACTTCAAGTTCTAGGTCAACGACACCAGAACCTTCACCATGGTAAAATGCACATCCGAACAAATGGCCATTGTCTAGGAGCTTTACATGGCTATACACCCACTGTTGCGGAGAGCAATTTTCAAGAAATAAAAGCTTCTCATCAAGCATTTCTACAGCAGCATCGTATAACGCCTGATCAGCCCGACCTCTGTTAGTTAGCCTTTTATGCAAGTTTACATCAATTTGCTCACTTCTGACTTTGGGTGAAGTGTTCCTATTACTTTGATGCTCTGAAAGATTATCGCCGTAAAACGCCTTGAACAACTTGAGCGATTCTGAATATCGCTCTGTCACCCCTATTACTCCGAGTAAAGTTAAGGGGAGCCCTTTGAGCAGTTTACTTTGAATGCTGTGATAGGAGGGAGACATAAGGAAGTCTTCAAACGTTCCTGAGAAGTCATTGAATTTAGCATGATGATTATAATGAGAAATTATCTGTGAACTTGGCGAGCGCACAAAACTTACAATATGAGAGCTCTCTACGAAATCTTGGTACTTAGCTAAATGACAGTGTCCTGCAATTGAACCTTTGCTCTCAGTGATGTCTGACTTTAATGCGTAAAAATCGTCATTCTTGTAAATATACTTTTTAATTGCATTGGTGGTAACAGGGCTCTCCTTGCCATAATCTAAATGTAACATTCGCTTGGAAGATAGCGCTTGCCTAAAGCTTGTGCCTGCGGTTTTAGGAATATGAACAAAGAAAAGTGGTTTCTTTTCATTTTTTAAGAATTTAAACATTTTTAAATATTCAACTTCACTTGAAAAGGCGAAGTAAGCCTCTTAAGGGTGATGTAATTCTCCATGAAAGTGATTCATGTATATCAGACAGCCTACGCTGTAGGCTTTGCGTAACAATTCGGTATTCACTGGTTTCTTCTTTTAATTTTAGGGCTTCTTCTTGCAATTCTTGAATGAGTTTTTGTTGCAATACAAGCCGCTCCCCTTGGCGTTGCTGTTTTTCAGCCATGCTTCTAGAGCTTGATTCAACTTCACCCAATAGAATGTTTAAATGCTGCTTATACTCTTTAAGCAAGTTAGAGTGCTGTATAGCACTAGCTGCTTCATACTTACCGAGTAAATCATCAATATTACTGTTGTTAACCCCTGCAGAGAGCTCGTCTAACCGCGTTGAGATAGTAAGAACCTGCTCGCCAATAGTGTTAGATTCTAATGTTTCTTTTATTTCAGAGAGTAAGGAAGATGTATTTTGTGCCTCAAGTAGACTGATGATGTCACGTTGAGCACTCTCTAAATCAGCTGCACTGTCAGTAGACAGCTCATATTTTTTAGCTAGTATCTCAAACCGACTCAGTAACTCTTTATGTGTAACTTCATTGTGCTGCTGAGCAGCTTCGCCATTTTGTTTAAAGAGCTCGTCAACACGCTCACTGAGTGTTTCTATCACATACTTAGACGAATCACGCACCGACTCGCACACATCGCCAAGATTGCTTGCTATTTGGGCTTGTGTTGCGCTTGCATTATCTTCATGTGACTGAACAAGTTGTATTAGTTTTGCATTCAACTCGGGCAGCATAGTGTTTGTAGCGAGTCCCTGCTCTAGCAGGTTTGTAACGGAGGTATGCACCTTGTCATTCATGCCACACATGCTGTTGAGCCGCTCAGTATTTTGCGCTAACTCTGTACACATGTCTGCGATTGAATTGTGGAGTTCAAGAGCTGTTTCTTCTTTAGTTTGTATCACCATAAGCTGCTTACGTAGCTCATTTTGCTTCTCTTGCTCTTGCTGTCTCACAGCCTGCTGATTAGCGAGGTTTTCTTTTTTAAGCACATCGTATTGGTGGCACAAAAAAGGACCGACTGTAATCCACGACTCGCCTGTATCAGAAGCTAACTTAAGCCCCTCGCCTGTCCCTGACTTTTGTTGCAACCGCAAACACCTATAAGCATCAAACACAAAAGGATATAAGCGTTTATTTTCAGATAATTGGTAAGGGTCAGTCTGCTTTGTAACTAATGACTCATCATAAAACTGCTCAGCAAACTCAACGATCGTATCGTCTTGCTTTTCAAGGTTCAAAAAGTCAGCTAGTTCGCTAAGCACCAGCTTGGGCTGTTTACAAAAATCGTAAAAGTCAACAAACGCTACGTCATGCTTGAGGCTAAGCAAAGTGTCTAAATATGAAAAGTGGTGATGCATCCACAATAGCTGACTCAAAGACAGCGGTTTACTTTCCCTGCGTGCGAGCGATACACCCACATCGAGTGGGTTACGAAAAGCGATAATAAATTGAGGAGTGATGTCGCAACGATTGATTATTTCTAGCCAAATTGGCAATAGTCGTATCGTGCGTGGGTCTTTAAACGCAAACTGTTGAGCATTCTGAGAAAGCTTATTTTTTATTAACTGAACACCCTCATTAATAAGACACCTGATATCCTCTCGCCGCCACGAAGCGTCATCAATAAAATCAAGGCTATCCCATTCCAAGCCTAACATAGTAAGAACACGATTGTTAAATGCAACTACGTCATTGTCTTCCCAATGGCCTTTGAGGTTGAACTCGGTTCTGCCCATAAGCTCATTACCAAAGTTCGCACCAATATATGATAGGCCAGCTGACAGTAAGCTTGTACCGCTACGGTGCATACCTAAAACGATGGTGAGCTTTTGGTTACTCATAGTTTTTCTCAACTAGTATTGACAAGTGTTCCGATGAATACTTTACACCCGCCAGACTCAAACTATTAGGTGCTGTGTACAGTGGTTTCATTTCTTTTGCACAAGTAACAGGCTCTTCAGATGCACAAAACAAACTTTTCATATCAACAAACTGCACACCACTTTTAGCGCTTACTTCATCGAGTTTGCGATTAATATTATGTAATAACTGTACCTTTGGCTCCCCAGTATCAGTACGGAGTAACCTAGGCTTCATACCGACTAAAGTAATATCTGCATGGTATGTACTTTTCAGTTCAATTAACGTTTTAGGTAATTCTTCCATTAAATAAAGCGGCCAATTATAAGCAATAATCACTTGCTTGATATGCCCCTTTTTTAATTCACGCTTAAATATTTCTGTATGCTTAGTACAATCAGTTGATGTTCGCTTTTTATCCCTTAAGATATTTTCTCTTAATTTAGAAGGTAGATCCAATAACACCGGTGGACATGCACTTATTAACGGCGTTATTGACTCACCCTGTTTACTTTTAGAAAGGTAAAGCGCACTGACAAACTCGGTGACGGAACTATCACCTATCACTAACACGCTGCTTTGCCCATTAAAGCGCTGAGCTTTTTGACTATGCTGGAATAGCTGGCGAACATCAGCAAACATTGTCAAATCAATCGTTTCTTCGTAATTACCATACCAAGAGTCATAGCTGCCTGCTGGTGGCTCGCTTTTTGATATAAACGCTTGAAAACGAGCATTCGTCACCAAGCGCTCACCAAATACTTTCAAACCAGCCTCAGACCAATGGTTAGTATCTGAATAAAAAAGCATTTCGTCATCAAAAAATTGACACTGAAAACCAGGGCACACAGCTTCTGCTTTAGATAGGAAGTGAACCCCTTGCTCTTTTGCGATGCGAGAAACTGAATACTCTACGTCACTTAAATCTAGCAGTCTTGAGCGAATTACCTCATTTATGTCACTTACGGAGTCTACCCCTTTTAGCGCCACCAAAGGGAGGTTTACTAATTCTATATTTGGCCCCAACAGCATGATATGTGGCGTAACTTCTCGCCTAATTTCCGCCAATGTTTCTGCTAAATAAGGCAATGCTGCGCGTTGCCAGCGCTCAGAAAAGATAACAAAATCAGGTGAGGCTGATTTTAAGCGCTCAATAAAGCTTTTGTGAAATTCACTGCAGTCAGTGTTCCTTACTTCTTTATTAGTATGAAACTTATAATGCTCCTTGAGTTCGACCCCTTTTAGACTTTCAGCACTGAGTGGGTCGCACATATCATTTTGGATTAAAACGCGATGACTGATTAGTGGGCCAATTGCCATCGCTAAATTTTTACTATGTGAGTCGCCAACTATAACTATAGTTTGTTCATGTTCACGAAGATCAAATTCAACCTCTAAGTAATCTAGTTTATTTTTTGTTTCTCGGTAGGTTGGTGTTGAAGATAATAGCTTTTGAACTGGGTTACTCAATAAGTGCTTATGAAGCTCTGGGCTTACCACATAAAAAAGTGATGCAAAAACGACCAGTGACATAGGCCAATAAAAAGGGCTAAAACTCTTGAAAGATAGATTTTCAAGCCATTTGCGGTTTTCAACGTAACGGTACATAAATTCTGCACCAATCAGCGTAATAACTAAAAGTATTGATATATCCAGCCAGTCGAGTGCTGGCTGGAACATAATTTTATAAAAAACCATCAAGGGCCAATGCAGTAAATACAATGAGTAGGAAGTTAACCCTATGCGCAGCCAAAACGCCTGTAGCGGCAACTTGTTATAGCTTTGGGCTGACAAAATTATCAATGCCGTGCCAATACACACTGGCAAAGATAACAGCCCTGGCATACGATTTTGCTCGTCTAACAATGCAATGGACAAAACAATCAAGGCCCACCCCACCGCACTGATTAGAGATCGCTTTAAAGGATTAAGACTCGAAAGCGTCAGTCCACATAGAAGTGCACCTACTGCAAACTCAAAAATCCGAAATGGGAACATAAAAAAGGTAAAACTCTGCCCCGGCACATAGAGCAGTTCAGCCGCTAACAATGACAGAACAAAGCAAAGCCCGACAACTAAACGTAACCGACAAAATTTGATCGCCACGAGAGTCAACAACGGCCAGACTAGATAAAACTGCTCTTCGACAGACAGGGACCACGTATGCAATAGCGGCTTGAGGTGACTTGCTGTATCAAAGTATCCCGTTTGTGAATAAAAGTAGATGTTAGAAACATACACCGAAGTGGTAATCAACGACTCGCTAAAATCTGACAACAAAGTGCTTGGTAACACCCATAATGCAACGAGTGATGTTAATAATAGCGTAAACAGTAAAGCGGGCATTAAGCGCTTTACTCGACGCCCATAAAACCCAATAAAGGTGAAGCTGTTGTCGGTGATTTGCTCTTTTAGGTGAGTCGTAATCAAATAGCCAGATATCACAAAAAAAACATCAACGCCAAGAAATCCACCTTGGAGTCCCGGGACATCAAAGTGGAAGAGGATAACACTGAGTACAGCTGCAGCTCTAAGTAGATCTATGTCAGCTCTTCGGCTTACCGCCTTAGACACACTCAATTCCTCTTCAACTGATTTATTTCTGACTTCAATTCTTGTATTTGTTCATAGTTGCTTTTGCATATATCCAATAACCCAGCGATAAGTTGTTCAGTTGAAACGTTGGCCGCTTGCTTAATGGTTGAATCATTGCTTAATGGCTCTTGACCTTGGCTTAAAAGTAACTCGTTAACACTGTTTAAGTCTTCTGAGTATCTATCTTCTAATGCAGCAAGATCACTCGGTTTTGCGCCTAACCCTTGCAGATCCACATGCATGTATTTCTTGTTGGTGACCTTGGCTGAATCAAGTAACCTCTTTAGGTGAATAGGCGGGACAGGTTGCGTGATCTGACTGTTATAAATCGCCCACAACGCCAATGCCACACTTTGGGGGGCATCATTATTACGGATTTGCTCAATCCCTACAGGACCACCGATCAGTGAGATAAAATCATCAACTAAATTGGCAGTACTGTCCATATTTCTTAAATACAGATGAGTGTCCGGAACTGCTCCCCAAGCTCGCAAGACAGAGCCGAGTGAAAAATCTTTTTCACTCCACTGCTGAAAACTTTGCACGGGCCCTTTATAAGTCTTATGCTTTAATGACCACTGACAGTATGCAGACTGAATCCAAGCACTGTAATTACGAACATAGACTACAAACTTTATATTAATTTTATTTTGGTTAATCGAACTAAGTGCTGGAATAACGATTTTTGAATTCTGCAACAAGCTTTCATTTGACCAAACAACCGTTTTATAACCTTTTTTTAAACTATGCCTAAGACACTCTTTCAGTTTTTTAGATAACTGACTTATCGCATCTTCTTCTTTCATCGACTTGAGTGATGACCACCCGTTAGGACGTTGCCACTGGAACTCATGAGCCTCATACTCAAAATTTAATCCGACATAGTTGATGCCAACGCCGATAAGCTCTTCACGATGCACTCGCAGAGTATCTTGAATCGAAGTAGAGCCTGTTTTCCCTCGACCTAAATGAACTATAAAGTCAAGCATTTTAATTCACTACCTTCCCACCAATACATACCTTTACCTCGTTGATATCAACGGGCTGGCTTGCTAGATCAAACCTAAAGGACACAAAGCCATCACCAACCGATTTACTCTGCAAATCTGCTCTAAATTTATCGGATTTTTGTTGTTCTAATAATGTATCGCCAACATATAGTTGAACCAGCACCTTTTCATCTAGGTTTGTCAAGTTTACAACCCAACCTGAGATTAGTTCGGGGGTAAGGCGGTCCAAACTATATTTTAGTAAGTCAGGCTTTGTTTCTTCCTCATCGACAACGATATTACTCAGAAACGAGGGAAGTGACACCCCACACTCGCTTTGAACTAACTGCGCAAGTTCTATAACTCGCGGTAAGCTCATTATTTTTTCAACTTCCTGTTCAGTAAACTCTGCTAATGAAAATGTCTGTTCAGGTCTCTGCTGCCTGTTAATAAATTCATCCACAGACATATCCAGTTGCTTGGCTGCCCATTCATGTTCGCTTTGGTTCAGTACTAACGCTTCTTCAATCACATTCTCATTTAATCTGAATTTTCCGCTTTGCAAAGGCGCTAAAATACTCTCTAATAACTGCGTTTGCTCGTGGCTGATGGTGACCTTTACTCGTTTACTTTGATACCTATATAAAAACTTAACGGCTAAACCGCTCAGCGAAACATTCTTTGGCGACTCCTCTGCAATTTTAATCCCCACTCTCTTGCAAAAATCTTGCACTACACTTCCATTTGGAAACGCGCTTTTATCATAATAATAAAAAGATACATCACTGAACTGGTCGCAAAACTTGGCCATTGAGCTTTCGTACTTAGGAAAAATAACTGCCGCCTCTGGTTCAACTGGATACGCTTTCACCATTTCCTGAAAAGCTGACTCTGCAAAATCTATGGGGGATCTTAAATAGGCAACCACACTTATCTTATCTACATACCGTAATATGACACTTTTGAGTGCGTCTAAGTCTACCTTAGTTAAAGCAACTAAGTCTTCGGCAGAAAAGATAATTTTATGGTAATTTTTTGCCAGCTGCTCTTCAATTTTTGATTGATATAACTCCCTTAAACGCTGGAATTCTTCAGTGCTATGACCTCTACGATTAAAGTAAGGGTGTGTTTCAATTTCTGACTTATACGCATAGCAAATAGGTCCAGAATGATTCGCAGTACCTAAGTCAGCGTAAACAATACCGTCTCCCAAAGAACCACTATTATCTGTGCAATACTCTTGAATGGCTGAAGAGCCTGTCTTGTGCATACCAATGTGGAGAATACATTCTTTCATAGATTTACTAACCGATGTTCTCTTATGTTCGTAAAGGACGCTCGCGCTATCACCACGACTTTACTGGTGTTATTTAAACAGAACTTCTAATCTGAGTTCATGTTCATCTATATTATTGAGCCATTTTGAGCTTAAGCTGAATAACCAGCTTCCCAGCTCAACACAAAGCATACCTTTGATTGGCATGTCCATCGTGGGTCGCTCAGTATAAGAAGAGGCGCCCACCTCCTCCTTAACCCGATCTCACCAACAAGATAATTCTCAAAGAAGGCCATCATACATTCAATGGCGATATCTATAACGCTGGCTTTGTGTATTAATGGTTACCAAACTCGATTTGTTAAGTATATGCTTCTGGCTAAGTACCCCTGACTTTCGGACAGAGGCAAAAGAGCGCGCTCGATAGCATGTAAATAACTACCATCATAAGGTAAAGGCTCGTCAGGTGTGTACAGCTCTTGGGGTAAGCTAAACAACGGTTTGATTGCGTCGCTGCGCGCCCAAAACATCGTCCCTAGTGGGAATAAATAACAATTAGGGTCTGCACTCATATCCATTTTTTCATAGAGAGTCTCTATAAAAGAGATATTTTCGCCGCTGTCAACACAGTGCCTGTCCTCGGCAAACACTAACCCTATTTCGGAGTCATTAAACTGCGCTAAAACTTGTGCCGCTTGCTGCTTATCTCCAATTAATGTATCGAGTAAGAAACGACGCCATCTATCTCCCATATCACCGCCTACCTCTAAGGACTTCTTAGAGTGGAAGTGACCAACTACAGCGTAAGCATCCGCATCAATGTGTGGCTTTAATACATCAATAAACGGGGCTACATCTCGGCCTTTATTCTCAACAATTACAAGATGAACATTGTCTGCACCACAGCTTTCAAAAGCCAGCTTTATGCTCTCTGTGTCGGCATCACTCAAGTGGGTGATATATACATCAAAACCGCTTGGGAGTGCACTCAAATAGCGGGCAAACTCTTGTGCCAAGTCTGGATAAAACAAATGTAAATGTACTGCATATTTGAAATCTATAGCACTTAGCTTGGTGTTTGTGTTGACGGTATAAACGTCGTGTGTTGTGTCTTCGCCAAGAGGTAGCGACTCAGCCAATCCTGATTGATAAGGGTTATTAGCTCTAGCTAGCCACTTGCGCTCGCAAAAGCCTGGCTTAGGATTGTATAAATGAATCCCTTTTAATCCCAGTTGTACATACTCTTTGATTGCTTCTTCAGGAGTTAATGCTGGATCATAAAAAGCAGCGTCGAAGGTGTTATCTTCTTTTATCAACGCAATGCACTGACTAACGCGTTTTCTGAACTCCATCGCACTCATTAGCTGCTCAATGGCCACTTCCGTGTAGCGCTCAAAATTCAAGTGATTAGTAACAATCTCTTTGTTCTTTCCTTCCCACCTATTACCTGTATTCAAGTAAGCACCGACTCCTTGCGCATATGCTTCAATATTGAGGTAATCCGCTATTGTGGCATTCGCGTCATGATCCTTTAAGAATTGAGCACAGCCTGTACTTTGCTCAAAACATGCTACGTGCACATCAGCATCGAGCGCATCTATAACCACATTAGGGAATGGATCCAAGCGCGATGTCATACAAAACACATCCGCCAAGGTCATTATATTGTCGAGATTACGCTGATGCCCCAGGAAAACCACATCATCTTCCAAGCCATTCAACGTTATCTGAGTTTGCACCCAGTTGGCGTAATGCAAATCTTTATTTGGCTCGTACCCTTCGCCGACCCAAACAAATTTGCACGGTTTATCAGCAAGTTCCTTTATTCTCTTGGCCGCAGCAATAAACAGGTCAACACCTTTTCTTATTTGCACATAACCAGCGCCAATCAATACATGTGGTTCATCGCTAGTATCCAACCCTAGCTTGGCTTTAAGGGTTTCAATTGAATCTAACTTACCGTGTCCTTCAGGAATAAACGGCAAGCGCCCTTGAGGCTGTATAGCAATATTATTAGGGACAACCTTTACACCACGGAATGACTTTAGTTCGCGACACATGGAGTCTTTTATAACCTGTGCAGGAACAACAACTCTATCGGCATGAAACACGGTATTAGTAATTTTTCCTACGGGGCGAGTATATTCTGAAAACTCGTGCACCAACGATACACTTGGAATATCAAGTTGATTTGCTGCGTGCAGCACATATGCGGTTTCAACTGAATTACAAATTATACCGTCAATCCCCTTGAACTCTTGTGCTATGAACTCAAGTGCTTTTTTAGCAAGCACAGGGCTTTGAACGTGCAAATCACTAATACTCGCTACACACTCTTTTGCGAATGCAGGTTGCAATTTACTTTTTCTCAGAACAATGTTCACTACATTGGCCTGCTTAGCTAATTGCTGAGATAAGTTAAACCCAACGAGTGGTGCCCCGGTCGCAGAAGATTCATGGCTCACTACAACATAAAGCTCTTTTTCTTTATCAAAAGTGTGTGCGCCAAGCTCAAAGTGCTTTTTAATATTAAAGTAGCCTATCCGGCCTTCTGCTTTACCGTGAAATAAAAAGTGACGCAGTGGACTAATAGGGGCGTTTGCTATATCAGGATATAACTCTAGATATAGTTTGCTATCAAAAAAGCCTGGGATTGTTAGCATCATCTTTTCGTGATTTTCCACAACATATTGAATCGGCTCATGACAATCACCTTTTAAGTTGTTTACTTTTGAAAATTTACGCCAATCTACGCTAAGAGAGGCCAGTTTAGTTGCAAGTTCACAAACGGGAGATTGAGGCTCAAGTTTAACCGCAACGCTAATCGGCTCTTCCTTCAGGTCTATAGATTCTTTACCACCTGAATTTTGCTCCTGCTGAAACGCACTACGCCCCTCCTCTTTACCATGTGTTAAATAGTGGACTAAGGGGTTATCTCCTCGCTCCCAAATATCTGGGTATTTATCGACATAGAATTTACTGTCTATTACATCATCGATAACAGGCAGAAGCACTGGCCAATACGTCGCGTAGTGAGCAATAGCCTCATTTTCTGAACTAAGAGCGTGAAGTTCAATGTAAGATTCCCAATTAATATTTTGTTGGGCAATGACACTAAAGTCATGCTCTATTTGCGCTTTGGATAACTTGGGGATTACCTTCTTTTTATCTGGAAAGGCCTTTCTATTCTCAAAGCGACCGTAACGCATGTAGTGAATTAAGGGATTGACTTGCTCAAATTGCACATCGGCATATCGGCTCAGATAAAACTCAACATCAAGTACATTAGGAACGATCAAACTCCTTTTTTGAACATTCAATACAAAGTACTCTTCCGGCTCTAAAGACGACTCTACATTGTTAGTGCTGTAGAACTCACTCCAATCTATCTCATAGGACCTGATTTCTGATAATTCTTTTTTATACGTGCGTTTAAATAAATTTTTGAACATGGACATCTATCCCATCAACTTTTCTTTCAGGTACTGTTCTACAGTGATAAAGCTATTTGTGTTCACACCAAAAGCCTCTAACTTATTGACGCTTAGCATGCTTTGAACCACGTCATAGTCTGTAGTCAACCGTTCCAATTTATATTCAAAGTCAGGTCGAACTGCCTGAGCTATGGATAGAATATCAAGCAGGGAAATGCTCTCGCCAGAACCCACATTAAACACTTCAACTTGCTCACTATTTCGACTTTCGAGGAGTTTTACGAGTGCGGAAGCCATATCTTGGCAGTGGATAAAATCACGGCAATATAATGGGTTATTAAAAGTATTAAATATGCCACCATTTCTGACTGTATTGATCAAAACATCAACAAAACCATGGCTGGAAAAACGGCTATTCCCAAATGGGTTAGATACTCTCGCACAGGTATAAGTAAAACCACTTTGAAGAGCGACCTTTTCTAGCATTGACTCTTCTATAACTTTCGCTTTCCCATACCAAGATATGGGCTTAAGCCAATCCGTTTCGACTGAAGCAACACCTTGACTTTCACCGTATACCGTACCACCAGAAGAAATATGCAATAACTGAGTAATATTGCTTTTTGAAAGCAACTCACTGAATAGCTGAATGTTTTCCCAAAACGTCTGGAATACATGTTTAGTATTAGACTCGAAATCAGCGGGTTTAAATGAACCCATTGCATTGACCACACAGCTATACTCAGAAATGATGTCTTGGAGTAACGCAGTGTCTGATAACGAAGCCTCTACAATGTTTGGGTGAGTATTTGCTGACCTAGATATCCCTATCCAATCCACACCTTGGCGTTCCAGCTCATTAACGATCGCAGAACCAACAAAGCCAGTTGCGCCAAACACACAAACTTTACCAAGTTCTGATGTGGACTTCTCGTTCCCTAAATTCCCTAACATAACAAGTTACTTATTCCGTTATTGTTTAATCAACTCTTGCCACCACACTGGGGTACTAAGATACCAGTCCACCGTTTTACGTATTCCGCTTTCAAAGGACTCGGCTGGCTTATAGCCTAGCTCAGCAGTTGTTTTAGTTGCATCAATAGCATAGCGACGATCATGCCCCGCGCGATCTTTTACAAAAGTAATCAACTCTTCACTTTGGCCATTTGCTGCTTTGGATGCGAGTGGGTATTTGTCGCTCAATGACGAATCGTTGTTGAAGGCTTCATTCATTAGGGAACAAACTAGCTTAACGATATCGATATTGTGCCACTCGTTGTGACCACCGATATTATAATTTTCACCAACGCGACCGTTATTGATAACTAGATCAATTCCTCTTGCGTGGTCCACAACATACAGCCAGTCTCTGACTTGCTTTCCATCACCATAAATTGGTAAAGGTTTATCGTGCAGAATGTTAGTAATAATTAACGGAATGAGTTTTTCAGGGAAGTGATATGGCCCGTAGTTATTAGAGCAATTCGAAGTTGTTACTTCCATACCATAAGTATGATGATAAGCTCGTACCAAATGGTCTGATGCAGCTTTACTAGCAGAATAAGGTGAGTTAGGTGCATAAGCCGTATCTTCAGTGAAAGCAGGGTCATTAGGCTCCAGCGTGCCATACACCTCATCAGTAGAAACATGGTGAAAACGATGCCAAGGCGTTTCTAGCCCTTGCTCTTTAGGCTCATCTAACCACACTTTTTTTGCGGCCTTTAATAACGTGTAAGTGCCAATAATGTTTGTTTCGATAAAAGCATCTGGGCCAGTAATAGAGCGATCAACATGCGATTCAGCAGCAAAATGAACTACTGTATTTATCGCCTCCTCTTTAAGCAGCGTTTCAACTAATGGTTGATCACAAATATCACCATGCACAAATTTGAAATTTGGGTTTTGCGATACAGGGTCTAAGTTTGCCTTATTTCCTGCATAGGTAAGTGCGTCTAATACAACCACTCGATCATTTGGATATGTCTCTAACCAATAATGGACAAAATTTGCACCGATAAACCCAGCACCGCCAGTTACTAATAATGTTTTATTTCCCTGCATTTAACTCATTCTCTTTTAATTCTATCAACATCTGCTTAAGTTGCTTTCGCCAATATTGCATTTGTGTTTCTTTAAATTCTTTTTGCGTATCATGCTTTTCTAGCACACTGTATTTAGGCCGCTTGGCAGGAGTTGGGTAATCCTCAGTACGAATTGGATTAATATCAACACCGCCTTGAAGCAAGTCTAATTCACACCCAAACTCATATACAGCTTGTGCGAAGTCATACCAAGATGCGACCCCTAAATCTGTCCAGTGATAAACACCGCTATACTCGTTGTTCGCAGCTTCAATACATGCTTTGGCTAATGTTTTCGCCCAAGTAGGAGAGCCTATTTGATCACTCACTATTCCCAAAGAGTCTCTATTGGACATAAGATGAAGCATGGACTTAACAAAATTATTGCCATGCTCTGAATAAACCCATGAAGTGCGGATTATACACCCTTTCGTCTGCAAAGACTGGACGTACTTCTCTCCCTCTGCCTTGCTTTGACCGTATACTCCGATTGGTTTTAGCGGTTCGTCAGGCAGATAGGGGCTCCCCTTATCACCTGGAAATACGTAATCAGTAGATACATGTACCAGGTGACACGCGTTTTCTTCGCAATACTTAGCAAGGTGTGCGACCGCTTTAGCATTCAGTTGGTATGCAGCGTCAAGGTCACTTTCAGCCTTATCAACCGCTGTATACGCAGAGGCATTTATGATGGCCTTGGGTCGATATTCTTGCAATTGCTGCTCTAGTGACGCGACATCTTCTAAATTTATTTTATCGCGTCCTAAACACACACTCTGGGGCGCCAGCCGCTTGATTTCCCATGCTAGTTGGCCACTACTACCAATAACAACGATCATATCCCACCAATATTAAGAGGTTTAATCGATGAAAAAGAAACGCCTTCAATATCTTTAGCAGACAAGCTCGGCATTTCACCATTTAAGGGCCAGTCGATACCTAACTGAGAGTCATTCCAAGCGATAGAAACTTCCGACTCAGGATGATAATAGTCTGTACATTTATAAACAAACTCTGCTGACTCGCTGGTCACTAAAAAACCATGGGCAAAGCCCGCAGGTACCCACAATTGGCGTTTATTAGACTCAGAAAGATAAGTGCCAAACCACTGCCCAAACGTTGGTGAGCCTTCACGAATATCGACTGCAACATCGTACACTTCTCCAGAAGTAACGCGTACCAGCTTTCCTTGTGTTTGCACCTTTTGAAAATGCAACCCCCGTAGGATCCCTTGCTTGGACTTCGAGTGGTTGTCTTGCACAAACTCTACATCTGCAACATGCTTTTGAAACCAGTCTGTTCTAAATGTTTCCATGAAAAAGCCGCGCTCATCACCAAACACGGTTGGTTCCAACAACTTCACATCAGGTATATTAGTTTCTAGTATTTTCATTTATTTGAACCGATCAAATAACTCACCAGCAGGACGGCTTTGATCGTATAAAACTTTGAGCAAATACTGACCATATCCACTTTTCACTAACCCTGTGGCTAGCTTTTCAAATTGGGTATCATTGATAAAGCCCATACGATACGCGACTTCCTCAGGGCAACTCATCTTCAAGCCCTGGCGTTCTTCAATTGTTTGCACATATTGAGCTGCACTTAAAAGGTTGCCATGAGTACCAGTATCGAGCCAAGTGTAACCGCGACCCATAATTTCTACATTAAGCTTATTTTGCTGTAAGTAAAGCATGTTCAAGTCTGTGATCTCTAGCTCACCTCGTGCCGAGGGCTTCACTTCTTTGGCCAGATCACACACATCACTATCGTAAAAATATAACCCCGTGACAGCATAGTTAGATTTAGGCTTGGCAGGCTTTTCTTCTAAGCTAACTACTTTACCCGAGCTATCAAACTCTGCAACACCATATGCAGTTGGGTTGTCAACGTGATAACCAAACACAGTTGCTCCGCTGCGCTCATTGGCGCTATGTAACAACTTTAAAAAGCCATGACCATAGAAAATATTGTCACCTAAAACCAGGGTTGCAGGCGAGCCGTTTAAAAACTTTTCCCCCAGGATAAATGCTTGAGCTAGGCCGTCAGGACTTGGCTGAACTACGTACTCAATATTAATTCCCCAGTCACTACCATCACCGAGCAGACGCACAAACCCTTCTTGGTCATGCTCTGTAGTGATAATTAAGATATCTTTTATACCAGCCAGCATTAATGTCGTAAGCGGATAATAAATCATAGGCTTGTCATAGATAGGCATTAATTGCTTACTGACACCTTTAGTGAGTGGATAAAGCCGAGTACCCGAGCCACCTGCTAAAATAATCCCTTTACGATTCATTACTTACCTCCTAATTGATATTCTTTCATAACGTTTTTCGTATCTCCCAGAGCTTTAACTTTACCCTTATCTAACCAGATACAACGTGTACACAATTTTTGAATTTGACCAGCACTGTGTGATACAAAAATGACTGTTTGCTCACCTTTCATCTTTTCTAGTAATGCCTTTTCAGCCTTAGCTTTAAACTCGGCATCACCTACACTAAGCACTTCGTCTATCAGCAGCAAGTCCACTTTCAACATTAAACCTGTTGCGAAGCCTAGCCTTGAGCGCATTCCTGCGGAGTAGGTTTTTACAGGCTGCTCAAAAAAATGCCCTAATTCAGAAAATTCTTTTATTTCATTCAATAATGAATGAGCGTCTCTTTTGGAGTGACCATCAAGCATACAGCTTATCAACGCGTTATCTCTGCCTGATAGGTGGTTATTGAACCCAAGCCCTAAAGTAAGTAACGAGCGACTTACTTCACCGCCGAGCACAACATCCCCTTCATTGGGTCTTAAGATACCCGCTAATACCTGTAATAAAGTTGACTTCCCTGAGCCATTTCGACCAAGAACACCAAACACTTCCCCGCGCTCAATAGAAAATGACACACCCTTTAACGCTTGGTGTTTAAACCTTTTGATTAGCCCCGCTCTAGCGCTGTATTCGACGGTAACATTTTTTAATTCAATAATAGATGAATTGCTCACGACAATAACTTCCTCGTAAGCTGGTTACTAAAATAATTGAGCGCCAATAACCCCATCACTCCGGCAGACAGACCCCATGCCAACACAGAGACAAGATATTGAGTTTCGAATATACCGTTATACATCAAAACCTGCCTGTAGCCATCGATTAACGCAGCCATTGGGTTCACTATCAATAACAACTCTTTGATGGACTCATCTTGAATCAAGTTAACATCCCAGAAGATTCCCGATGTAAACATCAGACCCATCATAAATAGCTGAATCGCCATTCTAAAATCAGGTGCAGCTGTAACAAAAACAGAGAAGAATAAGGCTACGCCGCAGATCAAAATGTAGTTAGCAATCACTAGAGGCAGCAATTGCCACCATCCTGCTGAGATATGGTAACCAGAATAAAGTAATGCAATAAACATCACTGCAAATGAAATCAACTGTTTATAAACGCACTCTTGACAGTTGATAAGCGGAAATATGTATTTAGGAATGACCCTCTGCAGCAGTAGCCCTTTATTTTCGACGATACTGTTAGCCCCTGAGGTAACACTTTTCGAAAACCACAAAAATGGAATTTTGCCAACCACGAGAAAGATAAAGAAGTCCTCACCTCCTCTGTAAAGGACATACTTAAACACAAAGTAAAAAAGCAGTACATAGAGCAAAGGTTCTAAAACCCACCACAGATAACTCAGTACAAGCATATTTGCTTGAGACTTCAGTTTCATGACAGCTTGAGTATGCACCAGAGAAAGTGATTGAAAAACGTTCAAAACAGTCCATTCTTTTGACTAAACTACAGCGCAGGAGAATACATTATTCACAAAGTCTTTACCAGCGTGTTCCTGCTAGCGATGCCTTTACAAAGGGAGTATCTTTCCATGTTAAGACTTATGCCGCCTACTCCTAAAAAGTAAGCGCCCTATCAGTTTCAAACCTGTAATGTTCGGTGCAAATCAAAATCCCCCTATTCATCATCAACTTGAAGCAAACACATACTTTGTAAAATACTGATTTTAGTAACCGAGACTCAACTACGCTGATAATTATCTTCAAGACGTACTATGTCGTCTTCCCCTAAATAGCTACCACTTTGCACCTCAATAAGCTCTAGCGTTACTTTACCTGGGTTACTCAAGCGATGAACACTACCTACGGGGATATAGGTAGATTGATTCTCTGTTAGCAGGCTGTCCTTCCCATCAATTTGCACGAGCGCAGTGCCAGATACCACTACCCAATGCTCTGCTCTGTGGTGATGTAGCTGCTTGCTCAAAGTGCCGCCCGGCTTAACCGAAATTCGTTTTACCTGATAACGTTTACCGCTAGTTATAGTGTCATAGCTCCCCCAAGGCCTGTGAACTTGGTAATGCTGCTCATGCTCGCATCTACCGGATCCGGCTAGATAGGCAACTACTTGCTTTACATCTTGAGCACGATCCCGCGGAGTAACCAAGACAGAGTCTTTTGTTGCGACTATTACTAAGTTTTCGATACCAATAGTAGCTACAAATTGATTTTCTGAGTGGACTAAGCAATTGAGTCAATATTCTTAACATCACCAAAATGCGCATTTCCGAGCTCATCTTTTTCTTTCATTTGCCATAACGCATCATACGAGCCTAAGTCATGCCAACCCATATCAACAGGCAATACTACCCCTTTATCGGTTTGTTCCATCACCGCATAGTCAACAGAGTCGCTAGGACACGATTCAAAACTGCTTTTATCCACACGTATAAAGTCAAGATCATGCTGTGCATTCGCATGCGCTTTGAATACATGACGATAAATTTGCGGTGCATACTTTTTGAGTTCATCAAGAAAAGCCTGAGCCTTAAATACAAACATGCCGCTATTCCAAAAAAAGTCTCCACGACTTACGTAGTCTTGCGCGCTTTGTTCATCTGGCTTCTCAACAAACTGCTTAATATCTCTTATGTTGTGGCGCAAATCTGGGGTAGCCTGAATATAGCCAAAGCCTGTTTCAGGTTTATCCTACACCACACCAAAAGTTACCAACGTACCGCTCTGCGCTTCATTAATTGCTTGATTAACAGGCACCTCAAAAACATCACTTCTTTCAATTTTGTGATCGGCTGCAAGCACAACCAATACCGCATTTTCATTAAGTGTAAGTGCCTCAAAAGCAGCAAGAGCGATGGCTGGCGCCGTGTTGCGTGCTACAGGCTCTAGAAATATTGCGCTGGGTGTAACACCTATTTGCTGTAATTGTTCTGCAAGCACAAACCGGTGTATTTCGTTACACACCATAATAGGAGCATTAACCCCCCTCAGACGCATCGCTGCCTCCTGAAATAGCGTAAATTCGCTGTTCAGAGGCAAAAACTGTTTTGGATAGTGCTGTCTAGACAAAGGCCACAGGCGGGTGCCTGAACCACCAGACAATATCACTGGATATACATCGTTGTTGACCACAGGAAATTCGCTATATAAAGGGATCATAGATCCAAGCATGTTACGACCTATATGTAGCAAGTCAACGACAACTCGCATGTCATAGACTTGTTCACGCCACGAGTATCGCTCAGTGATAGGTCGCATAAAAGTAGTTCAAAAAAACCGTACTGGATTACCTTTTTAGAAATGCACCAAAGACACCCAAACGCAAACTTTATGAAGGATTAATGAGGGGTTATTTTATATACACCCCCCACTTTGGATGTTAAAATGTGAGGCTAAGATGTTAAATGGATGTTGGAAATGCCCAAACAAGTAATACGCCCTCTTGCACTATCGCTATCACTAGCTTTCAGTGCTCAAAGTGTAGGTGCTGATTCAGAAATGTTTTTTGAATTGACGCCGAATAACACGCAAATGCAATCTCAAAGTGAGCGAGAGTTTGCAGTAACACTCTCTGCGCCAAGTCAACGACCGAGTCTTTCTCAGTCGTTTGCTATTCCCATGCCTTCAGGTGAAGTGCTTACAGCTAAAGTCACTCGAGAGTTATCTCCAAGTGAAGCCTTGCTGCATTCAGTATTAGAAAGTGACAGGCGTTCAAGCTACGCTGACAAGGCGTCAGTCGCTGCTTTAGCAAGTGGTTCTGGTTCACTGACGATAATAGAGTCAAACGGGCAAGTTAGTGCAATGCAGCTATTTGATAGCAAAGCAATGAAATATTACTACGCACCAGTTGATGGATCGGGCACTGCGTCTTTCAAAGAAATTGATATCAATACCATTCAATGTGCTGACCATCCTCACGAATCGCATGTAAAGATACCTAAAGCGACACCTAAGGACCTTAACGCAGAAATACCGACTGAAGTAAGTGTCGCAGGGGCATCAATACCTTTAACGCTCGCGAATTTAAAAAACCTCGAAAGTCGCCCCGGGGCAAGTAAAGTCTTATATATCAACAACTGGGGAGGTGTTTTAAGCGGTACTGCATGGAATGATAATTTCAACGACAGTAACGACATACCTTATGACCCGTACGACATTGATGGCAACACAACATCATTTAGCGCAGAGGAATTATATCGTATATGGCTGGCGTGGAAAGAAGCCGCTGAAGATTATGCCCCATTCGATTTGAACGTGACCACGAGTCAGGCTGTTTATGACGCAACTCCCATCGTAAACCGCTCACAAATCATTGCCACTACAACGGCCACGAGAGACACATTTTATTCCGCGGCGGGTGGTGTTGCGTATGTCGGTATATTCGATAGAACTTCTGATTACTTGAAAACTGGTTGGACATTTAACAGCGGTACAGGCTCTATGGGCATGACCCACTCTCATGAATCTGGCCACCAAATGGGGCTAAGTCATGATGGTACGAGTTCGTTAGGTTACTACGGTGGTCATGGCTCTTGGGGGCCCATCATGGGCGCGCCATTTGGTAAAAAGTATGTGCAATGGAATAACGGCGACTACACCGATGCAGACCAACAACAAGATGATCTTGCGATAATACAAGGCAAGGTAGGCCTAGCTTCTGATAAAGAAGGGGATAATTTCGCGAATGCTAAAGCTATCGCTTTAGGGTTACAAAACTACAAATCACAAATTACGCCTAGTGGGCTTTTTGTCGATAAAGACGTATACACTTTCACTCTTGCTGGGCCTACCTTCGTAAAATTACAAGTGATGAGTGATTTAGCTTTTGAAGGTGAAGACCGTGCAGCAAACCTGCCGCTTGCAGTAAAGGTGTATAACTCCGCACAAGTTGAAATCTACAGTTATGAGGTTACCCCAGCAACATTAACTCCTCAATTAAACCAGGTTGATTACTTCGATGAGCTTGCTGCTGGTCAATACTACGTAGAAGTTTCTGCTTCTTATCCAGATACCAACCCATCTACTGGCTTTAGCAGCTACGGCAGCGGTGGAGAATATCGCTTGTCCCTTGAAGACGCCGATGGGTCAGAACAGATTACTGTAAGCGCGACTTTTGAAAACCTAGCTGCAGAAAGCTCACAAGAAATCAGAAAAACATTCTTTGCACCTGCTGATGCATCAAACATTAATGTGAGCATTAGTTCTTCAACATCTGATGGCGATGCTGACTTATACGTAAGATTTGGCCAAGCACCGACAACGAATGAATGGGATTGTCGTCCATTTTTAGTTGGGAGTAATGAATCTTGCAGCCCTACTGATATAGATGGTACTTATCACATCATGCTGCAAGCTTGGTCTACATTCAGTAATGTAAACCTTAATTACAGTTTTAGCACCAGTGCAGACGGAGATCTGGACGGTGACGGTCTGTCTAACTTCAGAGAAAATACACTTGGGACAAGTGCTCTAGTTTCTGACACAGATGGTGATGGCATTTGGGATGGGGATGAGTATTTTTACGGCCTTGATCCTTTAGTTGTTAACACCGGAGATACAGATGGTGACGGTGTATCAGATGTTGACGAAGCGGGTATGTATGGCATTGGAACCAACCCCAATAGTAATGTAGACAAAGACCGAGACGCCCTTCCAGACGATTACGAAATCTATCTGGGTGTCGAGGGGCTAACAGTGCACCAATTATGGGCAGATGCAGACGGTGACGGTTTGCCATTAGCAATCGAAAAAGTCCTGCAGACGAATGAAAACCAGAAGGACAACGAGGCTTATTTATACTTAGGTGATCAAACCTATACAGATATGCTAACTCGTATGGCACTGGCTCATGTGCGTGGAACACTGCAAATAAGTGACAGTGCATTGGCAAGTTTACAAAGTGACTTGGGTATTACATCAGCAACTCCAGCGTATGACATATATGCCAAAGTAGCGTCACCGGGCGATCTATTAAACTTGAGTTTCATCGGCCGTGCTTATAAAGCAGCCTTTGACCGTGCCGCGACGTATAAAGGCCTTGTTGCGTGGCGTTCAAACATGAATGCAGGTTTTACAGAGCTTCAGGTTGTATCACGCTTCGTTGCTTCATCAGAGTTCGTCAATAAGTATGGTGAATTAACTGACAGTGAGTTTGTAGAGCAGTCTTACATGAATGTATTTGGGCGTCCACCTACGGAAAATGGGCTTGAGGTGTGGACAAACAACCTGGCCAAACCTGGCTATACACGGGCGCACTTGATGTTAACGTTTATCAATAGTCCTGAGTACATGACTAAGCAGTCTACATTGCAGACGTTAAAGAACTTGTATCTCGTCATGACCAATGATGTCATTGATTCAACAAGACTTGCGCGTCAAGACGTCATATTTGGGGATGATAGCTACCCAGTTGAGAGCGTAATGCGTGATAACTTAATGGCTTTTAACTTCTTCAAAGCGATGTCTCCACAAACAAGTAGTGCACTGCTGGATGCAGACGCAGATAGTTTGCCGTTGCGTGTAGAGTTCACAGATGGATTTGATATAACCACTATGGATAGCCCTGTAAACACGAGTACTGCTGAGCTGGTACGCCAAGTTTCACGGGAGCTGAACGATGAGTTATGGTCTATCCACGACACAAATACTCTTGCTACACAAATTGACGAGGATGGCACTGACGGTACGTTAAAAGACCACGTGATTTCTCTGTTAGAGACGGAAGGCTTTGCGCAACGTAAATCATTGGTGCGCTTATTCAAAGCGGTCTTAGGCAGTGACATGCATAGTAGTGCTTTTCAAGTCTATTTAGGGAAACTACTTGAGGGTGACTTAAGAGAGCCGCAAGTGGCAGCACGCTTAATAGCGAGCCCAGCCTTTAGTAATCGCTTTGGGGCGAATTTGAGTAACTCTGAGTTTGTAGAGACTATCTACAGCAATATCTTTGGTGGAACAATCTCAGAGAATAGTAAAGCGTACTGGGTTGGGTTACTGGATAATGGGCTCCCTCGTGCTAACTATGCATTTAACTTAAGTGAGTCGCCGGCGAGTGTTGACACCCACTTAAACAGTGACACGCTTTCTGTATTGCACCTAGCACTGTTGCGAAACAAAGCGAATACAGTAGCTGTGAACGATTTCGAAACGCGTGTTTCCGGACTCAGTGGCGAAGCGTACAATGACGCAGTGGCAGCGTATGCGGTAGAACTTATCCGCAGCACGGAGTTTATTAATCGTTTCTAAGGTACATACTTGAAACACGAAGGCTGCCACATGGCAGCCTTTTTTATGGAGTCTGATTACAAA
>NZ_JBDODM010000003.1:0-201933 GCF_039831865.1 Pseudoalteromonas pernae
TAACAGCTTATTAGTGAGACCTTGCAAGGTATGCTACCTTGTAAGGTAGGAGATTACCTATGTATAGACAAACTAATAAAGCTTCAAAAAATTATCGTAAATCATACACTAATCGAAAATTTGATATAGAACAAGAAAGCTTTGTAGAGCCACAAAATATTCCTGAACTAAGAAGAATAATCGAAATCACCGATTACGATAGTGGTGAACCCATTACTCATAAGCTTGAACTTTATAAAACTGATCGGATCGATTGTTATAAAGTTTTGGTCGACGGAAAGCTTTGGAAAAAGCGTATTGGTTGGAGCAACATCTTGGCAGGAATTAGAAAAGCCCTCCCTAGATTAGCTAGAGAGTGACAGTCCGTTTTACTCTAAGCCGCCTTAGAGCATTCACTCGTTTTGGGGCAAAAACGAGTTTTTCTGGCCGTCCGCTTTTGCTCACTGCTGCCATTTTTAAACTATCAATTGCGGGTATCAAGAATCTTTTGGCCCTATATTTCTAATCTCGGTGCAAAAGCGGGCATATAGTTCGTTATAAGAGTGTTTTGTAATGCGTATCAAGGCGACTCGACTTGCTCCCAAAGCTCAATCTTCACGCCATTTGGGTCCAGTATCCATGCGAATTTCCCGTATCCTTCGTCAACAGAATCAAGTACTTCAACGCCCCTTGAGGTAATTAATTCGATAAATCCGGCTAAGTCATCCACTCGCAGATTTATCATAAAATTATGCTCACTCGGTTTGAGGTATTGATTGTCTTTAAAATAGCTAATGAGGGAGTATGGGTTGTCGCCTTGCTCTTCTGTCCAACTTAATTGCGGGCCATAATCGCCATCTATACCCAGTTTTTCTCGATACCATTTCTTTGTCGCTTCTACATCACTCACTACGTAGAATACGCCACCTAACCCAGTAATCTTTGCCATGTTATTCTCCCCTATTGAGCATTGGCGTTGGGCCTTCTTCGCCAACAGCTATCAGTAGTAAATTGCCTTTACCATCTCAATGTGATCATTGGATAAGCTAATTGCAATCAAGCCCCCACTACACGCAATTCAGTAACCGATGGCTGCGTTTCATAGCAGCGCCTATCGCGTAACATTAAAGCATGACTTAGTTTATGACCAAGTCGAACACCACATTGATTGTCGAGGTAAACACAATGTTCTCTTGCAAATAACGCCCAGGCTCCTTACTTTTCATTCTTGAGCCGGTTACTTCAATACGCTCTATATCGCTGTTCGCACCATACCTGTAGTAACTGTTATTTGAATTTGAGTTAATGCTGTAAATATGCCCGAGCTTCGCACCGAAAGCGTTCGCCAACGATGTTCCCTTGTCCTTGGCATTTTTAACTGCCAACGCGTTCACTTCATCTTTGATGGCATCTTCATCGGAGGATTTGAGCGTAACACTCTCTATTTCATCAATGCGCACGCTTAAGGCAAAATCCATCAGGTCGTTTAACTTGGTCAAATCACCTAGGGTGACCTTCAAACGTCTATTCGCTGAATACCCCTCTAGTTGCTGTTTGTCATTGTCGTCATAGGTATAAAGAGGCTGTGTTGAAAGGCTCGACGCCGATACATTGTCTTCATTAATAGCAAAACGACTCAAACCCGCTAAGAAGTCATTTACTCTATTATCAACATCCTTTTTAGCATCAATACTCTTGGCTTTGAGGCTCTGTACTTCAAACTGGACCACTGCCAAGTCAGGCTTTGCTTCAAGTTGCGCCGTCCCTGTCACGGCAATATGGCGATTATTGGGTAAGCTATTATTTGCAATTGATGCACAGGAAAAGGCAAGCAACGCAATGATGGATATGTATTTCATGGACGCTCCGTGTGCTCAGGAGCGACGTCTTCGCTCCTGATTGATGGCGAAATAACTATTGGAATTTAATCAACGTTTTTCAGTGCTTTGCGCTGACGACCAAGCTTAAAAATGGTATATGCTTCCCAAAGCATAATTGCGCCACCAACACCAATCATGGCGTAGCAGTTTCGCTCATCATTCAAAAAGTCGATGAAGGCATCGCCGTTAGCGGCAAAAACACCGTACAGACCTAGGCCAAATAATATTGACCCTGGCGCACCTATAAATTGCACTTTCATCATTTTTTTGGTGATGGCTGCTTGTTTTTCTTCCGTGTTATTTGTCATTATTTTTCCTTTGTATGTTGAGTCGTTGTAGCTTTGATTTCCCCGCTCACAGAGATTACACCGCTAGGCATGAATGCCAAGCAGCTATAAACCTCTGAGGCAATCCCTTATACTTACCTTATTATTGCCTTTAGAGAAAGCCTTTTGCACCCAAATAACTGCCATATAAACGGATACGACTTCAACGCTTTATGTAAATCTTTGCCCAGCCTTGAAGCATTTCTTGTGCAGCGTCCAGATGGTAAAGACACCATCAATTTTAGTGATCCTGTTGCCTTAAAAACGCTTAATCAGGCGCTATTAAAGCATCATTACAATGTAGCGATATGGGATTTACCCGCTGGCTTTTTATGCCCACCGGTTCCGGGCCGCGCAGACTATTTACACCATTTGCACGATTTGATCAGTAAAGATACTTCGTTGAATATTAGCCAGCGAAAAGTGCGCGTGATGGACGTAGGTACTGGAGGCTCGCTCATATATCCGATACTGGGCAATGCCTTATTTGATTGGCAATTTTTGGCAAGCGATATTGATACACAATCGATAAAACTCGCTAAACAGCTTGTGCAACTCAACGGCTTGGCAATCAAAGTGGTTCAGCAAAAACAACCTACACGTTACTTCGACGGTATTATCAAAGCACAAGACACCTTAGTGGCAACCATGTGCAACCCACCCTTCCACGATAGTGAACAAAGTGCCAAAGCAGGTTCACAGCGCAAGTGGCGAAACTTAAAAGGTGAGCAAAGCAGTCAATTGAATTTTGGCGGACGCAACAATGAATTGTGGTGTGAAGGCGGCGAGTTCGCGTTTGTTCGCAACATGATTCTCGAGAGTACACATTTTGCGGAGCAAGTAATTTGGTTTACCTGCTTGGTCTCTAAAAAGGAAAATGAGCGCCCTCTAAAAGCTTGCTTGCGCAAAGCAGGCGCAGCACAGGTTGAGGTTGTGGCCATGAATCAAGGACAAAAAGTCAGTCGCTTTATCGCTTGGAGTTTCATGGACCAACAACAACGCACTCACGCACTGGAGAGTCTATTAGGCTAGTTGCCCCTGTTCGCTATTGAGTGCTTCTTTGTAGTGTGCGCGGCACACTGAAACATAGCGCTCATTGCCACCAATTTGCACTTGGTCACCACTGGCCACCGCGTTACCTTCACTGTCATAACGAAGTACATGATTGGCTTTGCGGCCACAGTGACACACAGTTTTCAACTCTATAAGTTTGTCTGCCCACGCCAGCAGATATTGCGAGCCCACAAACAATTCACCAAGGAAGTCGGTTCTCAACCCGTAACACAATACAGGAACACCTAATTTGTCAACAACTTCAGTAAGTTGCATAACTTGCTGCTTGGATAAAAATTGGCTTTCATCCACCAGCACACAATGCAATGGCTCTTCTTTGTGTTGACGCTCAACAAGGGAAAATACATCGGATTGGTCATCAAAAATAAACGCGTCAGCTTGCAAACCAATGCGTGATGCCACTTTACCAACGCCTGCGCGATCGTCAATTGCTGCGGTCATGATCATTGGGCGCATACCACGCTCACGGTAGTTAAACGCAGACTGCAATAAGGTTGTTGATTTTCCGGCATTCATCGCCGAGTAGTAGAAATATAACTGTGCCATGGGAATTCTTGTTAAAAAAGCGCGAGCCAAGCTTACACTATGCATGGAGTAAAGTCATATGCTCACTCCTGCTTAGCATGACACATCTCTATTTATACAGCGTAGTCATAAATAGGTAACGCAAATACATATCCGTGCTGTCTTGCTCTGCCACACTGTCCCACAGAGCTTCGATACGCGGTTGGTGCATTTTGTAGAACTGTGGCGTTACCGCAATGTAACCATGCAACTGTTCAAAAGGCGGATATATTGGGCTTACCCCTTCAATACCACTTTGATCAGCATACACATTGCGGCCATTCACTTGGCACACCCCCATGACTGCATGCACTCGGTCGTTTTTCAGTAAACGATAGCCATCTTTGGGTGAAAAAACAGTGTGCAGTAGCAAAGGTTCACTTTCCAACTTTTCAGCAATGGCATAGCCGTTGGGCACAGCAACAGAGAGAGGCTGGTTTTCAGTTACGTGTTTTTTGCGCCAATACTCATGAAATAATTGCGTACCAATAAAACAGTTACCCACTTGTGCCAATGAGCGGGAGGTATCGAGTTTCCCATCTTTCATCGGGTAATTGAGTTGATCAATGCGATGGCCGCGAAAACTGGCGATTACAGCATCCGCCTCTTGGCGCTCTAACATCTCCCAACAGCGCATCCATGGGCGGCGGACGAAGGAAAATTTTACGTCAGATTTTTTTTCTAATGCATACAAAATATCGATATTGGCACCTGGATTATTGCTAGGTACTTGCTCTCCCTCACCAAGGTAGAATGGAATCACTTCTTTATCTTCGTAACACAAACGAATATCCAATGGCGCGGCAACAGAATTACACGCGTAGATACATGCACTTATTATAATCAGCCAAGTAACAATCTTGCTCACAGCATACTCACCCTTTGTACCTTATTCATTGACGATTGAGTATAGCTTGTTCGAACTGTAACAACCACTGTTTACGCTCAAGTCCTCCTGCATAGCCAGTTAATGTACCGTTACTGCCAATTACGCGATGACATGGCACGATAATGCTGATCGGATTGCGGCCATTCGCAGAGCCCACAGCACGCACCGATTTGGGATTATTAATGGTGAGGGCAATATCTGAATAACTGTGTGTTTGGCCAAATCCGATGTCCGCTAATGCACCCCACACTTGAGCCTGAAAGGCTGTGCCCTTTACATCCAGCGGCACACTGAATTGTTGGCGCTGCCCTGCAAAGTATTCGCTCAGTTGTGTATGGCCGAGCTTTGTCATTGCGTTTTTCTCAGTGCATTTGGGCAAAAAGCGTGATGCATCAAATCCCACATAAGTGAGGCCTTGAGCTGTAGCCTGAATTACCAAATCGCCGAGTGGTGTTTCCATTATTTGTTGATAGGTAGTCATAGTTTTTGCCAAAGTTGAAATGTTAAATAGGAGCGAAATGGTGACGCTTTAAGAGCATCGAAATTCTCAACAGCGTTGAGTGCTTTTTTGACTCCCAAGTCGCCACCCAAATAGATATCAGGATCACTGGTTCCTCTCATTTTGGCGTAATCCACCGTCCACGGTCCTATCCCTTTAATCACCAACCAATCGTCTAAGTTGTCGCAACCATGTTCCACTACAAATGCACTCAGGTCCTTGATTGCTTGCTTACGTCTTGCTGGCATTTTAAAAAACGCCAGTTCGTCTTGGGCGACAACTGTGGGCGTGGGAAAATAGTGGCCGTTTTCGCCAAGTTGCTTCACTAATAAGGTGCATAGTTCACGCGCTGCAGCAACGCTGACTTGCTGCCCTAAAACAGCTCTAATGCCTGCTTCATAAGGGTCCCAAATGCCAGGCAACCTTAATCCTTGGACCAGCTCACACCGTTTATCTAGCGCCTTCTCAATCTGCGCATTAATAACTTGGCTGTCGGCATCTACATCCAAAATGCGGCGGATATTAGCAACCACTCCTTGCAGGTGCTGCCAATTATCCAGCGTGATATCGACCCAAAAGCCCTGTTTGTCGTCATCGAAACGTACTTCAAATTGACCTTTACTATCTCGAAAGGTAAAGGTGCGCCCGTATAGGTTATCCCCTACCCATTCCAACGGAGTAATTACACGTTTAGCCAGAAACGCCAACATCGCCGGCCAATTAAATGGTGGGCGAACACTGAGAAACAAACGAATGTTCTCAGCGCTTTGCTTGTGTGTTTTTCTAATTTCGCTGGGCGTTAGCTGCAGTGTCTTTTTAAATGCATCGTTGAATCGGCGCACACTATTGAAGCCAGACGCAAAGGCAATATCGGCAATTTTTAAATTCGTTTGTTGCAGCAGTTGTTTGGCAAACTGGCACTGGTTAAACAAGGCATATTGCCCGGGTGCGATACCATAATGGCGCTTAAATAGTTGATTCAAATAACTAGATGACACACCGAGTCGGTCACTGAGTTGCTGTGCATCACCGTTACTAAAGTGACCCTGATCGATAAGTTGCTTAGCGCGTAATGCGGTTGTTTGCGCTCCCAACCAAGGGTAACTGCCGGGGCTGGCGTCAGGTCGGCACCGCAAACACGGGCGAAAGCCAGCTTGGCTCGCTTGGTGCGCATGCTCGAAATACTGCACATTACTTTCTTTGGCAGGTGGCGCCGGACAAATAGGTCGGCAATAAATGCCAGTGCTGCGAACAGCCACATAAAACAAGCCATCAAAGCGCTTATCTCTGCTTAGGCGTGCAGTTTGACAGATTGAATCAGCAAACATAAATCTCAGTGAAGTAATCTTTTATAGCGCCAGCTTAGCGCATTTGCAGCACAACACTAGCCGGATTTTGCACTCAATAGTGCAAAGAAATGAAAAATGCCGAGACAAGCTCGGCACTCAAGTAGGTAAGTCTTATTTTTGTTCGGCGAATTGCTGTAGTTCGTCGCCATCTAAACGGTAGATGATCCATTCATCCTGCGGTTTTGCGCCAATACTGTGATAAAAATCTATCGCTGGTTTGTTCCAATCAAGCACAACCCACTCAAAACGCCCACACTGTTTTTCAACCGCTCGTCGCGCAAGGAACTGCATCAGTGCTTTACCTGCGCCTTTGCCGCGTTGATCTTCGTTGACAAACAAGTCTTCTAAATACAAACCATTACGGCCAAGCCACGTTGAGTAGTTGTAGAAATACACCGCAAAGCCAATTGCTTGAGCATCATGCGCATCACTGTCGAAGCATATTACGCTATGCGCGGTAGCCCCTTCTGAAAACAAGGTGCGTTCAATATCCGCCTCAGTTGCAACAACAGCATCGGGTTCTTTCTCATATACTGCGAGTGCATTGATAAACTGATAAATCAACGGCACATCATTAATGACCGCATCACGAATGTATACTTGGCTCATATTGGTTCCTTGGATGTAGCAAATTAAATTAATACCAATCGACTTAAATAGTTAAGTCGATTGGTGTAACTCACCATCATACAAGGGCAAGACCACCTTGCAAGTTATACACGTTATCAAAACCAAGAGACTTCAAGTTATTGATAGCCTGACCTGAGCGGTTACCTGTTCTACAGATCAACACATAACGTGTCTGCGGTGATAACTGATGCGAGAAAAACGCATTTGCAAGTCGGCTCAAAGGCACGTTCAATAATTGCCCGTCGTTAACGTTAAACAAAGAGCGAATATCTTTAGCGCCATGTTCATACGGTTCACGGACGTCTAATACCATGGTTGGGTGCTGTTCATCTTCAAGCATCTGTTGCACTTGCTCAACCGTCAGTTGTTGTGCATTTTCCTGTTTTGCAACCAAACTAAAACCACACAGCGCACCACAATCAGTGATCAGCTGTTCGTCCATTTTTGCTTTTTGCGCGACAAATTCTTGATCAGAAACTTGCTCATTAAGCAGCTGTTGCACAAGAGGTGTTGCTTGTAATTGTGCAGACCATGTTAGTGCAAAACATTGCTCGTAATCATGTGCAGGACAAATAACAGAATCATCACTTAGCGTCGCAGCTAAAGTACGAATAGATTCAGCCATTTGTACCGTGTCTGCATCTTCAAATTGTGTACTACCCAAACCACTGAATATGAATAAATCACCGCAGAAGCAAGCCGTTACATGCTCGCCGTGACGTAACACATAACTGTGACTATCAGCGCTGTGTCCAGGTGTAGCGATACGTGCAAGGGTTTGCGCGCCTAGGCTGATCGGGGCACCCGGCCAGCCTAGTTCGTCACCGTTATCGGCTAAAGACAAACGAGTGCTGAGCAATGCACGCGCAGAGTCTTTGTCTTGATGCTTGTGGGTTTCTAATACGGCTTTTACATGTAACTGTTGTTGAGACACAAGGCGCACTAAACGAGGCACTAGCTCAACAACAGGGTCGATAATTACCGCGTCATTGTTCGGTGCAACATACAACCAACAACAACTACCCTGGTGGCGCAATTGCGTCAGACCCAACGCGCATACTTCATGCTCAGGTTGCGCCGCATCAGATACGATCAAGCAGTTATTAGCAAGAACTGGTTTCAGCGCACAAATACGCTCGCACGCCAAAGCAATATCTTGTTCAGTGGCTGCTGGGCCAAAGGACATGCGAATGGCATTTTCACTTTGCCAATCGCTCGCATTCATCGCATCCAAAACGAAACTGCGCGATGCACCAGAGCTACACGCCGAGCCACCGCTCACGCGAATCCCCGCGGCATCGAACAAGTCCATCACCTCTTTGGAAGTGAGACTGTTCACACAGAAGTTTAATGTTGTTGGCACCGTACCAGACAAAGGAGCATTAAACGTAATGTCTCCAAAGGTGTTTTCCAGTGCGGTGATCAGCTGCTGGCGATAACCGTGCAAAGTCTCTACAGGTTTAAATACGTCTGAGGTTTTATCCAGCAACAAATCAAATAATTCGTAAAGACCGGCAATACCCGGGAGGTTCTCTGTGCCCGAGCGCATGCCGCTTTCTTGTCCACCACCGGCAATAAAGGGTGTGTACGGGCTGTTTTCGCGAATGTATAAAAAGCCAATGCCTTTGGGCGCGTACAGTTTGTGACCAGAGAATGGGGCGTAATCGATGGTGGTGTCGCTCAGAGCCAGCGCTTGCTTGCCTAGCGCTTGTACGCAGTCAACCATCCAGCTTACATCTTTGTTATGTTCGCGGATGACCTGCTCAAGTTGCTGAAGGTTCTGATAAACGCCAGTTTCATTGTTTACCGCCATGGTACAAATCATCAAGGCTCTACCGACGTGTTCAGCAATAAATTGCTCGTCGAGAAGGCCATTTTCGTCCACCGGAATAGCTAATACTTGTGCGCCAAGCCCAAGCACATCATTCCAGTGTTTTAAGGTATTAGGTACAGCTTTGTGTTCAGTGGCGCCATAAAGCAATACGCTATTTGATGTCGCTAGGTGACGTTTTGCCAATAAGGTAGAAACAACTGCAGTTTGTATGCCTTCCGTCGCTCCTGATGTGAATAGAATATCGCCCTGCTTTGCGCCTATGACCTGTCGCGCTTTGGCACGCGTTTGTTCAAGTAGATACTTAGCTTGTACACCGGTGATATGTGAACTTGAGGGATTACCAAAGCACACTCGCATGGTATGAGAAACAACATCAGCGATGCGTGGCAACACAGGGGTCGTTGCATTGGCATCAAGGTATACAAGATCTTGACTAGTCTGAGTGAAAAAACGCTGGGACATAAGACTCTATATTACAAAAAGCTATAACTTATAACCATTGTACACAATTGTGCCCAGCGTCATTAATACCGATTTGTTAGCACCAAAAATGCTTTTATCAGCTTTTCTTCTATAGGTTAGGTGGTTGCACTGTCTCCACTGTCTTCTAATTTAGAAGACCAGGCATTAGCCAGCGCACGTACTAGGGATGCCAACGGGATTGCGAAAAATACGCCCCAAAAACCCCATAAACCACCAAAAAACAGCACGGCGGTAATGATAAAGACAGGATTTAAATCCACTGCTTCAGAGAACAATAAAGGCACTAACACGTTGCCATCAAGCGCTTGAATGATGCCGTAAGCAACCAACACACTCCAGAATTCGCTGCTTAAACCAAACTGGAACAAGGCCACCGCAGCAACCGGAATTGTAACAAGTGCAGCCCCGATAAATGGGATCAAGACTGACAACCCAACCAACACCCCCAATAGAGCCGCATAACGCAAGCCAAACACAGTGAACACAACGAACGACACGCCACCGACAATGACAATTTCAAACACTTTGCCACGGATGTAGTTCATGATTTGCTGATTCATCTCCTGCCACACTTGCTGGATAAGGCGACGCTGATTCGGTAACAACGCGCTGACGCTGTTTACCAACTGGATTTTGTCTTTGAGCATAAAGAACACTAACAGCGGTACTAGCACCAGATAAATCAACCATGCGACGACGTCTTTAAGCGAGGTAAGTGACACAGATACCACCAACTGACCAAACTCCACCGCCTTCGTTTCAACACTGGCAACAATTGACTGAACTTGTTCTTGGGTGATCAGTGTGGGGTAGTCTTCAGGCAGATGAAGCAAGTAATATTTCCCTTGCTCCAACATCGTTGGCGCTTCCTGTAATAAATTAGTCGTTTGTTGCCACAGTATTGGACCAAACCCGAAGATGATCCCAATTGCGGTGGAGCAGAACACGCTCATGACAATAATAGTGGCAATAGTGCGCGAAAAGCCGACCCGCTCTAAACGCAGTACCGGCCAATCAAGCAAGTAAGCTATGACGATGGCAACCAGCACCGGCATTAACAACGCGCCGAAAAAATACAATGCTGCAAACGCACACAATAATAGCAGCAGCAGCGTTACTGAATGCGGATCAGAGAATTTACGTTGATACCACGAGCGCACAAATTCAAACACAGGCAACTGTCTCCACTGTAATTGTTACGTTTTTTTCTTGTTCTATTAATTTATAGGATACTTGTCGCGCCTTTAAGTAGCGCTGAATATCGTTCACGCTCGCACTTTCTTGTTTCGCCAAGGTGAACTCAATGGCAAGTCCTTGTTTTTGCGCAGCAATTAGCGCCAATTTAAAACGCACAAAAAGCTCTGGGCATTTAAAACTCGTTAAATCTGATTTTTCCATATTACCCGGATAATCTTGCTGATATGCAATTTTTTTAAGAGGTAACAACCTCTTATATTGTAACCTCATTTGCTATACCAACTATAATACCTTAAAAATACTTAAAAGGATTACGACATTCGTTTATCCTTATAAGAGCTTGGTGGAATTATAGGAAGAATTATATGGCGACATCGCACACTCGCGCGAAGCTTCCAGCCAACCCCACACTAAAGGAAATAAACTGGTATAAGAAACAGTTAAATTGGGGCGAGTTACCACCGTTTTATCACATGGTGTCTCAAAGCTTAAGCGAGTCCGAAAACCTGTTAGAGCACGGCTTTGATACGGCTATTAAACGTATTTTGGACAAACGTAACTGGAACTTAAAAGCACTCGGCGGCCAAGCTGATGACAATGGTATTATTCGCTGTGATAACAAACCGCATATTGGTCTTCAACAAATGTTTACCGAGCGAGGCTATGAGCTAAAAGCATTCGCTTACGATGGTGACAAGCCAGTAAAGCATTACACTCGCGATGACCCAAAGATGGAGTTTGATGTATGGGAACCTGCGACCATGGAAAATGTGATCCGCATTGGTCAGTTGCATAAGTTTATTGCATTCTATTTCAGCAATGGCGATGATGCTGATAAAGCGCTCATTCTGCACGCCCATAAAGTTGTCCACAATACGGTGGATTTATTACGAAATGAAGTGAACGTTCGCAGCTTTAGTGGTGTCTCAATCAAAGAGTTCTACCACATGTGCGAGAAGAACCAAGGAAAGCAGGACTTCGATCTGGCGATTTCGCGCATGATCCAAATAGACGACGACCCGTATCGCAAGGAATAATATGCTATTTAAACGTATGCTGTTGTGCTGTGTTATGTTGAGCACAACGTTTATACCGGCACAAGCAAAAAGCAATTTTGAGTTACCAGATTTAGGCACTTCCGCACTGCAGGCTTTACCGCTAGAAAAAGAACGCGCTATCGGTGAGGTCATGATGATGCAAGTCCGGGGCACCTCGCCCGTGGTAGACGACCCTGTACTCAACGAATACTTAAGTACGCTCGGCAATACCTTAGTATCACATGCCAATGATGTGCGTTTTCCATTCTCGTTTTTCCTAATTAACAATCCAGAAATAAACGCCTTTGCTTTTTATGGCGGCCACGTCGGCGTGCATACAGGGTTAATTGCGCAAGCGGACAATGAGAGTCAATTGGCGTCCGTTATCGGCCACGAAATAGCACACGTAACTCAGCGTCACTTAGCTCGTCGATTGCAACAACAGCAGGATAACTCGGGGTTAACCATCGCTGGTATGATTGCCGGTTTACTGGCGACCTTGGTTTCACCTGATGCGGGTTTAGCCATTATTTCTGGTACGCAAACACAATCGGCGTTAAGCCAACTCACTCATAGTCGCGGCGCTGAGCAAGAAGCAGATAGAATCGGTATGCGCACGCTCTATGACGCAGGATTTGACCCTAAAGAGTCCGGCGAGTTTTTAACAAAGTTGTCAGCGCAATTACGCTACAAACAAAAACCCCCTGTATTTTTACTGACCCACCCGTTGCCGCAAAGCCGTGTCAGCGATGTACGCTTACGTGCTCAGCAATATGAATCGCGCCAATATACTGATAGCTTGTCTTTCCAATTAGCTAAGGCACGCATAATTGCTCGCTATGGCAGCGACAGTGAACATGCCGAGAATGAATTTAGAAAATTATTAAAACATAACAGCTTCGGTGATACCTCTGCGCTGCGTTATGGCTTAGCGCTTACCTTAATCGACCAAAAGAAATACAAAGAGGCTAAGCCCTTACTTGATGACTTATTAGACGCTTCTCCTGATAACTTATTCTATCTTGATACCCTAACCGATTATTACGTTGGTTTAGGCCAACCACAAAAAGCAGTTGAGTATTTAGCGCCGTTTCATCAGTTACGCCCTAATAATCAAGTCGTCACACTAAACTACGCCCATGCTGCTATCGAGGCCAAGCAATATGATTTGGCAAAAGACCTATTACGTAGTTTCGCACTGGAAAAGCCGGATCATTTCTTAGCGAAGCAACTACTGACAGATACCTATAAACAACAAGACGACAAAGCGGCGTATCACGAAGCCAATGCCGATTTGATGGCGCAAGTGGGCGCCTACATGAAAGCGGCAGATGAAGTGCAAAAGGCCCTCAACTTTATTGAGCCCGATGAAGCGATTAAACAAAAGCGCCTAAAAGCATTACTCGCCCAATACCGCGCCATGCAAAAAGAGTTGGCACGGATGTAATATCACGGATGTAATATCGCGGATGCAAGTTAGAAAAGGAAGCAATGAGCTTCCTTTTTCGTGTTCAGCGGTGCTGTTTTGCGCCAACACTACCTTTTACCCTTACTATCTTTTAAACTACCGCTACTGTAAGAAATTAAGGAAGTTTTATGTCTTTAGTGATTTATCACAACCCACGTTGTTCAAAGTCTCGCCAAACCCTCGAGCTTATCGAAGAAAAAGGTGCAAATGTAGAAGTAGTTAAATACCTAGATGACACACCCAGCGCAGCTGAACTCGCCGAACTGGTTAAAAAGTTGGGTTTTGGCTCTGCACGCGAACTTATGCGCACCAAAGAAGACATCTATAAAGAACTCGACCTTAAAAATGAAAATGACGAGCAAGCACTACTTAATGCGATGCACGCCAATCCAAAACTAATTGAGCGCCCAATCGTAGTTAAAGGCGATAAAGCAGTATTAGGTCGCCCACCTGAAAATGCTCTGGAGCTCATTTAATGACACCTGTTTTAGTGCTTTACCACAGCCGCAGTGGCAGTGTTAAAGCACTGGCCGAAGAAATTGCCGATAGCATAGAAGCAACTGGCACAGATGTATGGCTACGTTGTGTAAGCGATGATGGTGCACACCCTAAAGCATCAAAAGATGAATTAGCTAAGTGCTCAGCCTTGGCATTTGGCACCCCAACACGATTCGGCTCAATGGCCTCACAAGCGAAGCTGTTTTGGGAGCAAAGCAGCGATGTGTGGCTACGTGGTGAGCTTATCGACAAGCCAGCGTGCGTATTTACTTCAACGAGCAGCATGCACGGTGGTAATGAAGCAACGTTATTGAATTTGAGCTTACCGCTTTTACACCACGGCATGGTGATTGTAGGCGTGCCTTATGACGTACCTGCGCTCAACGCAACAACGACAGGTGGCGCTCCTTACGGCGCAAGCCACGTTTCTGGTTTGGATAACAACGCCCAATTAAGCAATGAAGAAAAACAAATTTGCCAAGCCCTCGGTAAGCGGCTGGCAAATTTAGCGAGAAAGTTAAATGACTAATACAGCTAAAAAACCCATAACCAAACGTTTTCAGGTGGCTGCACTTGTTGGCTACTTTGGTTTGTTGATTTTGATGCCTTTATGGCTGTTTGTGCTCTCACCAAGAGACGATTACAGCTTTGCTTTTACCTTCTGTTTATACATAGTACCGCTGTTGTTGCCACTTAAGGGCATTATTCAAGACAAACCTTACACTTATGCATGGGCAAACTTTATAGTCATGATCTACTTCATCCATGGTCTTACCCTACTGTGGGTTAGTCCAGATGAACGCCTATGGGTGGTATTAGAACTGATTCTTGCATCGTGCATGTTTATTGGCTGCACATACTATGCTCGCCATCGTGGTCAAGAACTCGGCTTAAAAGTAGGTAAATTAAAAGATGATTTAGCTAATGAAAAAGCCGCACAGGAATACCACCGCCAGCATAAAGACGATTGAACTCGTTAGCTGCGCCTTACTATGTAACCAATAAAAACGCCGAATATCACTATTCGGCGTTTTTTCTTATCCCAATTTCATCATTTCTTTTGAGACTATTTTCTCTTTCTTAGGGAAGTACCGCGGTTACGCTCCCAACTGACTAATAAATGCCAGCGCCACTACGCTTAACAATGCAATTTGCGCTATCAATGACATCATAGAGCCAAAGCGCAACAAACCCAGCCCAAAGGGGTGGCGAATATGCGGGTATAGCGCACAACGCTTCAAACTAATGGCAAAGAAAATAGCCACGACTGAAAGCAAGGTAAACAGCAGTGTTAATTCACTTTTGAACTCGATGCTGTCATCAAAAAAGAAGAACAGTTGCATAGGCAGAAGAAGCATCACGATAGCGTGTAGTGCGTGCACTTTAGCTATGCGCATGTATTGCCCTTCGGGAGAAAGTTCCTTAATGCCAAACTCTCGTTCCATGAGTCGCACCAATGCTTTGCGATTACGCTCTACTGCATAGCGATAACAGCTCAAACCATCGTTATTTTTAGCATGGAAGTTCGCTCCTGCACGAAGCAGTAATGAAAGACACTGGGTATTGTCTGCATCCACAGCATAGTGCAATGCGTTATTTCCGTTACTGTCTTTAGCATCAATAGCCGTTTCTTTTAGGAGGGCTTCAACCACGCTGACAAAACCCTGTTCGGCAGCCAACATTAGCGATGTTTGCCCTTGTGCATTAGCGATCGAGCCATTGGCACCCTGCTCTATAAAGCGCAGCGCCATACTTTGTTTAGCTTGCTCACTTTGCAAATGCGACAACAAAGCCTGTTCAAGCAACAGCTGGAGGTTGCCCTCTTCTGAGATTGTTTGTAAAAGCGTAAAACAGTCATTGCCATTGACCAGCTCCGTTTTGGTGTCATCCAACAAACTCTCAAGGTCAGCAGCACATTGCGGTAAAAATGGCGCAAACTTATTTCTGAAATCAACTTCTTGCCAAAGCGTCAGAATATCTTGGCTGCTGAGTTTTACTTGTCGTTCAAGTAGCATTTCCAGCAGAGAAAAGTAGCGCTGTTCAAACAGCAATCGCGCCAGTGACAGAGGCGATTCAATGGTTATTTGTGCGTTGATATCCGCGTACTGAGCTAAACGTTCCAGTAATAACTCACTGATCTGCTCAGCTGTATAGTTATTGCTAACAAAATATTCTTTTGCAGCTTGGATATAATGTAAAGCCTGTTCGTTGAAATCACTGATGTGCTGGAAAGTGCATTCTTCAAACGGCTCACGAGGTTGTAGCCAGATCAAATAATAAATGGGTGGCAGCGTGGTGCTACTTACATTTTCTTCGATCCTTGTACTGCAGGTTGGCCATGCTTCAAGAGCATCGAGAATGAAGGCGCCGTTTTGCTCAATGAGCCCTTTGAGTAATAACGGGTATTGTTCCGGCCAGATGAGTACCTTTTCCATTAACTGTGAAGACTCCACTAAATCGTTCTAAAAGTTGCGTCGCAACGATAAACTCAGTTATAAAGGGCGCTCCCTTACCCTTCACTTAATATTAACGGACACTGCAATGCAAACTTGGCATATCATCCTAATCATAGCCCTTGTGCTTGGCGTAATTTGGAGCAATATCGCGCTGTTAAAATATTCGGCAAAAATGGACTTCAAAAAGTTTAACCAAGATCCTATCGAAAAAGCAAAGCGCAACCTTGAAGAGAAGGCGCGCAATGAGAAATCAGAATCTGGTGAAGATAATTAAGCCACCAGCCAATTAGCCATCAAAGTGATAATCGGGAGGCTAATCAATGTTCTTAAAATAAAAATGACAAATAACTCGAAAATATTCACGGGGATCTTACTTCCAAGTAGTAAAGCGCCCACTTCCGACATATAAATAAGCTGAGTAACACTCATCGCCGCAATAATGAAACGCGTCACTTCACTGTCGATGTTTGATGCTGCCAAAATCGATGGAATGAACATGTCAGCAAATCCAACCACGATGGTTTCAGATGCTTTGACAGCTTCTGGGACACCTAAAAATTCAAGGTAAGGAATAAAAGGTTTACCTAACCACTGGAACACAGGTGTGTGCTCTGAAATAAGCAAAGCAAACGTACCTACAGCCATAACCACAGGCAACACAGCGAAGACCATGTCTAAGGCGTTGTGCATACCTTCTTCGACCGTGCCTTTTACACCTTTTGCATGTCTGGCCTTATCTAACGCCATATCCAGTGACTGGCGCCATAGGCCCTTGTTCTCAGGCACTGATTCATTGTCGTGGCTTTGTGTATCACCATCAATATACACATGCTTTTTCAAGCTCAAAGGTGGAATGCGCGGTAAAATCAACGCACACACAACTCCAGCCAAACACACCGTTAGATAGAAAGGTGCGAACAAATGCTCTAACCCCACTTGACCAATTACCACGAAACAAAAAGTAATTGATACCGCAGAAAAGGTGGTGCCGATAATAGCCGCTTCTTTTTGTGTATAGTGTTTTTCTTCGTATTGACGAGCGGTCATTAAGATACCGACACTGCCATCACCTAACCATGATGCCGCACAGTTCACTGCACTTCGACCAGGCACACCAAATAGCGGGTGCATGATTTTAGTGAATAAGGTGCCCACTAGTTCAAGCAAACCAAAATTTAACAGTAGAGGCAGTAAAAAACCTGCGAGGATAAACACGCTAAGTAGCAGTGGCAGTAGTTCAACCAATACAAACGCACCCGTTGCGTCAGAGTAAATCGCTTCGTGACCGATTTCGAAATAGGTCATGACCACAAACACCATACCAATCAAGCGCACCACTAACCAAGTCGGTGTCACGACAAACAAGTGTCTCAGTAATGGCTTTTCAAACAATGCCTTGGGTTGAACCACAGTCATCAACAACGACATGATTGCAGTGATGCTGATGATGATTAACAGCAAGGTGTTAGAGAAAGGCGCAACTGACTGGCGCAGCATATCCGCAAGAATTGCCACGGTGATCTTTATCTGGCCATCCCATGGGATAGGGATCATGAATAAGAACACACCTATGAGTGACGGGATAATGAATGTCAGTAACGTACTGACCATCGAACGGGGCTGGCTTGTTGTCATAGTTATTTACTTATTTTCGTTATAATGCTGGATGTACAAAATGCCTCAAAAACAAAAAAGGAAAAGAGCCCACACCCTTTCCCTTTTTTCATCATTAATTGGACACTAAATTTGAACGCCTCGCGTACGCAACGCGGCAACCAGCGCTTGTTGCAAGTCGTTCATAGTTCCCGGCTCAAGTACTTCGCCGTTTTTATCCATCCATGTAATGCTGGTGCCACCGGCTTGCGCAGGGCTCACAACAATTTGATATTGACCATTTTCCAGTGGCAATTGCATGGTGTCTTCACCCCAAATAGAGTCCCATACACTGCTTTCAGGCTTTTCATAATCAGCTAAAATAGTGCCCTTGCCTTGGTCCACTTCGATAATTGTGAATTGAAGGCGCTCAAGGAAATTGCTGAAACGCTCAAATACGACGTCTGAACTTTGCTCGGTCATCAGCGCTGCATTGCCTTTATTGTCAAAACCAAGCTCAAGAGAAATAACGCCCTGACGTTGGCGCAAGTCCACTTGAAGTTGACGATAACGGTAATCAAATTCGGCAATCGCCGCGTTCAAAGCTCGTGTTTCTAGTCGTTGCTGTAACAGCGGAGTTAACGGCACAGTCTCAGAGCGATAATCAACAAGCTGTGCTTTGAGGGCGGCCGTGCGTTGGTGTTCTTTCTCTTCGATGATGTACTTGTAACGTTGTTCAGCAACGATTTCGTCGTCCCACAACCAACCTTCTTCTACTCGTACGATAGATAACCAATCGCTTTCAATTGTGCCATTGGCCTTATCCGCATTCACCGCGTTAATATTGTAGTCTTGGAAAACAGCTTCAACTGAGCCAAAAATAAAGTCGCTCAGATCTTCGATGCCATCATTTTTATCGAAGTAAACGCGCACTTCTTTGTCGTTTTCTTCAATCCAACTACCTTGGGCAACTGGCATGACCTGCATTGGCGGCTTAACCGCTTTTGCTTCTTCGCTGTTATCGTATGTCGCCACGTCCATCGTATACGTTGGGTCTTGGCGCGGAGCATCGAGTCCCTCAGGAATAATTACTGGTTTGTTTGCTTGATAGTTACGTTTGTGATGCGCGTCGTTGGTGAAAATGCCGCATCCACTTAAAGTTACTAAGGCACTTAACATCAATGCTTTAGGGATCCAATACTGCACGTTGTAATTCTCCTATACTCACCCTTATTATTGTACGGACTTTGAGTCGGTGAGTCGTAATTGGTTCAGTGTCAGATGCAACTTAATGCCCACTTTATCAGCGTTTGTTTCTGACAAAAGCGTAAAACTCTGTATATCGACACCCAATCCACCGCAGCGTGTACACTCGCAGTGGGTCAAAAGTTTTAGCTATGGTACTTTTACATGGGTGTAAAAACAAGAATGTCTCAGCACAAAAGGCGATAAACCTGAACTTCGGCAAAAGTTGCGCTTTAAAACTGCAAATATGCTACACTGCGCGGCCAACAGATTGTTTTCTCGTAATAAGGGTGCCTCAATGGTCGAACTGGCCAAACAACAATTAGTGATCACAGCAATTGGTGAAGATCAGGCCGGCGTGGTCAGCGCTTTGACACAATTGGTCAGTGACTGTCATTGTAATATTACCGACAGCCGTATCGCTATTTTAGGTAACGAGCTTACGTTTATTATGTTGCTTAACGGTGATATGGCCGCAATTAGCCGCGTTGAGCATTTACTACCAAATAAAGGTATGGAATTGGGCCTTCTCACTATGATGAAGCGCACTTCTTCGCATACTGAAGAGCAGTTTGGTGGTGGATATACACTTGAGTATGTCGGTATCGACACCCCCGGGACCCTGAGCCAGATCACCGGCTACTTTGCTGAACACAACATCAGCATTTGCTCATTAAAGTCTGATACTTATGAGCAAGAAAACACAATTCAAATGCGTTGTGAATTAGAGTTTAATGTTCCTCAAGAGCTCGACATTGATGCCTTCAAAGTTTCTTTCGAGGCTCTGTCACAGCGCTTAGAAATCGACTATATCTTTAGAAGAATCAGATAAGGAACTCGTTATGAATACCTTGCAAGCAGGCGATAATGCGCCAATGTTTACCCTTGAAGATCAAAACGGCGAGAGCGTAAGCCTTGAAGCCTTGTTGAAAAACCAGCAAGTGCTTGTGTACTTTTATCCGAAAGCGTTAACACCTGGCTGCACAGTTCAAGCAGAGCAGCTTCGTGACCACAAAGCTGAACTGGCAAAATTGAACACAGTTGCCGTGGGTATCAGTCCAGATCCGGTTAAAAAGCTAAAGAACTTTGAAACCAAAAAAGAGCTCAATTTCCAACTACTCAGTGATGAAGATCACAAAGTAGCAGATGACTTTGGTGTCTGGGGCTTGAAGAAGTTCATGGGTAAAGAGTATGACGGTATTCACCGCATCAGCTTCTTAATCTCACAAGATGGTAAGGTAAAACATGTGTTCAACAAGTTTAAAACTAAAGACCATCACCAAGTAGTTATTGACTACTTAACCGAGAATAACTAACAAGAAAGCGGCTTATAGCCGCTTTTTTTGTACCAAAAATAAATAGCAGGGCTAGTTAATGCCAATGTATTTGTGCACTTGAACAGATAAACGCCAGTTTTTCTTGATACAGGTATCTATCGCCAATTTCGTCGCTTTGGCTTTTTGACTAATAGGCTGTAAGTACACTAACTCTGGAGTTACCCCCGTCGCTTCGAACAAAGCTTCGAGTTCGTCGATGTGCTTTTGCATCGCAACTGGGTGCTTGATTTCATCTGCTCGTTGCATAGCGCTTGCTAGCACTTCATAGCCACCGCGCATGTTAATCTTTGGCGATACCGTAACCCAAGTTTGTGCAGGTGCTTTAATTTCAAATGTGCCACTGGTTTCAATTTGGGTGGTGTAGCCATTGTTATGTAACAACTCGCATAACGGCACCAAATCAAACAGACATGGCTCGCCACCGGTAATAACAACGTGTTTGGCGTTGTAGCCACGGGCATTAAATACCGCTAGCACTTCCTCGGCTGATGCGTTGGCCCAATGCTCTGAGTCAGCCTTTTTTTCCAAAGTTTGCTCAAGCGACACAATAAAGGTGTCCTTCGCTTCCCACGTTTGTTTAGTGTCACACCATGCACAACCCACAGGACAACCTTGCAGGCGAACAAATATTGCTGGTGTGCCGGTGTAACTGGCTTCACCTTGGATGGTTTCAAATATTTCGTTAATTTGGTACAAAAATCTAACCTACTGCTAAAACTGTATATCGACGATTCACAACAACCGCGAAAACGGTGAAAAATTGTGATCTGGCCACAAACCTTGTAGTATACCGCGCCCTAACGTAAACCTCTATTGATGATTATAAGGCTAACAGACAAATGGCAGAAAAGGTCGTTGTAATATACTCAGGTGGCATGGATTCATTTACCGTGCTGAATAAAGCACTTCGCCAAGGCCACGAAGTCTATGCACTATCATTCAATTATGGTCAACGCCATGTAAAAGAGCTCGAAGTAGCCAAGTCAGTGTGTGAAGACCTCGGCGTTAATCACAAAATCGTCGATATCTCAGCGATTAATCAGCTTATTGGTGGATCATCACTGACCGACGACATCGATGTGCCTGAAGGTCATTACGAAGAAGAAAGCATGAAGAGCACCATAGTGCCTAACCGTAATATGATATTGCTTTCTCTTGCTGTGGGCTATGCCGTGTCATTAAAGGCATCAAAAGTGTTTTATGGTGCCCATTCCGGTGATCATGCAATATACCCAGATTGTCGCCCAGAGTTCGTTAAAAAGATGGATGATGTGTGCCGCATCGCGAACTATGATGAAGTAGAAATTGTCTGCCCTTATCTTGATAACAACAAAATCGACATTCTAACTGACGGTTTAGAAATGGGTCTGGACTACAGCCAAACGTGGACATGCTACAACGGTCGCGAGAAAGCCTGTGGTAAATGTGGTGCCTGCCAAGAGCGTTTAGAAGCGTTCGCGTTAAATAAAGCCACTGACCCTCTCCCCTACGAAGCCTAAGCAACCCCATACCTTTATAGCCACTGGCCCTCATCCAGTGGCTCAACTACATTTAGCAGTTATACTTAAGATTAAATTGCTTAATTAGTTAAGAATATGCTTATATACCTGATATTACTGCTCATTATTGTTTGTGTGGTTGTGTGCTTAGTGAGTTTAAATGCGCGCAACAAATATGCACAGCAGTTGCAAGAAATAACCGAACAACAAACGCAAGTAACAGAAAACTTTTCGTCTCTTCAACAACAGTGCACAGCGTTAAAAGAACGCGTACAGGTGTTAGAAGCCATCGTGACCGACAAGGGTTTTAGCGTAGAGCAAGAAATTAGTAACTTATAATAATGGCTAATAAAGCGCGTCGATAATGAAAATTAGATCAAAACATTTGCTGTTGGTTTTGAGTGTACTGTATATCAGTGCGTCTATATTTATCGTCGAGTTTTTTTCGAATCTCTATCAACAAAAAGAGAGTGCCGAAGAGCAAGAGTATCTCGCCAAACAAGTTGCATTGATGCGAGCAAAGATAGAAACCGCCGTGTTTCAAGAAGTGTTTGCTGCCAATAGCATCGTCATAATTGCCAATCTCGACCAAGATTTCATTATTAAGAACTGGCACAATATCACCGCCGCTTTGACAGAAAATTCAAATCTAGTCAGAAATATAGCCTTAGCACCCAATAACGTAATTCAATATGTGCACCCATTTGAAGGCAATGAACGCGCCATCGGTTTCGACTACCGCACCAATGAAGAACAATTGGCTACTGTAGAAAAAGCGCGTTTGTCGAAAAGTGTTTTTATTGCTGGCCCTCTTGAGCTGGTGCAAGGTGGCACGGCACTGATAGTTCGCTACCCCTTGTTCACAGACGTGACGAATACGGATACGTATTGGGGCACGCTAAGTATAGTTCTAGATATCAATAGCTTATATCAATCTCTAGAACTGGATCAGCAAGACAATATCACTTATGGCTTAAAAGGTGTTGACGGTCAGGGCATAGATGGCCAGTTGTTTTTCGGTGAAGAAAATACCTTCACCAATGCCGACACCATACTTAACGTGCAAATACCCAACGGCCAATGGGCACTGGCAGCTAAATTTGGCAAAAGCGAACGAGCTCTCTCGCATGCGGGTACAATCCGTTTGCTCGGTGCCACTGTGAGCCTCATTCTCTATTTCTCGATTCTGTCACTAGCGCGCGCCTATTACTTGGTAAAAGAAACATCGATGCAAGACGATCTCACGCATTTGGCTAACCGCCGTTCTATTATGCAACGCTTGCAACACTTGACCAAAAATTCAAAAGCGACCAAACATTTTGCCATTATCAATATCGACCTCAATGACTTTAAGGCAGTAAACGACAATTACGGACATGACACCGGCGACGCCTTGCTAGTCCATGTCGCGCACGAATTAGACGAACAACTCAGAGACACAGACATAGTCGCTCGCCTAGGTGGTGATGAATTTTTGATTTTATTGCATCGCGTAGCTGATGAAGAGCAAGTGCAGGCTATCGTCGAAAAACTCAGAAAGCATATGCAAACTACCCCTTTGCACTTTAAAGGCCATGAAGTGTATGCGTCACTGAGCTTTGGTTACAGCTGCAACAGCGAATTAACGCTGGATTTAGAGAATCTGCTGAGTGAAGCCGATATGCGTATGTATGAGGATAAGCGGCGACAAAAGTCTGCCGCTAACTAATTTAACTGTTGATAAGTTGCTGCTGCAAAGAATGCACTTCATCGCGTATCTTAGCCGCTTTTTCAAATTCCAATTCGCGTGCAAATTCATGCATTTGCGCTTCTAAACGCGTAATTTCTTTCGCCAATTGTTCAGCATTCATAGTACTCGATTTGCCTGGTTTAGTTTGCGCTTTACGTACACCAGAGGACTGTTTAGGTGAGCTGCCAGTGTCCATTACGTCGGTGATACGTTTTTTCAGCGCCTGTGGCGTAATACCATGCTTTTCATTGTGCGCGATTTGCTTTTCTCGGCGTCGGTTAGTCTCATCGATCGCCTGTCGCATAGACCGCGTGACTACGTCACCATAGAGAATTGCCCTGCCATTGATATGTCGTGCTGCACGACCAATCGTCTGAATAAGCGAACGTGCAGAGCGTAAAAAGCCCTCTTTGTCTGCGTCTAAAATAGCGACTAAAGAGACTTCTGGCATGTCCAATCCCTCACGTAACAAGTTGATACCCACGAGCACGTCAAATACGCCTGCTCGTAAATCACGGATAATTTCCATGCGCTCTACGGTGTCGATATCACTGTGCAGATAGCGTACTCGCACATCATGATCACCAAGATAATCTGTGAGATCTTCTGCCATACGCTTCGTTAAGGTGGTGACCAAGACCCTTTCGTCAATTTCTACACGCTTATAGATTTCTGACAATAAATCATCAACTTGCGTGCTAACCGGACGTACCTCTATCTCAGGATCGATGAGTCCCGTTGGACGAATAACCTGCTCTGCAACCTCGCCTGCCGATTTATTGAGCTCGTAATCACCTGGTGTTGCCGACACGTAAATAGTCTGCGGCATGATGGACTCAAACTCTTCAAATTTAAGTGGACGATTGTCCATAGCGGAAGGCAAGCGGAAACCGTACTCGACTAAATTTTCTTTGCGTGATCGGTCACCTTTATACATGGCACCAATTTGCGACACCGTAACGTGAGATTCATCGATTATCATCAACGCATCATCAGGCAAGTAATCAAGCAATGTCGGCGGTGGCTCGCCAGGCGCTCGACCTGAAAGGTAACGGCTGTAGTTTTCGATGCCAGAGCAATAGCCCAACTCTTGCATCATTTCTATGTCGTATTGAGTTCGTTGCGCGACACGTTGCTCTTCTATGAGGCGGTTGGCGTCCAGTAATTGCTGGCGACGGTCTTTCAATTCAACTTTGATATTATCGATAGCACCGAGGATTTTCTCTCGCGGCGTTACGTAGTGTGTTTTCGGATAAATAGTAGCGCGAACTAAGTTCTTCTCTACATGCCCAGTCAATGGGTCAAACAAGCTCAAACGTTCGATTTCATCATCAAACATTTCTACTCGCACGGCGATATCATCCGATTCAGCAGGGAAAATATCAATCACCTCACCACGAACACGATAGGTACCGCGGCTAAAGTCGATATCGTTTCGCGTGTACTGTAACTCGGCTAACCGGCGCAGCATATCGCGCTGGTCTACGGTATCCCCGACTTTGAGTAACAGCATCATTTTCATGTATGAGTCAGGGTCGCCCAGACCATAAATCGCCGATACCGATGCCACGATGACGACATCGCGACGCTCCAGCAACGCTTTGGTCGCCGACAACCGCATTTGTTCTATATGTTCGTTGATAGAAGCGTCTTTTTCGATAAAGGTGTCGCTGGCAACCACATAGGCTTCCGGTTGATAGTAGTCGTAGTAAGAAACGAAATACTCCACCGCGTTGCTCGGAAAAAACTCTTTCATTTCACCATACAACTGCGCTGCCAAGGTTTTATTATGCGCCATGATGATAGTTGGACGGTTCAAGGTCGAGATGATGTTTGCCATGGTAAACGTTTTACCCGTGCCCGTTGCTCCGAGCAGCGTCTGATGTGCTAATCCAGCCTCTAAGCCTTCAACAAGTTGCGCAATTGCTGTGGGTTGGTCACCACTTGGGGAGTAACTGGATTGTAATTCAAACACATCTTTCATTATGTTGCCTCCTGAGCTTCGACCTCAGTACACTTGAGTCCTTGTGAAAACCAATAATACGCTATGAGGGCTGTAAATAGATTACCAATTGCTGCTCCAACGAATAGCCCTTCTAGTCCCGCAATCAAACTGCCAATGTAAGCAATGGGCACGTAAAACACAAACAAGCGAATAACACTCAGCGCTAAGGCATTTAAAGGCTTGTGCACAGCATTAAACGAAGAGTTGGTGAGAATAATTACACCTTGCAAGCCATAGGTTAACGGTAGAATGTAGATAAACAGTTTAATTAAGTCGCGCACATTATCATCATCAGCAAACGCATTCGCGATAAATGGCGCCACGACAATCAACACCAGGTATATAAAAAATTGCCAAATCATCACGAACTTGAGCGTTTGTTGATAGGCCTGTTTCACACGGTCTTTTTTACCGGCACCAAAATTCTGGCTGATAAAAGGTGGCAAGGTCATAGACAGAGCCAACACAACCAAAGAGGCAATTGATTCGATACGGCTCCCTACTCCAAAAGCAGCAACCGCAGGAGCACCAAAATGAGCGACTATCGCTGTCATCACCGCCATTGCCAGCGGCGTGAGCATATTAGCGCCAGCTGCAGGTAAACCAATCCTCAATATATTTCTGATAGCGTTTTTATAAGTTTGAGTCGCACAGCGTAAACTGACCAATTGGCGCTTTATAATTAAGATGTAGAGAATTGCCACCACGCCTATTACCCAGGAAATTGCGCTGGCAATGGCAGCACCTTGCACCCCCATGGCTTCTATAGGACCAAAACCGAATATTAAAATAGGGTCAAGAATAGCATTGACCAAACCAGACGCACCCATAACGATGCTCGGTGTTTTGGTATCACCATTGGCTCTGAGGACCGAGTTACCGATCATCGGGGTAACGAGTAACACACTGGCAAAAAACCATACCCCCATGTATTGATGAATGAGCGCCAATAAGTGTGGCTGTGCACCCAAAAGCAAAAAGATTTCATCGATAAACACAAAACCGATTATCGCTAAAGCGGTGACCATAACCGCAGACAATGCGATAGCGACACCACCGTGGAAACGCGCTTGATTTTGGCTTCCAGACCCCAGTTCCGTGGCAATGACAGCGGACGTGCCAATCCCCAAACCAATCGCAAGGCTTATAACTGTAAAGGTAACTGGGAAAGTAAAGCTAATAGCTGCTAACGGCTCGGTACCGAGCATACTAATGAAGAAAGTATCAACAAGGTTAAACAGCATTAAGAAAATCATACCGAAGATCATGGGAATGGTCATCTTGCGCAATGTTGGCACAATAGGAGCAGAGAGGATCATTGATGATTCGGCTTTTGCCATGACAACACTTACTTGCTGTTGGAACGAAGCTCTATTCTAATGCATCCGCCCATCCCCTTCCATGGTTAATTGACGCATAAAAAATGTTCATTTCTCGTCTTTGGATAATTTTTCTGGGTCAAACTGCTCAAAAAACAATTAATTTACACCTCGGAAACACCCTTGTTGAATAATGCTTTATTTTTGCACAGCAATAAAAAGCCTGTGAGCAAACACAGCATAAAAAACATTTCTTTAGTAACTTTTAAGAATAAACCATTAACACATTGTTTTTATTGAAAAATATATTTTGCACTGAACCCCTTGCATTATGTCTAACCGCTTGTCGGAGCCTGATTTCTCTACATTCTCAACATTCATAAACAGAGTTATCCACAGATTTCGTGGATAAGTTAACCGAGCCCTTTAAATATAAGGGATTACAGAATATCAGTAAAAAGTAATGCAATCCTAGCGCCGACTATTAACTGAACCACATGCAAATTACTCGTCAGCAAAAACTAAATAAGTACTTGATTGTTAGGCAAGACGCACAAAATTACAGCACTTGGATAGAACGCTTGTAGGCGCAAACTCACTAATTTAAAGAATTTAGCCTGCTTTACAGTCAATTTGAGTGAAAAAACGGCGAACGAGCTGTTTTTTTTATTTTTGCGAGTTTTATTAGTTGACACTAGCGGGTGTCGTCATTAATATTTCGCCCCGTTGAGAGACAGGCGCTTCCCCCTTAGCTCAGTTGGTTAGAGCGACGGACTGTTAATCCGCAGGTCCCCCGTTCGAGTCGGGGAGGGGGAGCCAATATCTTTCAGCACTTAGGTTGTTCCCCCTTAGCTCAGTTGGTTAGAGCGACGGACTGTTAATCCGCAGGTCCCCCGTTCGAGTCGGGGAGGGGGAGCCACTTCCTAAGACGTAATTGTTCCCCCTTAGCTCAGTTGGTTAGAGCGACGGACTGTTAATCCGCAGGTCCCCCGTTCGAGTCGGGGAGGGGGAGCCAAATACGCTCCTAAATCTATTCAAATATCGTACATTCTCCCTAGACATCGTTCATTGAGTGAACTACTCTTCTTCTATATTTTTGTTTATATTCAACATAATACTAAATGTAATTCGATCCCCTGTTTTATTACAAAATGTATCAATGCATTGTCATATTCGTGCTGCTGGCTAATAATGCGCATGCGAATCATGACTATAAGTTGTTGTGATTTCAGGGAATTCATCATGGACGAAGCTTCATATACTAAGAAGTAATAACAAACTCGCGTAGTTTCCGAGTTCATTGTATTGGTCAGTGGCGAGTTGGAACGTCGTTGACTGGTTAAAAGAGTAAAGGATAAGCAACTTTGAAACGGTTCACTCTCTTACAATTTACATTATGGCTGTTAGCCCTGTGTGCAGGAATAGTTGCGAACGTCATGGTTTTTCATGCCTTTAGCACACAACAACAAGATAACATGCAAGCTCAATTGCAGCGCTACCTTGACGCACAGCCTCAACTAACTGCTGAAGAAGCAGCAGAGCAAGCCCCAATGATTGCTGAGCAACTCATCGCCTTGATGCCGATTCAAAGGGTTTGGATTCGCAGCAGCGAAGGTGAAGTTCTCACCACTAAAAGCAAAAAGCCCGAAGACGCTGTTATTTCCCAAATTGCTCAATCCCAATTCGATTCAGTTCGAAGCCAATTTACCGTTAGCCAAAATGGTGAGCTACGAATTGAATTTATCGCTGATTTAAGTGATGTTGCCAAAGCCTTTGAACAAGGCCTTATCTACTTTGTTCTGGTCATTACCTTTATTTGCTTTGTGCCTATCGCTAGTTTGAAAACAGCCTACCGTGGGTACAGACGTCGTATTGCCGATCTAGTGTCAGCTATCATTGATCAATTTGTTGTCAGTAATGACCTTCCCGACCACTTCAGCCGCGCTTTTGCTGATGACAAAGAAAAGTTAAAGATTGCCAATCAGATCTCCCCTGCCCTAGGGCGCTTGAACGCACACCTTGGCAGACAGATGGACAATATCGCCAGCTCAGCCGTAGAAATTAAAAAAGAAGCATATAAAGACGTGGTAACCGAACTAGGTAACCGTAATATGTTTGTCGAATATTATGAGCGCCACATTGAGCATGCCGAATCAGACTGTTTTGGTTGTGTTGCGCTAGTGCGCGGTACCGAATTACAGCATATCAACCAAAGTAACGGTTACCAACAAGGTGATGAATATATCCGCAGTATCGCCGAAATGCTTTCGGGGGCGGTTAGCAACTATGGCGGCAGCCATGTGTTTAGGCTTAATAGTTCAGATTTTGCAGTGGTCCTGCCAAATATCCCGACTAAAGAGGCGGAACGTTTTGCTTCATCTGTACAAGCAAAATTAAACCAATATCAGAAAGTTCATAATCTACCTTCTGTGGCGTATACAGGTATAGTTCCTTACGAGCAACATAAGCCATTAGGTGAACTACTTGCCAATGTCGATGTGGCTATGAACATAGCGCAAAGCAAACAGGCGAATGCATGGCACATTCAACGCCCAGAAGATGTGAGTGAAAGTTCGGTTCAAGGCACTCAAAACTGGCGTAAGATGATCAACGACCTAATTGAAAAACAGTCAGTTGAGCTTGTTATTCAAGCGATCATGCCATTGGGTAAAAGTAACGTTGCCTATTCTGAGATTCAAGCAAGATTTCGTGACAACGAAGATCATATCTTGCCCACCTCATCATTTATGGCAATGGCGGACCAACTCGGTAAATCCATCGAACTTGACCAGATGATCATCGAGCACTCGCTTAAGGCCATTAAGAGCAAGAACCTTAACGCGCATTATTTTGGTGTTAATGTTTCTGCGGCCAGCGCCCATGACGATAAATTTTTAATCTGGCTCGAACGTCGTTTGTTGAAAGAAGGTGAATTGGCGTCTCGTTTAGTGTTTGAAATTTCAGAACTCGGGCTGCAACAGAACATTATTGCGAGTAAACGCTTCATATCAATGTTGCACCGTTGCGGCGCGCGGATCACCGTTGAGAAGTTCGGCGTTGGCCTGACATCCTTTAAGTTCTTTAGAGAGCTCAAGCCTGATTACATCAAAATGGACGCCAGTTACACCCGCGGTCTAGAAGATGATAAAAACAATCAGTACTTCATGCGCTTGATGGTTGATTTAGCACATAGGATCGGCGTTCGTGTATTCGCTGAAGGCGTCGAAAGCCAAGAAGAGAAGCATATCATCGAAGTATTATGCTTAGATGGCGCACAAGGTTATTACATAGAAAAGCCTAGAGAGCTGTAAATTACATATTTCGCGAAAAAGGAGGGGCTGCCCTCCTTTTTTTGTTTGAGCTTTGGCATCTAATTCATTAATTATTAAAACTTCACAACAAGCTTGTTATTGAGATTGATTTGCATTACCATTCGCAAAAATATCAATATCAAGGAATTTATTGTGCGTTTTCCACTATCTATACTTTCTCTCGCGCTAAGCACTTCAGTATATGCTCAACAACCAAGCAATGATCTAGAACGTATCATCGTCACAGGCAGCCGTGTTGTCGAAAACATTGACGAAGTACCTGCATCCGTGACCGTTATTACCCGTGAACAAATCGAGGCACAATTAAAAGTAAGTCCAGAGCTGCAAAACCTCCTAGAAGTTCTCGTGCCGGGTATGGCTCCAAGTACGAATAGTTCAAGTAACACCGGCCAAACTCTGCGTGGACGCGCGCCTTTGGTGATGATTGATGGCGTGCCACAATCAACTCCTTTACGTAACGGCTCGTTGGGGGTTCGCACATTAGATCCAAGCGTCATTGAGCGTATCGAAGTCATCAAGGGGGCTACGTCGGTATATGGTAACGGCGCAGCAGGGGGTGTTATTAACTACATCACTAAGCGCCCTCATAGCGATAACGGTGCAAAAATTTCAGTGGATTTATCGAGCCGCTTCAGTGCGGTAAGAGCCGATGAGTCTCTGGGTGGACGATTGGAAGCATCAATCAATGGTCGTCAGGACGAATTCTCTTATTTAGCTACCGTCAGTGTCGAAGAAAATGGCGTTCAACGCGACGCAGAGGGGGATATCCTTGGTCTACAGTATGGCCTAAGTGATGTAGAGACTCACAACTACTTCACCAAACTAGGCTACGACTTCGATAACGAAAAGTCGCTTTCTATTACTTATAACTACTATAAATCACAGCAAAAAACTGATTTGGCAGACGTATTCGGCAACGTTAATACAGGTGAAAAGTCTTACGCTATTCATGTGCCACAAGAGCAGCAAAAGCAGGGCCTACCGCAAGGGCCAAGTGGTAACACCAACATCATGCTTAAATACACGGACAGTGAAATATTCAAAGCAACCGCATTGACATTCGATTTATACGCACAAGACATTGAGAATGTGTTCTTTTTCTCGCCCAACTTAGCCAACCCAAGTGAAGGTTACGAGGGCGGCCAGTCTATCATCGCCTCTGAGAAAAAAGGTCTGCGTGCAACCTTTAACACCTTATTTGACCTCGAAAACACTGAAGCGACGCTTATTTACGGTGTGGACATTCTCAATGATGTAACCTCTCAACCTCTGGTGGATGGCCGCGTTTGGGTACCTGAGATGGACATGAGTAATTTTGCTGGCTTCTTACAAAGTAAGTGGGTGGTGAATAACCACTATGTGCTCAAAGCCGGTGTACGCCACGAAGATATCGACCTGAAAGTGGATGACTATCGCACATTGAAGCTGTGCCGAAGCGAAACTCAATGCTCCGTTCCAATCGATGTGCGCGGTGACACACTTAACTACACCGCGACCACCTACAATATCGGTTTAAAGTACAATGCCTATGAAGCATTCAGCCCATTTGTGAGCTACTCGCAAGGCGCAGACATTTCAGATATTGGTCGCTTACTGCGTACAGCCACTGTCAACGACATTGCACTCATCCAAACCGAAGCATCAGTCATTGATAACTACGAAGTAGGCTTCACCTCAGTAATTGATAAGCTGCGTGTTGAAGGCTCTTTGTATCGCAGTACATCAGAGTTGGGGACAACCAACTCATTTGACCCTACAACCGGGGTTTACATGCCTGTGCGTGCACCACAAGAAATCTGGGGTTACGAACTACTTGCTGACTACCGCTTCAACAAAGCATGGCGAACTACCCTCACCTACGCTTACGTAGAAGGAAAGAATACGGCTGATGATATTTACCTAGGTGCACGCCAAATTAGCCCACCTAAGGCGACAGCCAACGTGCAATGGCAGCCGACGCAAAACACATCTTTGGGCCTATCTGCCTTATACGTAGGTGATAGAAAGCGCTTTGAAGCCAATGACGCGGGTGACTATGTTGGCGACCAAGCGCCGATTGATGATTATCTGGTATTGAATATGAGCGGCCAGCACCGTTTTACCGACCAACTTAAAGGGTATGTGGGTATCGAAAACCTACTAAATCGCGACTACTATCCTGCTCGCGCCCAGGCTTATACCTACGGTGGATACAACATAAAGGGGCTCGGCACGACGATAACCGCAGGTATTAATTACCAATTTTAATTAGACAACATACTTAAGCCCACTTTGCTTGCAAACGTGGGCTTTTTTTATGTAAAAGCGGAGCGAAACCTTAATTGGAATGCGAATAAGTCACAATTGTAACTGGCTGATTTTAAAGAAAATAATTGATTTCCCGAGAGAATAAACTAAACTTGACGCATCAAGAAACTACGAGGCCGTAGCAAATGCAAGGTAAACAACGAGTTATCGACAGCTTCAACAAATTGCTCGCAAATGAGCTGGCTGCAATCGACCAATATTTCATCCATTCACGCATGTATGAAGATTGGGGATTAAACAAATTGTATGTGCGTTTAGAACACGAACGCGAGGAAGAAACCGAACATGCCGACTGGCTAATCAAACGCATTCTCTTCCTTGAAGGCGTGCCAAACATGACTAAACGTCGTGACTTATTGGTGGGCAAAGACGTTAAAGAAATGATGGCAAACGATTTAACCTTGGAACTTGAAGTGGTTCAAAGCGTGAAAGAAACCATCAAAATTTGTGAAGAAGAGCAAGATTATCAATCGCGCGAAGTGCTGGAAAAACTGTTATTTGATACCGAAGAAGACCATGTTTATTGGCTTGAACAGCAACTTGGCTTAATCGATAAAATCGGTATTCAAAACTATCTGCAAGCGCAAATGGGTGAATCTGAGGTGCCATCATGAAAGGCGATAAAGACGTCATCAGTGCATTAAACAAAGTGCTCGCAAATGAGCTAGTGGGTATTAACCAATACTTTTTGCATGCACGCATGTTTAAAGATTTTGGCTTTACAAAATTAGACAAAGCGGACTACAAGGTCTCCATCCAAAAGATGAAGAACGCGGATCGCCTCATCGAACGCATTTTGTTTTTAGAGGGTCTGCCTAACCTACAAGATTTAGGTCGTCTGCGCATCGGAGAAGATCCTGAAGAAATGATCGCTGCTAATATGCACTTTGAAATGGAATCACTCAAAGACTTACAAGCTGCCATTAAGCTCTCAGAAGACCGCTTAGACTACATTAGCCGTGAAGCGCTTGATGCCATTCAACATGAGCAAGAAGAGCAAATTGATTGGCTAGAGACACAGCAACATTTGATTAAAGTGACCGGCATAGAAAACTACTTACAGTCACAAATGTAGTATTCAGACCTAAAAAAGCCGCTATTTAAGCGGCTTTTTTAATGCACAAATTACAGTGCTTTTTCAATTGGTAATAACGACATCATCCACACCGTGAAACGTTGCCATCCTGTGGTCTCTGGTTCTTCATGCAGAACAGTACCGCTCTTGTCTTGCCATTGTAGATCACCATTTTCATCGAGCGTCACGCGCCACGCAAAGTCTGGCATATTGTTCTTAACCCAATCGCGCAGCATCTTGTTGAAGAGGTGAGATTCCATGACCACACCTTGCTCTGTATTTAAGTTAAAAGAACGAGGATCAAGATTTAAAGAACCTATGAAGATACGGTCATCGTCATATGCCATCGTTTTTGCATGCAAGCTGGCCGTGGAGGAACCACCAAAACTCTTAATCTTTAAGGGCTCTTCCGTCTCATCAAAGTTACGCTTCAATTCCCATAAATTAACCCCCATCTCGAGTAATTCTTTGCGATAATTCGAATATCCGGCATGGACTACAGGCACATCAGTCGCTGACAAAGAGTTGGTTAATATGGTGACATCAACCCCTTGGTCTCGCCACTTTTTGATTAGCGCTACGCCACTTTTACGAGGGATGAAGTAAGGTGAAACGATCACCGCCGTGTCACGTGGGGTGCCCATCGCGACCAGCATTTTAGGTGCCATGTGCGTGGTAGTATCTCGGCTATCGGTGATAAGTTTATTTGGGTCGTCAACGTACAAGTAACCAGGTGACCAATCAAGGTTCAACTTACCCTGGCGCAGTTGAGAGACAATATCTGATTCTTTAAGACGCTTAACATAAGGGCTGTCTTGTCCATAATCCTTGGAGCTATAACGCTTTAAGTTCTCCGAAAGCTGCTGATAGTGTTTGTTATCGCCTCCACCGTATAAGCCTTCGATGGTTTCAGCTAGAGGATTGTTCCAATATAAATCAAAAGCATGTGCCGCTTTTTCTACAATAGGACCAATCCCAAGCACGTCTAAATCAACAAATTGGGCGTGATCTTCACCTGAGAAATAGGCATTCCCTATGTTTCGCCCACCCGTTATAAAGACCTGACTGTCAACGATAAAGGTTTTGTTGTGCATACGTCTTGATACGCGAGGGTAATCGGTAAGGAAGCTCAAAAAGCGTAGGTTGCGATGACTTAATGGGTTGAATAACCTGACTTCGATATTTTCGTGTAAAGCAAGGGCAGCTAAATCTTGCTCTGATTCTGCTTGCGACATGTCGTCTAGCAAAATACGCACACGCACGCCTCTTTCCGCTGCTTTAAGAAGATACGCTGCCAGCAGTGCCCCGCTCTCTTGGCGGTGATACAAATAATATTGAATATCAACTGATGTATGTGCGGCATCGATAAGTGCAATACGTGCTGCAAATGCATCTAACCCATCTATTAGGGGGTAGAATCCCGACAGGTCAGGGTCTGGTTGTTCATCAAAGAATTTATCAACCAACTGAGTATCCTCCGCTGTTAGGGCGTAGCTTGGCTCTTGCTCTGAGACTGATTGATATTCAGGTACAGAGGTGCAACCTAGAAGATATCCTAAAAATAAAGAGATACAAAGGGAACGAAAGTGAAAGTGTTGATCCATGCTGCCTCGGCCGATTGCCGTAATCCATGTTTATAAAATATAACAAAGACGCACAGATATAAAAGAATTAAGTGATTAAAAGGTAAATGAAAATTAAAACTTAAGCGACTTCTTCCGTGACATCAACGATCTCAATAAGCTTTTGGTTTAGTATTTTTTTCGCGCAGTTGCAGCACTTACCACACTGAGACCCCACCTTTAGCTCAGAGCTCAAGTCACGCATAGAACGTGCGCCATTATCGATCGCCTGTTCAATCTTTTTATCTGAAACACCGTGACAAAGACAGATATACACGAATACAAACCACTCTCATTTAGACTATGCCGAGGATTTTAATCTAAACAAAAATAGTTATCAATAAGAATTTGAATGCGATGTAGGTCTGTAGCGCTTACCTATTTAAGCTCTGCATTAAGTTCTACCGATTTATTCCAGCTAGCTATTTATTTTTACTCAGCTTTTTTCAACAACTGAGTATGACATTAAAAAATTGAACTATGCTTTAGCTACATGGGCACAGTTGCCACGCAATGCGTGCCTGAGCGCGAACCTAACGCCCAGACTCTGCGTAAAAGGCACGCATTCACACAACTTGTTCACTAGGAGTACACATGAAAAACGTACTTTATTCATTGAGCGCACTCTCACTGTTAGTTACCTCACAGACGGCTTTGGCACAATGGTCTACGACACTCACCGGTGCAAGTGACTATACCTTTAACGGTGTAAGCCAAACCCTGAACGACCCGGCATTGCAAGGAAGTATTGATTACGCTCATGATAGAGGCTGGTATGCGGGAGCGTGGGCGTCAAATGTTGATTTTGGTGATGGTACAGATCTCGAAGTCGATGTGTATTTGGGTAATTACCGGGAGTTGAGTAAAGCATTATCTGTCGACTATGGTATTGCTTATTACACCTACCATGGTGCTTCCTATTCTAGCGATAGCGACTATGCCGAGGCCTATACTAAATTCGCCTATCAATCCTCATTGGGTGTGAGTGAAGCCAATATTTGGTATTCATGGGATTATGCCGGTACCGATGCTGGTCATATAATCACTATGATCGCCCATAGCTTCGATATTGCCGATGGCCACACAATCCGTGCAAGTATTGATTCGTCAAACTCATTAGATGGCGATAAATTCATGTGGCAAGATAACCACAAGTCTTATTACCATTATCGATTAGCCTATCAAACTGCGTTTGCTGGCTTCGATTTTGAAATCGCGGCAGAAGACACAGATATAGATAGCAAATACGCAGATGAGCGCGTGGTCTTGTTGATCAGCAGAACATTCTCCCTCTAGTATGTACACTAGCACTTATTTAATAAGTGCTAGTACTTCCCTAAATCTTGGATGCTCACAACTATTAAGCCACGCAAACATGACGGTTTCACTGGCACACACCTGCACGCCGTTTGCTCTAAGTTGGTCCATCGCCAAACGTTTATTCTCTTCTTTGCGTGAACACACTGCATCAGCAATCACGGTGACTTGATAACCCAGATTACATAACTCATTGGCGGTATGATAAACACATACGTGACTTTCCATACCACAAAGGTACACATGGCAAGTGTTGGTGTTTGCTAATGAAGCCAAAAACGACTCGCTTTGTGCAGCACTGAAGGTGGTCTTGGTCAGAACAACCGCATTTTGGCTCAGTAAACAGGGGTCAGTGTGCCCCAACCCTTTTGGATTTTGCTCGGTTATCACGTGTTTAATATTGAGTATCTGAGCCGCTTGCGTGAGTTTAGCGACTACATCGCGAACTTCAGCATAGCTGTCCATTGCCGGTGCCAAGTTACTTTGCATATCAATCACCACGAAAATTGCTGGCTGAGTGAGCCGCTCGACTGTCATGTAGCCTCCATGTAAACGGTACATTTGTACCACTTATGTTTACAGTTTTTTTTAAGTAAAATTATAAAGATATAGTGACGATCTGTACTTCTATGCTAGATTTATAACATATTTGTTAATTCTGTGTTGATAGACCTATTCAGTCAAGGAACCAGGCTATTGAATCGGTTTCAGCGTTCACTTGGAGCAGAAAGTTGCGTCGGTACATAAAGATCGCGCTTTGCGCGTTGTTGTTCTTTTCAATTTTACCCGCTAGTCCATTAAATGCTTTACCAAGTACAGCCAAATACGGCTACCAGTTGGAACGTCTTTCGACGGAGGAAGGCTTAAGCCAAGGTACCGTAAATGTGATAGCACAAGATGAGTTCGGATACTTGTGGTTTGGTACTCAACGTGGGCTAAACCGCTATGACGGTTACAACCTGACATTATTCGAAAATTCAGAGACACCGTTTAGCACCGATAGCATTATCAACATCACCCGATTAAACAACGGTCTTTTTCTTGTATCTGCGCAACTCAATGGACTATACCTAGTCGATCCAGCAACGCTGACATCAAAATTATTGTTAACCAATGCCCAATCTGAAACTGGCGATAGCTTTGCGGTTGTTGGGCATGTTGCACAAGACAACAACGATCCCAACTTAGTTTGGCTTGCTATCAACAACTTTGTATACAGCTACAACTTGAAAACAGAATCTCTCAACAAAGTGATCAGTTTAGATAAACCATCGCAAGTGGTGAGGGTGATTTTACCCAGTGATGATGCACTGTATATTGGCTCTTCTGCTGGTTTATTTAAATATGAGTTAAACAGTGGCGAGCTGAAATTATTACAACACACCCCAACAAGCACACCCACAAGCGACCAAAACAATGTCAAATTTTTGCAATTTGACAGTGAATACACGCTACTCGTCGGTACTGTGGAAGGGCTATATAGCCATAATTTAAATGACAATCAACCCAGCATAAAAACCTTACTTCCCCAGCGCAATATATGGTCGCTGCAGCGCTATGGTCTCATTGACTTAATTGCCACGGACGAGGGGCTTTACGAATTCGACAGATTAACCAAAAAAGCACGAGTTTTGGTCCAATTCAGTGATTCTCGTTATCCGGTGCAAGACAATACCATCATGAGTATGTACCGCGACAAAAGCGGAATGCTGTGGCTAGGTTCACGCGCACAAGGTGCTTTCGCTTGGTCCCCGTTATCGATGCGCTTTAAACAGCATGACCTCCTGAGCTCTCAATTTGAGCATGGCGCTGCTGCATGGGGCATGTACGAACAATCTGATGGCACCCTTTGGGTTGGAAGCGGCAATGGCCTAAACCGCATTAACCCCGATGGCTCAGCTAAGACCTATTGGACCTCTGACGACGAAAAAGTCGCTATGGATGAACAAGCCGTTTATCGAGTGTCAGCTGCCGTGCATACAAATGATGGAGTATGGATTGAGACACCAATGGGTGTCCTGTTGCTTAATAGCCAAACAGGTGAAGTCAGCAACCCGATACAAGATGCAGCGTTGCCACCTCAATTGCAGCCAGGCTTTATATCTTGGGGTATTGAACAATTAGCAAATGGCGACGCTTACTTTTTCACAGACAAAGGCTACTTCCGTTATAAACCGCAAGCCAACACGGTTGAGGCATTAGATGCCTTTAGCCAACAGCTTCCTGCAGAGAATGCATCGCACTTTTTGCCACCTTTGCCTACGCATAAAGATGATCCATTACTCAGTTATAACGGCGCGTTATACCGCTTCGATGTAGACAATAATACGGCACATCTGATCTATCAAGCCAATAGCCCTAACGCCCAGTTTTTTTACTTTATTGATTCTTGGGTATTGGACCAAAATAACAGTTTGTGGATCAGTATTGATGGAGAGGGCTTGGTTGCTCTAGATTTAGAAACCCTCGAAGTTCGTGACAGGATTGGCGTTGAAGACGGCTTGCTCAATACCAACGTCTACCAGCCCATCATTGATAATTTCGGTGTTCTTTGGTTTAGCTCCAACAATGGACTATACCGCTACAACATCAACACTGAACATTTACGTCATTTTAGTGTGATAGATGGCTTGAATGCCGCTGAATTTAATAGTTTTTCGGCTATGAACTTATCTTCTGGCGAATTAGCTTTCGGTACAGTGAAAGGACTCATTCTTGTCGACCCAGCTGATTTCATTACAAGCACAAACCACTATATTGCGCCTGCGCCGCAAATCACCGATATTTCTTTGTTATCGCGCCCGCTAGGTTATACGCCCATTAGCTATGCAAATAGTCCACTTGAACTCGAATACGATGACCTTGGGTTAACCATTTCATTTTCGAGCTTCGATTTTATCCATCGTGATCAGGTTCGTTACAAGATAGCACTCAGTGGTGCCAGTGACTTCAGATACCCAAACTACAAAGAAAACACCTTGCAGTTTGCCAAGCTAAATCCAGGTCATCACCAGCTCAGTATCAGTGCTTACGACCCCGTCTCGGGCAATTGGTCGCGTACATTGCACCTGGCTATCGTTGCCAAATACGCACCTTGGCGCTCTCCTGGAGCGATTACTTTTTACATTGTTATGAGTATCCTGATTGTCGGCAGTTGGATTATTTGGCTACGCCGCCAACAAACAAAAACACAATTGGCGCACAGTCAATTATTGGCGTCGCAACAACAAACAGAACTCGCACTGCAAAGCAATAATAGTGGAACTTGGTATTACAGTGTGAGCGAGCGATCGTTTGTGCAAAAACGGCTCGCGGCAGAACTCGGTTACAGTAAAAAGAATGATGCCTGCTCATTTGAACAATATTTAGAATACATTCACCCCCATGATGTGGATCGATACCGCCTCAACTGGAAGCGCTTTTTAAATCAAGGTGAAGAGGCAACGTGGGATTTCACTTATCGATTAAGTCATAACCTCGGCACATGGCATTGGTATCATGAAGTAGGCAAGATCACTGAGTTTGATAGTTTCGGTCATGCCAAAGAAGTGTCCGGTATCTACACCAATATCACCGAGGCTAAAGCGTCAGCTCAGCAAGCAACGGTATTAGGTGAAGCCATTAGCCAAATAAGTGATTGGTTGCTTATTCTCGACGAAAACTTGGCACCTTTCTCTGCCAATGAAAGCTTCCAACGCGCCTTTGCACAAGCAAACGAACAAGAATTGAAGGTACAACCCTTCGTACGTGCGTTAGGCAAAGAAAAATTCAACCGCTACATGAAAGTCATTAGCCGCCTTAAAGCGGGTGAAAATTGGCGCCTAGAAGAGCAAATTCGCACCAAATACGACAAAAAACACCCAGTACAAATTAGTGTTACTGCCGTTTGTCGAGACAAACAAGATAACACCGATGAAATCAGCTATTACGTTATCGTTATTACCGATTTAACTGAGCAAAAACGTGCCGAAGATGAACTGCGTTATCTGGCTAATTATGATCCTTTGACGGGGTTACCAAACCGCTCGATGATGCGAGGAAAAATTGCCCAAGCAATTGAGTATGCGAAAGAAAATGCACAGCTTTTAGCTCTGCTGTTTATCGACCTTGATAAGTTCAAACCAGTAAACGACTCGTTTGGTCATGCTGTAGGTGACCAAGTATTGTGCTGTATCTGTGAACGCATTAGCGATGAGTTGGATGATAATTCCCTACTGGCGCGCCAAAGTGGTGATGAGTTCTTGCTATTAATTGAACGTGTACAATCGCCTCAAGCATTAAGTGAATTGTCCGAGCACTTAGCAAGAACGCTCGAAAAGCCAATTAAAATTGGCAACATCACTATCAATATTTCTGTGAGTATCGGTATTGCCCTATCACCATTTGACGCAGACAATGCTGAGGACCTGATTCGCAACGCAGATATGGCAATGATTTATGCCAAAAATGCTGGCCGTAATGGCTATAAGTTCTTCACTGAACAGATGAATAACCGCATCACTCACAAACTCATGTTAGAAAATGCGTTGCAAGACGCCTATCGTGATGAGCTATTGATCAACCATTACCAACCGATTGTGCACATCCATCAAAAACGCATTGTGGGTGTGGAGTTGCTGCTACGCTGGCAAAGTGATGGCAAATTCATTTCGCCGGGCGAATTTATTCCAGTCGCTGAAGAAATAGGCTTAATCGATGCTATTACTGAGCAAGCATTGCACCGTGCACTAAGAGAACTCCAGCAATGGTTTGATAGCTATGATGATTTCTATCTGTCAGTCAACTTATCGCCCATTCATATCTTAAAATCGAACCTTACAGAGCGTTTTATCGATATCTTGGCAATGCACAATGTACGCCCAAGCCAGCTGCGCTTAGAGATCACTGAAAATACCCTTCTCGATGACAAGGCAAAAGCGGCTGAGCAGTTAAATAAACTGCGTGCGGCTGGCCTCAAACTGTTTTTAGATGACTTTGGTACCGGTTATTCGAGCTTGACCTATCTTAATCAATTCCCGATTGACGTTATTAAGATTGATCAAAGCTTCGTACGCCAAATAGGTGTTAACCCAACCAATGAAGCGATTATTCGCACTATCCATAACTTGTCTAATAGCCTCGGTCTGTACTGTATTGCTGAAGGTGTAGAAACGCGTGAGCAAATCTTCTTCCTTAACAAACTGGGTTGCCATCACCTACAAGGTTTCTTCTTTGCCAAACCAACGGACGCAATTACCTTGGGTTCTAAAGAGTATATAGAGCAAACGCTAGATAAGATGAAAAGTGTTTAGGGTGTAATAAATTTGCGAGTGCCTATAAGGCACTCGCGGAGGCACTCGCACAATGTTGATGATCGTGGTCATGTGTATTGGCTTCAATTTGCAACACACTGTGAGAAATATTAAAGCGCTGTTTCAACATGCTTTCAGCAGCATCACGCAAAGCGGCATCATGGGCTTCAATCGTACATTGGTGTTTAAGCACTAGGTGCGCTCCAACCGCTGGTGCGTTATCAACTAAAGACACCGTCACGTTATGTACACTGGCCACATGCTCCAACTGAGCTAACGCCTTTTCAACTTTTACCGCTTTAGGTAGGGCCTCAGTGCCCGAGCGCAGACGCTGCACACACTGAAAAATCAACCGTAAACCGGTGAACAATACAAATACCGAAATCAACATACTGAAGATAACATCGATTTGTTGCCAGCCAGTATACGCAATAATCACACTCGCCAGCAAAGTAGTCACTGTCGACAATAAGTCAAAAAAGGTATGCAAAAACACCGCATACACATTGATGCTGTCTTTGCGGCCTTTGTACAAAACCCAAGCCGCAGCACCATGAAACAAAAAGCCGAGCATGGAAACTATGGCCATAATTTGCGTATTAACGCCACCTTGTTCATGACCATGGTGAATATCTATGTAGCGCTGCGAACCCACCGAAAGAATGGTCAAACTAATCGCCAAATACAAACCGCCGTTGACCAAGCCACCTAATAATTCCGCCTTGTTATATCCTTCATTGAAGTTACGCGCTAAATGAATAGCAATTGATGAGGCAAGAATGGCGATAAACAAAGAACTGTTGTGAACAAATAAGTGACCAGCATCAGCAAACACAGCCAAAGAGTTTGCAAAGTAAGCACCGACCAACTGGATCACCATAAAACTACACGTAATCGCTAAAGCGATGAGCAGGCGTCGACGTGATGCTTGGTGGGTGGTGATGTCAGTCATGGATACAAATTCGCCAGAAAAGAAATGATATATAGTTACAATTCTACTCTGTTTGCACGAAAATTACATCCGTTTTGCACGACTTGAATACGTGTTCGCACAAGAAATCGACGTGTCACTTCCTCTCATAAAGGTTTTAACCAATCTAAGAGTATGTTATTAAACCCGTATTAGTCATTAGCATTACAATAATATGATACAAGTTCAGGGACTTAGAAAAAGTTATGGGGATGGAGAATCCCGTGTAGATGCACTTGCCGGTGTATCGCTAACCGTTAAAAAAGGTGAATTCGTCGCCATCATGGGTGCCTCTGGCTCAGGCAAGTCAACGCTTATGAACATCCTGGGCTGCCTCGATACCCCTACTGAAGGCACCTACCTTCTCGGTGACGAAACCATTGCCGATGTTGAAGACGAACGCTTATCATCTATTCGCAATCAGCACATTGGTTTTATTTTTCAAACCTTTCATTTGTTGTCACGCCTTAGTGCACTTGAGAACGTTATATTGCCACTTCGCTACACTGACATTGATGCAGAGTCAGCAAAGAAAAAAGGGTTGGAGATGCTAGATAAAGTGGGCTTGAGCCATCGAGCACATCACAGACCTAATGAAATGTCTGGCGGCCAACGTCAGCGTGTGGCTATTGCTCGCGCTCTAGTGAATGACCCAAAAGTTATTTTTGCTGATGAACCCACCGGTAACCTCGACAGTAAAACATCTTACGAAATTATGGCCTTACTCGAGGAGTTACATCACCAAGGTAATACCCTCGTCATGGTGACACATGAAGCGGACATTGCCGCTTACGCACAACGCACCATTACCATGCGTGACGGTCATATTATCGAGGACTCGCAATGCCAACAGTAAAGCACATCATTTTAAGCCTTGTGCTGATGTTCGTGTCCATCAGCAGTGTGGCTAAGACCTTATTACTCAGCGGCGAACTCAAAGCCAGTGAACAACAACGATTCTATGCACCAAAAACCGATAACTGGCGCGTGCAAGTGCAATGGTTGATGAAAGAAGGCGAGATCGCTCAGCCCGGAGACGTGGTCGTAGTGTTTGACAGCGGCTCTGTAGCTGCAGAGGTAGAACAAACCCAACAAAGCCTTATAAGTAAAAAAGAAGAGTTGCAAAAAGCGCAAAACGACGGCAAACAAAAACTCGCTGAAGCGCAGTTCGCGCTTGAGCGTGCGCAATTAGTCGTGGATAAAGCACGCATTGACGCCCGTATTCCTGAAACCAATTTAAGCCGTTACGACTACGAAGAAAACCAACTCGCGCTTGAACGTGCACTTGTTGACAAGCAAAAAGCAGAATCCACCTATTCGGAAACTAAAACCTCTACAGAAGTGGAAGTGAACAAAAAGTTGTTGGAAATTGAGCTTCTGGAATTCGACTTACAACACCAGCAGGCATCACTTGAAAAAATGAGCCTAACTGCCGAACGCAGCGGTCCGGTTATTTGGGCAAATCACCCATGGAATGGTAGTAAACTGTTTGCCGGCGTTACCGCGCAACCGGGTTGGAAAATTGTTGAAATCCCTTCTCTCTCTGAGCTTTATATTGAGGCTTGGGTACACGAAGTGGATTACCCACAACTAACAATTGGTGATAGCGCAGAATTGGTGTTTGACGCGCATTTGAACACCCGCCACCAGGCCACACTGACGGAGCTATCTACGCAACCTGAAGAACGCAGCCAGTGGGGCGAAGATGCTTATTTTCGCGCGCGGTTTGACTTCGATAACAGCCAGATCAGCGCGTTATTGCCTGGAATGAGTGCCCGTCTTGCAATCACTCAAAAGGAGCTCACAGGTGAATAAATACGTTTTTTCCATCGCTCTTGCTTTAACTCTTGTAGGTTGTGACGACACCGTTGAGCCACAATCAACCGCTGACAAACAGTCTGCACAGGTAATCACTGCCAGCGGTGAAATCACCTCGCAAAGCACTGCTCAGTTAGCACCACCTTCTATCACCCGTATGTGGCAATACCAAATCAAAACGCTGGCGCCAGAGAATACCCAAGTGCAACAAGGTGACCTTATCGTGAGTTTTGAAGACAAACCCGTGCGCGACCGTCTACTAGAAAAACAAGCCCAGTGGCAACAAGCCGTAAAGGAACTTGAAAACAAAGAAGCTCAAGAGAATGCGACGCTCGAGGAGCTCAAACTCAAAGTGGCGCAGATGCAAATGGAATTCGACAAAGCCAAACGCAAGGCTGAAATTGTTGACCACTCACGCTCTGAAATCGACCGCAAGAAAGCACAAATCGATTTCACTATTGCCACGTCAGATTTAAAACTAGCCAAAGAAAAGCTCGCTTTTCACCATGACAACACTGAATTGAATCTGCAACTAGCCAAAGCGAAAGTGGCTCGTTTAGCTAATGACGTTGAACAGCTCAAAAACGATGTCGAAAAGCTCAAAGTAAAAGCACCTATCGCTGGTTTAGTCATTTATCACACAGATAATGAAGGTGAAAAGAAAGCTGTGGGCGAATCCGTACATTTCGGCCAACCCGTGGTGCAGCTTGCTGTGCTTGAGCAAATGCAAGTGCGGGCGCAAATCAACGAACCTGACAGCGGCAAAATAAAGCCGGGACAAAAAGTTGAAATCATCATAGACGGCAGCAATGAAATTCACACCACTGGTACAGTCGCGTCACTTGGGCGCGTGTTCAGAGAAAAAAGCTGGCAGGATAAACGCCGAATCATTGATGCCACCATCACCTTGGATAAAATTGATACGCAAAAAATGCGCCCAGGCATGACAACCCGATTACGCATTCATACGCAAGCACAGGAGGTGAGCGAATGAGCAATAAATTTAACCCGTTCATTGGCATATTCGCCCTTGCATTACTGGGTGGTTGCGCTGAACAAGCACAACAACACGACGCGTTGACATACACCCTCAAAAAGCAAGAGTTTGTAACCACAGTTCCAGCACATGGCGAACTCATCGCCGCCAATGAAACTGTGATCACCACACCGATGAACAGTCGCGGGCCACAAACTCTGGAATGGCTCAAAGAAGAGTATTCAGTGGTAAAAAAAGGCGAAGTCATTGCCCGCTTCGACGGCACATTTATGGAACGAGAGCGTCGTACAAGCGAAAACAAACAGGCAATTTCGGCTGAGGATATCGACCAAAAACAAGTACAGCTCGAGCAACAGCAAGGGCAACTGCTTTATGACATGGACTTACTCAGCGAAGAACGTAAATTCGCTAAAGAATTCAGCATTGATGACATCCGTATTCGCTCCAAACTAGAGATTCTTGAGTCGATGCAGAACGTGGAATTTCTGGATGCGAAAAGCGAATACTTTAGCTGGCAAAAAGGCCAGTTTGCAGACTCTGCAGGAGGTGAACTTGACCTGTTGAATATGCAACGCAAAGAACACAGCGACAAAATCGCGCGCTTGGATGCAAATTTATCGAGTTTAGAGGTCATTGCACCGCACGATGGTTTGCTCACACACCAAGCAAACTGGCGAGGTGAGAAGCCAAAACCGGGTGAAACTCTATGGCCAGGGCAAAAAATTGCAGCGCTGCCAGATACCAGCTCACTGCAAGTTAAATTGTTTGTCTCTGAACGTGAGGCATTGGAACTAGCGCCTGAGCAAAAGGTCCTCGTCACCACCCTAGCCTACCCAGAACAGCCGTTTACAGTGCAAGTAGCGTCAGTGTCACCTATGCCTAAATCAATCGAACGCGGTGACCCACGCAAATACTTTGAAGTGCTCACTGATGTGATTACATCAAACACAGGTGTCACTTTACAACCCGGACTCAAAGTAAAGGCGTTGATCACCACCAAGCCAGAACAAACGGGGCTCATGGTGCCAAGGCAGGCGATTTTTGCCGAGCAGCAAAAGCAATTTGTGTTCGTTCAAGACAGCAATCAATGGCGTCGCCAAGAGGTGTCGGTGAGCGGCGGCAATTTATCACTCGTGGAAATTAAATCAGGATTAACGGCCGGAGATATTATCTCGCTGGTAAACAGGGATGCATCATGAAGTACTGGCAATTATTTATCGATACGCTCGCACAACTTTGGCAGCACAGATTACGCACGCTCCTTACCTTATTGGGGATGATTTTTGGAGTCGGTGCGGTGATAGCCATGCTTAATATTGGTGAAGGAGCCGAAAAAGAAGCGCTCAAAACCATTGACTCTATGGGGCTTTACACCGTCATTGCCAATGCCAAAACCTTCGAGCAAAAAGAGCTCGCGGAACAACGCAAATATTCTAATGGCTTATCGCTGCGCGACGGCGAATTGGCCCTATCGGCGATGCCCTTTGTGACAGACTTTTCGGCAGATAAAAAAATCGACAGTTATCACATATTCAGCGCTTTCGGAGAAACTTCCAGTGACGCTATGGGCGTAAGCAGCAACTATTTCGAAATCGCGCAATTCCAGTTACAGGCGGGACGCTTTTTCACCTCTGAAGAGACAGAGTCGATGGCGCAGGTGGTGATGCTAGGAGCTGGAGCTGCACAAACACTGTTCCCTGAGGGTAATGCAATAGGCCAATATGTGAAAGTGAATCACTTGTGGTTTGAAGTGGTTGGTGTATTAGCCCCTCCTTATATAGGAAAGGGGGAGTTTCAAAGTCTGAACCTTGATAAACAACAACATACCGTATTTATGCCACTTACCAGTGCGTTGCATCGCTTTGCCCAAGAAAAACTAGCGCCGCAATTAAGCAGCTTGAAGTTTTCCATCAACCCAGACTTTGATCCTGGCCAAGCCAGTGAAGCAATCCGTCATTTCTTGAATTACCGACACAACGACGTTGATGATTACGAACTCGTTGTGCCAGCGGCGCTGTTGGCGCAGCAAAAACAAACGCAACGTATTTTTAATATTGTCATGTCCTGTGTAGCGGGGATATCCTTACTCGTTGGCGGTATCGGTATCATGAATATCATGCTGGCCACTGTGCTCGAACGCACTAAAGAAATAGGCTTGCTACGTGCTGTTGGCGCAACAAAGAAGGACATTCGCATCCAGTTTATCGCCGAAAGCTTTACCATTTCCGTCTTGGGCGGGATTATTGGCGTCGCATTTGGCATCATTCTCTCTGAGATGATAGCGCTATATTCTCAATGGGCGGTAGCCTGGTCTATCAGTGCCATTATTCTGTCTTTCAGCATTTGTGCTCTTGTGGGTCTCACTTTTGGTGTATATCCTGCGATTAAAGCATCAAAACTCGATCCAATCGATGCGCTGCAAAGCGAATAATCCGATCGAGTGCTCGCGCACTCGACAGTGATTGAACGCCATTTAAAGAGCACAAGGTGTATATTGCAAGTGACTGACTCTAAGAACATTTCTCAAGCATTAGTTGTGGAAGGCGGCGCTATGCGCGGCATTTTTGCCACAGGTGTACTTGATGCTTGGCTTGAGCAAGGTTACCAACCGTTTGACATGTATTTTGGTGTCTCGGCTGGCGCGACCAATATCGCCGCCTTTTTATGCCAGCAGCATGGTCGAAATTATAAAGTGATCACCGATTACTCGTGCCGCCCCGAGTTTATCAGTTACAAACGCTTCGCTTTGGGCGGGCATTTATTCGATTTAGATTGGTTATGGCACAAAACCATCAGTGAAATTCGCTTAGATTTAGCAACATTTGCCAAGCAGACGAGTCCTTTTTATATTGTTGCCACTGATGCCGACAGCGCTCAAGCTCAGTATATTCAAGCCAGTGCTGATAATTTAGAACAAGTGTTGAAAGCTTCATGCGCCCTGCCCTTAGCATATCGAGACTACCCTGCTTATGAGGGTAAACGTTATACCGACGGTGGTATCGGCGACTCTATTCCGGTGCGCCAAGCCTATGCAATGGGAGCGCGAAAAATTACGGTGATCCTATCGCAGCCTTTGGGTTATCGTAAAAAACCGGCGCGCTTTAACTGGCTAACCAAACAGTTGCTAAAAAGCACACCAGCGCTTGTAAGTACCATGCAAACTCGCTGGCAAGATTACAATGCAAGCTTGGACTTTATCGCTAGCCCACCCGAAGACTGCACTATTGAGGTGATCGCACCGCCGAGCGACTTTCGAGTTTCGCGCACCACCCGCGACTTGGCTTTACTTGACGCTGGCTATCACATGGGGATCAAGGCAGCACAATACGCTTAAATCACAAAAGCACTGACTTGGTCCTGCAACTTCACCGCCAGCAATGACAATTCCTTGCTGGCATCGGCGTTCTGTTGCGAGCTTTGCGACACCGAGCTGATGCTGTCATTAAATTCCGTGATATTCTCGTTTATTTCCGCAGCGACTGTGGTTTGTTGCTCAGTGGCCGTCGACACTTGCAAATTCATATCAACAATTTCAGCTACTGCCGCACGTATTTGCTCAATCGCATCCGCTGATAACTGACTAAATTCTGCACTTTGTTGCGCACTGTTGTCAGCGCCTTGCATGGCACTCACCGCTTGCTGAGCCATGTCTTGCAGCGCGTTGATCATGCGATTGATATTTTCAGTTGCTTGTTGAGTATTGTGCGCCAAAGTGCGCACTTCATCAGCCACGACAGCAAAACCACGGCCTGACTCACCTGCTCGTGCAGCTTCAATCGCCGCATTAAGCGCTAATAAGTTGGTTTGCTCAGCCACGCCTTGAATCATCAACACCACTTGGTTAATTTCATTAGACTGTTCATGCAATTTGTTGATCAACATACTGTTGTCAGTCACGATAGCGGACAAGGTTTGGATGGAAGCGAGGTTATTTTCAATCGTTTGCCCACCTTGTAGAGCTAGTTGATCCGCTGCCTCAGCACGCTGAGACGTGGTCAGCGCATTGTGTGCAACCTCTTGGATCGCGGCACTCATTTGCGTAATAGCCGTGGCTATCATCGCACTTTGTGCCTCTTGCTGTGTCGCAGTGCTAGCCACTTGCTCACTGATCATCTGCATTTGCTCAGACGCCGATGATAAGGTCAACGACGCCCCCATCACATCGGTCACCAAGGTATGTAAGCGACTCAACATTTGGTTAAAGTGCTCTGCCGTTTGTGCAAGCTCATCATTGCCTGTTACCTCAGCGCGCACGGTTAAATCCGCTTTTTGTGCAATATGAGCGATGGTACCTTGTAATTGTTTTAATGGTGTATGGATAGAACGATAGGTGAGCCACGCAAAAATCCCCACCAACACAACGGTCAAGAGAACCCCGCCGATCATTAAAGTGGTAACCATTTGGCTATTACTTTGGGCAAAATCACGGAACTTTTGGGCCTCATGGAGTTGCAGGTCAATCAAGTTACTGTAACTGGCGCTTAGGGGATCAAATGTCGCATACAACTCATCGACAAACTGATTTTGGTCCATAGCCATAAAGCGCTGTGCTTCAATTTGCCCCATATATTTGTTGATAAGCGTCACTACAGGCGCTAAATAACGCTCAACTTCGCCAACCAAACGTTCTTCTTCAGCTGTGAGTTTGGTACCCAAATACGCCTGCCATTGCTCATCGGCTAGCGTGCGTGCCCCGTTGATGTCGTTCATTACCTCTAAGCGCTCGACCACACCTGCACGATATTTATGCAATAGGTCAACAATGTTCACCGCGTAATTGTCCGACACCACTTTGATTTGTTTCAGTGGTACCACTCTATCTTCGTAAATACTGTCGATGTTCTGAGCAAACATCCGCACTTCATAAATACTGATGATGGCAACGACAATAAGTAAACTTATTGGAATGATGCAAAGTAGGATTAACCGCGTTTTAACTGACGTGTTGTTAAGCATGGTACACCCTCATATAAGGTAGTGATTGATTTTCGCAATCCATGCCTGTGTTGCGCCAACTTGCGCTTTATTAAGTATTTTCTAAAACTCGCAATCGCGCCAATCTAAAGTAAAAATGTAGGTTTTTGATACGGTATACAAAAAAAGCCGCTCAAAAGAGCGGCTAGAAACACTGCACCACTGGAGATTTCAGGGTGTGTGTGCAGTTTGGTCTACCTAATTGGTTAGGTTCACTTATGTCACTACTGACCATGGCGGATTAAGTAATCAAATGCGCCTAAGCTTGCTGTAGCTCCCGACCCCATAGCAATGATGATTTGCTTGTAAGCCGTGTTAGTTGCATCGCCTGCAGCATAGACACCTTCTAAATTCGTTGCACCACGGTTGTCGATTTCAATTTCACCAAACTTTGACAGGGCGATACCACTGTCTTTTAACCATTCAGTATTTGGCACTAAACCGATTTGTACGAATATTCCAGCTAAATCCAATGTATGTTGTTCACCATTTTCACGGTTGGTATAAGCAATACCTGTTACCTTGTTACCGTCACCCAACACCTCTGTTGTCTGCGCGTTTTTGATGATGGTGATATTCGCTAAACTGTTTGCTTTACGCACCAAGACTTCATCAGCTCGTAATGTGTCTGCAAATTCTAAAACCGTTACGTGTTCAACAATATTCGCTAAATCGATTGCCGCTTCGATACCCGAGTTACCACCACCGATGACAGCAACTGACTTACCTTTAAATAAAGGACCATCACAATGTGGGCAGTATGCAACACCACGTCCGCGATATTCGCGCTCGCCTGGCACATTCATTTCACGCCAGCGTGCGCCAGTGGCTAAAATAACGGCTTTAGTAGTTAACGTCGCGCCATTTTCTAATTGAATATGGTTACCATTGTCTTGGTACATACGCGCCGCAGTTTGGTTATCTATAACATCTACATCGTAATCTTTAACATGCTCTTCAAGTTGCGCTACCAGCTTTGGACCCTCGGTGGCTTTGACCGAAATAAAGTTTTCAATCGCTAACGTATCTGCAACTTGGCCACCAAAACGCTGTGCCACAACACCTGTACGCAAGCCCTTTCGCGCTGCATAAATTGCCGCTGATGCTCCCGCTGGCCCGCCGCCAACAACGAGTACATCGTATGGCGCTTTGTCGTTAAGCTGCTCAGCCTGACGCGCCGCCGCTTTAGAGTCCACTTTGTTCAAAATATCATTTAGGCTGATCGCGCCTTGGCTGAACACTTCGCCATTAAGATACACGGTTGGTACCGCCATAATGTTGCGCTGCTCAACCTCTTCTTGGAACAATGCGCCGTCGATCATGGTGGTAGTAATTTGGTTATTAATCGCCGCCATGGTGTTTAGCGCCTGCACTACCGCAGGGCACGTTTGGCAGCTCAAAGAGATGTAAATCTCAAAGTTTAATGCTTTATCAAGCGCTTGAATTTGCTCTATTTGCTGATTGTCGGCTTTAGTTGCCACGCCACCGCTGTGCAAAACTGCTAACACTAACGATGTAAATTCATGGCCCATTGGCACACCAGCAAAGCTGATGCTGGTATTGTTTGAGCCTTTGACCGTCATCGAAGGACGACGCAAAGTATTGTCATCACTATGAGTAACGGTGATCTTCTCGCTCAACGAACTTAAGTCGTCAGCAAGAGATTGTAATTCTTTACTTTTATTCGTTTCATCAAGGGCTAGAACCAGTTCTATGTCACCCGTCAACGTACTAAAATGGCTTGATAATTGATTCTTAATTGCAGTGTCTAACATGGTTTGCCTCAATAAAATCTTGGAAAAAGGCGGTGTCTCCACCGCCATGTGTGCGATTGACTAATCGAGCAATTTAGATTTTGCCAACTAGGTCTAGTGAAGGAGCCAGAGTCTCTTCACCTGGCTGCCAAGATGCTGGACATACTTCACCATCATGTGTTGCGATGTATTGTGCAGCTTGCACCTTACGAAGTAGTTCAGTTGCACTGCGGCCAATGCCTAAGTCGTGTGTTTCAACTACTTTGATTTCGCCTTCAGGGTTGATTACAAATGTTCCGCGAAGCGCTAGGCCCTCTTCTTCAATCATTACACCGAAGTTGCGTGTAATTTGACCTGTTGGGTCACCAATCATTGGGAATTGGATCTTCTTGATTGTGTCTGAAGCGTCGTGCCATGCTTTGTGCGTGAAATGAGTGTCAGTTGACACTGAGTAAACTTCAACGCCCATTTCTTGAAGCTTTGCATAGTGATCCGCAAGGTCACCTAACTCTGTAGGACAAACAAATGTGAAGTCCGCAGGGTAGAAGAATACGATTGACCATTTACCTAGCAAGTCTTGCTCTGATACAGGTGTGAAATCGCCATTGTGAAATGCAGTTGCGTTGAATGGCTTAATTTTTGTGTTGATTAAAGAGTTGCTCATTTTGTCCCTCGTTTATCTGTAGTGAGTAAATTAAGTGAGGCGTTTACTTGCCCCGTTTGCTTGAATAATAAGATAACGACGGACGAACCATAAATAAAATTGATTGTTTAGATTACAATAATCCAATTTATAGATTGGTTAGTTTTAGCTGCACTTAATCTTGTTTCCAATCTGACCACTAACCCGTTGGATTTGTGGAATATTCGTATGCGAGCTAGGATTAAACTAGCGACTGAATGGAATCAGTACACAAAAAATAGAAATGCTTAGCACAATTAGCTCTTTAGGGTAACTACATGAAAGAATCACTCGCGAAGGTGACTGTACGGGGTGTTGAGCAAGCCGTTGAAGTGCCTATTATGGAATTCGCTGACGAAGAATTCCAAAGCAAAATATTTGAACAATGGCAGCGCGTGCTCGACCTCATTGCCCAAATTTATGATATCCCCGCCGCATTGGTAATGCGGCTGCACGAAAAGGACATTGAAGTCTTTGCCAAAAGCAACTGTGAGAACAATCCCTATCATGAAAATGAAACGGCCGCGTTGGGTTCTGGGCTCTATTGCGAAACAGTAGTAGGCACAGACAGCCAATTCGAAGTTGAAAATGCGCTTGAAGATGAACGCTGGCATGACAATCCGGACGTGCCACTGAATATGATCAGTTATCTCGGTGTACCGCTCAAATGGCCTGATGGTGAGGTTTTCGGTACCATCTGCGTGCTTGATTCTAAAAGCAGAAAGTTTCACGACCTCAATAAACAACTGCTACAAGAGTGTCGTAAAACGCTGGAAAAAGACTTAGAAATGATTGTAAAAAACAATCAACTCAATGCCTCATTGGCATTGTTAAAGCGCACCCAAGAGAAAGTCATCGAAATGGAGCGCAGCAAATTAACCTCTTCGTTGGTTTCAAACATAGCCCATGAAATTAATACGCCCTTGGGCATTGCCTTAACGACGGCCTCAGCGCTGGAGCATATTGTTGACTCTATCGATGGTCACACTGCCACAGACATTAACCCAAGCGAGTTTAAAGCTCAGTTGTTGGAGTTTACCACATTGCTTAGCACCAGCTTGAACAAAACAAAGAGCTTGATGGAGTCTTACAAAAAAGTGGCACAAGATCAGAGTAAAGGCGTAAAGGAGTGGTTCAACTTAAGCGAACACTTACTGAGCCTAGCTACCATTCTCTCTGAGCAATTACAGCATCACGACATCCAATGTGAAATCGTTTGCCCCACAGACATTACATTGAATACATACGGTGGTTTGTTGTCTCAGGTGCTCGAAAGTCTTATTAAAAACACCATGGAACACGCATTCTCCCCTTCTCAACGGGGGAAAATTACCCTTGTGTGCGCTAAGCACACTGACAATTTAGGACGACAAAGCGTTCTTATCGAATACCGAGATTCAGGTAAAGGCATCAACAAAGCCCATGTCGAAGATATCTTCCAACCATTCTTTACTCTCGAGAGTAACAGTGGGCAAAGTGGTATGGGCCTGAGTATTGCTCGGGATATCACGGAGAAATCACTGAACGGACAGCTACATTGTGAAGCAGTAAATCATGGCGCCAAATTCGTCATTTCATTGCCCGTGCAGGAGCCTATATGAAAGAGTTTTCAATTTTAGTGGTGGACGATGAGCAAGATGTATTCATCGTCACCAAGCTCATCGCCAGTACGGTGAAAGTGGATGCCGACACAGTGCAATTGCATTATGTGTCATCGGGGCACGAAGCCTGCACATTCCTATCCCAGCACAATGAAATCGGCCTCGTACTATTGGATATTGTGATGGAAACAGATGATGCTGGATTTAAAGTGATTGACTATGTGCGTAATACCCAACACGACAATCAAACCCATATTGTCGTGCGTTCAGGATTAACAGGCACAATTCCAGAGCAATTTATGCATCTGGCGAAGGGAATTAACGGCTACATTAACAAGCTCGACTTCACTCGCACTCATTTGGAGAAGTTGGTCAATGCAGCCATTAACGCTCAGGGTGGAAGTGCAAGCTACTAGTACAGCAATCGTCCAGGCTTTACTAAGCTCAGACGTCGAGCATAGAAAAATGGTGACTGGCGATATTGAAACCCTCACGTAAATAAAAACGATGGGCAGCAAAGCGTTGCACACCTGAATCAAGATGGATCTGCTGCACTGCGTTTTGTTTGGCGAACCGCTTGAACCATTGCAACAAAAATGTTCCTACGCCGGTGTTTCGACAATGCTCGCTTGTGACCAAATCATCGATGTAGATATGGTTCCCCCAAGCGAGCTTCTCACCCATCACGAAACCTGCGACTCCCACCACTTCACCTTCTTTGTGTGCATAAACGATTTGGTACCCAGCCGCTTGCTGTTTTTCAATCTGCTGGTGCAAACTATCAAACGTGTATTGGCTCCTCAGCTGTTGCAGCACTGCCAGTACCCCGTCATTACGCTCACCAATGCCTAATAATTTGGCTTCCATAAAACTCCCTCTTGATGTCTATTGTCGCGCATTTTGCACACTTACCACTCTATAACCGTTTTCCCAACAAACGTAACAGGCAACGGCACAGCCCACAATAAACAGATACAGCGAAAATATTACTGTTTTGCCAAGGTTTGTTGAACTTAAGCGGTTGTCGCACGTACAATTAACAAGTTATCTATTCAGTGGAGTATTTCGTGTCTTTAGAACGTTATGTTAATCATATGCAATTAGGGTATCTTGGCCTGTTGCCATTTCTCGCAATGGTGGGCTGGGCTTTACTCTCTGGCCAAGGCGACAACGTTGCACCACTGTTTATTTATTACAGCATTGCTATTGTTAGTTTCTTGAGCGGGCATTTATGGCGCCCAGGTGAACAGACTCAAGGCCGCGCCATTGCCGCGATATTACCGACGTTGCCAATTCCCTTATTGGCTCTGGGAAATGATATTTTTGCCCTCGCATGGCTGGGTGTCACATATTGGGTTGTGCTGATGTTTGAAGCTAAAGCCCCCGCTTGGCAAGAACACCATAAAGATTATCGAAAAATGCGCTTTGTACTCACTTCTGTGGTGTTTGTGACCCACTTGTTGATGATTGCGTTTTTATTAGATAACTCTTAGACAGCCACAGCGCGATGCTTTACACTGCGCGCGCCGAAAATCTTTAGTGAGTCTTAAAATATGATTGATGCATTACGTCAAGCACTTGATGACATAGGTGAAATTTACGTAGAAAAAAATGCTGTTTTCAAAGTAAAGGTGATCCCATTCTTTTGTGCTGTGAATATCAAAAAAGACCACAAGCGAGAAGGCAAGCTCACTTTCTACAGCAATCAACTATTGGAAATTGCCTTAACTCTGTTGTTCGTTATGTTTGGCGCCAGTATCTATAATCCTGAGTTAGGCGTTACCCATGGCCCTGTGCACTTCGCTATTGCTGCGCTTATTGCCATGCATGTACTCATTCGCCAGATTGCGACCGAATCGCTCAAAGCACGCCTGTACAGCGCCGGCGCGTTAACACCGCGTGAAGAAAACAACGACGCATAGGCGCTAGTAGTAATGTATCTCAACCCTGATTGGCGCATTTTAACGGTCGGTGATGGCGATCTTAGCTTTACCCGGGCGCTATTGAGTCGCGTTGATGCCAGCCAATTGCATGGCAGCGTCTATGACAGCGAAGAGGTGTTAAGAGATAAGTATCAGCAACACGCAGTGGACGACCTTGTTCAATGCCAGGTTCCACTGTTGTTTGAATTTGACGTCACCGACCCTCTCAGCTGGCAGCGTTTGCAAGGTAAACAGTTTGACCTTGTTATTTTCCAATTCCCTTTATTAAGCCAACTGGGATCAGCCGCAGCCTTTAGTTCAATTAAACACGTCGGTGGGCTCAATACGCTAAACCGCGCTTTGCTGCACCAATATCTATTCTACAGCGCACGTTATGCATTAGACCCAAATGGTGCAGGCGTCTGTTACATCACTTCAAAAGATGTAAAGCCTTACAGTCATTGGGGTTTAGACCATGCACTCACTGCGCACACGCCTATGCACTATATCGGCGAGCAGCACTTTGATTTAAAAGCATTTGCAGGTTACAAAGTGCGCAATGTTGACCGCGATAAGCATGTTAAAGACACTCTCGGTATTACCTATACCTATGCCTTGCAACACGATACGATGACACAGCACTGCCATCGACGTCATTATCTAGACGATGATAACTGTTGTATGTTGTGCCGAGCAGGTCCTTTCCAAGGCGTAATGGATAAAGAAAATCACTTCAACAGTAAAAGCCATCAGCAAATGCAACAATTCTCAATGCATTGGCAGCATTGGCTATCCGAACGTTATAACAAATAATTACTCACACTTGCTTACAGATTCTTACTTGCACTGTATTGGCGCTATGGCACTCTATTAACAGTATTTTTGTAACTACTTGCAGGTACTGAGATATCACCTTGGTGAATTTGATCTTGTTTCTCAGCGCCCGAGTATAACCTAAACCAACAAGAATAAAGGGTGAGCTCTTGAAAGGACTTCTCAACGTTGCATTGTTTAGCACCTTAGTCAGTGCAACTTCTGCTATTGCACAGCCATTCTCAGTTAAGTCATTAGATTTTGATTTTACTATCAGTCGCCCTCCTTTAAGCGCGAATTTAACGTCGCATCCTGGAGACGAAATCGTCGTTTTTGGTCGTAACCAAACCCAAGCTCAACAAATTGCGGTCGTTGCTTTGGTAGATGGCGAACTCAAGCAAATCGATAGATTTGCCATCGGCGAACAATATTTTGGTTATGACATCAGCGACTATGAAGCCGAGCAAGACACCTTGTATTTTCTAGCGAAGGATCACATCGCGCAGTATCAATATCCGCAAAAAGATGGTGAAGCCCGATTACTGGCCTTTAGCGATGTGCAATCGATTTACCGTATCGCCCAAAGTAACTATATGAAGCAAATTGATTTCATCTATGACATCAATAACGATGGTCTAAGCGATGTGGTGTTGCCTGATTTCTCACAGCTCAATGTGTGGTTATCGCACCCAGAGCGCGAGTTCAAAAAAGTATCATTGCCCGTTGCAAGCCACACCCTATTGGAAAGAAATGAGTTTTCCGCCTCACCCGCGCAAGTATTCACGCTTGATGTAAACAACGATGGGTTATTAGACATCGTCTATCTCGAAAAAGGCGCGCTCAAACTTCATATTGCCCATAAACGCCACTTTGAAGAACAAAGCGTAGCAATCCGCGAAGGCGTGTATGCCGTAGACTGGTGGGATCAACTCGGAGAAGATGGCCAACCCCTTGATCAAAGTGACTTAAAATACAGAAAGCTTGAACGGGTCGAAGACGTGAACGGGGATAAAATTCCAGACCTCGTCGTACGCTACACCCAAAGCTCAGGGGTGTTCGATAGAACCAATGATTATGAGATGTATTATGGCCAGTTAAATGCCAAAGGCGCATTGAGCTATAACAACGTCCCGAATACCACTATCAGTTCAGAGGGGACCCTCACCGACTTGCAGTTACAAGATATCGACGGCGATGGCGCAAAAGAGGTGATGGTCGCCAGTTTTGAACTGGGCGTTGGGCAAGTGGTATCGGCTTTGCTCGCAAGCAGTATAGACCAAGATATTTTTGTATATTGGCAAAACCAGCTTGGTGAGTATCCCAAAAATCCAACCTTGGACTACGAAACTGAAATTGGTTTCAGTATTAGTAAAGGGCGCGCCAGCGAGCCACTCGTTATGCTCAGTGATATCGACGGTGACGGCCGCAAAGATTTGTTATTTTCGCAAGATGATGCCCTGCTTTACCGCCTCAATGACGGCCAGCGTTCATTCGCCAGAAGCAAAAAGCAAACTGCTCCCTTACCCAAATCAGGCAACCAAATCAGTAGTGCGGATATCAATAGTGACGGCAAAAACGACCTCATCATGTATTACGGCAAGCTCGACTCCGCTGAGAAACAAAAACGATTGAGCGTGTTGATCGCTCAGTAAACTAATCGGTAAGATTCACAATGCCAGCCTTAGCTGGCATTTTTGTATCTCCAAAGTGCGCAGTTAAAAACAGCACAGGTTCATGTTGGCGCTTTATAAATGAATAAGTATAAAATCTAAGTATTTTTTATGAGTGATGACAATTCCTCTCTTTTAATAACCACTTAGACTTGATGATGGGATAATAGGAAGGCATAAATGAATCGAGTTTCACTGACTTTGGGGATGGCACTTATTGCTCTACTTTCCGGCTGTAGCAGTATTTCACAGCAGCAGTGCGATCGCGGCGACTGGTTCGATATTGGCTTTGATCACGGTCGTGACGGCTATAGCCTGTCGCGGGGCAAAGACATTATTTATGAGTGCTTAGAATACTCAATACGCCCGAACCTTGCAGATTACCAGCGCGGCCACAAGGAAGGATTAAAAGACTACTGCCAAAGCGAAAATGCCTTTCAACTGGGTTTGCGTGGTGAACGCTACAACGGTATTTGTGGCACGGAGGAATTTCGTATCGCATGGCAACAAGGTTACGACCGTTACACGCTGACGCAACGTCGTTACGAGATCAACTCACGGCTCAATGCTATAGACTCTCAGCTTAAAAACATTTCCTATCGCTTATATACCGAAGAGCTTGATTCTTCGCAGCGCAAAGAGTTACTGCATCAGCGCCACAGACTTGAGCACGAACAAGATGACTTGCGCCAAGAACGAGCGTTACTGCCCGTTATCCCAGGCTCATCACCTGTTTATCGACGCTAAGTAAATGAGCACAGCGGCCACTGTGCTCATACGATATCTTTGCTACACCAAAAAGACGAAGCACACCACAGCGACAAGACTAGAAATCAGCAGGCTCAAAACCGCCCCTTGTTTTACCATGTCCTGAATTTCAATCTCTCCGGTACCGTAGGCAATGGCATTAGGTGCCGTTGCCACCGGTAACATAAAGGCACAACTGGCCGCCATTGCTGCGGGGATCATAAATGCTGTTGGCTCATAGCCCGCAGACAACGCAGCCACAGCAAGTATTGGCATGAGCAAGGTAGCAGTGGCCGTATTACTGGTAATTTCCGTAAGGTAAGTAACAACGAGACACAACACCAAAATCATCATCAAAGGGGGTAAGTAAGACAGCGATGACAGCCACTCTCCCAACATAGTACTGAGCCCTGATGCACTGAATCCTTTAGCGATAGCGATGCCACCAGAGAACAGCAACAACATGTCCCAAGGTATTGACTTAGCAGAAGGCCAATCTAATAAGCGCCCGCCTTTACCATTAGACACGATAAACATCACGACCACCGCAAAAAGCGCCACAGTGCTATCACCTGCTCCCTCAATCCCAAACAATGCACTCCAACCACCAAACGGCTCACTTCGCGTTATCCAGGCCAACGCGGTTAAACCAAATACAATGAGTGTGCGTTTTTCCTCGACGCGCCATGGGCCCGGTTGAGGTAGTTCAATTTCATGATCCAACTTCACATTACGGGTGAGCCACAAAGCCATAACCGGAATAGCAAGGATGACAACGGGCACACCTATTTTCATCCAATCGACGAAGCCGAACTCCATCCCTGTATGTTCCTCGTAAATTCCCGCAAAAATAACATTGGGAGGCGTGCCAATCAGTGTCCCGAGCCCGCCCACACTCGCTGCATAAGCGATGCCGAGTATAAGTGCGGTTTTGAGCTTTTTATTATCTACATGACTTAAAATTGCTAAGGCCATGGGTAACATAATTAAGGTGGTTGCCGTGTTGGAAATCCACATACTTAAAAAGCCAGCGGCAAGCATAAAGCCGAATACCAGTTTGCGCGCGCTGGACACCCCGACCATACGCACCATGTACACAGCTAACCGTTCATGAGCGCCACTTTTTTCCAATGCTTTTGAGAGCATAAACGCCCCCATCAGCAACAAGATCACATGACTACCCAACGATGACGCCGCTGTTTTATGATCGATGACCCCAAAAAGCGGTAACAACGCAAAAGGCACAAGTGAAGTTGCAGGAATAGGTAGAGCTTCAGTGACCCACCAGATCACAGTCAGCAATGTAATTGCGCCGGCGTAAGCGCCCTGTTGCGAGATCCCAACTGATGCCAGAAAAAAGTAAAATGAGATGCTTAAAATAGGGCCGATTAAAATAAAGTGTTGGCGAGTAATAGTCATTAACGTTTTCTTTTTATTATTTTTATTGCTCTTGGCTAAGTATCAACACAGCGTGTTGTATTAGCGATTGGCCTGCATTTATAACCTTAATCATAGTGCTAGAGCAACTTTACACAACAAATAAGCCGTAACAAAAAAGGCCGCAGAGCGGCCCTTGGTTAGGAAAGGTTATGGGCTGTGAATTAGTAACCCAGCACACTCGGTGCGAGAAACAGAGTTACCAGTGTGATCAACGCGATGGCAATGAGGTTGAGCACAAAGCCTGCACGAATCATGTCTTTGATCTTGATTTCACCCGAGCCAAATACGATGGCATTAGGTGGCGTTGCCACTGGCATCATAAAGGCACAGCTCGCCGCAATCGCCGCAGGAATGACCCACACCAATGGCGTGCCCGTGATTGACTCAGCTACGGGGCCAAGTAGGGGTAAAAAGCCCGCGGCAGTCGCTGTATTACTGGTAATTTCCGTTAAGAAAGTGATCAGCGCCGCGACAATTAATACCCCAACCGCTAGCTGCAATGACCCTGCGCCACTAAGCATGTTGGCGATATAATCAGCCAAACCAGAAGATTTGATCTGTGCAGCAAGCGTTAAACCGCCACCGAATAGCAATAGTATGCCCCACGGCACTTTAGCGGCATGATCCCAATCCAATACTCGTTCATCACTGCCTTTTTCGGCGGGTAACACAAACAGCATCAGGGCCGCAGCAATGGCAATACCAGTATCAGAAATCGCCAGTCCTGTTAGGTTTGCGAGCAAAGGTCTGAACACCCAACACAGTGCCGCAGCAGCGAAAACAACCAGCACGCCCTTTTCCGCTCTAGACATGCTTCCAAGCTGCGCCAACTGCTTTTTAAACATACCTTTGGTTTCAAGCGTTGTGCCACTTTGATCTACCTTGTACATCACTTTTGTTAGCCAAACCCATGTCAGTATTAGCATTACAACCGACAACGGCACGCCAATCATCATCCATGTGGCAAAGCCGATTTCTATGTTGTAGCTGTCAGATAGATAGGCCGCCATTAGAGCGTTGGGCGGTGTGCCAATAAGGGTTGCAATGCCGCCAATACTCGCGCCATAGGCGATACTCAATAGTAACGCTTTGGCAAAACCCTGGCACTCACTACCATTGTTTTTGAGCAAATGGACTACGGATAATGCGATAGGAAGCATCATCACCGCTGTCGCCGTGTTTGACATCCACATTGATAAAAATGCCGTCACTAACATCATCGCCATAATTTGTGTGCTGGGTTTATTGCCCGCTACCAGCAAAGTGGTTAAGGCGATGCGCTTGTGTAACCCCCAACGCTCCATCGCTATAGATAATAAGAAACCGCCTAAGAACAGATAAATTAGTGGGTGCGCATAGGGAGAAGCGACCGCTTTTATCGGCGCAATGTCTGCTAGGGGGGCAATCACCAAAGGAAGTAAAGAAGTAGCGGGTATCGGCACCACCTCACTGACCCACCAACTTGCCAACCAAAAAGCTAAACCTGCGGTGCGCCATCCCGCTACCGATAAACCACTGGGAGGTTCAACAAAACCGGTGAGCAGCATAAACACAGGTCCAAGCCATAAAAACAGGTGTTTTGTGAGGGTGTTACGTTTTTCTTGAGTCATCATTCACCCCGTTAGAATAAGTATTTCAAACCAATAGCAGTGCTGGTATCGGATTGTGTTTCTAGCTCTAATTGCGAGGCCATGATGTAGGCGGTTGTTTGCTTATCAAACACATAATCTAGACCCAAAGTAAATTGCTCTACTTCTTCGGAGTGACGCAATAAGCTATTGTCACGGGCATATTGCACCTTTGGCTGCCACGTGTCCGTTAATTTATAGCGGGCACTGAGCACCATGCCATTGCCGTCTTTGCTGCCATCTAGGCTTTCGCTATTTTGTAAAATCGCGCCAAGTTGCAATTTGTCCCATCTGTACGCCGCACTAAAACGGGTCGCACTAAGATCCAGCAATGAATCGGTGTAGCTTAAGGCGAAGTAATAAGGCACGGTTTTCAGGCTACGGTCACCATAGCCAACAACCGCAGCCACACCATTTTTATCGCTGCCAGCGTCATCTTTTGGTGCCACAGTTAATACCACAGTCCAGTTTTTTAGGTTCGGGCTAACATAGGTAATGGAATCGCCAACTCGATATTGGCCTGCCAATACTTGGCCGATATCCGCTTGGGTTTCATTGAATAAATCGACTTTGCCTTCACTGCGTTTAAAGCCTGTGTCATTGCGGCCAAGCAATAATGAGCCATATTGAGATTTGAGACCAATGTAGGTGTTACGCGCGGAGAGCGGCTCATTGCCATTGTCGCCTTCTACGCCATTGATTTGTACTTCGTACTTGAAAATAACTTGCGTGGTTTCATTTAAATTGTGGCTACCGTTAATACCCAAACGTGAGAATGGTGAGTCAACTTGGGTGCCTTTTTCGGTGTAGCGCATGATGCCTTTGTCAGTGTGCGCAAGTTGCACCTCGGCTTTGCCATAAATATTGTATTCGCCAGCGAAAGCGGTGTTTGACGCCAAAAGCGCCAAAGCGAGAGTTGTCAGCATAGGTTGTTTTATCATCGTTGTATCCTCTTGTTGCTTTGTAGGATACATTCAAAAAACTAACCAATATTAAAAATATAAAATAAACAATAAGTTAAAAATAACACTGTATTATTTTCAAGCCGGCGTGTGCGGATTTCCACACACCAAGCTCACACAAATTCACTAAATCCACACAACGGCTTAATCATCTTGCGTGTACATAGTGCGCTGCAAACCGTACTTGGCCATTTTGTCGTACAAGGTTTTACGTGGGATCTGTAGCAGCTCCATCGCGTGTTTAATACTGCCTTGGCTCTGCGCCAGCGCATCTTCGATTAAAGATTGCTCGTAATATGCCACTTTTTGGGCAATGCTCAGGGTTTCTGATTCTTGCGCGCTGATCGGGCCTGACTGCAACGCTAGCTGCTCGCCCAGTAAAACCGTGCGTTCGGCATGATTGCGCAACTCTCGAACGTTCCCCGGCCAATCATATTGCATCAAACTGGTGCGCAGAGCATCACTGAGCGGCACAAAAGACTTATGAAAACGCGCAGCCGCAATAGATAGGAAATGCTGATATAACAGTGGGATATCTGCTTTTCGTTGACGCAAAGCTGGAATTGGCACCTTAACCAGATTTAAACGAAAAAATAAATCGGCGCGAAACCTTCCCTCATCCACAAGAGTTTGTAAATCCACTTTGGTTGCAGCAACCACACGAATATCCAAATTAATAGCTTGGTTGCTGCCCACCGGAGTAACCGCGCGCTCTTCCAATACTCGCAGCAGCTTAACCTGCAAACTCGGCGACATAGCCTCGATTTCATCAAGAAACACCGTGCCACCATTGGCAAACGCAAATTTACCTTCTCGCGCTTGGGTTGCCCCGGTATAAGCACCGCTGGCGGCACCAAAGAGCTCACTCTCAATCAAGTCTTCTGGAATAGCGCCACAGTTAATTGCCACAAAATGATGTTCTGAGCGGGCACAATGCTCATGTAGGTATCGGGCAACCATCTCTTTGCCCGTCCCCGTCTCACCTTCGATAAGCACATCTGCTGGGGTGTCGATAACCGCATCGAGCAGCTGCATCATCTGCTGCATTTGCTGAGTTTCCCCGAGAATACGTACCCCTGGCGCCGATTTTTGCTGCACTTGCCTTTTGAGCTGGCGGTTTTCTAGTACCAGAGTGCGTTTATCTAGCGCGCGAGCGATGCAATCAAGTAGTTGTTCTGTGATCGGTTTTTCAAATAAATCATAAGCCCCTAGTTGCATCGCTTTTACCGCGGTGGAAACATCTGCATAGCCAGTAAGAAATATCACCGGTAACTCAGAGTCAAACTGCTGCACTTGGGTCAAAAAATCGATGCCGTTCATCATAGGCATGCTGATATCACTGAGTACCACGCCTTCAAAGCGTCGGCTCAGTGTGTGCAGCGCTTTGTTTGCATCATCAAAACACTTAACCGCATAGCCTTCGAGCTCCAATAGCTGTTGCAGTGAGTCGCGGATACTCGCTTCGTCATCGATGACATAAATGACCTTGTTTGTGCTCATGATTCAGGCTCTTGTTGATGTAAACTGATTAAAAATTCCGCACCACCGTCAGGGTGATTATGGGCGCTCAAATTACCGTGGAACGACTCTATAATTTGCTTTGAAATCGATAAACCCAAGCCCAACCCATGCTCCGATTTAGTGGTGTAGAACGGTTCGAAAATACTGTTCAAAGCATGGTGTTCTATCCCCAAACCGCTGTCGATAATCGACAAATAGACTTTTGCATCTTGGGTCATAGCTTCAACACGCAACTGTTTGTTGCTTTGCTGCTCCATAGCCTGACAGGCATTGGAAAATAAATTTACCAATACTTGTTCGAATTGATAGGGGTCAACCCACACATTCACGTCGATAAGTGTTTTTTCAATACTAACCTGATGGCGGTTGAGCTCTGGTCCAACAACAATTAAGGCATTATCGATACACTGCACTAAGCTAGCCTCACACATTTTGTTGTCGTGCTTTTGTGAAAAGGACTTTAGCTGCGCCGCAATTGCGTGCACTCTGCGGATCAGCTGTTCAATCAAAGCAATATTTTCTAAGGCTTTGTCCGTTTCACCACGCGCTATTAAGCGTTTGGTTGCTGCCGCGTAAGCACTCATGGCGCTTAAAGGCTGATTAATTTCATGATTAACACTGGCACTAAGTTGGCCGATGGTCGCCAACTTTGCCGCACGAATAAGTGCATCTTGTGCTTGTTCAAGCTCTATAGTGCGCTCTTGCACTTGGGCTTCAAGCGAACTTTGGCTGAACAATAATTGTCGGTAGCCAGCAAGCTTTACCGACAAATATTCCACCAGCAAAATCAACAACAGCAGCACCACAAAAGCCACAGCGAGGCGTGCGGCATGGGTATCGGCGAAAGGCGATATGGGGCTGAGCATCCATAAGCGGTAATCGGTATCAGTAATAGGCGCTTGGCTCATCACATAGAGTTGCTTGTTTGCACGCACCATAGTTTGGCTATCATGCACCTGCCAATCAATCGCTGCGATATCACGAAACAAAAACTGTTGTGAGGACTGAAGTTGCCGCTGTTGCTGCTCGGGTAACGTGCTCACACTGTGTAGCTGCCATTGTGGATTATTCGATAACAACACCACCTTGTTTGTGTCGAATAACACGAACTGACTACTATCAGAGGTATCCAAACGTGCTTTATCAGTCTCGAATTTACTGGCGTTGGCTTTAAGTACAATCACGCCTTGAATTTCACCGTCTATGGCAACGCCCTGTGAGAAGTAAAAACCGCGCTGCTTTGAGCGTTGACCTAGGGCAAAATCAATAACGCTCTGCCCCTGTATCGCCCGTTTGAAATAGGGGCGAAATGCAAAGTTATTACCTTTGTAACTGTGCTCAAGCAGCCAGTTGCTCGTCGCTATCACAGTGCCATTGCGGTCCAACAAATAAACATCTGAGGCGCCGCTGGCTTGTTGTACGTCGTTTAAATAACGGTCCACATCATCAGTAGCATTACCTAGACTGATCGTTTGGCGAACCATAGCACTGTCACTTAAAAACTCGACGATACGACTGTAGCGGGAGAATTCACTGTCTATGTATTGGGCCAATTGCTGCGCATGGCGCTGTGTACGCACACGATTATCTTCAAGAAGCTGCTCTTTGGTAAGTTGGTGAGTTGCTGCCAAACCAACAATCAGCAACACTGCGTACATCGCAAATTTAATAATCTGATTTGACACTCTTTTCCTCAGTAACACCCTATATAGCGCATTGCAGTGTACCAATGCTGTTGCCATCTGGGTAGCAAGGTTGCGAAGGAGAAAAAAACTAAACCCGAGCAAGCTTCATTTATTTACCCATAGGCTAGGCTTAGTTACACTAGCGCCCTATTTTTTCCTCGAGCTCAGTTAATGCTTTCTCCGCATCACCGCATCTTATTTACCGCCATTGCGTGTGTGTTGTTGGCTATGGTTACAATCCAATCGGGTGCATCCATTGCCAAGCAGTTATTTCCTTTAGTCGGCCCAGAGGGCACGACAGCCCTACGTCTTGGTTTTTCGGCTTTAGTGTTGTGCTTAGTATTCCGTCCTTGGAAAGCGCTACCGCAAGGTCAGCAATGGCGTAGCATTATCGTCTATGGCCTGTGCTTAGGGGGCATGAATATCACCTTCTACTACGCCATTGAGCGTATTCCTTTAGGTATTGGTGTAGCGCTTGAGTTTACCGGGCCTCTGGCGGTGGCATTACTGAGTTCCAAACGTAAGCGCGACCTGTTGTGGGTGGCGTTTGCGATCGCTGGTATTGTGCTGCTGTTGCCAGAAATCGATGCCGAAAAGGGTTTAGATCCAGTCGGTGTAGCTTTAGCATTAGTAGCAGGGGCATGTTGGGCTGGGTATATCCTGTTCGGCAAGAAGACCGGCACGCAAAGTTCTGGTGGGCGAACAGTTGCCTTGGGTATGACGGTTGCGGCCTGTGTATTAGTGCCATTTGGCGCCGTGCAACAAGGTACGGCGCTACTGAGCTGGGAAGTGATCCCGCTTGGCTTCTTAGTCGCAATCATGTCCAGCGCCTTGCCCTACACACTTGAGATGGTGGCTCTGCGCAACATGCCTGCACAGGGGTTTAGCGTGATGATGAGTTTAGAGCCCGCTTTCGCTGCATTGGCCGGCTTCCTAATTCTTCATGAGTTGCTTTCACCACTACAATGGGTGGCCATCGCCTTAGTTATCATCGCATCGGTAGGCAGTTCAATGCAGCCACCAGCTAAAACGCATTCTCAATAATTAATATTGAAGCCTGCAAATCTGCAGGCTTTTTTGTGCCACATGCCATAGTTGAGCTTGTTATTTTTTTGTTAAATTAAATGTGATCTTTCCTGATTCGCCTTGCGTACACTTAGATTACGCGGACACGAAGTATCGTCCTATATGTGTGAAAAAAGGAACATCCTATGAGATATTTACTACTCGTTAGTAGTCTGCTTCTCGTTAGCGCTTGCAGCGATGACGATGATGATACTGAAATTATAACGCCTCCAACTCCTCCTCCCGTTCAAGAATTTAGTGCTAGTCAAACCTACGAATTAACACTTTCCGGCGCACAACAAGTACCGATGAACATGTCGATGCAATCAGCAACTGCGACCGTTGAGCTCGATGAAAGTCTAATGCAGTTTCGGGCAACGTTAGATGCCAGTAGTGTAGAGGGCTTCAGTGCTGCGCATATTCACGATGGTGACCTTGGCGCCAATGGCGATGTTGCGTTCGCATTTGAAGCCGCTGGCGAGGGCATGTATGAAGTTGCGATTACTGAACTAGACGAAGCGTTAATCGCCGATTTAATGGACGGTGATTGGTACATCAATCTGCACACTGATGCCTATGCAGATGGTGAATTGCGTGCTCAGATAGTCCCTGAAACCACAAGCATTATCACTTTCGCCTTAAATGGTAGCCAACAAGTACCTATGAATGACAGTGATGCCATAGGTTATGGCTATGCGTCTTATGACAGTGCCAGCACAGAGCTGCGTTTAAGAGCCGTGACCATGGGTGTAGATGACGCAACTGCTGCGCACATTCATACCGGTGCATTGGGCATGAATGGCGATGTATTCGTAGTACTTGAGCAAGACGATGTAGTCATGACCGATTGGGTAACCCCCGAAGGCACGACTATCGACAGTGACACACTTGCTCTGCTTCTCGATGGCGGCCACTACGTAAACGTGCACACGCCTGAGTTTACTGGCGGTGAAATTCGCGGCCAGATATTAACAAACAACTACGCTGTCGCTACCTTTGATTTAAGTGGCGCGCAAGAAGTGCCTATGGTCAGCACTATGGCTGATGGCGATGGTTATGCATTAGTCGACACTAACGATTACAGTGTTGAATTAACTGTGCGTACAACGGGTGTTGATGATGCGAGTGGCGCACATATTCACACCGGACGCGTTGGTGAAAATGGCGCGGTGTTGGTTGCACTTGAGCAATCGATGGACGATACAAATGTATGGATGACACCAGCGAATACCATGATTAACGCGGACATTTTTGCAGTGCTTGCTTCCGGTGGCCATTATGTCAATGTGCATACCCCTGCAAATGCAGGTGGCGAGCTACGTGGGCAAATCCTCACGAGCAACTATCTGTTTACTAGCTTTAAGCTCAGTGGCGAGCAAGAAGTCCCCGCTGTCGATACTGATGCCAGTGGTGAAGCCTATGCGTTAATTAACATGAATGACTACGCGCTTGAGCTGCGCGTTAATACCATGGGCGTTGATGACGCCACAGGTGCGCACATTCACACCGGTCGCATTGGCACCAATGGTGATGTGCTCGTAGCACTTGAGCAATCTATGACTGACCCTGCAGTGTGGACAGCGCCCGCCAATACCATGCTCAATGCCGATATCTTTGCGGTGCTAGCGTCAGGCGGTCACTACATCAATGTACATACGCCAGCAAATACAGGCGGTGAACTCAGAGGGCAAATTATTGCTGACAACTACGTGTTAGTCACCTTCCCCCTTAGCGGCATGCAAGAAGTGCCGGCTGTAGATACCATGGCGTCAGGTGATGGCTATGCGTTGGTGAATATGGACAATTACCACCTTGAGTTAAGAGCATTAACGCAAGGCGTTAGTGACGCCACTGCCGCACACATTCATACTGGCCGAATTGGTATGAACGGCGATGTATTAGCGGCTCTTGAACAATCTGCCGATGATATGAATCTGTGGCAAACACCAGAAAATACTATGATCAATGCTGACATTTTTGCAGTACTCGCATCAGGTGGCCACTACGTTAACGTGCATACGCCAGCGAACCCGGGCGGCGAACTACGTGGGCAAATCCTAACCGACAACTATGTGTTCGTCACCTTCCCTCTAAGTGGTGCACAAGAGGTGCCCGCAGTTACAACAACCGCAAGCGGCGATGGCTACGCTCTGGTTGATACAAACACCTACAGTGTTGAACTGCAAGTATTAACCTCTGGGGTTAGCGATGCCACAGCTGCTCATATCCACACCGGTTTTGCTGGTGAAAACGGCCCTGTGCTTGTAGCGCTCGAGCAAGATATGGACGACATGAACCGATGGATGAGCAGTACGGGCACTATGATCAATGCCGATATTTTCTCCGTACTTGCAATGGGTGGCCACTATGTCAATGTGCATACGCCCGCAAACCCAAGCGGCGAAATTAGAGGTCAAATTCAGTAACACCAGAGGATGACACCTCCCTGTCCAAAGGCCGACTTAGCTCGGCCTTTTTCTTGCCACGCAGAAATTTATGCCCGCCGACAAGTCTGAGCTGATCGTTTAATAATCAATGCACGTATAGATTGTTACTTGTTGTTAATAGGCATGATTTGAATTAACTAAACAAGTTGTGAGGATTTTTATGGGCACTAAAAAGCCAGCTAAGCGCTGGCTTTTTTATTCGTGCACCACGTTATAAATATAAAAATGCTCAGTGAGGTGAGCGCCCTGTTGCGTAACCTCTTGAGGAATCTCTTGCAAAGTAAATCCAAGATTATTCAGTAATTTAATTGACGCTTCATTACCTTTATCAACTCCAGCGATCAGCGTTTGCCATTGTTGCTGTGGCGCATATTGTTCAACAAATGCTGTCATCAACTCAGTAGCAACACCTTGCCGCCAAAATTGCTCTGCCAGTAAATAACCTATGTTAGTGCTGTGTTGAGTATCTATTGAAGCAAACATGAGCCCCATGAGCTCGCGGTTTGCACGTGAACATAGACAATAAACTCGACTCTGCTTAAGCATATTTTCCAACAGATCTCGTGCAGACTCCCTATCCCTCACCCTAGCAAAGAATGGCGGTAAGTAACTGACTACGGCTGGAGTCAGGATGTCGCTTAACTCCTGAGCAAAGGCATCTATTTGCTCAGCAGAGGTTAGTGAAGTCAGTTCAATAACATCAAGTCGCTGAGTTGAATAGGCAAGTATCATAAGGTTTTATGCACTTTCCAAGGTGGACTCAAGCGATTTTCACCTGCCCAGTAAAGCTTAACTTTGTTGCCCGAAGGGTCTCTCACAATTGCTTCTGTCCACAAATACCGCTGCTCTGTCGGCATTTGCTCAAACTCGATTCCACGCTCAATAAGCGTTTGTACCAGCTCATCAAGATGCTCATGCTCGAAGTAAATCACTGCCCCACCTGAGTTCGCGTCACTATCAAGTGACAAAGAAAATGTGGCCTCGCCATCAGGACAGGAAAAACGCGCATAATGGGGCGTATCCACTATCTGCGTAAACCCTAAAGTAAGGTAGAAGTTAACCGCCAGTTCCATGTTTTTAACTGGCAAAGTGACTTGATTTAAATTCATATAGTGCTCGTTAAGTAAGTTATCTGCACGTTTTCTAACGTTTATTTTCGGGTAAATCGTTACACAAAGAGCAGGCTATATTTTTCTTGAAATTATAAGCGCGCCTAAGTGCAAATACAGTAATTGAAATCGCTGCCCAGATTAACCCAAATTCGATGGCATAATCTAAATCACGCCCCTTAAAATACTGCACCCCCGCCAAAAGCATCAACACTACAGGAAAGGCGATAAGGTATTGTATTGTCCATTTTCTAATTGGCACACTTGTTCCCTCCGCTTAGTATTTTCAATACTTCACATTAACGAGTTACAAGCCTGTTGCAAATATCATTTTCTACTGGGCTCATCACACGGCAATTTCGCGCCTAAGTCTTCCTAATTCACTCTGGAGGTCACAAGGCCATGTGAGAAAGGCGCTGTTCAATGTCGAGTCTAACGAGCCAAGGTGCAATCGCTAGCGCCATGAGTAGTTTATTATGAGCGCTTTGCATCAATCTTCTTTGCGCAAAACAGCAAGTATGCCCACTGTGCTTCAGCCTTATAACTATGCCTAGTCTAGTAACCTAGATTAGCGGCTACTCGCCTAGCAGCGCGATAAAATCATCTAACTGCGATGCTAATTCTCTGAGCTGCTGCTCATGGCAAAGCAGCGGCTCGCGCAATTTCGCTCGCCAACTCTCAGCTTTTGGTTTCAACTCTAAGCCGCCAGCGGTCAAATCGATTTTCAATTGACGCTCATCTATTTCACTGCGTACACGACTGATTAATTCCAACTGCTGCATGCGCTTTAGTAAAGGCGTAAGCGTACCAGAGTCGAGATGCAGCTTATCTCCCAGCGCTTTGAGAGACAGTGGCAACGATGCTTCTTCATGCGCTTGCCAAAGCACCATTAACACCAGATATTGGGGATACGTAATCCTCAGCTCTTTTAGCATAGGTTGATAGCCACGCACCACAAGGCGCGACGCCGTATAAAGCTTAAAGCACAACTGATTGTTCAGATGTAATGCATCACTCATATTACGCGCTCAGCAATGCCTCGATATCTTTGCGAATATCTTCTGGTTTAGTCAATGGGGCATAACGCTTGAGAACCTTGCCGTTTTGGTCGACTAAAAACTTGGTAAAGTTCCATTTGATTTTCTTGCTGCCCAAGATGCCAGGCGCTTGTTCTTTTAGGAAATTAAACAATGGGTGCGCATCTGCGCCATTGACATCAATTTTGCTCATAATCGGAAACGACACGCCGTAATTGAGTTCACAAAACTCACTTATTTCGCTGTCACTACCTGGCTCTTGCGCGCCAAACTGATTACAGGGGAAACCAAGCACCACAAGACCTTTATCTTGCAAGTCTTTATACAAGTCGTTTAATCCTTGATACTGAGGAGTAAAACCACACTTGCTCGCCGTGTTCGCAATTAACAATACCTTGCCTTGGTAGTGCGACAACTTAACTTCTTCACCGCGGTTATTTAGTGCTGAAAAATCATAAATGCTCATAAAGGACTCCAAAATAAATTGTGCACAATATAATTGATCAAAATTCACTTTGTTGCAAGATGAGGTAAAGATCTCAATATTGTATACAATATATTTTTAGTGTAATTTGTCCGTCACCAAACAGTTAGTGACAACAAAAAATGAAATACCTCCTTATTTTAGCTTGCGCACTCATCCTGAGCGCGTGTAGCTCCTTACAGTACAGTAATAATGACGAGCAACCCTACGAGTATGTTGATGCTTGGGCTTTCACCCCCTCAGAACAACAGTTCAGTGCAGCACTCGATTACATCAGCGCACAAACCAACTATGCAAAACCCAATTGGAACAGCATTAATGACGCACTTTACTTTATGCGTGCTTATAGCTATTACGGAGATTTAGAAGCGCTTACTGACGAGCAACTCCAAAGTTTAAATGATGCGCTGGTTAGCTTAGCTGGAAAAGCAGATACTGCTTCGACGCCCCAAAAGCAGCGTTTTATGGAGCAATTTGCCGTCACCGTGTATCGCTTATTAGATACACCCAAATTGCATCAAAACGCCTCACAATGGCTCTCGACCATCGCACAACAGCTTACAGAACAAACGTCTTCGAGCACTTTGGCGAGCGATTACGCTTTGTGGGAAAGCTATCGCATGATTGGCTTTTTAGCGTTTAGTGCCCGCAGTGAAGAACGCCTAGCCAATGCGCTCGTCTCGGATGAACTTCTGCAACAAGTACTAGTCGCACATATCGCCCACGGCGACTGGCATCAAGCGCATGCTCTATGGGCGCTTGGGTACATGCATCAACTACTTGATGAGCAGGCACAGCAAGCGTTAGATCAACAAGTCTGGCAACAAATTACGCGTTATGAGTCGGACTTAGCAAAACAACAATCTCTGTTCTCAGGTATTTACCTAGTTAATAGCTTTCGAGGATTGAGCAGCTGTGAAGAAACTTTTCAAGGTCAATGTAGCGTTAACGATATTGATGATGCGCTACCCATTAATCATGCCTGTTCAGAGTCGTTGTTCATTCGCGCCACCTCGCTAGATTCCAGCCAACTCGCCTATAGCTGTGAGAAACTGACTGCTCAAGAGGAAGACTTTCATCGCTTATTAGCGACGCACAAGCAGCCTGTTGCCAATGACCATAATACTGCATTGCGGGTAGTCATATTCGACAACTACAGTGACTACAATCGCTATGGCCAACTACTTTTTGACATCAACACCAATAATGGTGGCATGTACATTGAAGGCACTCCCAGCGATCCAAACAATCAAGCAACCTTTTATTCATTTCGTGCTTTTTGGACACAAGACCGCAACAAAGTGTGGAACCTCAACCATGAATACGTGCATTACCTCGATGGCCGTTTCAATAAATACGGAGGTTTTGGTCACTTCCCCGCTCAACTAGTTTGGTGGAGCGAAGGACTCGCTGAGCTTATCGCCAAAGGTAATAATAATCACCGCGCTAATGAAGCGATAACTGAAACGCCAAAAGCGGAGCGCCCTACCCTAGAGGAAATTTTCGCGACTAACTACGAAAACAGTAGTAGCCGCCAAATATATCAATGGTCTTATCTGGCTATTCGCTATCTCGCTGAACATGACCTTCAGGGCCTGCGTCTGCTACAACAACATCTAAAGGGTGATTTTTATCAAGGATACTCAGACACACTCGCTATGTTGGCGCAAAAACACCAAGGTCAATTTGAGGCGTTTTTAAATCACTATCCTGAAGCAATAAAACAACAAGCAGCGAAGGAAAAACGCAAAGTAAACAAGCTTTATCGCTATCTTTACCGCGATTATTTGATGCCTGAGCACTTGAGTTACGGCCAAGGGCATAAACATATTTTTTAGTCGCGTTAATGATGGGGCAATTGTTGCCCCATCATTGCTAGTTCCGCTCACCACTTTGCTATAAGCTCTAGGATGGCCGACTCATTTGGATGACCAAACAACATCGACGATGCCTTGTGATGAAAAATTTTGACCGCCAACACAAAAAATGAACAAAGATAAACACACCCTAAAGCAAGCTGTTAACGAGCGAAATACATGGATTTAATCACACCCACCTTGGCGTTAGAATCAAGTTATCGAAGCTATATAAGAGAGTTAGGCGATGAAGAGCGCTACCCGTTTCCTCTGGATTTTGAGGATTCAGACTTCACCGCGCTGTTGGCACGTATCGAAGAGTTTGCGCAAGGAAAGAACCTGCCCGAAGGCTATGTGCCCAGCTCAACGCTTTGGCTTGTTGAGCAAGACGAAATTGTTGGTATCACCAATATACGACATATCTTAAATGACAACATCAAACATTGTGGTGGCCATATTGGCTTAAGTATTCGCCCGTCAAAGCGAGGACAAGGCCTAGGCAGAGTGTTGATGCAACAGTCCATTGAATTTTTAGCTTCACATGGCACCTCCCAAGTGCATATTCACTGTTACAAAGACAACACGGCATCTGGGAACACAATTAAGGCCTGTGGGGGCATTTTGCACTCTGAGATTGCCGCAGGTAACCAATTGGTACAAAGATATACAGTCACACTGTAAGGGACTCATTTACACAGGAGTAAACAATGTCGATAAAGCAGCTGATATTTGTATTGTCTCTATTTCATAGCTTTAACCTCAATGCGAAAACCGTTGAGGCGAGTATGGACGACCTTTGGTCTGGACTGTCACATGCGGCCAACGAAGCCGCAAATATTGCCGTGCTCGATGACGTGTTTCACTCCACAGCAACAATTTACGGTGTGCGATACCAACAACAGGCTGCAAATTTGCGCGTACTGACACGAGATGAGTTTTTAAGTTCGCTTGCTAAAGTGCGCGACACTGGATTTTATGAGTGCGAAATTGCTCGGAAAATTATCCAGTATGACCGATTTGCAACCGTTTACAGTGTTGTTGAATCCCGCACCGACAAGGCACAAACCCACCCCGATTTTACCGGAGTGAATAGCGTGCAATTATACAAAGACGATGATCGCTGGCGCATTGTGTCTTTGTATTACCAAGTAGAGCATCCTAGCATCCCCATCGAAAGTACTTTGCCCAAGCGAGATTGCAAATAACACCTTATTACTGGTTATTTGTGCGCGTACAGCGAATAAACTCTATTTTCATCAACACCAAGGCGATGAACACTGCAATGGAAGAAATACCTAGCAACGGGTCAATCGCTTCTAGTGATACGAAGCGCCCATAATACAAAAATAGCCCGATTAGCACTGTAACGGCGCCTAGTTGATGCACATAAAACTGCACAATAGCCAGTTTAGAAGTCGAATTATTTAGCCACAGCTTATGGCACAGCCCATAAATGAACGACAGCAAAAAGCCAATCAACATAAAATGCGCATGGGTCACATGTTGTGTTGGGTTTTTAGATGCAGCCATGTAAATCCCAAGCAATAAACCTAAAATTGCATAGCCAAAGGCCGTTAAAATAAATTTGCGGTCCATAAGCACCTCCGTTTTGATTAAACAAAATTGTAGTCCAAGTCTTGATATCGCGATGGTTTCACTTGATACCACAACCTTTGAGTAAAGCTGGTTTTCAAATCACAAATCTGTTTTTATAAACAATAATCAAAAACTTAATGGTTGAACTTTTGGCACTCAAACACAGTTTATATCGGCTATACCATTTCGGGCTGCGCCTTGCTGCCTTGGCTTTGCCCATTCCCGAACCGCATGTTTTCCACGGTGACCACGCAATTCACAACTGGTTGCATGACCTTGCTGATAGCGAATGTAAACGGATATTGCTAGTTAGCGACCCAGGCATTATTTCCCTAAATTTACACAGTCCCCTACTCAATGCGCTCAACAAGCAAGGTGTTGAGGTGGTGATATTCAGTGAGCTCAGTGCCAATCCGAGCATTGCTCAGATTGAACAAGGCGTAGGTGCCTACGTGCAACATAAGTGTGATGCCTTGCTTGCCATCGGTGGCGGCTCGGCCATGGATTGCGCCAAACTAATCGGCGCACGAGTGGCTCGTCCGCAAAAGTCATTGCGACAGATGCAAGGCTTGTTTGGGGTACTGCGCAAGTTACCACCTCTTTATGTGGTGCCTACCACTGCGGGTACAGGCTCGGAAGTCACAGTCGCTGCTGTTGTGAGTGATACTGACAAACACCTTAAATTCTCCATCAACGACTTATGCTTGGTGCCCAAAGGCGTGTTGTTTTTGCCTGAACTGACTACCGGGCTCCCCCCCGCACTCACTGCAACTACGGGGATTGACGCACTCACCCATGCTATCGAGTCATACATCGGGGTAAACGATACTCGCTACACCCGTGAAAAAAGTGAGCAAGCGATAAAAATGATTTTTGCCGCCTTACCAACGGCATTTCATCAGCCAGATAATTTATCAGCACGCACCGAGATGCTCTGGGCTGCAATGTATGCAGGGCAAGCGTTTACCCGCACGTCGGTGGGATATGTGCACGCCATCGCGCATCAACTTGGGGCGCTATACGGCATAGGTCACGGGCTTGCCAATGCGCTCGTGCTGCGTGCTATGTTAGATTTTTATGGTTCTAGAATTGACGTTAAGCTGACACAATTGGCCAAGAAGGTGATTGGAAATGACAGTACCGCGGCACAGTTACGCCAGCGTATCCAAGCGCTACTCGAAGATTTAAACATCCCTCTTCATATCAAGCAATTACGTGAACAGGACATTCCACTGATTGCTTCGCAAGCACTAGCTGAAGCGCACCCTGATTACCCAGTGCCATGCTTTATGAACCAAACAGATATGGAATCCGTGTTGCACTCTTTACTTGCCAGTCACCCTAACTCAAGCTAAATAGCTAATCATGTTAGCGGGCGCTCGTTATTCTTGGGCCAAGTACGCCTCAAGCTCTTTTGCCAACCATTGCGTGAGGCCGCCCAGTTGGCTATAACGATTTTGGATCATACCGTAGGCTTGGCGTTTCATGGCTTGGTCGTAATTGAGCACTTTGACGCTACCGTCACGCAAGTAAGGGGTGATCAGCACTGAAGGCACATTTGAAAACCCCGTGCCATCTAGCACCGCATTACGTAGGTGCTCATAAAATGGTAATGCTATGTAATTACTCGACGCCGGTGACACAGCGCGCAAACCATCTTCATCGATTGTCGCAAGTGCGAATTCGGTGTAGCGAGCCAAATCTGAGCTGACTACGTTGGATAACTTACTTAATGGGTGCTCGCTTTTAGCCACCGTCATCATGCGGATTTCACCCAATTTTACATGGTGTGTGCTGGGAAGTTTATTGGTGTAAGGCAGTAAACAATAGGCAATGTCGACCATGTTTTGCTCCACCATATCATTCAACTCTGGCGGCGGTGCCATATACACAGACACACTCGTATTAGGAAATTGCTGACTCATTTTATGAATAAGTTCACGCCAGTAAGATTCAGGTAAGGCATCATCTCGAGCAATACGCAGCACCGATTCCACTCCTTGCAGATGCTGCTGACAGCGCCCCGTAATGTCGTTAGCAATCATCACCATGCGCTCACAGTCGTTTTTAATGACTTGGCCAATATTAGTGAGCATCACTTGATTGCCCGTGCGCTCAAGCAGTTCCACGCCGAGCTCATCTTCCAGCGCACTCAGTGACGAACTTAAGGTTGTGCGGCTTTTACCGACTCTACGCGCCGCCTCGGCGATGGAGCCTGACTCACTGATAGCAAGGAACATCTCTAATTGGCTTATTTTCATTTTCAGACTCCAAGGTGTGTTGATGTCGAAGTAACTGTAATCACTGAATTTAACCTTTAGTGAAACAACACTTCCCACAGCGACGATAATATCGTCGCTCAGCGATTTTGGAAATAGAAAAAACACCCATAAAATAGCGCTCAGTCAGTAACAAGCCTACCTAGACTGACGAGTTTTCGATTAATCCGAGGTGTTTATGCCAAGCAACCATTCATTAGAGAAAAAATTACTGACCTTCTCTACGCTATCAGCCCTGCTCTTTGCCCTAATGGGGATTGGCTTGGGTGTGTGGATGGGCTCTTTGGTGATCCTATTTGATGGCGCGTATTCGTTTGTCAGTTTACTGCTCACAATGCTGTCTTTAGGTGCAGCTTGGTACATCAACGCTCCTAAAGCAAAACGCTCAAATCCGCACATAGATTTGGTTGAGCCACTTGTCATCGCAATAAAAGGCTTTGCCATTACGCTCATGTGTTTGGCGTCTTTCACTTCTGCCGTGTTTGCCATTATGGCAGGTGGTCGTGAAGTGGATACGGGTTTGGCATTGGTGTTTGGCGTGATTAACCTAGCGGGTTGTTTAGGCACCTATTGGGGGCTGGCAAAACGCGGCAAACAATCTAAATCCGCCCTGATTGAAGCAGAATCAAAACAATGGTTAATGGACTCAGTGATAAGCGCTGCGGTAATGGCTGGATTCGTGCTTGCAAGTATTCTAACTTACGCTGGTTTATCGCATTACGCAGTGTACGCCGACCCAATTATGGTGGTGATGGCCTCTGTGTACTTTACAGTCGTGCCGTTGAAAATGATGTTTGGGGCATTGAGTGAAGCGTATGATATCTACTCTAAGAACACTGGAGCCTTTGGTAATACAGCACAAAAAGCTAGCTGATTGAGCCTAGATTAATAAGCTCCCACCGATCACTACGAAAATTAATGCCAAACTAATCAACACATAAGTCAGTCGGCGTTGTGCCAAGGTGGTGATCACACCGTGTTCATCGGCAAGTACATAGCGCGGAGCGGGATCGTTAGGTTCAACCGGCATGACTTGCGAGCGTAATTCATTACCATAGCGGTAGGTCAACAGCATATGCTGCTGACCTACCAGTTCCAAGGGAAGAACTCGGTTATCTCGCACGGCAGTAATTTCGACCACCTTGCAGCTTCGTGCTTTGGGTTTACGCCACATGACCAATTTCATCGTAGGCCAATTTTGCCGCAATCAAGTCACTCAGAGCCGTGCCCACAGATTTAAACAAGGTAATATCCGTATTATTCGCACGCGCAAAAGTGTTGTCTCTTGCTAAGTCCTTTAGCTCACCTAATACATCTGATTCACTAAACACGCCTTCACTCATAGGAATGAGCAACTCGCCCGCCTCGTTCAGTACGTTCTCGCGGCTATCAACAAACACCTTTGCCCTTGTCACCGTCTGGCTATCGCACTCTCGGGCATCACGGTGGTGGTTACCAATTAAATCTACATGCGTGCCAGTGCTGAGCCAGTGACCTTCAAACAAAGGTGTATGACTGCCAGTGGCGCAGCAAATGGTATCTGCACTGGCAATCAGTGCTTCATTGACTGCTTCATGACTAAATTCACACTCAGGGAACTGCTCTCGTAGTGACTCAATCACCCTCTGCGCTTTTTCACTATTACGAGCAACAATGCTCACTTTTTTGTAATCGCGCACAGCCAAATGAGCTCTAGCCATAAAAGGCGCGAGTTTGCCCGAACCGAATAACACTAAGTGTTGGGCATCTTTTTTTGCAAGATAATCCGCTGCGAGTGCAGAGACTGCCGATGTACGCCACAAAGTCACCTCGGTGCCATCAACCAGTGCCAGCGGCTCACCATATTGGCGAGAAAACAGCATGATTTTGGAGTACAAAGAAGCGCGACCTTGTTGCTCATTCTCAGGAAAATAAGTGAACGCTTTTACACCGATAACGTCGTCATTCCATGCCGGTAATACCGCAAATGCATCGTGATTATCGGGCATCGTATCTAGCGAATACACATTTCGCCTAGGCGTACCAGCCTCGCCCGCAAAGCCTTTTTGCAACGCTTTGAGCAAAGGTGGATACGCCATAACCTGTTGTACGTGTTCAGCACTCACAATTTTCAAAACTAGCCTCCTAAAATAAACTGCTGTGGAGCGTGGGTTAAGCATTCATAGCCATTTTCAGTCACCACAATATCTTCTTCTAAACGCACACCACCAAGATCAGGAATGTAAATACCCGGTTCGATGGTGATCACATTGCCGGCTTCAAGCTGGTATTGCACACCGGGCTTCAAAAATGGAATTTCATGTAAGAACAAACCAAGACCGTGGCCAAGCCCCTCTCCAGCGTATTGCGCGAATGGACTCGCTTGCAGCACTTCATGTGCTATGGCGTTAAGGTCATGGGCACTGATACCCGGGCGAACTGCGTTGAGCGCTGCTTGCTGTGCCTTTTGCACCGTGTCAAATATGGCTTGTTGCTCAGCACTGGGTTGGCCCCACACGTAGCTTCGGGTCATATCTGAGCGATAGCCATTTACCACTGCGCCAAAATCGATAAGGATAAAGTCTCCTTCGCGCAGTTGTTTGTCACCTGGGTTGCCATGAGGCAATGCACTGCGCTCTGCAAACAATAAAATCGTGTTAAAAGAGGTGCCGTTTGAGCCTCGTAATTGCATCTGATAATCAAGTTCAATAGCTAGCTCACGCTCAGTGATACCTGTTTTTATGCGTGCGAGCGTATGCGCCAGAGCACTATCTGCGATTCCTGCCGCTTGTCGAATACAGTCAATTTCATTGGCATCTTTAATACGACGCAACGACTCCACTAAGTCCGTGCGAGGATTCAACTGCGCGGCGTTTAGTTCGCTGGCAATACCTTGCCACTGAGCCACATTAAAATGCGCGGCCTCAAAGCCTACACGCAGATTGGACCCTGCTAAACGGGCAATACATGCCCCTAACGTCTCGTTGTCGCGGTCACGCTGCACCACGTCGATATCCTTGGTCTCAGCCAAGGCGCGTTGATAGTAGCGATAGTCTGTGATCATCACCGCTTTTGTTGGCATTACTAATAAGGTCGCGGCATTGCCAGAGAAACCAGTGAGGTATGAGATATTCTCAAACCCTTGAACAATCAGTAATTCATCGCCCAATGAGGCAACGAGATTTTGTAATCGAGCTAAACGCGCTAAAAAAGTCTGAGTCATCGTAAAATAAACCCTTGAATGAGAGGATCCTGCGGATCGAGATAAAACTGATGTGTGCCAGTAATATACGCTTGCCCTGAAACGACAGGTACAATGGCATCGCGTTGGTAGGCAACGCATAGCGCATCAATGGCAACATGAAAACCTGCCCCTAAGATACCCTCAATAAAGACACTTTGCCCCTTTTTGAGTTGGTTGCGCTGATGCAAAATTGCCACACGCGCACTCACGCCTGTGCCTGTTGGGCTTCTATCAAGCTCACCTTCAGCGAAGATGCACACATGGCGAGAAAAGTGCTCTGTGTTGTGCAACTGGGAATTACTATAAAAAATAATGCCATATAGAAAATTCATGTCTGCATCTGGGTGGTCCAAGTTCAACTTGGGAGCCAGCTGTGCCTTTATTTGCTGCCCTACGCTAATAAGTTCACTGTGGTTGTCGAGGCTTAAAGAAATATCGAGTTCGTCAGCATTAACAAACCCGTAAAATGCGCCGCCAAAGGCCACATCGCAGCTCACTTGTCCATATAAAGGTAAATGTACACTCTCATCTAAACAATGCACGTAGGCTGGCACATTGGTAAATTTGACAATATCGCTGTCATCACGATAAAAGCTGTGAATAGTGCCTGCTGGCGTATCAATGCTCAGCGCGACTTCCTCATGCCCATTGTGTGTATTGGCATGTTTGTGTAATTGGGTTAGGGCAATAATGGCGTGCCCACACATGGTCGAATAGCCTTCGTTATGCATAAATAGCACGCCAAAGTTACTACTGGGATGCTCCGGCTCAGTAATGAGCGCGCCATACATGTCAGCATGACCGCGCGGTTCAAACATCAATGCTCGGCGATAATGCTCATATTCGCTTTGGCAATAACGCCTTTTCGCTAGCATCGTCTGCCCCTGAGGTTCAGGTATCCCCGCAACAATAGTGCGTAAAGGCTCACCCGCTGTATGGGTATCGATGCACTCTACAACATACTGTCTATCAAGCTTGATTGCGTTTAAATCTAGGCTCATACATGCTCCAGGCAAAAGGCCGAGCACCGTGTGCTCGACATAGTGTCACGTTGAAAACGTGTTAGGGGTTAAAAGCTAATGCGCGCCATGAGCGACACGTAACGCGGTGACTGACGCCACGTTGTCATCCCATAATCAGGGTTAAGTTCAATGCCGTTCGCACCGTACTGTGTGCGCTCTTCATTAATGCCTATTGCCGTGTCGCTATTGAGTAGGTTGTACACCGTGCCTTTTACCAACACGTCTTGTCCAAATAACTCAGCGTTGTAGCTCAGTGACATGTCAATATCCGTGCGCCATGGCAAATTGCCCTCACTGCCACGTGGCGATGGATTACCGTTTTCATCATAATGTGATGCATGGTCATAGTAACGACTGATACACGCATCCCACGGATTACCCTGCTCGCAGCTGTCTACACCAGCGGGGTGAACACTGAAATAGCTCTTCGGACGGCCAGAAATGCTTCGCGCGACCAAACCAAAAGTGAGGTTGTCAGTAATATCGTATGTGCCTGATAGCTTGATTGAATGACGGTGGTCGTTTGGCAAATTACCGTAACCGTGGTCCATCAAATCGCCGTAGTCATACGATGTTGTCCAACCTGGATCAGCCTGATCATTGTCGGTTTTAACAAGACCTTCTGTGTTACCCCAGCTGTGTGACCAAGTGTAAGATGCATCAATACGCATTCTGTCTGTAATGTTGCCATCAAGGGTGAACTCAAACGCTAAGTATTTACGCTCAGCTTTGGGTAAGGCCAGCTCTTGTGCACTGAGTGTGACGTCATCAATCTGGCCGTCGCCATCAAAGTCATAGCTCATTTGCACACTCTCACCAGGGTTATTCAACACATAGTAAGAGCCTTGACCCACGTTATCCTCAATCCCCAGTTCAGCCAGCTTTTTCGCTAGTACAGGGCCTACATCGGTGTCTTCTACACTGCGCCCGAGCTCGCGATAAATAGCCCGCGCACCAAAGGCCATGTCACCAAAGACTTCTTGCTGATAACCCAAGGTAAACTCATCAGAATACATAGGTTTAATGTTGCTCGATGCAATTAACCCTGGTTCAGTGATACCGCGCTGACGCCAACGACGCTCACGCAACATGTCGCCACGACTTGGTGAGCCATCCGCCTCTAAAACTGGCTCGCCATTGGCATTCACTTGGTCTAAATCGAAATATTCAAACCACTCTACCGAGGCTGAACCTTGAGTGATGTTCATGTTTGCTGAAACCGGCTGGAAGTAACGGCCAAAGGTCGCGAATATTTTCGCGCTACCGTCGCCATGTAAGTCATAAATGGCTTGTAAACGTGGCGCGATTTGGTTGTCGATATCCACGTAGGCGCGACCATCCGTTACCGTGTTTTCAAACTCGCTATAACGCACCCCTAAATTAAGAACGAGCTGATCGCTCACCTGCCAAGAATCATTGATATAGAACGCCAATGAACTGGTGTCTGAATCAACTTCACGGGTGCGCACACGACGTTCAATGTAGTCTTGACCCGCCGCAGCGCCAGAGATGTCATTGTCGCCAGCAGTGGCTATCGTCCACCACCCCATAGCGTCACCGATACCGTTTTGGCCAGAGAAGTAATCCACGTCAACTTTGGTGTAATCAACACCAAATTGCACTGCGTGCTCGGCTAAATCCCAGTTGAAGTCGATACGTAGCTGGTCGCGAATGAACTCCTGTTCAGATACGCTTGATGCGGTGTGTTCAGACAGGGTGGTAAACCCATCTCGCTCATCCCATACACCTGGATTTGGCGATGCCACAACGTTCTCAACGTTTTCTGTTACGCGACCGGCAACGGCGGATACAGATAAGTAATCACTGAGGTAACCGTTATACGCCAAGCTATACATGTTGCCGCCATCTTCGCCCGGTGCTGTCACACCTTGTTGGTCGCCAATTTCATTACTGCGCCAATTGTAGGCAAAGGTGTCAGTTTCCCATTCACGCTTATTGCTCATAGCGGAAAAGCCGAGTGAGTGATTTTCATTGATAAACCAGTCTAGTTTGGTAAACCAGCGGTTTTCGTCACGGCTAAAATCACTAAACGTGGTCTGCCCAGCTCCCTCAGATGAATCGCGACGAGGGTTGAATAGCGCATAAGCAAATAGCGTATCTTCAATCAATGCGCCACTTGCCCATACTTGCAGCTCACTAAAATCATAGCTACTGCGCATGGTGTTAGTGCTGATTGTGCCATTGCTTTGATATATTGAGCCGTGGTGAGCAGCGAGACTGTCGGGCTCCCAGCGTACTTCAGCACCTGCGGTGAAGTCGTTGTCACCTGATTTCGATACGGCGTTGACAATACCGCCCATGGCGCCACCAAATTCAGGATTGATACCACCCGTTTTCACTTGGGTTTGTGAAATTGCTTCCCAAGGGAGGCGAATCGAGCCTAAACCTGTACGAATACTTGTTACGTTTAAGCCGTTGAAGTAGTAGCCATTTTCTGCTGACGATGCACCACCAAAACTCGAGGCGCCGTTGAAGCTACTGCCGCCGGTTGCCGCCGTACCTGGCGCTAAAAGCGCCATACTTTCAAAGCCACTTTGTACCGGCATGACTTTAATTTCTTCATCCGAAAACGTAAGACCGGATGTGGATGAGCTTAAGTCGACGCGGCGGATTGCAGCACCGGTGACCGCAATGCGTTCCATTGTGTCGGCGGTGGCTTGCTCCATAGTTACATCAAGAATGATTGATTGACCAATGGTGACCGCTACATTGTCTTGCACCACGCTTTGATAGCCTGGTTTACTAATAGTGATGTTGTAATTACCCACTGGGACATTACGCAGAATATATTCCCCATCTGCGCCTGTTTTGATTTCATATTTAAGGCCTTTTGTGGTGTGAACCAAAGTGATCACCGCATCAGAAATATCCTGACCACTGTTCGTTTCGATACTGCCTTTGACGATACTACTGCCATCAACCGCCAAAGCGGGGGCAGTAGCAAAAAGCGCTAAGGCGATTGCGCTTACCTTAAATGCCTGCTTGCAAGAGCGCGTACGCTGCATTGATTTTGCCATTGTTGTTTCCTGTTTGATGTTGTTTTTATTTGCTTGAAGCAAGAGCACCATAACGCTTTTACATATTGTATACAATATTAAATATACATAATTTACTTATATCGTTAGTCCAAATTTTTATTAGCGCTCATAAAAACCACAGGTAAACCAATGGGGAGAAAGATATATAAAACACTAAAAATCAATTGGTTATTTGCAGTTCAGCGTGATTGGTTGGTGCAGTTTTTACTTTTAGACCACCTGCATATATCAGCCAACTCGAAACTGAAAGCCGAGTAATTCTCAGCGGAATTTAGCTAAACCTTTTTACCCACAGAGCAAATATTCTAAAACAATAACAAAGTTGTAAGCGCATTAATTTTGTACAAAACGGCACACTTTAATACCAAATAGCACATTTTAATTTACTTAATTTTAACATTTTGTTAATCAAGGATTTTTTCTTTGTATCTTCTTTATCTCCTTCTTTTTATTTCTTTTTTATAGGCTCTAGCGGGATTGTAAAGCGTGGATGACTCGTCTAATTATGGATGCGAGAGAAACACGACTGAGGCAAGTCGGAATAAAACAAAAACCAATCTCTATGAAGGAAAGTTAAATGAGATCAACGTATTTAGGGTTACTAGTATTAGGTGCCATTACCACACTCAGTGGCTGCGCTAAATTAGACGGGCGAGTCACAGCTGGTGGCACATTGAATTCACAAGGTGGTGATGGCAAAGCTGTATTTACAGCGCATGCAGCTCGTTGCGATGGCCAGATCAGTGGCCGCGTTAACTATCAAGATAAAACAGCTATCGATTGGCAACAAATGGGAGGCGTCGCATTTAACGCCAAGGTTTCTGATGCTGGTTTATGCAGTGAAGATCCTGTTTCACCAGACGGTATTGAAGATGAAACCCGTCATTGTAAACAAGACATTTGTACCGAGGGCATGTTTCAGGTTGAGTTCGACTACAACTCGACCAACCCAGCAGCACCGGGAGAAGGTTCAGGCTTTGCGTGCATGATGGATATCGGTGAAGGCGTGAAAAGTGGCTTTGGTGCTAACGGCATTCTGAATGTCATGCTCCTAGAGTCTGGTCCATATCAGGGTTACCACAATGCTGGCACCATGGGCGGCAACGTACAGGTTCACGACTGTCCATCAAGTGATGACGACGCATAAGCGCAAGGAGCAATATAATGAAACTATTAAAAAATAAAACCTTACTTGCAGCGAGTATTGCCTCAGTGCTGAGCTTACCTGCCGCAGCACAATCGATGCGCATGGTGGTCGAAACCAATGGCAATGATTTCGATAAAGTGAAAACTGAGTTAGTCGCTCAAGGCATTGAAATTAATCGCGAACTAGCAGATTTAGGCAGCTTCGCTATCACTTTGGATAAATCACAACTTGGTGCAGTATCAGGACTTAAGGGCGTTCAGGGCTTTTACCCCGATGTACCGAGAAAATTGATGTCTGAGGGCTCTGCTCAATTCATCCCATACGGCTTACCCATGGTACAAGGTGACCAAGTAAGTTACCAAGGTGGTCAAAAGGTGTGTGTTATTGACAGTGGCTACGATATCACTCACCCAGACTTACCATCAGCTGCGGTTACAGGCTCAGATAACCACGGTGCAGGCCCTTGGTATGAAGATCAATTCGCCCACGGCACCCATGTGGCGGGCACTATTGCCATGGTAAACAATAATATTGGTGGCGTAGGCTTCGTCTCAGACCATTCACTGGATATGCACATTGTACGTGTGTTTGCTGGTAACGGCGCTTGGGCTTACTCCTCTGACTTGGCTCATGCGATTAATGAATGTGAGCAGGCAGGTTCGAATATCATTTCAATGAGTTTGGGCGGTACTTTCTCAAGCCCGCTCGAAGAACGAGCTATTGATCGAAGCGCTCGCAATGGCGTGCTAATGATTGCAGCTGCTGGTAACTCTGGGCAGCCTACACACAGCTATCCCGCTTCCTATGACAGTGTTATTTCCGTCGCTGCAGTTGACAGTATCAAACAGCGAGCATCGTTCTCTCAGCGTTCTAGCCAAATTGAATTCAGTGCACCGGGCGTAGAAATATTCTCCAGCACCTTTCAAGGACGTGGCGCGCGATTCAATAAGTTCAGTATTGAGCAAGATGACCTCAATCTACTTTACTTCGCAATGGAGAACTCAGGATTAGGCTCTGTAACGGGTGAGCTCGTCGACTGTGGTAAAGGAGCAGAAAGTTGTGGTGACGTCACTGGCAAAATCTGTCTGGTAGAGCGTGGCGAAGTACCATTTTTCCAAAAAGTTGACCAATGTGCAGCAGATGGCGGTGTAGGCGTGATCGTACGCAATAATATGCCAGGGCGTCTAATCCCCATGATTAATCCGACAGACATGATTGCTGGTGCTGTGACGTACAGCGAAGGTTTAAAACTGATGGAAAACTTGGGTAAGGAAACCACTATTTCAACGGCAAACTTCCCTGACCATGACTTTATGTCGGGCACTTCTATGGCCACTCCCCATGTAACAGGGGTCGCTGCACTCGTGTGGAGTAACTTCCCTGAGTGTTCTGCACAAGGAATTCGTATGGCGCTGCGTGCCTCAGCGGAAGATTTAGGTGAACAAGGATACGACTATGCTTATGGCTGGGGTCTAGTGCAAGCGAAGGACGCGGTGGACTACATTCAAGAAAATGGCTGCCAAGCACCTAATGGTAATGTTAAAGGCGGTCGAGGTTAATGGTGTAACTCTTTGATTCCTGATGATTGTTACCCAAGCGCTCTTTATGAGCGCTTTTTTGTTTGTGCTTCCTCTTTTCTTTGAGAGCGTTGTATCTTATGTCTGAACCTGATATCAATACATAAGATCCGAATAGGGTTTAATTGAATAATTTCATTCATTTAATAGGATATTAGGGAAGTATACCGACATGGAAAAAATGCAAAAAAAAGTATTATTCAGTGCATCGGATGCACAAGGAAATGAACGCAATGGGTTCATAGACGCCAATACCAACTCAGAAGCTATACAAAAACTAGAAGAAAATGGTTTCTCAGATATTACTCTTCACTACGATGCAATAAGTTGTGGAAACAGAGATGATCTCGAAGGCTTAAGCGAACGAGAACTCCAAAGAATTGCCAATATCGAAATACAATCCCTCCAAGGTGTAGGCTCTGGTACACTATTTTTGCAAGCACTTAGACAAAACTGGTTCGTCATTTGTATTGGTCTTGCAGGGTGTGCTTGGGGCATCTACAGCAGTAGCACAGTCTTCTTTGTGCTCGGCGGCATCATTGCCTTGATTGCTCCAGTCATCAGTTTAAAGAATTTAATCACTCTATCTCAGTACACACGGCTGCATGAAGCCACTGCACTTGGTGAGCATGACAAAGCATTGAAGCTTATCCACACCCTAAGACCCAAGTTCAAAGCACCTGAAATGGCTTTCGACTTAGATATTAAAGAAGCCTGTATTATGGCAAAACAGGGCAATGTGAGTGGTGCTTTTGATTTTCTAGCTCCGTGGCAACAGAAGTTTGATTTCTCTTCTCCTGGTATGTATGAAAGCCGAGCTGCCGCAATCTACTATATCAATGGAGACTTCGACGATTTATTAGAGATGATGCGAGAGGCTTATGATAAATCAGATAACAACCAAATGATTCTCTTAGATTTGATATCGATGGAAGCTCGCTACGGAGATATCGATAATGCTCAATCCCTCATGTCAAACATTGAAATGCATGCACTAGCGCCAATGTGTTTACCTTTTTTAGATTGGGTACGCGGACTGATCGCCAGTCGCGCCAATGATCCAAGCGCTAGCAATTCACTTGCAGCTGCTGTGAGCAAGATGCTCGAGTATGGAAATGACTCAATCACGTTAGTGTTACTTGCCCTGATGACCGGCTCATATGCACGCGAATTACAGCGCAACGGAGATAATGAGGGTGCCCAAAAAGTACTTCACAATATTTGGCCAGTATTGAAGGAAAATGGTGATGAGCAACTGGTACAAGAGCTAGCGCCGCTCATGGAAAAGTAGTATTAGTTCGCAAGATGCAGACTTTGGAGTCTGCATCTTCAATGTCTATGCGCCCTGCTCTTCCATCTTGATCAGTAGATTCTTGATATCTTCTTTGGCGCCTGTGATATGACGAATCAAATAATCACACGCAGCATCAACGTTCTTTGCGCGGCACAGTTTCAACAACTCACGATGCTCTTCTGGAGCGGTGTTTAGGCCACCAGCTAAAAGAATATGCATGCGCACGTAACGTTCGGAGTTTTTACTAAACTGCTCAACGAGTTCACGGGTTTGTGGACGCTCGGCTTTACTGTAAAGCTTGCCATGAAAAGCGCTATTCAGGTGGCCTGTCGCGGCTTGTGTATCACCCGCAGCCATCGCAGCTTCGAGTTCTTGCAGCAGAGCTTCAGCACTTTGAAAATCATCTTCACTTAACTTTTCAAGGGAATGACGCAACAGCTCAGCTTCCAGTAATGCGCGCAAATCGAAGATTTCATCGACTTGTGATGCACTTATCTCAGTAACCGTCGCCCCCTTATGGGCTTCAAAGTTAACAAGTCCCTCCGCCTCTAACTGTAATAAGGCCTCACGCACAGGAATGCGGCTAACATTGAGTTCTTCAGCAAGTGCAGCCTGACGCAGCGGTTCTCCAGATTTGAATTCCCCCAGCAGGATTTTTTCACGAATTGCTTCAGCGACCAATTGGGTTCGGGTTTTATGTTCGATTGCCATAATACTTTCAATAAGTTGCATCTTTTATACAGTATACCGATGCTCTCGCGCTATTTCGAGTCAATTGTATACATTGATGTCAGACACAGAAAAAAGCGCCACCGCTAACAGGGATGGGTGGCGCTTGGGGGACGTTTTGCTTAACACATATTTACGACTAGGAACTTAACTTTGCACACACAAAGGGCGCATAAATCGGCGCATAGCCTCAATACCCACAGAGGTAGAGCGTACATCGGTAGATGAAGGGAATGGGCCACCGTGATTCATCGACTGACACACCTCAACACCGGTTGGCATTTGCTCTAAAATGAGACGCCCAACTTTATAACTCAGTGCCTCGAACACGCTTTGGTCGATGTCACTTTGCTCGTTAAATCCATGTATCGAAGCTGTGAGTTGTCCTTCAAGAGCATTAATAATGCTCAGTAGCTGCGTCATATCGCGATAGCGCACAATCAATGCACTTGGGCCGAATACTTCCTCATGCAGCAAAGGTGTGTCTAAAAATTGTTGAGCATCACAACTGAACACATGAGCATTCGCGTGAAAATCTCGCGATTTTTCACCTTTTGCGACGAGGTTTGTCGCAGTACATTGAGTGAGACTGTCAATGGCCTGCATAAAGGATCGCAGGATACCGGGTGTTAGGAGCGTATCCGAAGGCGCGGCACTAATACTCTGTTGCACCTGATGCAAAAACTCATCTGCACCATCATGAGGTATTAACCACAACCCAGGACTGGTACAAAACTGACCATTGCCCATAAGCATTGATGCACACAACTGCTGTGCCAATTGCGGCTTGCTTTGCAACGCGTTTGGCAAGACCACTTGCGGGTTAATTGAGCCTAACTCTCCGTAAAATGGGATTACCTCTTCACGGCTTTGAATCGTGGTCATTAATGCTTTAGCTACGCCCATAGACCCAGTAAAGCCCACAGCCTTGATTTGCTGTGCTGCCACTAAGCGGTGAGCAATGTCGTAGTTCACACCTTGTAGCATAGAGAACACGCCCGCTGGCATGTTGCAGCGCATGATTGCCTTGTCGATAGCCTGAGTCATTAGTTCACTGGTGCCTGGATGGGCACGATGACTTTTCATAACAACCGGACACCCTGCCGCGAGAGCTGCCGCTGTGTCACCTCCCAAGGTTGAAAAAGCATAAGGGAAGTTCGACGCTCCAAATACAGCAACAGGGCCAACTGGCAAGTGCTTAAGCTGAGTGTGCGGTTTGGGCAGCGGCTGACGCGCAGGATCTGCGGCGTCTTCACAGCGCAGATTCAAAGGTGCAAGGTCTTGCGCTAAGGCATCTGCAAAGGCACGCAGCTGATTCATGGTTCGCCCTTTTTCGCCTTGCAAACGCGCCATTGGCAAATTGGTTTCTTGGTGCGTTGTGTCAAGCAACTGCTCACCCAACGCATCGATTTCATCAGCAATAGCGTGTAAAAATTCGCTGCGCGCTTGCATACTTGTTTGTCGATATGCAACAAATGCCTGCTGCGCAGCACTGCATGCAGCATCAACTAAATCTAACGTGATGTCGTAATATGCTTGGTTCAGCGGTTCATTTTGCGCGGGGCTAAAGCCATAGAAGCGCGTGTCGCTTCCTTGGTGCCATTGACCTGCGATGTAACTAAATCCGGTTAACGTATGTGGCATTACTGTCTCCTTATAGAACTTGAAAGCCGAAGGCATATGGATCATCGTCATCAACCACGATGCTGTTATGGCCCGTCACACGAGCCCAGCCTTCTATGCTTGGCATGATGGCAGCTTTTCCTGCCACTTCAGTCACAGACTCGATGCAACCAACAAACTGACTGCCAATGTAACTCTCGTGCACGAAAGGCTGGCCTTGCTTTAGGCGTCCCTTGGCAAATAATTGTGCCATGCGTGCACTGGTGCCTGTGCCACACGGCGAACGGTCTATAGCTTTGTCGCCATAAAACACCGCATTGGCTGCATCAGAGTCGCTGTTTTTGGGCTGACCTGTCCAAAGTACGTGCGAAGCACCACGCATGGTGGCATCTTCTGGGTGAATGCATTCTAGTTGCGCGTTAATCGCAGCTCGAAGTTGTGGACTCCAGCGCAGCAGCTGAGCCGCAGTGCATTGTTCTATGCCTTGGAAATTCGCTTGTGGCTCCACAATAATGTAGAAGTTGCCACCAAAGCTCACATCCACCGTTAATGTGCCAAGCTCCGGCACATCAACCTGCACATTTTCGTGGGCGAGATAAGCGGGCACATTGAAAATCTTCACCGCTTCAACTTTGTCACCACTGCATCGATAATGCGCTTCGACTCGCCCTGCTGGCGTGTCTAGCTTGACAATGCCTGGGGTACGCGGATGCAACAAGCCACTTTCGATGGCAAATGTCACCGTACCAATTGTGCCGTGACCACACATGGGCAAACAGCCTGAGGTCTCAATAAATAAAATGGCCGCATCACCATCAGATGTTGTCGGTGGATACAGGAACGAGCCTGACATCATGTCGTGACCACGAGGTTCAAACATCAACGCCTTGCGCACCCAGTCGTATTCGCGCAAAAAGTGCTGACGCTTTTGGCTCATACTTTGTCCTTCGAGAGGCGGATGGGCGCTTGTTACCAAGCGCACTGGATTCCCGCAGGTATGGCCGTCAATACAAAAGAAGGTTCCGCGGTTCATAGGCTAGTCCAAGTTGTACTTGCTTAGGTCAATGCGGTTCGCAAGTGCCTCGTTGTATAGGCGCTCAACATACGCTTTTTGATCCGCAGGAAGCGACAAACGTGGCGCTCGAGTGCGCTCACTGCCACGACCAGCGAGTTGCTCTGCATATTTGATACATTGCACTAGTGTTGGAATAGTGTCCAAGCGCAGTAGCGGTAAGAACCAGCGCCACAGCTCTCTTGCTTCTTCGTAACGACCTTGTTGTGCTAGCTTGTAAATAGCCACAGATTCGCGTGGGAAGACGTTGGTCAAACCCGAAATCCAACCGGTAGCACCGAGCATCATTGATTCAAGGGCGATATCATCTACTCCGCCAAATACCACAAAGCGATCACCAAAGGCACTGAACAGCTCGGTAATACGACGGGTATCTTCAGTTGCTTCTTTTACCGAGACAATATTTGGCTCATCAGCAAGTACGCGCATGCCATCTATAGACACATCAACGCCGTAGGTAACGGGGTTGTTATAGATCATGATGGGCAAGGTCGTAGCACGGGCGATTTGCTGGTAGTGGTCAATCGCTTCGCGTTCGCTGCTGCGATAAACCATGCCTGGCAATACCATCAAGCCGTCAATGCCCAGTTTTTGTGCATCTTGTGCGAATTCGATTGCAAACTGAGTCGTTGTTTCAGCGACACCACTGAGCACGGGGACGCGACCGGCCACAACTTCTTTTGCCATGGCTAATACTTGACGCTTCTCTTCACTTCGTAGCGAACAATTCTCACCAACCGTGCCAAGCACGATGATGCCGTGCACACCCTCTTTAACTAAGGTGTCGATCATCGCTGCTGTGGTTTCAAAATTAATGCTGTCATCATCATTAAACTGGGTTGTGACTGCTGGGTATACACCCTGCCAATTTACCTTCATGGTTAATCCTCATGTTGTCGTTATGCTTGCCATCATAGATATATTGTATACAATATTCAACATTGAAAATTAATTTACGCCGTTTAAGTGTGATTTCGGGTTCTTATAAGCACTCAAAATAACAACCAAGCCATTGAAAATATTAACTAAAAATATTTTTAAAATTTACGGCAAAGAAATGGATAAAGCAGGCATGCAAAATCACTCTAGCGACAAGCAAAGCAAAAAGTTACCGATTGCGGTGGTGGGTGCGGGAGTTGTCGGGATCAGTTGTGCGTTGCAATTACAGCGCCAAGGTTATGAGGTTCATTTGTACGACGCACAGCAACCCTCAAGCCAATGTTCATACGGAAATGCCGGACATTTTGCCACTGAGCAAGTCTTTCCGCTGGCCTGTAAGAGCTTATTGCCCAAACTGCCTAAAATGCTACTCACACCATCAAGTGCACTGCGTATTCGCCCTGCTTATCTATTCAAGTTGCTGCCATGGCTTTGGCAATTTTGCCTGAATATGCGCAAAGCCCCCTACAGCAAACACACGCAAGCGCTAAAAGCGCTGAACGAGCAAGCACTCAGCGCGTGGCAAAGGTTATTGGGAGCAAAATTTGCAACACATATTCAACTGCAGGGATCGCTACTGACATTTGAGCGCACTCAGTTGGCGACCATCAACAAATTGATGGCTAAATACCAAACACAAGGGGTGGAAGTTGAGCTGCTCACGAAGGAACAAACGTTGCAACTTGAACCTGAACTAAACAAGCACATTACTCACGCACTGTATTTCACCCAGGTTGGTCACACCGCTTCGCCAAAAGCATTAAGCGACTACCTGTTTGCAGAATTTATAGCGCAAGGCGGGCAATTCTTCGCGCAAAGTATTGAGCATTTAAATCATACTGACGAGCATTGCCAGTTAGTCACCGCACAACAGTGCAGTGATTATCGCAAAGTAGTTGTATGTACTGGCGCATCCAGTAAAGTGCTGTGTCACAAATTAGGCTACTCGTTGCCAATCGAAGCAGAGCGCGGATACCATTATCAGTTAACAACACACTATAATGTGACTCGCCCTATCGTCTGTGCCGAACGGCAGTTTATAGTGACGCCCATGACGTATGGTTTACGCTTGGCGGGCACCGTTGAGTTTGCTGGGTTAGCAGCGCCCGCAGACTATCGCCGTGCTCATAATCTACTTAAACATGGCAAAGCGCTCATACCAAAAATCAACGAGCACTTCGAACACGACGCCTGTTGGCAAGGTGCCCGTCCGTCACTGCCCGACTCTTTGCCAGTGATAGGACAAGCACCGCACCATCAACATATTTATTTCGCGCTGGGGCACCAACATTTAGGGCTTACCCAAGCGGCGATAACAAGCGAGCTGATAGCAGCAAGTATTAACCAACAACCCACTGCGATAAATATCGATGCATTTTGCATCTCGCGGTTTCAATAACTAAGGAGCTAGGCGCAATGAAAGGCATTGGCTATCAAACACAAGAACAAGCGTTGGCACAACTGAGCGACATGACTACAGACATTAAGCCAATTGCAGAGGCTGAATACCGCGCGCGTATCGCTAAAGCGCAAGCCTACATGCAAGCGAATAATATAGACGCTGTATACCTTAACGCTGGCACCAACATGACCTACTTCACCGGCTTAAAATGGTATGCAAGCGAGCGCCTTGTGGGTGCGTTGCTTCCTGCACAAGGTGATATCGCGTTCGTTGCACCCTTTTTTGAAATTGGTTCACTGCGTGACTACCAAGTTATTGATGCCCCCATCCACGCATGGCAAGAAGAAGAAAATCCGTATGAATTAGTGCGTGATGTGATGGTGCAACTAGGTTATGGCGACAACGCCACGTTGGCAATTGATGAAAGTGCGCAATTCTTTATTGCCGATGGCATCAAAAAGGTGGCGCCAAATTACACCTTAGTTAACGGCGGCGACGTAACCAAACATTGCCGTATGCAAAAATCAGCCAACGAGTTGGCGTTGATTCAACGTGCAATGGACATGACCCTTGAGGTGCACAAAGCCGCGGCATCTATCCTTCATGAAGGGATCACCACGCGCGAAGTGGAAGCCTTTATAAACGAGGCGCACAAAAAAGTAGGCGCGGTGGGCGGCAACTACTTTTGTATCGTGTTATTCGGCCAAGCCACCAGCTTCCCTCACGGTGTGAAAGACGCGCAAACACTTAAAAAAGGCGACATGGTGTTAATTGACACTGGCTGCCAATTAAAAGGCTACCTAAGTGACATCACTCGTACTTATGTATTCGGTGAAGCCACACCGCGCCAGCGAATGTTCTGGGAATTTGAGAAGAATGCCCAACTCAAAGCGTTTGCTGCCGCACAAATAGGCAACACCTGTGGCGATGTCGACTACGCTGCACGCAGCTACTTGGCTGAACAAAACCTTGGTCCGGATTACCAACTGCCGGGTTGCCCACACCGCACAGGTCATGGTATCGGGATGGACATTCACGAATGGCCGTACCTTGTAAAAGACAACCCGCAACTACTTGCCCCTGGCATGTGTTTTTCAAATGAGCCTATGCTGGTGATCCCCGATGAATTTGGTGTTCGCCTTGAGGATCATTTCTACACCACAGAAGAAGGTCCAGTGTGGTTCACAGAACCTGCGCACAGCATAGACAATCCATTTGGGTTGTAACAGCAGGCATTTAGAACGGCAGCACCTCATCGGTGCTGTCTTTGAGCCAATGTAATATTCATTTGACGCAGAGCAAGGACAATCATGCGCCTACTACTATTTGTTGCGTTACTTGTGTGCCTATCAGCGCACGGCAACAACAACACGCTGCCCCAAAACAGTAACTTGATCAATCGCGAAGCCAACGTGCTGGCAATGCAAGACCAAGACAAATTTGGCCATTCCCGTCACAACCCGTTTTTTGATATGGGCGCATGGCACGGCCATTTACTTAATGCCCAAAAGCAACCCGGTTTGGGTGCTCTAGCGTTGCTAAATGAAGAATATCTTAATTATTTCGCGAATGAATTCGAACGCTTAGAGGTATTGCACAATAACCAAGTTGTGGCGCTGGATGTAACGCAATATTCATTACCCGGTGCGTTAGTCCAAGAGCTTACCACGAGTCATATTCACATTCGCCATACGCTGCGTTTTGTTGATGCGCGCACCTCAGCACTGCGCACAGAAGTGATAAAAGGTCATAATCTGACACTTAATTATCGGGGCAAATTGCTGGAGCATTTCCACGCCAAAGAGCAAAAGCTTAATGAGCAAACCATTGCCGCACGCTTCAATACCTTAAATCTGCACTGGCAGCAACGAGAGCAAGATATTGTGCTGAACCTTGGCCGTACGCGAGACAGTTACAATCTAATGACATCGGGCAGCGCCCAGTTTTCCATTACACGTAGTATTGAAAGTACCCACACAGTCCAAGCCAATACATATCAAAGCTCAATTTCTATGTCTCAAGGGCAGACACTGTACAGTCGCTATCGTTACATCCTGGACGAACACGAATTAACAGCATGGCCAGCCAAAGTAGACTGGCTTGCACTCGAAACACAATTTGCACAGAGCGCGCTGCGCTGGCAACAACGCATCACCGAAGCAACGGCCGGAATAACATCAATAGCGGGTCAACGTATCGCAGTGAAGTCAATGCAAACGCTCATTGGCAATTGGCGTTCCCCCGCCGGAGCGCTGCAATTTGACACTGTTTCTCCATCAGTCACTGCGCGGTGGTTCTCGGGGAACCAAACATGGCCGTGGGATAGCTGGAAACACATAGCTGCACTCGCCCACTTTGAGCCTGAACTTGCCAAAGCCCACATGAGAGCCGTATTTGCAGAGCAAATTCAGCCCAACGACGCCGTACGACCACAAGACGCGGGCATGCTACCCGATCTGATTGCCTATAATCGCAGCGCTCAGCGCGGTGGTGATGGCAGCAATTGGAACGAGCGCAACACTAAACCTTCGCTGGCGACATGGGCCCTGCACATTCTTTTTGAGCAGACAAAAGATAAAGCGTTTGTACAAGAAATGCTCCCCAAGTTAATTGCTTATCGCACTTGGTGGCACACTAATCGTGATAGTAATCACAATGGGCTGATGGAATACGGTGCAACCCGTGACAAAGCCCACAACAACCCCCAAGGTGAACTACTGTTTTATCACAACAACCAAGCAATGTATGGCCTAGATGCACTGGCTCAAGCGCGTGCTCAAGGTGGTGAGATTGATATACCCGCGCTCACAGCCGCTTCTTGGGAAAGCGGCCGCGACCATGCAGCAACATTTGGCTTTATCAGCAATATACAACTTAAAGAATATATCTCCACAGGCGGAAACCGCAGCGACTGGGAAGTACAATTAGCACCGGTGTTTAGGGCTAACGGTGATCTTGCAGGGTTTGTCATAGACCAAGAATCAGTTGATCAATCGAGCTATTTTGCCAATGAAGCAAAACGACTTAGCGAGTTAGCCAAAGATATCGGTGACATTGACCTGCATAAAAGGATGGCTCAGGAATACGCTACCCTAAAAATAGCCATTCAAGAGTGCATGTTTAGTGATGAGCACGGTTTCTTTTTCGATGTGTACACAAAGCATCATGGCAATCAATGTCAGGCTATCGCTCAGCGCGGTATGGGTCCTGAAGGTTGGTCACCACTTTTCAACGGTATTGCCACTGACGAGCAAGCTGCTCAAGTCCGTAAAATCATGCTCGATGAGCAGCACTTTAATACGCGAGTGCCGCTAGGGAGCGCTGCAAAATCTAATCCGGCATTTGGCGCAGATATATATTGGCGCGGCCGAGTGTGGCTAGACCAAGTTTACTTTGGCTTAAAGGGGCTCAGTGATTATGGGTATGACTCTGATGCACGCATGCTCGCTGCCAAGCTATTAAATAATGGCGATGGTATTTTAGATAGCGCCCCTATTCGTGAGAACTACAACCCATTGACTGGGGAGCAACAAGGGGCCCCCAACTTTTCTTGGAGTGCCGCTCATTTATACCTCATGGCAAAAGAGAATTGGTTCGCGGATTAACCTGAAATAAAGCGCGCAGCAGCGACTTTACTGCTGTGGCGCTTCATCCACATTAATGCGTATGGGCTTGCCCTGTTCATGCACGCGAAACACCACAATTGATACAGGCTCAGCACCGGTTATCGCGGAATGAATTTGTTTAAGCGGTATTTTTATTGCATCGCCGGCTGTCATTAAGGTGTCAGGTTTGCCCTCTTGCCACAACGTGACACTACCGGAAACGATATACACATACTCTTCTCCCGGATGCCAATGTTTTGGCAAGCGGGTATTCGCTGGTATGTTGAGCTGACTCATCATCACCTCAGTACCACTTGCTACAGAGGACACGTCTTTGAACAAATTCGTCACGGCAGGGCTCTGCGCTTGGGTATTAAACGTGATGAGTAAACTCACACCTAAAGCTGTTAGTAATTTGTTTTTATTCATATGTACACCGCTCACAGTGAGCTTCTATATCAGTCATCTATGGTCAACTATAGCTGCTCAGCTCCTAATTTGCGTCGCCACATCTAATTGTTTGCTCACCAAGATGATAGGTGTTATTTACCAACACATAGGCTCCGGAAACTATCGCGGTTGTGGGAACTAATATGGGAGACAGCAAAATTCCGCTCACTGAATAGTACGTGTTGGTTTCCTCTGCTACATCCACGATTTGCAATGTTTTCTTATCTGAAGATAGTTTGCAGGTTTGCACATGCTCAGTGTCTTTCACCGGCACCACCACACACCCACTCAACATCAATCCGCATATTACGGGAAAAATACCTTTGTTCACCTTATATCCCTAAATTTGAGCCGTTAAGGTAGATTAACAGCTACGTATCTACCCAGCCACAGCTTAAATGTTAGTATTTGTTAGATACAAATTTAGGCACCTCTTGTTTCATCCAGGCCGAATTAGTCATCCCCCACAAGTGCGCACAAACATCCTCAATGACTAAAAGCCTCTATAAAGGTCCATCACTGCCATCTACTGATGAGTTCACATGGAACTGTCACTGTTTAGGCTGCGTATGGTGAAACCAATACAAAAGCGCAGCAGTAATAAGCGCGATGGTAGCAAAAAGTCCCCACATCAGTTCTGGTCGATGCATTGCCAGTGTTAACTCGGCATAACTCCAACCGGATAAAAAGCCAGCAAACAAGAAGCCCAGAGCCATGGAAACAAAATAGTAACCCATGTACAGCGCGGCTTGGCTTTTATCAGCAATACTTGCCACATATTCTTGGCTTTTTGGCGAGGTAAGCATTTCAGCCAAAGCGATCAGCAAGATAACCGTAACTACCATCACGCCACTGGTATACATGCCCGAAGCCATCAACACCACAAATGCGATGACCATAACAACCAAGCCAACACTGAGTACATAAAAGGTTTTAAAGCGCTGGCACAAGGCGCTAACTGCAATTTGTGCCAAAACTATGGCGGCAAAATCTAGGTTAATTAGATACTCAGGGTTAATTTGTCGAAAACTAATCAAGCGCTGACTAAAATCGGCAACTTGTTCAGTTCTTAATTCAGTTTGTAAGCCACTGATCACAGAAAGCTCATTTACCAATACAGTCAGTTCACTCGCAGGCACGTTAATTTTATCGTGCACCCACTGCAAGCGCAGTGATTCAATATTAATTTCGACTCCCTGTTGAAGTTGACTGAACAGGGCCTGCACGTTGGTTTGAATTTGCCCCGAGTCGACAAAAGCAAAGAAGTTGATGGCGCCATCGCCAAAGAGCCCAATAATACTGAGCAAGTCTCGTGTATCAACGAAATCACGGATATACAATGGCAGGGTATAAAACAACTGGTTGTAGACAGTCCAAAAGCCGGTGAGAATCAATAAATACAGAGCGAAACGCGGATTACTTACCCTGATTTTTTCTTGCCACCAGCGCGCTTTGTGCTCATCGCCGCCTGCTAATTTGTTCCAGAGCACATTGATAACCGCCCAGGCTGCAATGGCTAAAAACGCTAGACTATAACTCATCCATTGCACGCCTGCTGCCATCAACAATAGGATGCTAACGGCGAGTAACAGAGCTAAGCGTGCATTGCCAAGCACATGTTGCGCTTGCTTTACTGTGTCTTTGAATGAACTCTTTTGACGATTTAATGTGGGGGGATCGCGATAGAAAAAAAGTACGGGAAGAAAATTAATGAGGATCCACCCTGCCGACATCATAAATACCGCATCCCAACTAATTGCTCTCATTGCCCCTGCGATCATGGGTCCAATAAAGCCCCCGACATTGACCATGGTATAAAAAATGCCAAATCCAAGTCCTCGATTGCGGTCATTCGTACAGTGAGAAATTGTCCCCACAACGACTGGTTTAAAGCAGGCTGCACCCAAAGCGACTAAAGACAAAGCTCCAAAAAAAGCCCAGAAGCTATTTGCCTGCCCAAGGATAAAGTAACCCGGCGCCATAAGACTAAAGGAGAACAGGAACATTTTTCGATATCCCAGCTTATCTCCCAATGCACCAGTTAGCACAGGCAGTAGGTATAAGAAAAAAGGAATAATGCCTTGCACTGCCCCTCGCTCCACCTCAGAAAATCCGATTCCGCCTTGGCTTTTTGGGGTGGTCATGTAAATGGAAGATACCGCGAAGAATCCATACCATGCGAGACGCTCGAATACCTCCATAACGTTGGCAATGTAAAATCGTGAATCAAAATGCCAATCACTGGCATTGGATGAACGTGCGGTTGCGAATAGACGAGCCATAAGGGTTGCTTGTTATTATTGTATACAATATACATACCATGAATCATTACATCGTTGCAAATCGATAAAGCGGCGAAAAGCGAAAATATTAACCTATACTTGGTAGCGACAATATCCATCGCGAAAACAAGCGGCTAGCGTATGAGTGGTGTGAAAAACACAAACAATCCGAAAAACTTTTTAAGCTTTAAATACTTCGAGCAGCTTGTTGTCGCGTCCATCCTGTTGTTTGTGGGTGCCATGTTATTTGTTGTCTTTGCCTTTATGAGCAAAAGCGCCCAACAAGAAGGGTTACAAAAACACTTTAACTTGGTATACCTGTCTCAAGAACTGAGATTAAGCTCAGATCAATTGACTATGATGGCCAGAGCCTATGCGGCAACTGGCAATGAAAAATTCAAACAGTTTTTTGAACAAATCATTGCTATTCGCTCGGGCGTCAGCCCTCGGCCGCAACATCTTAATCGCGTGTATTGGGACATGATGATGGTCGAAGATGGTCAAGCTCCATCGGCAAGTGGCAAACCGCAGTCTCTGTTAAGCCTACTCGAAGAAAATGGCGCTTCAACCGCGGAATTGAATGCTTTGACACACGCGTACAACCAGAGTGAATCACTGGTACAGCTGGAAAAACAAGCCTTTGCTTTGGTTGAGCAAGACGACCGAAGTGGTGCATTGGCAATCCTATACAGTGAAGACTATCTGCAAAGCAAAGTCGCAATCATGACACCAATAAACTCGTTTTTAGCTAACCGCGAAGAGAAATTACAAACGTTTATTCAAGAATCTTCTCGTCAACTAACCATTTTATACAGTGGTGCATTGCTGTGCTTTTTACTTCTGCTAGCAACCCTTCTTGTTATTTACAATGCACGCTCGAGCATTCGCAACAATATCATTGCCTATCTAAACAACGAGGTGAAAAACCAAACCAAACAACTCACGGTGAAGAACAGCGCGCTAAACGAAGCCATCGCGGATTTAAAACATGCACAAGCACGATTAGTTAGTGCCGAGAAATCTGCAACCTTGATGCGGCTAATTCCAGGGCTAGCACATGAGATAAATACTCCTGTCGGTATCGCTGTAACCGCCTCAAGCAGCCAATTGATGGCACTGGAAGCAGTAAAAAGCCAAGTAAGTGAAAACAAAATCGCAAAAGCAACCTTGCTGGAAACCATTGACACGATTGAGGATTGTGCAAATTTGGTCGGCAACAGTGCGAACAGGATCAGCACCATCATTAATAAACTCAAGATAATCACTCAAGATGGCTTTACTGACAAAGCACAGACTTTGGTGTTGGCTGATGAAGTAAAAGCCTGCTTGAGTGCAATAGACAAGCCAGAATTAGACGTCAAGGTCAGTTTGGATGTTGACGAACAGATCCGTATTCATGCACCTAAGTTTCTGCTCCAGCAATGTCTTTGTGCATTAATCGAAAACAGTTTCAATCATGCTTTTGAACCCGACTCATTGGGTCAAGAACTGCGCATTCAAGCAAATGTGATCAACGACAAACTGACCATCCGTATCTGCGACAATGGTCATGGTGTGCCAGATAGCATCAAGGATAAGCTTTTTGACGCTTTTGTAGTTGGCAACCGAAATGCTAAAGGGATGGGTTTGGGATTGAGTCTGGCAATGGCGATAATAAATCAATATTTCTGTGGCACTTTGGAATATCAACCGCACACTGACGGCGGTACCTGCTTTGTGATATCTATGCCCATAGATGGCTTTTTGCAATCGACAGCACGGGAGCAGATCGCATTAAAAACCCACGCATAAAGCGTGGGTTTTTAAGTCAGTTAAAGCGAATTACTCTGATGCTTCGTCACTCAATAAGTATTTATCTAACCACTGCTCTTGCTCCCACAATACGTGCAGCAAGCTCTTGCGGGCCTGATAACCGTGAGCTTCGTATGGCAACATAACCAAACGAGCATCCTTACCTAAGCCTTTCATTGCCGCAAACATGCGCTCACTCTGCATCGGGAAAGTGCCGCTATTTGGGTCTTCTTTACCGTGGATCATCAACATAGGCTCGTTAATTTTCTCTGCATGAAAAAATGGCGACATGTTTGCGTATACCGCTTGGCCTTCCCAGAAGTTTCGCTCTTCGCCTTGGAAGCCAAATGGCGTTAAGGTGCGGTTGTAAGCACCACTGCGAGCGATACCTGTTTTGAATAAGTCACTGTGAGCCAGCAAGTTCGCCACCATAAAGGCACCGTATGAGTGACCAGCAATGGCAATTTTGTCTTTATCCGCGACGCCTTTTTCTACTAATACATCCACCGCTGCTTGTGCACTAGCAACCAATTGTTTGCGGAAGGTATCATTCGGCTCTTGCCCCTCTACACCCACAATCGGCATTTTCGGGTCGTCGAACACTGCAATCCCTTTAGCCAGATAAGGCATGGGTCCCCAGTAGCCAATATAGGTAAACTCATAAGGTGATTCACGTACCTGAGAAGCTACACTTTTATCTTTATATTCAAGCGGGTAAGCCCACATTAGCACGGGAATAGGACCTTGCGATGCATCATATCCCGCTGGCAGATACAAGGTGCCTGATAACTCTACACCGTCGTCGCGCTTATAGCGGATCTGCTCTTTTTGAATTCCTTTAAATGCAGGATATGGATGTGGGAATTGAGTCAATTGCACCAAGGTGTCTTCATCTAAGTCACGAACAAAAATATTAGGCTGTTCAGTCTTAGATTCACGAATAGTGATAAAGCGTCGACCTTCATCATCTAGTAAGGCAATAACACGCTCATAAAAAGGCGACTCACTTCGCCATAGGCGTTCCGTGGTGTTTGTTTTAACATCGAATCGGTCTAAAAATGGAATATAACCTTGCTCTGATGCACCGTTACCGCGTAAGAAAATATAGCGGTCACCGATAACCTGCATCACACCTACCCCCAAATCGTTGTAAGTATAAATTGGGTTACCCGGGTCTTTGTAGGCATCATTGTAACTGCGATCCGAGAACAGCACTGGGTTGGCATCTGCGTTGTTCGGTGCAATGATCCACGTACGCACATTGCGGTCGCTGAAGCGCCATTCCGATAACATAGCGACGTTGTCATTACCCCATGTGAAACCTGAATAACGGCGCTCAGTTTTTGCAAGTAAGCTCGGCTTACGCTTAAAAGGAGAGCTTAGGGTGTAAATAAAATCATGATGTGGCACATCTTTTTTCATATCGCCACCATCTTGAGCCTCAGCCCAAACTAGGGTTGCGCCTTTATCTGCACGCCATTCAAAATCACGAGGACCAGTGCGAACACTGTCGAAACCTTGTGGAATGTTGTCGGCAAGAGGTTGCTTAACCAATTCTTTCAATTCATAGCCACTCATGCCCCACACAGACCAAGTGCTCGCAAAGCGGAAATACGGTACTTGATATGAGAACGGCTCATCCAGCGAAGACACTAAAATGTTGTTACTATCCGGTGAAATGCTGAAATTACTGAATAGCTTGGCTTTACCAATCGCTTTTGCCTGTCCGTCCAAGCTCACACGCATCAATTGACCTTGGCCATAGAATGAAAACAGCGCTTCATCATACGGGCTGGTTAACAAATTTTGGTAAGTACGCGCGGGTGCTTTTTCACCAGTGGTTTGTTGAATAACTGGAACCACAGTATCAGCATTATCTTTTGGTTGTTCTTTGCCAATATTAACCGCGTGGTTAATGATGACACCGCTGGCATCTGGCATCCATTCATAAGGAGTCGAGGTAACTACAGAGTTCAACGCATACGGTGTTAACTGTTTTAACTCGCGGGTAGTGATATCGTAAAGCCAAAGAGTTGCCTCTTTTGGGGTTTCAAATACAAAGCTCAGGTATTTACTGTCACTGGACCACTGTGGTGAGCGCAGTATGCCTTCACCTAAATTCGCCACGTCGATAGTGACGTCACCCTCAAGCGCTTTGAAGCTTAGCGCAGTGTACTTATTGCGAACACGCGAGCGCGAAAAGTTATCTGGATTAAGCTTAATTCCTGCAAGCTTCAACTCAGGTTTTGCAAGCTCCTGCAAACTTTCTACACGACGACGCTCAAGTAACGCTAACCATTTACCATCAGGCGACAACATAGAGCGTGGTGCTAATTTAGCATCAACGACTTGGGCTAATTCGGCTGAAGGTACTTGGTAACCGCTGGAACTTGCAGCGTCGGTTGTCGCAGCACTTTGCTGAGCATGCGCACCTGCAGCACCTAACAAACCAAATGCGCCAATAAGAACGCTGGCAATGAGGTGTTTTTTCATAGAAAACCCTTTTATTTTGATTATTATCCGTTCAGGTACAGTGTACCTTGGTATCTTTATGAGGCAACTAAATAAGCCTAAGCGGTTATTTTTTAAGTTAATACGCAAAAATGACGGGGTGAGGAGTGACCACGCCTGTTTTTATCGAATCCAAATACGCCAAATCAATACTTATGCTATTTATCCTATATGGCAGTGACCATCATCACTTTGCGGTTTTTGGCTGACTCTATTGTAGGTATTCTGGTACTATGGAAAGCTTAATCAATGCATTACAAAAACATGACCCACTCACCTATGTATTCAAAAGTCACCATTATCGACGTCGCTCAACACGCTGGCGTTTCTAAATCGACGGTGTCTTTAGTGTTGTCTCAACCAGAAAAAGTGAGCGCTAAAACCAAAGAAAAAGTGCATCACTCGATGACTGAGCTGGGGTATGTTTATAACCGCGATGCGGCTTCATTGCGCTCCAAACGCTCCGGCTTGGTAGCCATCATTTTGCCTTTTTTAGACAACCCCACCTTCAATGACATCGCTAACACCTTGCAACAAGGCATCATGCAGATGGGGTTTGTGCCTATGCTTCTGTGTAGCAACGATGATGTGCTCACCCAACAACAACTTGTGAACCGATTAAAAGAATCAAATGTCACCGCAGTACTGCTGTGCCCTGCCCACAACACTGATGTAAATTGGCAAAATGCGCTTGCACAATCAGGGATCACGGTGATTAATATTTTGCGTGAAGTGTCGTTGAGTGAAGCACCATGTGTACTTGCCGACACCAAGCGAGGCACGTTTTTGGCGACCCAAGCGATATTGGATAAAGGCTGTAACTCGGTAATTCTCCTCGGTGGCAAGCCAACCATGAGTGGCTACAGCCGTATTGTCGAAGGATTCCAGCAAGCCGCACAATTGCATGAACGTAACGCCAATATTCACTTGATTGAGTGCGCCAATACTCGCAGAGCGAGCCAAGAGGCACTGAGTGAAAACACCCTACTTGCAAGCAAAGAAGGACCAATCGGCATCGTGTGTTTCAGTGATATTGTCGCCTACGGCGTGCTCGATATGCTGACTAATTATGGTTTAGTTGCAGGCGTAGATGCCTTCATTGTCGGTCTTGGCGACTTCCCCGATTCCAAGTTGTTGCCCTGCCCTTTAAGCTCTGTGGCAATACGCAGTCAAGAAATCGCAGAGCACACATTAAATAACCTAACCGCATTGCTTAACCAGCAAAGTGTCGCCCGTCGCACACTTATCGATGTAACTTTAATAAAACGAGCTTCTTGTTCATGACTCAAGTATTAGTAATTGGCTATGTGTGGCCAGAGCCCAATTCGTCAGCCGCTGGCACACATATGATGTCGCTGCTTAAGCTATTTCGTGCACAAGGGTGGCAAGTAGAATTTGCATCACCCGCACAGCGCACTGAGCACATGGAAGACCTCAGCCAATACGATATCAGCAGTGCTGAAATTGCCCTCAATTGCAGTAGCTTTGATGAATACATTCAAATATTAAAGCCAGATATTGTGATGTTCGACCGTTTTATGATGGAAGAACAGTTTGGTTGGCGCGTTGATAAGTTTGCGCCTAACGCATTGAAAATTCTCGATACTGAAGATTTACAATGTTTACGCGGAGCGCGACAAGAAGCACATAAAGCCCAAAGGCCTTTTGAGCAGGCAGATTTGCATAGCGATTTGGCGAAGCGTGAGATTGCAGCCATCCTACGCAGCGATCTCAGTTTGATCATCTCAAGCTATGAAATGCAGCTGCTTAAAGAGGTATTCAAGGTTGATGAGCAGCTGGTCCATCACCTCCCCTTTTTAGTCGACCTTGAAGCGTTACCGCAACAAGTGTTGTCGTTTGATGAGCGACAACATTTTATGACCATTGGCAATTTCAGGCATGCTCCAAATTGGGATGCGGTCTTGTATTTGCAACAAATATGGCCACTGATCCGTAAGCAGCTGCCCAAAGCAGAACTGCATATATACGGCTCTTACCCGCCCCCAAAAGCAACAGCATTGCACAACCCAAAAACCGGATTCCTTATTAAAGGGTGGGCGGAAGATGCGTTGGCGGTAATGGGGCAAGCACGAGTATGTTTATCGCCGTTGCGTTTTGGCGCCGGAATTAAGGGTAAATTACTCGAAGCGATGATCACCCAAACTCCGTCAGTAACCACCGCCATCGGCGCTGAGGGTATGCATCAAACCTTGCCTTGGAATGGCGCCGTCGAGGACGACCCGCAGCTCTTCGCCGATGCCGCTGTAAAATTGCACGAAGATGAAACGCACTTTGTTGAGGCTCAACAAAATGGATTAGCTATACTTAAGCAAGTATATGATAAACAAGCGTTGTCTGACGCCCTACTGAAAACAATAGCAGCAGTGCGTGGTGACTTAGTTGCACATCGACAACGCAATTTCATCGGGCAAATGTTGAAACACCATACGATGCGCAGCACTCAATACATGGCGCAGTGGATTGAAGCAAAAAATTCACCTAAATCTTGATAGAAATCAGTAGACAGGTAATGTTAGAACACTAAAATGCGCACGCTCTAAGTGGCCTGTCGCCACTCACCCCATGACCGAGGAACAATTGCGTGGAAGACGCTCTATTTAAAGAAAAACGAAAATTCATCGTGAAGCTTGGCAAAATGCTGCACAAATACGGCACGCCAGCTTACCGATTAGAAGCACACCTCATGGAGGTGGCCACGCATTTAGAGCTGAAATCCTCGTTTGTAATGTCGCCAACTTCTGTAACCTTCGTTATCTGGACTGAAGGCCATGAAAATGAGTACACCCACGTCGCACGTGTGGACCCAGGTGATCACGATTTAGGTTCCTTGGCAAACACCGATGAAGTAGTCAATGAGCTACTAAGCGGCTTGCTCACTATCAGTGAAGCAGATAAACGCCTCGATGAAATTGCTGTGATGCCTGCACCGTACAACCGTGTCATCACCGCGGGGGCCTTCGCCATGACTGGTGGTGCCTTCGCGATGCTTATGGGCACCAGCTGGAACGACGTGTTTTGGTCTTCATTGCTTACCCTTGTCGTGTATTTGTTCGTGCTGTGGTCGAGTTATTCTCGACGCGTGGCGCACATGCTCGAGCCCGTGGTTGCAGTGGTATCCGCTATTCTCGCGTGTGCAGTCAGTGTGTATCTCGACCCACATATCAATATTCGCTTGGTGGTGCTCTCTAGTATTATCGTCTTCATCCCAGGTTTGGCTCTTGCGCTTGGCTTGGCAGAGCTCGCAGCAAGGCATTTGGTATCAGGTACAGCAAGAGTCATGGACTCATTTATGTTGCTGTTTAAGCTGTATTTTGGGGCATTTATTGGCATAGGTATCGGCTTTGCACTGTTCGGACAAGCCGATTATGTATCACCGGATCCGCTACCCAAGTGGACGCCCTGGTTAGGGGTATTATTCCTGTGTATGTCACTGGTTGTGATTTTTCGAACCAAGACCAAACACGCACTGTGGTCTTTAGCCTCAGGCTTTATTGCCTATGGTGTGAGTATCGCCGGCGCAACGTATCTCGATTACACCTTGGGTACCTTTGTGGGTGCTATGGCTGTGGGTGTATTCAGTAACCTATTTAACCGCATAGCAAATGCCCCAGCGTCCATCGTCGCGATGCAAGGTTTGATTGTCTTGGTGCCAGGTTCGAAAACTTATATCGGACTTAATTCACTGATTGAAGGGCAAGATTTTGTTTACGCCGACCATATCGGCCAACAAACATTCTTGATTTTCATGTCGCTTGTGGCGGGACTCATTTTTGCAAACGTCTTGTTGCCACCAAAGAAAAGCTTATAAAAAAAGAGGGTGAACTTCCAAACGGAAAAGCCTCATGGGTAAAAGAAGGCTAAAGTTCACCCTAAAACACTGCAGGAACAACAATGGATTTTAAAAATACGCTGGTTGAAAGGATTAACGACCGGCGTTAACCCTTGGCTAAAAGCTCTTCATTTACCTTATCAATACCCACTTCCGAAATACGGGTAATGATCTCTTTTTGTTTCGCATCCAAAAGCGAAATACCTTCGGCGACTAAATCATATACGCGCCATTGACCCGATTTGTCTTGGCGTAACTTGAATACGATATCTATGGTGGGTTTGCCCGGCTCAACAATTTCTGTTTTTACCGACGCATAACCATTTGTGGATTGCGCATTAGGCGCAATGAAACGCACTTCTTGGCCGTTGTAGCTCATTAATGCGGTTGCATAAGTCGTTGTTAAATAAGACTCCACCGCGTCGATGAAACTCAACGCCTGTTCTTTGTTTACGTCACGAATATGCTTACCTAAAAGCTTAAAAGACACAAATTTAATATCAATGTGTGGGATCAGCTGCTGTTTAACAACTTCACGCAATAGGGCTTTCTTTTGTGCTTCGGTTGCATCGATTTTGGCAATATCGATAAATAGTTGTTCACCTACTTCTTTTAGCAGGGTGTATGGCTTGTCTTGCTCAGCTGCATTCGCCTGACCGACAAACAGGGCAAAGACAAAAATGACTAAGGAAAATAGTGTTTGAGCTCTCACGGACACTCTCCAGACGATGAATATGGGCGGCATCTTAGTGGATTCTTTCTCGCAATATAAGCAACAAATTCGCACATTATTGATTCCAAAAATGCACAGAATAAAAACCACATATTTTTCAGTCAGTTATGCTATTGATGCCGTGATTGCACAGCTGCTGTGCACATTCACGCGTTGAATGGCAAAAAGGCAATGTAGATAGTACGCGCCCATTTCGCAGTATTAGGTTAGAAGTATGAAACCTTTTTTAGTGGTATTAGTTGTTGTTTTAATGAGTGTTACTCAGGTAGCGAGTGCGAATTCAAGCGAACCTTCTCGGCATGGTTACACCTTGCATTACATTCAAGGGGAAGGTGATGTACAAGGTATCAAACTGGGCTACCAACATTATTTAAGTCAGTATTTACCCGAGCAGTTCGCACAATTTGAGCTGTTGTTTGAAAGCAGCGTAAACTTTTGGCGCTATGGTGATAGTAACGACTATGACCGCAATTTTGTGCTCGCCTTGACCCCTGTGTTCCAATACCCAATAACGACATTGAAAGGCAAGCCCGTATTATTTGAATTTGGTATCGGTTTATCATTGCTCAACGACACAAAATTTGCCGGTAAGGATGTCAGCACTCACTACCAATTTGAAGACCGTATCGGTGTAGTTTACAAACTAGATAAAGCGGAAATTGGATTAAGATATTTGCATTATTCTAATGCGGGGTTTAAGAGTCCAAATCCGGGTTTAGATTTCATTTCGTTGTCCTATTCGAAACGCTTCTGAGCCAAAAACCGTGACGTTCAAGCATATAAATTTGCACTACAGATCTCGAGCAAACTGGTCTTATACGAGTGTTAATGCCAAAATAGCATCAATCCCACCAAATATTATCTGTTGGACGTCACATATGGATACCAGTAGCCGACTCATTATGTTGCTCGAGGTTGTTGAGCAAGGCTCCTTCTCTAAAGCTGCGGCGATGCGCAATATTGACCGCAGCGTCATTTCTAAACAAATTAGTAAGTTAGAAGAAGATTTGGGCGTCAGGTTACTCAATCGCACCACCCGTTCTTTTTCACTTACAGCCGCCGGGGCAGAAATGGTGAAAAATGCCAAAGAGCTGCGTATGTTGTTATCAGAAACAGTGCGCTTGGCAGAAAACTACCACCAGGAGCCACGCGGATTACTGCGTATCGCTACATCGCACACTTTGGGACGGCGCTACATCCAACCTGTGATCAACCAGTTCCAAAAACAATTTCCGCAGGTTAACGTGCATTTGCAACTTGATGACCGCCCCGTTGATTTAATCTCCGAAGGTTATGATCTGGCGTTTCGTATCGGCGAACCCAGAGACTCTTCCTTGATCGCGCGTAAAATTGCCCGCAATCGTATGCTGCTGTTGGCGAGCCCTGAGTTTATTGAAACATATGGCATGCCACAGTCGATGGATGAACTTGCACAATTGCCAGCGGCGACCTATTCAAGCTCACACAAACGGCTCGATTCAATTACCTATATTAATGATCAAAGTGAGCAGTGCGAACAAGTCATCAATTCGGTTTATACCTCTAATGATGGCGAAGTTATTTTAGATAAAGTGCTCTCCGGCACCGCATACTGCATCACTCCTGCTTTTCTCATTGAAGATGAGATCACGCAGGGATTGCTCACGCCATTGTTACCACAGATAAATTTACCCGACTACAGCGCCATGTATGCGCTCTACCCACACAGAGATTTACCTGTTCGGACACGACTGTTGCTCGAAGCGGTGCGTGAATATATTGGTGAGCCAGAGCCTCGATGGGAACGCAATATACCGAACCTAGCCGAGCTTTACCGCACCCAAAATAGTTAATGTTTTCACATTAAAAGACGGATAACGCCTGTGTGAGTTGCTCAAACCCCACAGGCTTACCGATGAAATCATCCATACCCGCATCTAAGCAATGTTTTTTGTCTAGCTCCGAGGTATTGGCGGTCAGCGCAATTATTTGTGGCTGAGTAATTGCGCCGCTTTTGCGAATTTTTCGGGTTGCCGTAAAACCGTCCATCACCGGCATAACACAGTCCATAAAAATGACATCGTACTTGCCTTCATCACTAAGCGCTTTGTCGATAGCCTGTTCGCCATTTTCAGCAAAATCAGCCTCCAATCCCAACTTACCTAACAAAGCTTTCATCACCAAGCGGTTCATTTGGTTATCATCCACCACCAAAACACGAATGTCTTTATTAAGATCAGCCACTTGTGGCAAAAACGTCAATTGCTTTTGAATCGGCTTCCCTTCAGCGACTTGTATCGTAAAAGAAAATTGGCTTCCCTTACCAAGCTCACTGGAAGCTGAGACTTCACCATGCATCATGCGGCAAAGCTCATGGACGATAGATAAGCCTAAGCCTGTACCTCCATATTCCCTCGCAATGTTAGTCCCGCCTTGAGTAAAAGGTTTGAACAAGGTGTTTTTCACTTCCTCGCTCATACCTATTCCTGAATCCTGCACCTGACAACTTAGCTTGTATCCATCAACCTCACTCTGTAATTGAGCCTTCAAGGTAATACTGCCCTGAGCGGTAAATTTAAGTGCATTGCTTAACAAGTTGATTAATATTTGTTTGATACGTGTACCGTCGGCTCGGATCCACACCTCAGGATTGATGGCAAAATCATATTCCAAACGCACACCTTTGTCGGCACACAAGGGGGTGTACATGGATAACACATCATTTAGCAAAATGCTGACGTTAAGGTCCTGCGCTTCGAGTTGCATCTGACCAGCATCGATTTTTGAGTAATCAAGTACATCATTGACCAGTCGCACTAAGGTATCGGCGCCACTCAATGCTAAATCGATGCGCTGAGAGATCAGTTCCAGATCGCTCTCACCGCGCATTGCCAATAACATGCCGTTAATACCATTGATGGGAGTCCGCAGTTCGTGGCTTATTTTGGCAAGGAATTCAGATCGCGCTTTGAGCAGGGCTTCTGCATGTTGGCGTTGCTTGGCCAGTTCATTTCTGGCTTGTACCACGTGACTGATGTCTTGAATGGCGCCACTAATGGAAGTGCATTGGCCATTTTTGAACTCAGGCTTACCCATAATCGCAACCCATTTTTGTTGGTTGTTGCCAGCAATAAGTTGCGACTCGCAGTACCACGGGTTGCCGTCTTCCACGGCTGCTTGGATATAGCTCTCAATGCGAGTGCGTTCATCCTCGGGATAAAACGACAAAGCCGCTGTTAAACTGGGCACATAGCTTTGCTCCACTTCATGCAGCGCCTTTGTTTGCTGCGACCAATACAAAGTGTTCTTAGTGAGGTCAACTTCCCACGCACCAATCTTAGCCATTTCACTCATCGCATTGAGTGACTGGTGTTGAAGTCGCAACTCCTTATTGTCGAAGTAGCGCGCTATTTCAATGCCTATCCACTGTGCTAGCAAGGTCACATAATCTAATTCATCCGTGGTGAACGCCTGTGCACGGGCACCAGCAGAAGAGAAGTTAACAGTGCCGTACACCGCACCTGAAACCACAATTGGCGCACCGATATAGCTTTCGAGCTTAAAATTTTGATAGCAAGGATGAGTAGCAACGTAACTTTGGCCTGCATGCTCAAAAGCAAGTGCGGAATCGGCAACCAAGGTATGGGAACAATAAGTTTCCCCCAAAGCAAATTGAGTACCTCGTGATACTGAATCATCGGGTGTTATAACATGCTCTACGGTGTAAACATCCCCTACCACACGACTGACAATACCTATATCCAACGCGAATTCGTCTAAGCCAAATTGCAGCAGCTGCGCGAGCTTTGATTCAAAGTCTAAGTTTTGGTCAGAGGTAATATGGTGGAGCCTTGCTAGCGTGGTCATGAATGTGCGTCCCTTCCCAGTGTGCCACTAGCTCATTACTCAATGCAGCGCGACACTATCTTCTGTGCTTATGAGATACTAGCAATAATAATACAAATATCTACTTTTGATTATATTAATTAAATTCAAGTAGTTATATTGAGTACAAATATGAAAGTCGGTAAATTTTCAGCTCGCTCAAGCCAGCAAATTGAGGGAGCAAAATATGTAAAAAAAAATGGAGATTTGGCTACATTTTTTAACGTCTTTGTAAGGGACTGTAAAGGCGAGTAATACTATGTAAAAGTAAGAATTTTATTGAATTTTTATCGTCATAAAGAGCAAGTTAACAAACATGGACTCAACAATGACACAATTCAATAACAACAAACTAACACCTATTTTTACTGCGCTTGGCAGCCTCGCCCTGCTTACATTAGGTGCTTGTTCCAGTGATTCTGACGACAGTTCTGATACAGGTGCCATCCAGTTATATAACGGCACTATTAATGGCCCGACGATGACGCTGACAATCGAGGATGTAGCGCGTACCTCCGCGGAACTGGGCGATGTCACCACAACACATAGCTATACCAGTGATGACTATAGCTACGCCATTCAATACACCAATGACCAAGGCAACTTGGTGGATCTCCTCACTGATGATATTGAAATTAAAGGAGACACTAAATCACTCCTAGTTATGTACGGCGACATTGCCGAGCAATTAACGATGAATATTGAGCTGCCAATGGATGATTTCGATGACGAGTTTACCTTGCAGCTATTAAACATTACGCAAGAAGGCCGTCACTTCGATTTATACATGGCAGAAGATGATGGCGTGTTCGACCAAGCAGAACTAATTACATCGGCTGCGTTCGAAACGCTTTCCGAGGCAATCACTATCGAAAATGACAGCTACACCTTCTACTTGACTCAAGCGGGTGATACCACACCGATTTGGCAGTCCGATGTTGTCAACATAAGTGCTGACGAAGCCTTGGTTTTTGTATTACGTCCAAGCTATGACAACAATAGCGACTTCCTTACTATGGATATTATCTCTAACAGTAATTCAGCTTATACACTGAAGAACCAAGATGCTGGCGCACAAGTTCAGTTCTATAACAGCATGGATGAATACACTAACACCACATTCAGAGCGACTAAACACAACGAAGTGCACAGTACAGAACCGGCGTTGGCTGATACCGTGACTCCCTATTTAGAGCTATCGGCAAATAGTTACTCAATTTCCATGCTCGATGAAAGCGGCGGATCACTGGTCGACAACTATTTGCTGACATTGGAGCAAGAGCAAAGTGTACTCGGTGTGTTTTATAATGATGAACAGTATGGTCCTCGCTTACTCAGCGTTACACAAAACCTTGTTCCAAGTAGCGTAACCCATGCAATCACAGTGGTGAACTTGGTGGATCAATATGCGGGTTTGCCAGTAACGAAATTAGACTTTTACTTCACCTTAGATGGTCAGCCGATTTCACAAACCGAACACCATCTAGATGGCGTAAGCCGATATAGCACCAAATCAATCAACCTGCTCGATAAAGCCTATGAGTTTTACGCTATTTTGGAAGACAACGGCCAACAAATCGTGATTCACCAAGAAGGAGACGTCGACTTTACCGACGATGGCAACTACATTCTCATTCTAGAGCGAGACACACAAAGTTCGTCAGGCTACAAGTTAACGCCTATCCATACCGTGTTAGAAGAAACCGACGAATAAAATGCGCTAATCCCAACCAGCGTTGCTGCTTTGTAGATTAAAGTAGCAGCGCTTATCTCATCTTGTGTCACTTATCCCACTGAGCCGCACCTTAATCGCAAACATTGGCATTGTTTGGGCTGATTTGTAAAATGTTCTGCGCACACAACAAGTGAAGGACAGATATGAAATTATTGAAGACAACCTTGGCATTGGCCATGGGTTTAAGTGCCAGCGCGCACGCCATCGCTAATGACACAATTACGGTAGAAGACATCCCTAAAATAAAGAGTGTAATTCAAACCGCTGTTAGCCCAGATGGTGAGCAGGTTGCATTCACTCGCTCTTTGCCGCGTGAACTATATGTTGACGAAAATGGCTTGAACTTCAGCGAACTCTACGTGATCGACGACGAAGGTGTTGAGCGCCCTTACATTACAGGTAAGGTCAACATTAAAAGCATCAGTTGGTCAGCTGATGGCAAAGACATCTACTTCCTTGCAAAAATGGCTGATGACAAGTTTACAGCCTTGTACCACATCCCAGTCGACGGTGGTCAAGCGCAAAAAGTAATGGCATTGAAAGGCCGCTCTATCTCAAGCTATGAGCTAAGCCCTAACGGCAAGCAAGTAGCATTACTTGCAATGCCTGCTAAAGACAAGTCAGAAAAAGAACTGAAGAAGCTCGGCTTTATGGCCGAAGTTTATGAGTTAGGCCTTGATGACATGCAATTGCATATCGTTGACCTAGCTAAAGCTGACAAGCCGCTTGACCCAGAGGCGTTAAGCATTTCTGGCTATGTAAGCGACATGAACTACTCTGCAAATGGCGAAAAATTGCTAATTAAGACGCAGCCGACAGCTTTGATCGATGACAAATACACCAAGTCACAATGGCACCTATTTGATATTGCGAGCAAGCAAGTAACTATGTCATTCAAGACTGAAGGTAAGCTTGATGGTGCTGAACTTTCACATGACGGTCGCTATGTTGCCATTCTAGGCGCTGAAGATAAGCACGACCCAGCGACTGGACGCTTATTCCTTGCTGATACTGAATCTGGTGAAATAAAAGAATGGCTTCCTAACTTTATGGGCCACATCAGCGATTTTGAATGGTCAAACAAAGCCAACACCCTTAACTTCGTTGCCCAAGTTAGCCCTGAGAGCTTTATCGGGCAAATTAAAGTTGGTTCAAACAAGTACAAGAAACTGGTTAAAGAAGGCAAGTTTATTGCGGGTTCTTTAAGTATTTCTGACTCTGATAAAACAATGGCCTTGCGCGCGAACACAGCAAAACACCCAAATGAAGTATTTATGGTGCGCGGTTCCAAAGCTACGCGTCTAAGTGACTCAAACCCTTGGTTAAATGACAAGCGTTTTGCTAAACAAGAAGCGCTGACATTCAAAGCCCGTGATGGCGTTGAGATTGGTGGTGTATTGGTTTACCCACTAGATTACCAAGAAGGTAAGAAGTATCCATTGATCATGGCTGTTCATGGCGGTCCTGAGAGCCATGACAAAAATGGTTGGGTAACAAGCTACTCAGATCCTGGTCAAATGGGTGCTGCACGCGGTTACGCGGTGTTTTACCCTAACTATCGTGGCTCAACAGGCAAAGGTGTTGATTACTCAAAGCTAGGCCAAAATGACTACGCGGGGAAAGAGTTCGACGATTTAGTTGATATGAAGCAATACCTCGTGGACATGGGCTTAGTTGATAGCAAACGTGTTGGTATTACAGGTGGTTCATACGGTGGCTACGCATCAGCTTGGGGCGCAACAAAACTGACTGAGCACTTCGCGGCAAGTGTTATGTTTGTGGGCGTAACTAACCAGCTATCTAAGTTTGGTACGACCGACATTTCAAACGAAATGCATCTAGTTCACGCGCGTTCATACCCTTGGGATAAATGGCAATGGTACCTAGAGCGCAGCCCGATTTACTGGGCTGGTCAATCAAAGACGCCACTTCTTATCATGCATGGTAAAGACGACCCTCGCGTACACCCTGCACAATCTATGGAGCTCTACCGCTACATGAAAGTGCAAGGCAAAGACGTGCGCTTGGTGTATTACCCAGGTGAAGGTCATGGTAACCGCAAAGTAGCAGCGCAATACGACTACAGCTTGCGTTTAATGCGTTGGATGGACAACTACTTAATGGATGGCAACAAAGACATGCCAGAATTTGAGATTGACCACGCAGCTAAGTTAAAAGCGGTGAAAGACGCTAAAAAAGAAGATTAATTCATGGTAGTAATTCGCTGAATTAATAGTAAAAAAGCCTGCTTATGCAGGCTTTTTTTTCGGTTATTTCAAACCACAGGTATTGTCTAACCAGTCAATCAGTTCTGAATAGAACTTCTGCTTATGACCGTAGAATAAGGTATTCATGAAGTGATCCGCATCTTCTAACACCACATATTTGTGTGGCTTGTTATGCTTTTTAAGCTCACTGACAAATGCATTACTGTGCTCGATGGGCACTCGACCATCAATATCACCGTGGATAACAAGTATTGGTACGTTTACCTTTTCAACTTGCTCTACAGGTGAAACACCTTTGATAGTCGGGCGTTGAAGTCGACTTAATAATGGGTTGTCATTCAATGTTGCATTGATACGCGATAAGTCACTCACGCCCGCTCCAGCTACCGTACACTGGTACATGTTGTTTTCACGCATGGATGCAGCAAACGCCGCATAACCACCGTAACTCCAGCCAAACATCGCCACTTTATCTTTCGATGTAATGCCTTTATCAATCATGTACTGAGCAGCGTCATCCAAATCATCCTGCATATTCAAGCCCCAGTTTTTATCACCGGCTTTCCAGTGCTCTAAACCGTAACCCGTAGAGCCGCGATAGTTAGGCTGAATAACGGCATACCCATGTGACACAAGCAGCTGCGCCCACTCATCAAAGGTGATGACATCACGCACCCAAGGACCACCGTGCGGCAATACGATGCTTGGGAAAGGGCCTTTGCCTTCAGGGACTGTCAGATAAGCGCGAATCTTACGGCCATCACGGGCGTCATAAGAAATATATTTGGATTCGGCAAGTTTCGACTTATCAAGAAAGGGCATGCGCTCGCCAATTTTGATAATGCTCTTTTTATCTTTCAGTAAATAATAAGTGCCTGGATCGGTGCCCGATTGGGTCATCAGTACAATGGTATTGTAGTCATCTGAAGTGCTTGATAGTGATACAAAACTATCAGGAAACGCCTGTTTAACTCCCTCATAAACTGCCTGATATTCTGGTTCAGTGATGTAATATTCTGGGTGCTTGCTGTTATATGAGAACCCTCGGACATTACCTTGTTTGTCAAAAATGACGTTATTGGTATCCACTGTTTTCAAACCGAACAATCGGTCCGAGTACGTCTGCGTCTTCACATCAAATAGATAAACGCCTGTTTTGTCTTCGCCTTTGTTCGCAATGACATACAGTTTGTTTGGGTCTTCGTTCGATATACCTTGGATGTCAAAGGTTTCACGGTTTTCACCACTATTAGAGTAGATTTTTTTCCACTCTTCACTACCCTTTTCTCGAACAAAGGTATCGATTGATTGGTCGGCTCTATTCCACCCCGTTGCAATGCGAACATCACCGTCTTTGTCAGCAACGAAGCCGCCCGTGATCTTGTCGTTGCCTCGCATCACCAATGATTCGCGACCAGTGTTGATGTTGAGCTTAACCACATCAGGGATCCAGTTATCATTAATGTCGACTTCTACTAGCACTTCGTCTTTTTGATCTGGCAATATATCGATAATGCTAAAGCCAACATTACCTTGTTTCTTCAACGGTACGAGCCAATTACCTTTACCATCTGCATCAGTAATGGCGAACTTACTCACCCAATATTTTTTGCCACTGTCTTCAAGTAACTGACGAAATACAACGAGGATCTTGTCATCGTTTAACCAACTCACGCCCGACACCCGCATTTTGTCAGCGCCTAAGCGAACGGGGTTTTGCCCAAGTTTAGCAGTGTCATGCACTTCGATGATGTAATCACCATCCTTGGAAGTCGCACGCTGCATCACCAACTTTTTACCATTCGGTGACACTTTAATCGATTGAATTGCAGGAAGAATTGAAAAGCTCTCTATTAAGCTAATATCCTTCCCTGATGTATCTTGTTGAGCATCATTTGCTCCAGCAACCTGCGTAAACAGCAATCCGGCTACTACAAGTGATTGTATAAGACGTGTTGTTTTCATCACTTTCTCCTGAATTGAAAATGGCTTCCCGAGAGAAGCCATATCGTTATCATCAACTGATTAAGCTGGTATTAGAATGCAGCTTTGAAGTTGATGAACGGTGTACGACCAAAGATGTCATAGCCAACACCCAATGGGATGTTGTGGCTTGAGAATGAACCAGCTGGGTCAACTTTTGGTGGCTCGTCGTTGAATACGTTACGAACACCTGCGTTGATGCTGAATGAATCAAACTTGAAGTTGAAGCTGATGTTATGTACCCAGTAGTCTTCAGTGTATGCAAGAGGACGACACATAAGTGCTTCACCAGATGCATTCAATAGACCCGTACAACCGTCAGTGTATTCTTCGAATTCACCTAGGTCATCTTCTTCACCTTTACCAATGTAACGTGCTTCCCAGTTTACTGAGTAGTCGTCATAAGCAAGCTTAATACGACCGTAACCACGCCATTCTGGGTAGTCTGGCTCACCTACGTTATCATCAATTGTACCTAATACATCGTACATTGACTCGCTCATCTTCGTTGCTTGAAGATCAACTGTTAAACCAAGGTTTCTCTCATTCACTACGAAATCTTGGTCGTAGAAAATGTTGAAGTCAGTACCTTTAGACGAAATCAAACCAATGTTGATGAATGTCCCGTCTACTAGGTTGATTTGACCATTTTCGTCACGATTGATGCGTTCACAGAATGCACGGTTACCGTCTGCTGCATAACACTGATTAACGCTGTATGCTGCTGAAGGCTCCGCAATACTGTTGGTCACTTCAATATCGAAGCGAGTTGCAGAAAGTGTTAGCTCAAAATCATCGCTGAACGGTTGTTCAAAGATGAAACCGTATGTTTTAGCCACTGATGTTTCTGGGTTTAGCAACTCAGAACCACCCGAATTAACTTCTATGTTTGTAGCTTGGTTGAACGCAGGGCTACCATCTTGGCCAAGACCCAGTGATGTTGGATCGACGCCTGATGCACGACATGCGTCAAGTGTTGCTGCAGAACGCTCATCAAGAGAAGCATCATACACAAATGAATCTGGTACTAGAGGGTCACCTACACGCGCATCACCAGGAACAACACAGGTATCAGTTACGTCTGTAAAGCCAGTTGTACCGTTTAGGAAGCGCTCACGTAAGTTAGGTGCGCGGTACGAAGTACCTTTCGTTGCACGTAATGTGAACCACTCAACTGGACGATAGATTGCTTTTAAGCTGTATGTGCTTTCTGCGTCATAGAAGCTCTCTTCCGAGATACGACCTGATGCAGTTACTGTGAGTTCTTCTGCAAACTTAGCACCACGTGCAAGAGGGAAGTCCATCTCAGTGAATACTTCTTTCAAGTTACGAGAACCATCAGCTCCTTGGTCAGAGAAGTAGTGCATCAAACCGCCGTTAGCAGCAACATCATTCGGATTTGACTCAATCTCATCGCGACGGAACTCTGCACCCACGATGATGTTCACAGCCTCATTGTTCCAAGGGATATTGAACATTTCACCGCCAACAAAACCATTAACCACTAATTGGTTAACTTTGGTTTCCATGTAACGCTCAGTGAACAAGAATGCCGCTTCAGCATCCGTGAAGGCACCACCACCGGTTTGGTAGATATTGTCGGCAAATAGGTTTACTGGCACACAGCCATTTGACTCATCAGCACAGCTCACAGTGCCGTCATCAGCTACTACTGTGGCTAGAGATTGCGCAAGGCGTGCGCGGTCAATACCATTTAATGAGTTTGTACCTTTTGACGCACTGTACGACGCATAAACATCATAGTACCAACCGTGCAGATCAGCAGCTTCAAATACAGGTAGGTCACCGGTTAAACCAGCCACTACGCGGTATTGATCAACTTCCACATTGCTTTGGTCACGGTCACCACGAATATTAACAACAGGTTGAACCCATTGTGGACCCGTTGTGCCAGCACCTAGCATTTCATAACAGTCAATACCGTATACACCACATGGGTTGTAGGCGTTGTCAGCACCGACAGTAGGGAAGAACTGAGCACCAGGGCTGAATGAATCAGATTCACGCTTAGCGTATAAACCTTCGTAGTAGAAGGTTGTATTTGAATCACCACCTAGTGTGTGTTCACCGCTTAACATAATTGAGTAACGCTTATTCTGGCTTAAGTAATCACCGCTACGGTAGTAGTCAGAATTTTGGAACGCGTAGAACGGGTCAGAGAAGTCAACATCACGAAGACCATCGCCATCACCGTCAATAAACACGCCATCGCCTTTGTCAAAATCGATGATGCCGTCACCGTTGAAGTCGCCACCAACCCATCCAGGTAGATAACCTTCAAGGCTTGAGCTTACCGTAGTTTCACTGAAACCAGGAATACCCGTATTTGAGAAGCCTGGCGTTGCATATACATAGCCCCAGAAAGCGTTATTAACATACATGCGATTAGTTAGAGGGAAAATATCACAGGTACTCTCTTGAGCGATTGGGCCGTTACCTGAGTTACGAGTGATGATATCACCTTCTTCAGTTTCCCAAATACGCTCTTCACATCCTTGTAAGAATGGGTTACCAGCGCGCGATTGTGCTTTTTGGTCAGTGTACTCAGCACCAATGGTTACGAAACCATTGTCGTAAGTATTACCCCACATTGCAGAAAGTACGGATTCTTCACCACCGTCGCCTTTAGGTTGCTTGTATGAGCCCTGTACTTCGAAGCCTTCAACGTCTTTACGTAGCATGATGTTAGCAACACCCGCTACCGCGTCAGAGCCGTATACCGTTGATGCACCATCAAAAAGGTTCTCAACGCGTGAAATCATAACACCTGGAATTAGGTTCAAGTCAGCAGCGGTTGGTGCGCCACCTACACCGGCTGGAGCCATACGACGACCGTTGATAAGTACAAGCGTACGCTCAGCCCCTAGACCACGGAAGCCGATAGTTGCAGCACCCGGGCCATTATCTAGTACATAACCACCGAAGGTGTTATCAATCTGTGTACCCGATGCTTGGTTCGTTGTTTGTAGCATCTCACCTGCGTCGAAAAGACCCATTTCACGAGAGAAGTCACCGCTGATAACCTGAATAGGAGAAGCGTTTGAGAATTCAGCGCGACGGATTCGCGAACCCGTAACTTCAATGCGCTCTGGTGCTTCTTCTTCAATTGTTGTTTCTTCCTTGTTCTCTTCTTCTGCAGCATATGAAGAAAATGCAGTAACACTCGAACCAAGAAGCAAAGAGTATTGAATCGCCCTGCCGATTTTAGATTTGTTAAACATTTTTATTCCCTGAAAATTATAATAATTAAAATCCCGACCCTCTTAATAATTAAATAGCACAGAAGATCAGCCCTATATTTATTAACATGAGGAACAACAACATGACAACAAAAAAATAGATAAGTAAATATCTATATTTAAAATAAAATGTACATAACTTTTTACCTTCCCACCAAAAACAAAAAACAATAACTCACAACACAAAACACCAACTCATTGATTAGTAACGATTTTATTTAAATAGCCATGCAAGCTACATAATCCTAAAAATACAAATAGTTAACAATTCAAACCGTTAACAACTTATTTATATTGCTTAAAACAAGATAGTGCATTTACATTTTATTAATTCAAAAATACACTTACATTAATTAAACAATTAAATTATTTACCACCAAATCCTCGACATAAATTTATATACTAAATTTAAAAAGCAACTAGTGAGCTTAATTGTCTTAATATAGAAGCCAAAATTTAGTGTAAACCTACCCATTAAGCTCTCTGAATTTGCGTTCATCATCATCTAAATTGTGCATTAACACTGTCTCAGAGCAGAAATAGAGACGACATACCTTGGTGGTGGGTATGTAACAATCGACCAAAGAAGTAAATTTAGAGTATTTAGATTTCCACAATAGCCGTATCTAGGCCCCCCCTGATTGTGTCAGAGGCAACATACTGAGAGACAATTACTTAGATGTGTTGGCAAGGAAGTTAAGGAAACAGATGTAACGAATGCCGCTGCTTAATTATTAGCTTAACCTCACTCTTCATCCTTACATCCACTGAGACTTCATTAACGGTATAGGCGTTCTGAAGGAATGAGTTGAAGGTATTAGCGAATGCCTAATTTGGAATTAGCCATGCAACTAAGTTAAAAGCGGTGAAAGACGCTAAAAAAGAAAGTGAATGAGGTGAATGAGTTCACGAACTAAATGAAAAAGCCTGCATGATGCAGGCTTTTTTTCGGTTATTTCAAACCACAGGTATTGTCTAACCAATCGATGAGTTCAGAATAGAACTTCTGTTTGTGACCGTAGAACAAGGTGTTCATGAAGTGATCTGCATCTTCTAACACTACATATTTGTGTTGTTTGTTATGCTTTTTAAGCTCACTCACAAATGCATCACTATGCTCGATAGGTACTCGGCCATCGATATCACCGTGGATTACAAGTATTGGCACGTTTACCTTTTCAACTTGCTCTACAGGTGAAACCCCCTTAATAGTCGGGCGCTGCAATTTATTTAAAAGTGCGTTGTCATGAAGTCGCGCGTTGATACGCGATAAATCACTCACGCCCGCTCCGGCAACAGTACATTGGTACATGTTGTTTTCACGCATGGATGCAGCAAACGCTGCGTAACCACCGTAACTCCAGCCAAACATTGCCACTTTGTCTTTTGATGTGATGCCTTTATCAATCATGTACTGAGCAGCGTCATCCAAATCATCCTGCATCTTCAAGCCCCAGTTTTTATCACCGGCTTTCCAGTGCTCTAAACCGTAACCGGTAGAGCCACGGTAATTAGGCTGAATAACGGCATACCCATGTGACACTAGTAGTTGAGTCCATTCATCAAAAGTAATGACATCACGCACCCAAGGACCGCCGTGCGGCAGCACAATACTTGGGAATGGGCCCTCTCCTTCTGGCACTGTCAAGTAGGCACGAATCTTTCGACCATCACGCGCTTTATAAGAAATGTACTTAGAGTCAGCAAGCTTAGTTTTATCGATGAACGGCATGCGCTCGCCAATTTTGATAATGCTCTTCTTGTCTTTCAGTAAATAGTAAGTCCCCGGATCGGTGCCAGACTGGGTCATAAATGCGATAGTATTGTAGTCATCGGAGGTGCTTGATAGTGATAAGAAGCTACCAGGGAATGCCTGTTTTACACCTTCGTACACAGCCAAATATTCAGGGTCTGTTATGTAGTATTCTGGATATTTGCCACTGTAGGTATAGCCTCGGATATCGCCATGTTTGTCGAAAATTATGTTGTCTGTATCAACCGTTTTTAAGCCGAAAAGCCTGTCTGAGAACTTTCCAGTTTTAATGTCATACAAGTAAGCGCCAGTTTTATCTTCACCATTATTCGCTATGACATAAAGTTTGTTAGGATCGTCATTTGAAACAGCTTTAATCACAAACGTTTCACGGTCTTCACCGGTATTAGAGTAAATAGTTTTCCACTCATCGCTACCTTTTTCTCGAGCAAATGCATCAACTGATTGATTATTTTGATTCCAACCAGAAGCAACACGAATTTCACCGTCTTTATCAGCTATAAAGCCGTTATTTACTTTAGTACTTCCACGCAAAATCATGCGCTCGCGACCGGTTTTGATGTTGAGCTTAACCACATCAGGGATCCAGTTATCATTCACATCAACTTCAACCAAAACTTCATCTTCATGATCTGGCAGAATATCAATAATGCTGAAACTTACATTACCTGATTTTTTAAACGGTTGAAGCCAATCACCTTTTCCATCGGCATCAGTAATGGCGAACTTATTCACCCAATATTTTTTACCACTGTCTTCTAGCAGTTGGCGAAATACAACGAGGATCTTGTCATCGTTTAACCAGCTTACGCCTGACACTCGCATTTTGTCAGCGCCTAAGCGAACGGGGTTTTGCCCAAGTTTAGCTGTGTCATGCACTTCGATGATGTAATCACCATCTTTGGAAGTCGCACGCTGCATCACCAACTTCTTACCATTCGGTGATACTTGAATCGATTGAATTGCAGGAAGAATTGAAAAGCTCTCGATTAAGCTAATATCTTTCGCTGATGTATCTTGTTGAGCATCATTTGCTCCAGCAACCTGAGTAAACAGCAATCCGGCTACTGCAAGTGATTGTATGAGGTTTTTTGTTTTCATCACTTTCTCCTAAATTGAAAATGGCTTCCCGAGAGAAGCCATTTAATTTTCATTAACTTATCAAGCTGTTATTAGAATGCAGCTTTGAAGTTGATGAACGGTGTACGACCAAATGTGTCGTAGCCAACACCCAATGGGATGTTGTGGCTTGAGAATGAACCAGCTGGGTCAACTTTTGGTGGCTCGTCGTTGAATACGTTACGAACACCTGCGTTGATGCTGAATGAATCAAACTTGAAGTTGAAGCTGATGTTATGTACCCAGTAGTCTTCAGTGTATGCAAGAGGACGACACATAAGTGCTTCGCCAGATGCATTCAATAGACCCGTACAACCGTCAGTGTATTCTTCGAATTCACCTAGGTCATCTTCTTCACCTTTACCGATGTAACGTGATTCCCAGTTTACTGAGTAGTCGTCATAAGCAAGCTTAATACGACCGTAACCACGCCATTCTGGGTAGTCTGGCTCACCTACATTGTCATCCACTGTACCTAATACATCGTACATTGACTCGCTCATCTTCGTTGCTTGAAGATCAACGGTCAAACCAAGGTTCTTCTCATTTACTACGAAGTCTTGGTCGTAGAAGATGTTGAAGTCAGTACCTTTAGATGAAATCAAACCAATGTTGATGAAGCTTGCATCAACGTCGCTGATACGGCCATCCGCACCACGGTCGATACGGCTACAGAACGCAGCGTTACCGTCTGCTGAATAACATTGGTCAACACTGTATGCAGCTGAAGGCTCAGCAATACTGTTAGTTACTTCAATGTCAAAACGAGTTGCAGAGAAGGTTAGCTCGAAATCATCGCTGAACGGTTGTTCAAGGATGAAACCGTATGTTTTAGCTACTGATGTTTCAGGGTTAAGCTCTGTAGTACCACCGGTAGTTACTTCAACGCTTGTGCCTTGAGTAAAGGTGTTAGTACCGTTTTGGCCAAGACCAAGTGAAGTTGGGTCTACGCCATCAGCCGAACACGCCGCTAGTACTGCTGCGCTACGTGAATCACCGTTTGCATCATACGTAGGTGGTGCAGTTGGGTCTGTTGGATCAGATACACGCGCTTCATCAGGAACAACACACACGTCAGTTACGCTGTTGAAACCAGATGTACCGTTCAAGAAACGCTCACGTAAGTTAGGTGCACGGTACGAAGTACCTTTAGTAGCACGAAGTGTAACCCACTCAACTGGACGGTAGATTGCTTTTAAGCTGTATGTGCTTTCTGCGTCGTAGAAGCTCTCTTCTGAGATACGACCTGATGCAGTTACTGTGATTTCTTCCGCGAATTTAGCGCCACGTGCTAGTGGGAAATCAAACTCAGTAAACACTTCTTTTAGGTTACGCGAACCGTCTGCACCTTGGTCAGCAAAGTAACCCCAAGCAAGACCTTCTGCAGAAACGTCATTCGGGTTAGATTCAATCTCATCACGACGGTACTCAGCACCGATGATCATGTTCACCGCTTCGTTGTTCCAAGGAATGTTGAACAACTCACCACCTACGAAACCGTTAATCACTAGCTGGTTAACTTTGGTTTCCATATAACGGTTGCCGAATAAGAATGCCGCTTCAGCATCTGTTAGCGTACCGCCACCTTCTTGGTAGATGTTTTCAGCAAATAAGTTTACTGGCACACAGCCGTTTGACGTGTCAGCACAGCTTACTGTGCCGTCTGCTGCAACTACTGTATCAAGCGCTTGAAGAAGGTTTGATTCAAGAATTGCTTGGCGATTATCTGTACCGTTTGACGCACTGTATGAAGCATAAATGTCATAGTACCAAGCTTTCTGCTCAGCAAACTCAAAGATAGGTAGGTCGCCAGTGAAACCAGCTACTACGCGATACTGTTCAACTTCTACGTCAACACGATCACGGTCACCACGGATGTTCACGATTGGGCGAACCCACGTTGGGCCACCTTGCGCACCTAGGAATGACAAACAGTCGATGTCGCTGTAAGCACCACACGGGTTGTATGCGTTTGAAGGTGATACCCACTCAAATAACTGCGCGCCTGGGCTAAAGATTGGTGATTCACGCTTAGCGTACAAACCTTCGTAGTAGAACGTAGTGTTTGATTCACCACCCAGTGAATGCTCACCGTTAAGCATTAAAGAGTAGCGCTTGTTACGGCTTAGGTAATCACCGCTGCGGTAGTAATCAGAGTTCTGGTATGCGTAGAATGGGTCAGAGAAGTCAACATCACGAAGACCATCTAGGTTGCCATCAACAAATACACCATCGCCTTTATCAAAGTCGATGATACCGTCACCGTTGAAGTCACCAGGAACCCAAGTAGGGAAGAAACCAGCGTACGCTGAGTTTACAGTCGTTTCACTTAGGTTAGGAATGTCTGTGTTAGTAAAACCAGGCGTGTAGTACAAGCTGCCCCAGAAGTTGTTCAACTGAACACGGTTTGTAAGAGGGAAGATGTCACACACGCTTTCTTGTGCGATTGGGCCATTACCTGAGTTACGAGTGATGATATCACCTTCTTCAGTTTCCCAAATACGCTCTTCACAACCTTGTAAGAATGCGTTACCCGCACGTGATTGTGCTTGTTGGTCTGTGTACTCAGCACCAATGGTTACGAAACCATTGTCGTAAGTGTTACCCCACATTGCAGAAAGAACAGTTTCTTCACCGCCGTCGCCTTTAGGTTGCTTGTAAGAACCTTGGATTTCGAAGCCTTCAACGTCTTTACGCAGCATGATGTTAGCAACACCTGCTACCGCGTCAGAACCGTATACGGTTGACGCACCGTCAAAAAGGTTTTCAACGCGTGAGATCATTACACCCGGAATTAGGTTCAAGTCAGCAGAAGTTGGCGCACCACCTACACCGGCTGGAGCCATACGGCGACCGTTGATAAGTACAAGCGTACGCTCAGCACCTAGACCACGGAAACCGATAGTTGCAGAACCTGGGCCGTTATCTAGAACGTAACCACCGAAGGTGTTATCAATCTGTGTACCCGATGCTTGGTTCGTTGTTTGTAGCATCTCACCTGCGTCGAAAAGACCCATTTCACGTGAGAAGTCACCGCTGATAACTTGGATTGGAGAAGCGTTTGAGAATTCAGCACGACGGATACGAGAACCCGTGACTTCAATGCGCTCTGGCGCTTCTTCTTCGATTGTAGTGCCTTCCTTGTTCTCTTCTTCTGCAGCATACGCGCCAGTTACAAAAGAAGCAGAGCCAAGCAATAGCGAATAGGTTACAGCTTTGCTTAGTAATGTTTTCTTAAACATTGTTAATACCCCTGAGATGTTATTATTTTGATGTCGTATTTTGTTACATGTAAGACAATACGACTAGGCTAATACTTACATAAAAAACCCAAAAAACACAACAAAATAAGTCAATCGCAATAATAAATATTGCCCCACTGTAAATAAAACGTTACCCACACAATCAAAGGCACCCAATACCTCACTAAATACAAGCACTTAGTGATTATTTAACTAATTAAAACAATGAATTACACCACTTCACTTACTCACCTATTGCACCCAAATATTGCAACAAGGGCGCTTAGGGCGATATAAAAAACAGGTAAAATGCCCACCTCTTGTTAAATTAAAATGATTAAACGGCGTTTTCTCAGCGAATTTTTTGTTTAGAAAACACACCCACTCACTTTGTACAACTTTGTAACAACTAAGCAATTAAACCGATTCACAGCTTCGATTTGACGAGAGATTTCAGCAAAAAACTAGGGCGACTTTGCATTATTTGTTAATCATTACACCGTGAAAAAGGCGATTAAAACGTGCCATGCGGGGACGTTGACTGCGGCCGAAGATGGTTATTTTGTTCGGTTTATTCGATCTAGCGTGATAATGCGCCTTAAAACTCATACCTAAATAATCAGCTGTTAATTTGAAAGGGGCGACAAAGGCATCGACACCCTCAATTGCATTACTGGTGGACAATACTGACATGTGCTTTTTCCTCAATTGCCGTAGTTGTGGTTGCAGCTGTTTGTCGTCCATGTAGTCAGTGATTCGGTCGAAGAAGTTTTTGATGCCGATAGTGGTGTTGTACCAATACACTGGAGAAGCAAAGACCCAATGTTCAAATTTCAACAATTTCTCCATCAATTCTGTGAAATCATCATTGTGCTGCGCCGCCTCGTAGTCATAGGCATTAATTTTATAGTCATCTAAGTACAGAGTTTGTGCACCTAAGCGGCTGGCTAGCGTTTTCGCTGCTGTGTAAGTGTTACCCTTTCGTCTTGCGCTGCTAAAAATAATTATGTATTCGCTCATGTCTCATTGCCTTGTTCGATAAATAAGAATAGGCTCAGTCTAAAAGCTCAACTTAAGTTTAGGTCAATGAAAAATGACATTAGAAGCTAATTTGTCTGTTGGAACAGTCGCAAAAAGGGCTGATGTGGCAGTATCCGCGCTCCATTTTTACGAGAAAAAAGGCTTGATTCGCAGTTGGCGAAATGAAGGGAATCAACGACGGTACAAACGTGATGTGCTCAGGCGTATTGCCGTTATTAAGGCAGCGCAAAGAATGGGAATCACGCTTGAGGAAATAAAAGAGACCTTGAGTTCCTTGCCTCATAATCGCACACCGACAAAAGCAGATTGGGAAATGTTGTCGCGTCACTGGCAACAACAATTGGATGAAAAAATTGCGTATATGCAACGAGTGCGAGACTACGTAGATGGCTGTATAGGCTGCGGTTGCTTGAGCATGCAACGCTGTCCCATATATAACCCTGAGGATAAATTAGCCAGTGTCGACAGCGGCGCTGTGCTGTTGGATCACCCTGAAATTAATGACTAATACCTAGCACTCGTGTATCAATGGGGTCTGCTGACCCTAACAAAACAATAAAAATAGTAAGGCTATCTCTATGAAAAAATTTGGCCCAGGTCTTCTCGTTGCTGCCGCCTTTATTGGCCCCGGAACTATTACTACAGCTTCTGTAGCAGGTGCGAATTTTGGCTTTACCCTACTTTGGGCATTAGCTTTCTCGGTATTCGCAACCATATTATTGCAATCAATGGCTGCGCGACTTGCTGTTGTCAGTGGACTGGATTTAGCCCATGCGCTACGCGCGAATATCACTCACCCTATCGCCCAACTCATTGCTATCTGCTTGGTAATAGGCGCAATAGGCGTCGGCAGTGCAGCGTATGAAGCGGGCAATTTGACTGGTGCAGGAATTGGTCTGCAAGCACTATTTACCCACGTCCCTTCTTGGATTTGGGTGCCACTCATTGCTTTTGTCAGCGGCGCGTTACTGTACAGTGGCATATATAAGTTAATTGAAAAGGCGCTAATTGCCCTAGTTTTACTGATGAGCCTTGTGTTTATAAGCACTCTCTTTATCGCCGCACCAGATATCATGCAATTGGTTGGAGGCTTTCGTCCTAGTATTCCAGATGGCTCTGTGGTGACCATACTCGCCCTGATTGGCACAACCATAGTGCCTTACAATCTATTTCTTCATTCTGGCATCATCGCCAGAGAAAAAACTCCCCCTGAATTCACCGAAAAGGCCGTTAAAACACACAACATGGATACGACTATTTCAGTCAGTTTAGGTGGGCTTATTACGCTCGCCATCGTGGCTACAGCGAGCGTCGCGTTTTTTGGGCAAAGTTCAGGACCATTAAATGCCGCCAATATGGCCAAGCAACTTGAACCTCTTCTTGGTAGTTACGCCCAGTACTTTTTTGCTTTGGGACTTTTTGCAGCTGGGATGACAAGCGCTGTGACGGCACCGCTAGCCGGCGCCTATGCAGTGTGCGGCATGCTGGGGTGGAAACTGAATGTCGAAGATAGGCGCTTTAAGTTTATCGCATTAGCGATACTCGCCTTTGGTACTGTGGTAGCAAGCTTAAGCTTAGACCCAGTGGCAATTATTATCTTTGCTCAAGCAACGAACGCCATTTTACTACCGATTATTTGTTTATATTTATTATGGCTACTCAATAACACCAATGTGATGGGGAAATTTAAAAATTCCTTGCTATTGAACTGCTTGAGTATTCCTGTAGTGCTGACAGTAGTGGGGCTAAGTGCTTACAAATTGTATTCTCTCATTTAATCGTTGTAATTAGGCTCGCAAACCCTCTGGTTTGCGGCCTCGATGCACGAAACCTCTATCGGCTTTTGCCCACGAATTAATGCTCCCAGCACGGCTTTATCAATTTCAAACCCAAGTTCAGTCAGAGGCAGATTCTCTTGGCTAGTATCAAACTCACTATCTATTGCCACACCAATAACCGTGCAACCACCCAAGCAATGCATCATTAAAAGCACCAATAATTTGTTCGCCATAATTACCCTGTAAAGGCTGTTGTTCAACTTGGTAAACCTTAGCAAATAGCCAGCTTAAGTAGTGTAAGAATTTGTTAAATATGATTTTTATCTTCAAACTTGTATACACAAAGAAATTAGTTCACTCTTAAGAACTGCAAATAACAATCGCTAGGCGCACTATGAAATACATCATCACACTCAGCTTATTACTTATAAGCGTGTTCAGTCATGCAAGTACTAAATTGGACCCTAAACTAGCCATTTTCGAACCTTACTTGGGCACGTGGGAAGCCAGCTTTAGTATGGCTGAAGGCCAACCACCGATGACTGACGTCGGAACTTGGGAGCGCGCATTAAATGGCAAAGCAATACGTACTAAACATAGTATTAATGATGGTGTATATGGTGGTGAGTCCTTTATCTTTTGGGACAAAGAAAAAGAACAAATGGTGTTCTATTACTTCACTACGGCAGACTTTTTTACCGAAGGTACACTGGAGATAACTGAAGACGGTTCATTCATCGCTTATGAAGATGTAACTGGCAGCAGCGAAGGTATAACTCAAGTAAAATCAACTAGTTCTTTCAAAGATGGACAATTTACGGTGACGACTCAGTATTTAAAAAAGGGTGAATGGACTGAGCCACAGCAGCGCATTTACTCTCGCTCTAACAAAGAAGTTATTTTCAAATAATTGCAGCACACAAGCAAAGGATGGCAGTGCATAAGATGAGAGTGTCACTACGTGAGGGAACATTGGCTGATGCAGAATTTATTGTTGCATTGCTCAACGATCCCAGCTTTATCAATCATATTGGCGACAAACAAGTGCGCACTCAAAAGCAAGCGCACCAGTATATAAAGAACACCTTTATCGAGCCCTTGGAGTTAGGCTTGGGCTCGAGAGTAATTACTTTATTAGACGGCCAACCCGTTGGCATGGTTGGCCTTTTCCAACGCCCCATTTTAGATAGCCCAGATCTCGGTTTTGCTATGTTGAGTGAGCATCAAGGCAAAGGCCTGATGTACGAAGCCGCTAACTCCTTTTTAACTCTTCATACCCAGAAGTTTTCAACCTTGTACGGCATTACATCACAGACAAATGAAACCAGTTACTCCCTGCTTAAAAAGCTCGGCTTTACCTATTTGTCAGAAATACAGCTTGAAAATAAAACCACTAAAGATAGGCTGTTAACTCTACAACGCAAAGAATAAAACAATAACAAACGCACATCATCAAGGAGCAGATAATGCTAACAAAAATAGTCCCTTTGGCCGCCGCCATTCTCATCAGTGGCGCTGTAAACGCGACCAGTGACGACTTTAACAGTGCCTACCAGCAGTATTTGGATGCGGTTGAGTCAGGAAGTAACGTAGAAGAGTTCGCCAAGCAAGCGTATCAGTTAGGTAGCAAAAAGTTCGGAGCAAGCTCTGAAAGCACTGCGAATTTAGCAATCAATTACGCAAATGTTCTCAAAGTGAGCTCTGAGGAAGAAATGATAGCGAAAAAAAGCCTCTACAAACTCGCTATTGCCAATTTACAACAGGTTTATGGTGAGGATGACATATCAATCATCGATCCTCTTTTAGGTGTGGCCGATTCGACTAACAACTTTAGTGAAGCAAAAGATGCTACCGAACGAGCAATACAAATAGCTAAGAAGCAAGGTGAACAACAATTGGCGGCAGAGGTTTATTTAAGCTCAGCAGAAATCCTCTTGAAACAATTCAACAATAAAAAACGAAATACTATCGAAGAGTACTTGCTTGCCGCTGAAGATTACTTTGGCCAAAACCAAGTTGAGAATAGTATTAACAACGTAAAAGTTAATATGTATTTGGGAGTGTATGAAAGCCGATTTGGAGATACGTCTAATGCAATTTCGCGATTAAACCAAGTAGTAAAAGTATTCGATGATAATCTAGAGTTCGACCACCCTATCGAGCTTAAGGCCCATTCTCTATTAGTCAATTTGTATGAAGGTCAAGGTTTAAGTGATGAGGCAACAAAACACTGTGTGGCCATTGCAAAAATGAGGCCCTGGACACAAGACATCGAACAACAACCCTTGTATCAGGTTCACCCTAAGGTATCGATAGACATTGCAAAAAATGGCAGAGATAGTGCGGTCACAGTTGAGCTGACAATTGATAAATCAGGCTTCGTTTCCGACACCGAAGTGATAGCAGCAAAGGGCGATAGAGGATTCGAACGCGCAACGGTCGAAGCGGTTAAAAAGTGGCGCTACGCACCCAAATTCGAAAATGGCGAAGCCGTAGTAGCAAAAACCCAAGTGCAGATGGAATTGAATATAAAGTAGGACTGCGCACATTGAATCGCTGAGTAATGACATACTCAGCGATTATTCGCACAAAAAAGGGGCATGTAATATTTCTGTCATCTAGCTGCTGCATAATTGTCCGCAAATCATCAACAATCTATTGGATATGTCGCAGTTTCGTTCACCTTTAGCTGTATTTGCACTTCGAAATGAAGAACAGTTAGCAGACTTTGAGAGTATGACTCAACACCCGTATACATTGGGCGGCCCTTGCGCACCGGTGCAATTTTTATGTCGCTTACCAAGCAATGCGCAACAGGGTGATTATCTGCATGCGAGTGTTACTTTTGCGGAACAAAGACAATCCATGCTGACTGCACAGTATTCGTTGAACCAGCGAGACATCGACAGCAATATGGTTGCGTTGACTATGTTGAGTACCGTACCCGTGAAGTTGGCGACCTTATCTGATTTTGCCCTGTTGCAATTGAACTTACATGGTCGTCACAACATCATCAAAGAGAGCGCACAATTTACCGTAAAAGTGCACCCTGAAACTGAACTGGCTCGCCACCCCGTTTTGACACCTTCCACCAGCGTTGGTAAACGCTTGATAGGGTACTGTCAACGTTTGTTGAGCTAGTCAGGAAAGCTAAATTTCCCCATGGTAACAGCGGGCATTGAACCGCTATTATCCACTTTATCTGCAGCATTTCCCGCTAGCGTTTCGTTAGCAAGCAGCGCAAACAGTACTGCTTCTTTGGCATCCGGGTCTATTCCTAACTCAGACAGTGATGATAAGGTAATTCCCTTTGCGCTCAGGGCGCGGATCCTTTCAATAAGCAATGGGTTATGTAGTCCTCCACCGCTCACATACACACCGATTTCACCAAAGTCATTTGCCAAGGCATTCAGCTGCTTAGCAATACAGCTCGCGGAAAACTCAGTAAGCGTCGCTAATATATCCTCATGGGATAATCTCGCCACACCACTACTATCAATACATGTTTGCAAGTAAGCCAAATTAAAGACTTCAGGACCGGTAGTTTTTGGCATACCTAGAGATAAGAAGGAGTGGGCCATTAAAGACGAGAGCAATGGCGAGTTCACAGTTCCCTGTTTTGCCTTCTCACTGTCCTTGTCGTATTGCAAAGGCGCAAAATGCTGCTGGATATAGGCGTCAATCATAGTATTGCCCGGGCCTAAATCTGCGCACATCGCTTGTTGCATAGAGGCGCCCTTTGGCAGCACTGTAATGTTGGCGATACCACCAATATTGAGCAATACACGGTGTTCAGTTTTATCAGCGAAATATAAGTAATCACCATAGGCTGCTAGTGGCGCCCCTTCGCCACCAGCGGCTATGTGCTTTTGGCGAAAATCACTCAGTGTCATCACCCCAGTAGTCACCGCAACGTGACACCCGTCGCCAATTTGCAACGTCGCATTAGGAAATTCTGCAAGCCCATGCTGTTTCTGTGGGCAGTGATACACAGTTTGCCCATGACTGGCGATAGCATCGACTGCACTGACTGGCACCTGCCATTTTGCTAGGCATTGGTTAACGAGTTCGCCGTGCAACTTACCTATCCATGCATTTAAAAGCGTCAAATGCTGCAGGTCGATATCTCGTTTCGCAAAAATTTCTCGCACATATTGCTGATATTCATCTGGGTAGCTACAAGTTTCAAAGTGCGTCACCTCGATATGGGTATCAGGCCCTGCACCTGTGATCTTGCAAAGCGCGACATCAAGGCCATCCATAGACGTGCCACTCATCAAGCCAACAATAGTGCGCTGCGGCTTAGAAGATATATCGCAAAGGGTTGCTATGTGTGGGTGCATACTGATGACCTAAGAATAATTTATGCCGAATTTAAGTTATTACATATGATAACTCAATAGTTAGCCGGCTAATGACTTTTGTTAACAGAAAGCGTAAGCTTGGCCTAACTCTTCCTCAAAAACAAGAGATTGGCCAGCGCCCTTGGCCAAATATACCCAAGCGCATTTGACGCTCCGGTACGTGCATTTGGGTATGCAATTTTTGAGGAATAACTATGAACGACGAATCAATACCCCGTATCGTAATTGTCGGTGGTGGCGCTGGAGGATTAGAACTCGCTACAGGCTTGGGCCATAAATTAGGCAAAAAGCACAAAGCTGAAATCATACTCATAGATCGTAATCGTACTCACATCTGGAAACCTCTACTTCATGAGGTTGCAACTGGCTCACTCGATGCTAGCTTAGATAGTGTTGTCTATTCTGCACATGCGGCAAAGCATCATTTCATTTTTCAACTCGGCACTTTTTATAACGTTGACCGCCTGACTAAAACAATTTTACTCGCGCCCTTATTAGATGATCGCGGGCAAATCGTGCTCCCTGAGCGCGCCCTCAAATACGACAAACTTATCCTTGCTATAGGCAGCGTTAGCAACGACTTCAGTACACCCGGCGCGCAAGAGCACTGTTTCTTCTTGGATTCTGTCAGTGGTGCTGAGCGCTTTCAACACACTTTATTAGATAGTTTTACGCGTTTACAGCAAGCAGATGAAAACACATCACAGCTCAATGTCGCCATTATAGGTGCCGGTGCGACAGGCGTAGAACTCTCCGCTGAGCTTTACCATGTCACCGGTTTGTTGAAAATCTATGGGCTCGACAAAGTCAATAAAGAACGATTAAACATCCACCTTATCGAGGCCAGTAATCGCATTCTCCCCGCGCTGCCTGAACGTATCGCCACTAAAGCGACGATGGAGCTTAAAAAAATTGGCGTAACCTTACATTTGGGTAAACGCGTATTGCAAATTGATGAACGTACCATCCATTTTGAGGACCAATCTTTAGATTGCGACATAAAAGTGTGGGCTGCGGGTGTGAAAGCGCCTGACTTTTTAAAAGAACTCAATGTATTTGAGCTTAACCGCAACAACCAAATTGTGGTGAATGCCTATTTGCAAGTACATGACGATGAGAACATTTATGTAGTGGGCGATTGTTGCGCATTCACCCAAGAAGACGGCTCTCTTGTGCCACCACGAGCACAATCGGCGCATCAAATGGCCAGTACCGTAAAGAACAACCTCATTCGTGAGTACCAAGGCAAAGCGTTGCAACCTTTTATCTACAAAGACCATGGCTCGTTAGTGAACTTGGCCCGATTCAGTGCGGTAGGCAATTTAATGGGTAACCTAAGTAGTGATGTGTTTATTGAAGGTAAAATCGCCCGGTGGATGTATATGAGCTTGTATCGTATGCACCAACAAGCTGTGCATGGAACATTGAAAATGATGGCACTGTGGCTAAGTGAAAAACTAATGAGAGTGGTTAGGCCGAAAATGAAATTACATTAGACGCTAGGGTTGCACAACGTACCCTTGTTCAAGAATTTGCGCGATAGCCTCTTTGTTTTCGTCTATCGCGCGGTTTAAACGCACCATAAATTCAGCGGTTCCTTTACTATGGCTTATTAAAAAATGAACGTCTTCTGTCGCCATCACTGTCGGATGAAACTTAATGTGACTACCGGGATAAGCATGCTTTAGGTGCATCGCCACGTATTTATCTTCAAGCGCCATATCAACCCTATCTAAAAGCAACATTCTATATCGCTGGATGGGCGTGGCTACATCGAATATTTGCTTTGTAAACCTTGGGTCAGTGCGCAACCTCTCCACTTGTGGACCATAGTAAGCACCCGCATTAATCACGAGATATTTACCAAGCTCCAGTAACTCTTCAAACCCTGTCTGGGTGCCTGTTACACTGTTGGTGTTGATTAGTAGCCGCACTTCTTCTTCACGATAAGTGTTTGAGTAAACGCCATACTGTAACCTTGCGTTAGTGAAACTTGCGCCTGGCACCAAGTCGACTCTATTGGCCTCCAATTCGGTCAATAACCGCACTGAAGAGGGTAAGCGCACAAACTCCACACATTCATCCATAGATGCAGCCAATAGCGCCACAATTTCCATATCCGTGCCACTGATGGCGCGATCTGTCAGTATGATGTAGGGCGGCCAATGGGTGTTGACGCCCACGCGTATTGGCTCAGCACACTTAGCTTGTGCAAGCATAGGTAAAAGTAAAAAGCAGATCAGTAACCACCGAGCATACATCGAGCAATGATCCCCAGAACATTGTTCATTACATTATTGAAGCTAATACCCATTTACGCAATTTTAGGAGGATGTTACTTTTTGTTTTTTATTGAAAATTTGGCTGTAACACCTTTCAATTTGCTAGTTCGAAAACCGCACCGATGCCAATTTGTTTTCAATATCAGCGTGTTTACTTTCAATGGCGTTGTTAAATTTGGCGAGAAACTCGGCGCTGGCAATCTTCTTATTAATAAGAAAATACACAGGCTCACGAGCAATTGGGGCGCGACTAAAACGCAGCCCATTATGTTGACTAAGTTTTATTAGATGACTTGCAACTAGCTCATCAATCACGGTCATATCAACATGCCCGCTGGCAACCATTGCAAATCTTAATGGCACCTTGGAAACATAAACGATTTGCCGGGCAAACTTGGAATCGTCCATCACCTCTGCAACCGCCTTACCAAAATAGGTGTTTTGAGTAAGCACCATGGTTTTGTGCTGTTTCATTAACTGTCGCAACGGCAAGTCCGGGTTCACCTTAACTTGCTCATTTACCATTAAGCGTAATATTTCTTCTCGATAAGCGATGGAGAAATTTCCCAAATTTGCCCGCTCTTTGGTATAACTCGTGGCCATGAGCATGTCGATACGCCCTGCCTCGAACTCTGTTCGCATGCGGTTGGGGGAAGGTAGGCGAACAAATTGCGCGCAGTGCCCGATGTTTTCCAAAATAAGGGCGGTGATATCAAGATCCACCCCTGACAGTTCGTTATCTGTAACGACGAAATAAGGTGGCCAGTGAGCGCCGACTCCAACGCGAATGGGCTTGTCACATTGCGCAAACGCACTGTGGCTGAATACTAAAAACAGAACTACTACTACTACTCGTTTGTACACATTGGCGTTCCAGTCGAATCATAAATTAAGCCTATTTTAACAATTAAAAAAAGGCAACTTATGAAGTTGCCTTTGCTGATGGGTACGAATTAACTAGAGTGCTTTCCACACATCGGCAACACCCGGTTCTTCTCCTTGCGTCCACCATTTCGCTTCATAGCGCGTGCCATTGTGAGTCACAATCGTGCCGCCTACATAGCTTGCCGATGATTGCCAAACAAGATCACCACCGTCTGTAGGTACGCTTACGAGCTCCCACGGACCACCTAGGTCAGGTTGGTCACCTTGGCTCCACCATTTTGCTTTATATTGCAAGCCGCCATAGATCACTGTATCGCCACCCACATAGATTGCGGCTGCGTCCCAGGTGTCTCCTGGTGTTGTAGTCGTGCTATCAAGTACAGTTACATTGAATGTTTGCGTTACTTGTGCCTGGGAATCACTCACCGTAACACTGACTTGATAAACGGTGTCTTGGTTTACTTGCACTGCTGTTAACGAAACACTCGCACCATCACCCGACAACGTCAGTCCCGCGGGTACGTCCCAGCTGTAGGTAAGTGGGTCATTGTCGGCATCGTTTGCTGACACTGAAACATTGACGCTTTGTTCTTCGGTCACACTCACGTCATTGATAGCTTGTACTACTGGCGCGTTGTTTTCACCTACAACAACGTCTGCTTTTACATTGACGGTCAAAACCTTAGTCACGCTGTCTTTACCATCACTCACTGCAACACGAAGGCTGTATGAGGTATCTTGAGTGACAGAAGGAGCACTTACAGTAACCGTTGCGCTGTTTGCGTTAACCAAGCTTAAGGCGCTATCACCTTGCCAATTGAACGTCAGCGGATCATTGTCTGCATCTGTGGCCGTTGCTGTCACATTTACTGATTCACCGCTTTGCACGGTTACACTGCTAGCTACACTCACAACAGGTAATTTATTGGCGTTTGCAATGTCACCCAAACTTTCGTGCATCGCATTGAGGATATCGCCGTTGTCAGCATCAATCTCCCACGCAAACAAACCACCAAGGTTATGCTGGCGTACATACTGGCCCTTTTCTAACACAGTTTTTGGTGTATCTAAGGTGATTAGTTTACCGCTAGTGCGATTCCACACCCATGCTGCTTTGGCTTGGGCGTCATAACCCACTTCAAAACCATTTACACCTTGGAAATCAGCACCCAGCATGTTGGCTTTTACGCCCTTATAGTCAATCACGCCATCTTCCCACACGCCTTCTGTGGTTGACCCCTTAAGCTTGCCATTACCCGGTGCTGTCATTGGATTATCAGCAACCATTGCATTTTGAGGATAAACGCCTTCCCAACCACGGCCATACATTGCAGCACCGACGACAATTTTCTGCGACGGAACATTTTGCGCGAGCAACAAATTAATCGCATTGTCGATTGTGTAAGCTGGACCTTTGTATGGTTGACCATCTTCATCGACACCGGTGCCATCGCACTGACCAGGGCGGAAGTGCTCACCACAGTAAATAGCCGTTTGGTGACCAGTGATATTATTCCACGCACCGTAGAAGTCATAAGTCATGGCAAAAATATAATCCATGTACTGAACGGCTTGACCATAATCCACGTCTTGTATTTTATCTGCGCCCGCGCCGATAGCCGAAGTAAGCTCATATTCCCTACCCGTTTCAGCTTCAAGCTCATCAAGCATGGCGCGCAACTCTTGCATCAGTGCCACATATGCCGTGCCGTCATTAGCAGGATCGCCCAAGGATGGGTTTGCACCATCACCGCCTGGGTATTCCCAGTCGATGTCGACACCGTCATAAAATTTCCATGTTTTCAGGAACTCTTTCATCGACGCAACGAAAGTGTCGCGGTTCGCCTTGTCGGTGAATGAGTAGAAAGGATCTGACAGCGTCCAGCCCCCAACGGAAGGCACAATTTTCAAATCAGGGTAACGTTGTTTTAGCGCCATCATTTGCGCGTAAGTGCCGCGTATCGGGTCGTTTGCATCCACACCCGGAAGTGCTTTTTGAAATGCTGCCCATGGATCGTGGACCACTACCTCAAAATCTTGCGCGCCTTGGCAGGCTTTATCCAAAGCTTGCTTAGGACCTCCTGTTAGCGAGTCATTTGGGCCACAAATAGGAATGAAACCATACAGAATATGGCTCAGGTTATGAGCTGGAATATTAGTGACATCAAAGTCGCGGCCATAAATACCCCATTCTACAAAGTAGGCACCAGTAACCATGCCATCTTTGATGCCATAGTCGCCATTGTTCGGGTCATAGTCCATAGGCAACGGCGCTAAATGCGCACCATCCGTGTCAGCGATAACAATCGGTTTTGCATCACTGCGGGCGCACACCTGCCCTTCACATAGTTCCACATACAGGTTATGACGGCCCGCTTGTTCATAAGGGAAGCTGATAGTGCCGCCCATAACACCTGCGCCAACACTGCCTTCGTTGACCAATTGGTCATCAAAATACACCTTGTAGCTGTCGGCGCCATCACCACTGTATGCGTTCCATTTAATTTCAATATTGACAACATCTTGGCGCTGAACAAGGGCGTGATAGCCACCAGTACCTTCAAGATCGACTTCAACAAATGAGTACTCTTGTGGCTCCCAACTGATGCTGGGGGTAGAAGGAGCGCTCAAGGCACTGCCTGACGCACATGCCAACGCTATCGCTGCTGTAAGTTGTGTTAATTTCATAATTTTCTCTTTTTCTTGTGTCGTTATTTGGCTCAGCACAACGCATTCGCATAAGCCTGTTTGTTGCTGAAAAAGGCGCGTCCTTGCGACCTATAACAGCAAGGGAAATCGATATAATTAAAGTGCTTCCCACACTTGGGTTAACCCCGGCTCATCACCTTGAGTCCACCATTTGGCGCGATACTGCGCACCTTCATGAACAACAACCGCGCCGCCTGAATACGGGGTATTGATGTGCCACTGCAGTGGTTCATCAGTGTTACTGATGCGCTTCCAAGCCTCGGAAGTATCTGGCTGTGCACCTTCATTCCACCACTTTGCTTCATAGTCGTTGCCAGCAAAGCTCACTCGTTCAGAAGCTTGGTATTGCGCTGTGGCAGACCACTGTGGGTACTCGCCGATAGTGGTTTGATCATTTACAACAGTTACTTGGAAACGAGTGGACGCGCTCAAGGCACCATCATCTACTGTCACGGTGATAGTAAAATTGCTGTCACTGTCCACTTGTGGCGCATTAATGGTGATATCGCCGCCGCTGCTTGAATAACTCAATGGCTGAGGTACATCCCACGTGAAGTTCAGTATCGATTGTTGATCATCAAACGCGTGCACATGCACACTTTGCGTGGTGCCCTCAAGCAAGGACACATCATCTGGTTTCATTACCGTTGGAGGAGTATTTTCAGGGGCAACTTGGACGCTGAGTTGGAAAGTGTAATCGCCATCTTTGCTGTACACCTTGTTGACTAAGGGGTCCTGTGATTGATAGCTGATCTCGCCTTGAGCGTCTTGCAAACCAACTTGAACAAGGTGGCCGTAATCTTGATTGAGTGACACTGCGACATGCTCTTGCCAGTTCGCGTGATACTCGCTGGTAACCGCATAAAATTGATCGATCACCTCACTTCCTGAGGCATCAAACAAACGTACCCAAATGCTGTCTCCAACTTGCGCCTGCTGACCTTGTTTTACAAAGTGACCCACGTCCTGCCACTGCGTCGGATCGACAGGTGTGGTATCTGCTTTAATGACGATATCCGAACAATTAAAGAACCCTTCACCTGCCGCATCTTCACGCTGCCAATGAGTGTACAAAATGGCATCGCCACTGCGTCCGGCCGGGACAGCAACATTCATTTCGTAATAACGCTCACCTTCTGGCGATACTGTGGTGTCGATATTTTCGAAGGTATCGATAAGGGTTAAGTCGTTCCATGTCAGCGCTTGTGTACTCGCATCAAAGTCAGGTTTACTCAAATAAAAGCGCCAAAAGCTGGGGTTGTGAGGTACAACCGCTTTAAAACGTACTTTTATTTCACCAACGCCATTGACGGTCATTTCTGTACGCGGCCAATGAATCGATGGAATATCGATGCCTCGCTTGTTGTTATCGCCAGCGCTGCACAACTGACCATCGGGGACGCTTTGTTGGATTGCAGCTTGATTACGGTAATCAGCGGTGTTTGCTGAAAACTCATGCTCTTGCACGAATTGGTAATGCCCAGCCTCCACAAATGCGGCTCGACATGCCAAATTGGCGATGCCAGAACCATCTTCAGGCCACCAGTAGCCCCCCTGTTGCTGACAAAATGCCTGACGTGCTTTGGGCACATCCATAAATCCGTGAGCATGCGCTTGTGAGCTTGCCAAAATTGACAGTACACAAACGCCAAGCGCACTGATGGAGAAAAGAGACACAGAGTTCACTTTCATAATGTATGTTCCTTGGTTGTGATTAATTGAGGCTACGCGCGTAACTACGCAGCCTCGGAACGAAGTCTCGGAACGAAGTTCTCGGGATGAAACCCTAGATGCCACACACCTCTAACCAATCTGCACTGGTGCCGGGCTCAGTTTGAGTCCACCATTTCGCTTCATAGACGGTGTTGTTATTGATCATCAGGTCCCCGCCCACCGCATGGCTAGGATTGCCCGCCCAATCAGTTTGTGGCCAATTTGGATAAGCCGGAATATCGGCAATATTGACGCCTTCACATGCACCTGCAGAGCCGCCATCACCGCCACCATTGTTGCCGCCGGTATCGCCAGGCGTACCATCGGCTAGGTGTGGATATTCAGATTTAAACGCATAGGTTTTGCCGTTGTGCTCAATGGTGAAGTTCGCAGGGCCTGTGATAGGCATGTAATACATCACTTCGGCATTAACGGTTTGCCCAGGTGCAAAGGGTTTATCTTCCCCGCCCCATTCATTGTTCAAAGTGATAGAAAAGCGGTGGAACTCGTTGTCGAATCCACCGATATTATTGCCTGCAGCGTTTGCACCATTGGTTTCAACAGCCATCCCCAACTTCTCTTGCGCATTCCAGTTAGATTTGAAGATGGCCGAGGTTGATACCGGCACATCAAAGGAGATTTTTGCGCCGCTGAGATCCAATTGGGAATTGTTCGTGAAGGAAAAAATAGGTGAGATTGGGTAGTTGTCGTCACCGACTGGGAACCCTTTTGCCTCAAAGCGAATATCAACCGCTTCTGTGGGCACAACAAATGACTTATCACCGCGTTGGATGTCATATGCAACGCCGCTTTGGTTGAATTTATCGTATGCTAGCGAAGTGAGCGTTGAGCCCATGAAGTATTCACCTGACGCGGTGTCATAATCATAATCACCGGCCAACTCCCAGAACATGATGCCGCCAATGCCTTGGTCAATAACGTATTGCACTTTGGCTGCCATAGATTGCTCATCTTCCATCGACAAAAACACCTGCTTGTCTTCATTCCATAACCAAGGAGCAATGGCAACGCTGTCATAATGACGAGTATAAGTGCCCATTAATTGGTCATCAGGATCGTTTTGCGGTGATAGGCCATAACTCTGGGCGTAACTTGGGTAAATACCATTTTCTAGGTTTTTAGCGTGCCATAAAGGATTTGAGCCCGCAGGCATTTCCACACCATTGACATCTTTGTCATGCCACAGGTTATCTATCCCCACCGCGCCATTTCCGCAATAGTTACCCTCACCCGAGCCTGTGCCCGTTGGACAATCACTTTGATTTTGCAGGCGGGCTTGTCCCCACAGACCATTATCACCCCCTTGCACGTCTTTAAAGCCGCGGGTGTAGTAAGGAATACCAATGTTGATGCGTCCCGCCGATAGCGCGCCACGGAAATAACGTACGGCCCAATCGGTATTGAGATAACCAATGCCCTCAAACTCTTTCGTGGAATACACATTCCACTGCGCTAATTCTGAGTCTAAACCGGTATCAAATAGCGCCGCATTGTGACCTACATGTGAGTTCCAAGCACCGTGCAAGTCATAAGACATGATATTCACATAGTCCAGGTATTTGGTGACTTGGAACGTTTCCATACCACGTAATAAGTAGCCAGACGAAGGCGATGCAATGGTCAACATGTAATGCTTGCCGTCTTGCTCGCCTGCTTTATCGAGCGCTTCACGTAACGCTTTCATCAGCTCTTGATAAGACGCATTGAGGCTGGCCCGCAGCGGGTTTGAGATAGCAAAATCATCTGGATGGCCTGCATCATTCATCGATGATGGGTATTCATAATCGATATCAACACCATCAAAGCCATAAGTGCGAATAAACTCAACCGAACTTTGCGCGAATGTTTTAATACCTTCGTGATTAATCGACCCATCAGGGTTCGTAGTCATAGAATAGAAGCCACCGCTGTTAACGCGCGTGCCATCTTCTGCAAAAAAGCCACCTGTTTCAGCCCAACCACCAACAGAAATCAGAGTTTTCACATCTGGGTATTGTTTCTTGTATTTGTTCAGTAAGTTAAAGTGACCTGTGTAATTAAAACTTGGGTCCATTTCGGCCCCTGCGACACCAGGCCATTGCATATTCGTTGCGGGATTGTTCGCCGCTTGCGGATTGCCGATAGATAGCGTGTTGTCTGCACCTACGTGGGCAAAAGCATAATTAATGTGAGTAATCTTATCCCACGGTATATCGTTAACCAGATAGCTAGGCTGGTCATTTTGACCATTACGCCAGCTGGTGAAGTAGCCAATGATCCGACGTGGATGATCCGCTCCCATCAGTTCGCGGCCATTTTCATCATAGACGCTGCAATAGGGAGTGTTTACTCCTGGCGTTTGATACAAACCAGCAGGTCGACACTCGTCCACGCCTGTTCCTGGTTGTGAAATATCGATGACATTGAGCACAAGGCTTGCGCTCGCGCTCGCCCCTTCGTTGTCCGTCACGGTTAGTTCAAAATCAAATCGTCCAGCACTGGGGGCTTGCCAAGTAATTGATTCAGATGCTTGCGTTGAATTGACAAAGGCTTGGCCATTCACAGTTAACGCCATCGCAGCAATACTGCCATCGCTGTCAGAGCCAGCGAGATTAAAGGTGAGTGAATCACCAACCTGAATTTGACTCGGCTGATTTGCTAATTGCAAGGTTGCCGCTGGCGCTTGATTTTGATTAGCGTTGTCTGTATTCACGGTTACGTTAATGGTTTTTGCAGGCGATGCGGCTCCTTGATCGTCATATGCCACTGCTTTGATAACCACATTGCCAGCGACAGCCTGCCAATTTGTAGAGTAAGGCGCACTGGCATCGCTCACCAGTAATTCATCGTTTATAAAGAAGTGAACTTCAGCAATTTGGCCATCTTCATCTTGAGCTTCTGCCGCAATGACAACGCTGTCACCAGCAGCAAAAATTTGGCCTTCACTTGGGCTTAACTCTGTTACAGAGGGAGTTAAATTGACAGCGTTGTCACAACTTCCCATTAAAAACCAAGCATCGAATTCACCAGCTGCATCCACAGGGTTCAGTTGGTTCCACCATTTTGACTCATAAGCCTGACCTTGAGTCTGCACTTGCTCACCCGTAGGGTAGGCGTTTCCCTGCTGCCAATCAGGTAATTGGGTACAGTCTACAGCTAAAGCATTTGTGCTTAAAAGTGACACACCAAGTGCAGCCGCAACCAGATTGGGCCTGCATAACTTGTGGTTGGAAGTTTGCAATCCAACTTCTTTGTTAGAGATTAACTTTCTCACTATATTCTCCGTTAGTATTCATAACAATTAATTTACATTTATTTTATAAACTAACATAAGAAACTAGATGTTCAAGTTAAAACAGATGTTTTTTTGAACAAACAAAGAAAAAAACAACAACCTTTTCGATTAGTAAGTATTTGTTACTATAGTAATAAATGACTACTTATATGACTAATAAAGGGGTTGCCTACTACACGTAGATTAGCGAGATAAAAGTGAACAAAGTGTTAACTGAAATGAGTGCTAAATCAGTGATGGCTGAGTGATGACTAGAGTGGAATGAAAAAAGGCCTTTGATAGAACTACAAAGGCCGAAGGTTTAGTTACTTACGCGCGAATCGCTCTACAAGTTCACACAAATCATCAGAGATCTTAGTGAGACGAATAATTGCTTCCTGAGCTTGCTCTGAACTTTGTTGGCTATCGTTCGCCAATTCAGAGATCCCCACGACTTGCTGGTTAATGTCCTCTGAAACATGTGCTTGTTCTTCTACCGCAGCAGCCATCTGGTTTGCCATGTCGTTGATGTTAGCCACTGCTTGTGCAATGCCTGACAACATTTGCGTGCTACGCTCAACTTCTTGTAAACCAATTTGCGACTCTTGTTGGCCTTGCGCTGCAATCGCTACAGCCTGTTCACTGCGCGAGTTCAATTCATTGATAATGCCTTGAATTTCACCAGTTGAAGTTTGTGTGCGCTGTGCAAGTTGACGCACTTCGTCGGCGACCACGGCAAAGCCCCTACCTTGCTCTCCAGCGCGAGCAGCTTCAATCGCAGCATTCAGAGCAAGTAAGTTGGTTTGTTCTGCAATTTGCTCAATCATTTGTGCGGCTGCTGCAATGTAGCCCGATTGTTCAGAAACACCGCGCACTGAATTGCTAATTTGCTCAACAGTGTTACCCAAGGTTTCAATCGTAGCCCGTGTTTTGTGTGCTACTTCGGCCCCTTCCATTGCCAACTCATTAGCGGCTCTCGCTTGTTCAGAAGTGACATTTACGTTTTGCGATACTTCCGCAATGGTAGCTGTCATCTCGTTCATCGCAGTTGCCACTTGCTCAGTTTGCTGATGTTGAGCATCAATCTGTTGACCGGCATTTTTGGATAACATAAAGCTTTGCTGAGCATCTTTTGCTACTCGACTTGCGGCATCATCAATTCGTGTGAGTATGGTATTTAAATGGGCGCGTTCTGCTTTGACTGCCACATGCAGTCTACCCAATGCACCGTTGTTATCGGTGTAACTTTTGACTGCCAGCGGGTCATTGAAACTCCCTTGTATCAACTTATCTAAACGCGTTTTTAAGCGCACGCGTGAAAATGCATTAAACACCGCAAAGACAATAACGCTTACTATCAAGACCAACTCAGCTAAAACAGCACTGCCAGACAACCACAAAATGAATGCTATCACCAGCGCAATTGCCAAAGCAGAGAATTCAGCGTTTGCTGGCATTGAGAAAGGCTGCTTGTTCGCGTTTACACTGGCGTACAATTTACTGGCGCGATTCACATCTTCACGAGATGGACAGCTGCGCACCGACTCATATCCGACTATCTGACCATGTTCAGATATTGGCGTAACGTAGGCATCAACCCAATAAAAATCGCCGTTTTTACACCGATTTTTCACTAGTCCCATCCAAGGTTGACCACTTTTGAGATAGCGCCACATTGTTGCAAATGCTGCTGCGGGCATGTCTGGGTGACGAATAAGGTTGTGAGGTTGTCCAATCAATTCATCGCGGGTATAGCCGCTAATATTTTCAAATGCTTGATTACAATCGGTGATAACACCGCGTAAATCGGTAACCGAGATCAACTTTTGGTTTTTATCGAAATGAACCTCTTTTGTAGTCACCGGTAAATTAGTTCGCATTCACTGTCCCTCTTTATAACACAACGCAAGATTTAAAAAGCTCTCGCTCGATAATAGCAAATAAATCACGAACATGCGGATTTATAAGCAATAACAAGGTCATAAAAAGATGCGCCAATCCGCCAAGGGGATAGATGTGTAGTTAAAGCCATAATTACCCAACTAGCAAAGCTGACACCGCTGTCAAAAACGATCATTTTGTCGTTGCAAATAGGTAAAAGTTATTATAAATTGCCGCCGGATTTTCATTAACCCTAAATGAACGTGTGGTTAAAATAGCAAAGTTAAATATTCAACTATGCTATTAAATTTCGGTCAATCACGAGAATGTTATACCTGCAGCAAATTTGGGTTGCCCTAAAACTTCTCAAAACTCTACACCTGTACATATAATAGGTAAGTGACATAATGTACTTTAGGTAAAAAGTAGAGCCGACAGGAGTGGCTCATCAGGGTCTCATTCTTATGCTTGATTTGACTCAAAGTCTTATCAAAAAGAACGCATTGTAATGGACTCACACAAAAGCAAATTGTAATGTGCTGTAATAGCTTATTTTTAATTCGCAATGGTATAAAAGCCATTGTTTAGTAGACATTTTGTTCGTCAATGTGACAAAATCACATAAAAATAAACTTAAAGTATTAGAATAAAAGCTAAGACACTGAAATATAACAATTAATAAGGCTATCAATTCTTGGTTAAATTTGGACGTACTCTCTACTGCATCGCTATTTTGTATTTAGTGTCTTTTTCATCAGTGCAAGCGCAAGGTGTGCGCACGCAAGATAAAGCACATTCAATCGCTTTTTATTATGCAGATATTGACTCAATTAGAGAGCTCGTAAGCTATGAGCGTGTTGTGGTTGACCCGCAACATCTATCCGATATTCAATTGGCGCAGTTAAAACAAGCACAAACCAAGGTGTATGCGTATCTAAGTGTAGGTGAAGCTCCCGCCCAACTAGCACAAGAATTTAATGACGCAAAAATTGGCTATAATGATGTGTGGCAAGCACACATCATGGACAGTGCGAATATGCAATGGCGAGACTATCTTGTCAGCCAAGCTCAAAAATTGAAATCACAGGGTTATGAGGGGGTCTTTTTAGATACCCTTGATAGTCATCTCAGCGTTACAGACAGCGCAAAACTTCAAGACCAACAAAAAGCGCTAATAAGCTTAGTGGCGCAAATCCAAAACCAGCTGCCTGTAATTCTTAACCGCGGGTTTGATATTTATAAAAAACTGCCGCAGCAACCTGTGGCAATTGCTGCGGAGTCTTTGCTGTACTCTTACGATTACAATGCCCGCATGTATAAACAGCAAAGTGCACAAGACACGCAATGGCTGCAAGCAAGATTAAACGAGATTAAAACTGCAGGTATCGAAGCGATTGTTATCGATTACCTAGGAGCAGACACACAACAACGCATCAAAGCTGCACAGGAAATTACTGCACTAGGATTCACCCCGTATGTTAGTGATGCAATGCTCAGTCAATTCGGTGTGTCAACACACTACCCTTTTCCACGTCGCGTGCTGGCTTTTTATAACTCAAAGGTAAATCTTAAAAAGAACTCTGAGTGTCACAAGTTTTTAGCCACGCTGATTGAATATGTTGGATATGTTCCGCAATGCATCGATATTCATGATCCGCAATTAGCCGAGCTCGATTTATCGCGATACGCAGGTGCTGTATTTTGGCTGTCGCAGGCAAGTTATCAATACTCCTACACGCAAGATATCCTTAGTCGCAGCTTAGATACTTTGCCAACCACTGTGATGGGTGAATTGCCCGAACAAGCTAGCTTATTGCAAAAGCTGGGTGTTACAGCCGACGGCTCGTATATCGGTAAGATGAAAGTTGATGGTGCTGACACGCTTTACCCCTTGCCTGACGCTGCACCATCGCAATATGTTCAATATCTACTGGACACTCAAGCCGCTGAAGAAGTCATTACCTTAGTGGATGAAATGGGTAATAAAGGTCTTGGCGCTGCCAAAATGCCTTGGGGTTCGCTATGGTTAGAACCGCTTATAGTTCAAGAACTCATCGGCGATCGTAATCGTTGGCCAGTTGATCCGTTCACGCACCTGTTGCCATTGCTCGGACTGCCAACCATTCCAGCCCCAGATGTGACCACAGAGTCAGGGCTACGTATCCTGACAGCGCATATTGATGGCGATGGTTTTCCTTCAGTTGCTTGGCTGCCAAGTCGGCCCTATGCGGGTGAGTCAATCCTTGACTCTATTTTGAGAAAGTCCACTCTTCCTCACACAGTTTCTGTAATTGAAGCGGAAGTCGGGGATAAAGGCCTTTACCCTGAAATCGCGCCGCAATTGGAAGCGATTGCTAGAAAAATTTTCGCGTTAGACAACGTAGAAGTTGCCTCACATACATTTAGCCACCCATTTTTCTGGGATCCGCGTGTCAGTGCTAAAGAGAAACTCTACGGTGATTCACTTCCTGTGCCTAATTATGAGCTTGATTACGACACTGAAGTCTTTGGCAGCGTACGTTACATCAATGAACGTCTTGCTCCGAAAGACAAAAAAGTGAGCGTGTTTTTGTGGTCAGGCATGGCTAATCCAACAGAAGAAGTTATTAGCAAAACGAATCAACTGGGCATTTACAATGTCAACGGTGGTAATACCTATGTGCTTAATGACAACTATTCGGTAGCCCAAGTTTACCCGCATGTAAACTGGTATGAAGACGCCGTTCAGGTGTATGCACCGGTGATGAATGAAAACCTCTACACCGAACTGTGGACTGAAAACTTCAATGGCTTCTCTCGTGTTATCGAAACCTTTGAGTTATTGGGGGCGCCGCATCGTCTTAAGCCAGCAAGTATCTATTATCATATGTATTCTGGCGTTTATCCCGCGTCATTAAACGCCTTAAATGAAGTTTATGATTGGGTTGAAAATCACGAACTCACTGCGCTTTACTTAGGTGAGTTTGCTCAGCGGGCACATAGTCTTTACGAAACAGGCCTTGGTAAATCAATTTTTGATGACGCCTGGTACATCACCAGCACAGGAGTTCGCTCTGCAAGGTTGCTCCCTAATCTTGTACCTGCTGAGCAAAGCAAAGGGATTGCAGGTGTTAATAGTGGGCCAGATGGTAATTACCTGATCCTCTCAGCGCCACGCACTAAGCTCGTGGTCGCAAAAGAAACACAGCCGTTTTCTGGCAAACCTTATTTGCAACAAGCTAATGCAGTCGTCGAGCATTGGTCTGCACGAGCGAATATCATTGAGATGACGTTACTTAGCCATCAACCTCTGCAAGCAACCTTTGCTCATGCCGACAGTTGCAACCTTAAAGATAGTGACCAATCACAAGTATCAACGCGAAAGCAAGGCGACTCGCTTTACCTAATGACGAAGGCCAAAGGCCGTTTTTCACTTACCCTTGTTTGTGAAAAGAATGTGGAGCTTAACGGATGAATCCGCCACAGTTCGTTTTAGGTAGTCGTAACGACAAAGATAAACGCATCGTTCTTGCCAATCGCAGGACGTTGTTTACGCTGACGCTTGCTACCTTGGCATTACTGTGGATTTTACAGCCCAACCGAGCGTTGTTAATCGATGTACTCGATGACGCCCAAGATCCAACCGTGGCTTTGGCTTTTTTACGCGTACTAAAAGATGACTCGCCAGAAGTACAAATGGCTTTTGCCAAACAATATGCGCGTTTGGATGACTACGCAAAGGTGCTAGAGCACCTTGCGCCCTTATCGCAGTTTGACAACACTGAGTATACAGATAGAGCGCATAATCTCTATGCTGTGAGCCTGTTACGAATGAGTAATGATCCACAGCAACGTGCCCAGGCGCGGGCTCAACTTGTGGATTATCTTGAAAGTCTGCCGCCAGAGTTAAGTACAGAACAAGCAAAAGAGTTTATCGATTTTGCGCTGCAAGTGGGCGAACCCAATATTGCCTATACTTTATTAAGCCGCCAACCGGATGCCGATGAACAGCAGTTATTGACCTTAGCGCGACAAGCTGGATTAGGCCCTCAAGCTGCAGAGCACGCTCTTAATTTGTATCGCCAATCACCGTCAAAAAGCAATTTTGCACAAGCGCTGCGCATTTATCGTGAGCAAGGCTTGTTTCAAGGTGGCCTAGAGTTATTAATGGACCACGCGAAAACAACTATGTGTGGCCTTAAGTGCCTTCAACAGGGCATTGAATTTGCGCTTAGTGCTGACAGCGCAGCCTACGCAATGGCATTGGCACAAATAAAAGCAAGCCGTAGTGAAGAACCACAAGATTGGTTACAGGCTAGTCGTTTACTCGCCAGTGCGGGTGAAATCGATAAAGCTATTTATTGGCTTAGCAAAGCGAATGAGCAAACGCCTGCGGTTGAACACATTCAACAGCTACATGAATACTATTTATGGCAATCAGACACAGCAAATGCCCTCGCCATGAGCAAAAAACTCATCAGCCTTAAGCACACTGTTAAGCAATTAGAACAAGGTGTGAAAGAAGCACTGGCACAGAGCGATTTGTTGGCGTTAAGCGACTTTTATTATCAATTGGCACTAGAGCAAGAGCTAGATACTCCCACCACACTAGAGTGGATCAACTACAACGACAAAGCTTATGGTGCAAAACAAACTGTCGCGAGATTAGAGAAGCTACATAGTGAATTCCCAGACAATGAACTCTATTGGTTCCAGCTAGCGCGGTTTTACAATTTTGTAGGTGAACCAAACAAATCCGTCGCTTTGTGGCAGAAAATAAACGTACCAAAACCAAGCAATTACTCTGATTTGAATTTCTTTGCTCAGAGCTTCGTTGCCATTGGATTACAACAACAAGCCTTAAATATTTTACATGGTTACACTGATCAAGCAGCGCTGAACTTAGAGCAATTAATCATTATACAAGAGCTGGCTACCTATACCGCTTCACGCGACCTTCAAAGGTCATATCAAAAATTGCGCTTAGACAAAAACGATGACTCACTTGACCCTTATTTGATGCTAGCAACATACAGCAACTGGGATAACGATGATATTACAGTGCTTTGGCAGTACTATGAACAATCTCAATCACCAGTTATTTTGACACAGCTGCTTAATCGCGCGCTCGATGCAAATAACAATCAGCAGATTAAAAAGGCCAAAGAAGCGCTTGCCCAAAACCACGAGCAGGACAATAGCTTAGCTATGCAATTGTTGCGCATTCGTTTAGCTATGTTTGAGCAAGACCTCTTCTATGCAAAAACGCTCCTCCAAGAACTTCTCGCGCTGTACCCAGAAAATGACGATGTCCAACAAAATGCGCTGTGGTTAGCAATCGGCAGTCAAGATAGAATGTGGCTATCTCAACTTTATTGGCAGGTTACTCAGGAAAATACCAATTCACCACATCTATACCAAGCATTTGCTATTGCAGCTCAACAACTTGGCTTGTTCCAACAAGCACAGTTTTGGTTCCAACGCCTGAACAACACTGAATTCATGAGCGCTGCGGATAAACTTAGCTGGGCTTCGCTTAGTGAACAACAAGGTAATGAAGCGCTTGCTCAAACATTGCGCTGGCAAGTGTTTTCAAAACTAAGTAAAGAGTTAAAACAAAGCGCTGAAGGTGAAGTGAGTTACCGCTCACTGGTAAGTTTGTTTGTGTCACCTGCATTAGCTAATACAACACTCATCTATCAACTTATGTCCGCACCTAAAGCGCTCGATGCTGGCTCGCTATTGGCTGATCCACATCACGGTGCTTTACAGAAGCTCGCTATATTGCAAGCTCACACTCAATTACAAAATGTGGATTTAAATGACAGCGTGCAGCTTGCTATCGCCATTGCGAATAATAACAAAGACGCAATATACAATCTCGCGCTCAACTCAATAACTCTAAGCCAGTTTGAGCGCGCATCAGCAGTGGCTTTGGTGGGTGACAATGCAACTGGCTGGCATTGGGGTGAAGATTCTTTGGGTGAGCATACCGCGAAAAGGGATTTGGCTCCCCTGCAGCGATTTCTGACTCAGTTGCACCCGCTGCGCAGCCACGGTCTTCGCTATGAGCATGAAATCAAAGATTCATGGAATCTTGAATCTGAAAACTTGCGCTACTATCGCCCCGTTGGCGATGGTCAGTGGTTGTTAGCGTCGAACTATGATCACGGTAAGCCTGTGAGTAACCTACTTGATAACTACAACCATAAATCAGCGCAAGTTAGCTGGCGTTTTAGACCACAAAACTACATTTCAAGTGGCGAATTAGGCGTATTTGTTGGTTCACGTCATGGCCAACAAAACGTCGGCCAGTTCGCGAAAATAAACCTAGCCACTACCGGTCGCATCAGCCACAGCTTCGATATCCAGCACAATATGCCAACGGAGCAAAGTGAAAACTTATATATGCTCGCCCTCGAAGATAAGGCTCAATGGCAAATGAACTGGCAACCTACGCGCTACGAACAATTAAGCTTTAATCTGTCGCATTCATTATTTACAACCGATTTTGGTGATGACATCGCGACACAATGGCAGGGGTCATTGCGCCTAAGCGAACAATTTAGTTTTACTCCAATGTGGCAAACCTACATCCAATATGACCATCAGCAAAATAGCTTGGAACGTGGGCCTTTAGAATCTGTTTCTATGTATCTCAACAGACCAGAGCCTGTGATAGCTGAAGACTTTATTACACCGAAATATCGCCGACTGGCCATAGGACAACAATTGATGCACGGCAACGTCGGCGAGCCAGGAAGAGACGTGTCTGGTATTCGCTATTGGCTAGACACGGCAATCGGCTACAACTTTATCAGTGACGAAAGCGATTTTTCAGCGAACGCAGGCTTAGGCGTTCGCATATTTGGAAGTGACGAGTTATTTGTCAAAGGTGTGTGGCAAAGCGCCGACCAAAATGGTCGCGAAAGTCTCACTTTAAACATTGGCTATTTCTATGATTTTTAACCCGAGGAATGCAACATGAGAACCTTACTAACTACCGCATTGCTATTTGTTTTAGCGGGCTGTGCTTCGCAATATAGCGCTCAAAGCCCGCAACTGAGCAAGGCTAATACCTTGTATATTATGCCCTTTGCTAATCAATCAAATATGCCAATGGCGCAAGCTCAAGCTGAGCAACTGGTTGCATCTGCGTTTGCAGAGCAAGGCATCGAGGTGCGAGTTTATCCAAAAGCACAAATTGGTGACTTGCAGGCGAGTTTAGAACCTAAGCAACGTTTGAAAGAAGCACAAGCTTGGTTAGTTCAACAACCCGCAGGCTACGTGTTAAGTGGTTCTGTGCAAGAATGGCAATATAAGTATGGCCTAGATGGTGAGCCTGCGATTGGCCTAACATTAACCTTAGCCACCAACTCAGGTGAAGAGCTGTGGCGTGGTTCTGCGTCTAAAAGTGGCTGGGGCCGAGAGTCGTTGTCGCACGTTGCACTTGATGCTATTGAAGACTTAATTGACCAATTAGATTGGGAATAATATCGCTATGTCGAGTAGCAAACGCCGTGGAATAAACAAATTAATCAACAGGTTATTGCTTGGAAGCGATAATCAGCCGATCATGTGGTTTGAGCTTGGACTTATTACCTTCATTGCACTTGTGATTTGGGTATACCAATCTTCTTTACCGCACGAAGACGCAACAGATTATTTCTATTGGCCTATGTTTGGTCCATTGCTCATTGCTTTGCGATACGGGTTTGGCCGCGGCATGATAAGCTTTGTATTGCTGCTATTCGGCGCCAGCGTGTGCGAGCGAATTTTTGCTATTAGCATCGACGTAAGCTTTTCCGTTTCAGTGGGAACAGCCGTTGTCACTATGCTTGTGGGTGAATTTCGTGACCATTGGCACGAAATCAACCAACGTTTCGACTTGAACCACCGCTACATGGAACAAAAGCTTAAAAGCTTTACCCAAAACTACCACCTACTGAAAATCTCTCATGATCAGTTAGAGCAACGCGCCGCAGGTAAGCAAATGAGCTTACGTACTGGTATTCAGCTACTGCAACAAGCAGCCTCGGAACATGCAGAGAATCGCATTGCCAATTTGGCACAAAAAAGTTTGCAGGTTTTTGCCGACGTTATCACTTTATATCAAGCGGGGCTGTATGAGGTTAGGGATGGTAAATTGGTGCCGGGGGCATTAGCAACTGTTGGTAGCGAACACGAGTTACACCTAGATGACCCTATGCTCAACGACGTCTTCTTTTCCAAAGCCGTGTTGTCACCAGCGGATTTCATCGAAAAAGATGAATTCGATTTGCACTACCAGCTAGTTGTACCACTCGTCGATGTGAGTGGTGAAATTCAAGGCTTGCTGGTTGCCGAAAAGGTTAAATTTGTCTCTCTCACCGACAGCAATATTGCCCTCATGGCTTTACTCGCCAGCTATATTGCTAACTTTATGTCGCATCAACTCTTTGCGCCTATCCTTAAACCTGAGCAAAGACAGTTATTTAGTCAGTACATCGACAACCAACTCTGGTACAAACGCCACTATGGTGTAGATAGTGCGATTGTGGTGTTTTATGACCTCAGCGAAAGCCAGTATTTAGACCTCGACCATGTTACAGATTACCGCCGAGGTGCTGATATTTACTGGGCGTGCGAGCACAGAAATGGTCACCAAGCCTTGTGTGTGCTGTTGCCCATGACCACGATATTGGAAGCAAAACAGTTTATTGAGCGAATCGAATCGATTCTGGCCAGCAAAGGAAAAGTTCAAGAAGGCGACTTGGATATCGTTGGACCATTGCTGGTATTTGATCAGCACAGTCAGGTAAACCAAATTCTGGACGACTTAGGAGCATTTGATGAAGATTTGGTTGATTCTTCAAACAATCCTCTTTGAGTCGGCAAGTCTGTATTTACTTGGTGCTCAAGACCTCAGCCTACTCGGGTGGCTGAGCTATGCAGGTAGCCATGGCGCGGCTGCGGGCACCTTCACCTTTTTGTGCTGGTTAGTCTTACCTAGAAAATATAAGCAACCCGTTATTGCTTCGATGGCCTTTATCTTTGTTATCGCCTTTAGTATGCCTATTGTGGGTATGTTAGGTCTGGCAACTATTTTCATTACTGCATTGTATTTCCCTAAAGACAAGGTGGTAGCTCTTTGGAAACGCTCTGATGTGTTGGAGCTGCCATTACATCCAGATCAAATGGAACACGCCCATTACGGAGCGGCAGCGCTTAAGGATATTTTGTTATTCAATCCATCAAACGAACGCCGACAAATTGCCGTTAATGCCTGTCGCTTTTTGCCGGAAAAGGTCGCAATCCCCTTACTTAAACTAGCCTTGACCGACAAAGTCGATGATGTGCGTTTATTGGCGTATGCGGCAATTGAGAAAATTGAATTTTCAATCAACCGTCAAATTGAGGTGCTTAAAAAAGAAAAGTCTCCCGAACGCGCCTCTTTGCACTTTCAAATTGCCGAATTGTACTGGGAGTTATGTTACCTCGGGATTGCCGATGGCCCGCTGCGCTTACATTACTTGGAGCAAGCCAAGTCCTACTTGTTAAAAGCACAGGAACTCAAGCCCTCACCGCGTTCAGAACTACAGCTGGGTAAAGTACTGTTGGAATTACAAGATTATGATGGCGCGACGCAGTACCTTGAACAGGCGCTACACAGCGGCCTATTGATGAAACAAGTCGCACCTTATCTTGCCGAGGCGGCATTCGCGCAAGGTGATTATGACCACGCCGCACTACTCGTTAGCCACCTTCCAACAGAAAAAGGTGAAGCATTAAATGAACTAAGGGAGTTTTGGCGTCGTGAAACCCATTGATATTTGCTTGTTACTCGAAGGCACTTACCCCTACGTGCGCGGTGGCGTATCAAGCTGGGTGCACCAACTAATCAGCGGGTTACCGCAATTTAATTTTTACTTGGTGTTTATTGGCGGCAGCAAAGAGACTTATGGCGAACAGTACTACACCTTTCCCGATAATGTTGTGGGCATCGAGAAGCACTACCTCATGGATAACGATGGCTTGTTTTCACCGCGTCCGCGTCGTGGTAAGCGCGCGGCCTTCGATATGTGGCAGTCCGTATTAGAGCGTTTCAAACGCCCGCAAGAATCATTGTCTGCAGAGCATTTGCAGGGCTTACTAGACAATTTAGGTAAGAACAAAAGTCTTTCATACGACGATTTTCTTTATAGTGAACGCTCGTGGGAAGTAATTGTCGATTTGTATTTCAAACACGCTCAGTATCAATCATTTGTCGATTACTTTTGGACCTTTAGGCATATTTATAGTCCCTTGTTCACACTGGTTAAAATCGCCGAAAAGCTGCCACCTGCGCGCATGTATCACAGTATTTCTACAGGCTATGCGGGATTCCTAGGGGCGTTGGCGAAACAACGACAAAAAGTACCGTATTTACTGACTGAGCACGGCATTTACACCAAAGAACGTAAAATTGATTTAACCCAAGCCAGTTGGATTAAAGATAGGCATAGTGCGCTTGATACCAGTATTCATAAGAAAATGGAACAAACCCGCCAAACCTGGATTGATTTCTTTGAACAACTTGGGCGTACCGCATACGATCAAGCCGATAACATCATTGCGCTTTACGAAGGCAACCGCCAGCGACAAATTAGCGATGGCGCACCTGCAGACAAAACAGGTGTAATCGTAAATGGCATTAACATGGCACGTTTTGCACAAGCCTATCAGGCGCGACCAGAAAAAGCCCCCAAAGTCGCTGGCCTTGTTGGCCGTGTTGTGCCGATCAAAGACATTAAAACTTTCATTCGTTCTATTCGTGTGGCCGTTAATTCAGAGCCTGAGTTACAAGGGTGGATCATTGGACCAACAGAAGAAGATCCTACTTACTATCAAGAATGTCAGTTGCTCGTGAGTAGTTTGGGGCTAGAAGAGAACGTACTCTTCTTGGGTATGCAAAATGTGGCTGAAATTCTTCCTAAACTGGGCGCCTGTGTTTTGACGTCCATCAGTGAAGCTCAACCTCTGGTCTTACTTGAAGCAATGGCTGCCGGCATTCCGTGTATTGCCTCAGAGGTTGGTTCATGTCGCGAAATTCTCGAGGGTATGAATGATCAAGACAAAGAGTTAGGCCCTTGTGGCTACGTGACTAACATTGCCGATCCTAACCAAACCAGCGCAGCTTTGCTGAAACTGCTCAGCGACGATGACAAGTGGAAGCAAATGGGTGACAACGGCTTCGAGCGTGTAAAACACTTTTATCAAGAACAAACTATGTATAACAATTACCAAAGCTTGTATGAGGACTTATTAGCATGGCAGGAATAGGATTTGAACTACGCCGAATTCTGCAAAAGAATACGCTACTGTCCTACTTAGAAGCTTATGGCCTTGCCGCGGTTGTAGGCTCTGGGCCATGGGTACTGTCTATCATCGCACTCATGGTGATAGGCATGCTCAGTATCGGCCGCATTTTCCCAAGCGCGCTGATCATCCAATTTCTGGTTTTGGTAACTTACATGATGGCGGCGTCACTGATCCTCAGTGGCCTCTTTCAATTGTTACTCACTCGCTATATATCAGACAGATTATTTGAGAACAAAGACCACAAAGTAACGCCAAATTTGCTCGGCTGTATGCTTGTAGTGTCAGTGCTTGGAACTGCGTTGGGTGTTGCTGTTCTAAGTCAAACCAATCTCAATGCGGCTATTAAAATGTCGCTATTATGTGGTTTCGTGGTGTTGTGCAATTTGTGGTTGATCATTGTCTTCCTCAGCGGCATGAAACAATACTATCGTATCGTATTGACTCTTTGCGGTGGTTACACCGCGATGGTGTTAGGCTCATGGTTGTTACCCCCTTTTGGTCTACTGGGACTACTGATCACCTTTGCCGCCTGCCAAGGTCTGATCACCTTTGTATTGTTATTCTTCGTTCTTCGCAATTATAGCGCCAACGACCTGATTTCTTTTGAGTTCTTAAACCGTAAGAAAGCGTTTTATTCACTCGCGTGGTGTGGCTTTTTATACAACGTGGGTGTGTGGATAGATAAATTCGTATTTTGGTCACATCCTGATGTGTCATTTGCTGTCATTGATGTGTTCCGTGCATCTTATATTTATGATTTGCCAATATTTATTGCGTATCTCGCGATCATTCCTGGTATGGCGGTATTTATGTTGCACATGGAAACTGACTTTGCCGCATCAAACGAAAAGTTTTATAAAACCGTGCGAGAAGGCGGGACCCTTGAGTCGGTGTATTTGCTCAAAGATCAGATGGTACTAGATTGCAAAAATAGTCTGTATCAAATCTTTAAAGTTCAGGGTTTAACACTCGCCCTACTCCTACTTTGGAGCAAGGAAATCTTGATCTTGCTGAAAATAGACATCGCATATCTGCACTTGCTGTATGTTGACTTGGTTGGGGTCTCTTTGCAGGTGATTGTGATGGCGATTTTGAACGTTATGTTCTATCTTGACCGTCGTTACGAAGCATTAGCCTTAGTAACCATTATGACGGTTGCCAACTTCACATTGACGGAGCTGTCGATTGCCTTAGGCCCACAAATGTATGGCTATGGTTTTGCGCTTTCAATGCTTATCACCACCCTTGCTGGCTTAATTTGGTTGAATCGCCAATTCGCTCGTCTTGAGTATGAAACCTTTATGCTGCAACGTTAGTTGCAGCTAAAGCGATAAGCATCATTCAAAGCTACCGGCAATACAATCGTCGAAATTCCTAGCGGCTTGGTTTGTGCACAAACTGTATCTAGCTTGCCATCACCTACATCGGCAACACTCAAGTATTCGACGTGGAAAATCGCTTTTTTGGCATTATAAAAGGGCGATAATTTGGCGCACTCTGAAAAGCGGTAACAAGATTCATTGATAGCGAAATCAAAATAGGGCTGTAACTGTCCAGCGAGACCAACGTTATTTTTCATCCCAACATATAAGCCCAAACTACGCGCATACTCGGCAATGAAAATACTGTAATCCACAGTGTCCTCGGCAGTTAACTCAAAGCCAGAGTCGTTTATGTGGCCGTCCATGTTATCCGGCTCAACGGCATCGCAGCCCTTACTCACTGCCGATTCCATGCGGGACTTCATGATTTCTCGGACATTTTTGCTACGTGTATCTAGCCAACGCTCCTGGTCATAATTCGTCAAAACATTACCTAAATCCGTCTCAAAAAAAGCTCCGGCATCATCACGATACGACTCAAAGCTCCCTGCCGAAAAGTAGCAAATAACAAAGCGTCCTTGTTGTTTCAGATCGGCTATTTGCTCTGCACTGTTAGTAGATAAATCGATGTCGTAAGCAAAGGTTTCATATTCATCATTTATATCACCAATTAGCTGCCACTGCCATGAACTGCCCTGAGGTGGAAAAGGTGGAGGGCCGCTCGCGTCAGTTTGTGTTTGTTCATCACTGCCACCACAGCCAATTAAGGCAACAATCACCATTACAAAAAGAAGAAAAAACCGAATATCTTTCATGTATCTATCTCAACAGCTAACAAGTAAAGACTCATTTTGAGCTTTGTACCCATTATAAAATTATCTGTGAACATTGATACCTTTTTTATCGTTATCATATTACGTATGATTGACGTCGCGTAAAGCAGTTCCAGAGTACAGCACATGCAAATCCAGAAAGTTATTGATGAAATCACCCACGACGTCCAATCAAAGCTAGCAAACTTCGATGGCGAGGTTGCAAGCTATATCCCTGCTTTGGCCAGCGTGCGGCCAGATCAATTCGCAATGGCTGTACACACTGTTGAGGGCGAGACCTTTTATGGTGGCGACTGTGAGAAGTTGTTTACCATTCAGTCAGTTTCTAAAGTACTCACGTTAACGCTGGCATTGCAACGTTACGGCAATGAATTGTGGCAAAGAGTTGGAAAGGAACCTTCAGGCACAGCATTCAACTCCTTAACCCAGTTAGAATTCGAACAAGGGAAACCTCGCAACCCCTTTATCAATGCCGGAGCCATTGTAACCTGTGATGCACTCTACTCTCGCCTGAGCGCGCCAACTCACCACATGCTGGAAACTGTTCGCTGGCTCAGTGGCAATCAGCGTATAAATATCAATCAGTTAGTCTCGCGGTCCGAATATCAACACCGTCATCGCAATGCAGCAATGGCACACCTAATGGCCTCATTTAATAATTTCGAAAATGAAGTGGATGAAGTGCTGAAGGTGTATTTTGGTTTCTGCGCGATTGAAATGAACTGTGTCGAATTAGCAAAGACTTTCAGTTACTTAGCTAATAAAGGCGTGGATGTCGCATCACAACAGCGGATTCTCAGCACCAAACAAAATTCGCAATTAAACTCTTTGCTATTTACTAGTGGGCTTTACGATGCCGCAGGCGATTTTGCTTATCGCGTTGGCATGCCTGGAAAATCGGGGGTTGGCGGCGCCATTGTCGCCATTGTGCCAGGTCAGTTTACCGTGGCGGTGTGGTCGCCGAAACTCAATAGTTACGGCAACTCCAGTGCAGGCTTGTATGCACTGGAGCAATTCGCTAATAAGCTATCACTGCACTTGTTCTAGCTCTAGCTTCGGCTGCTTAGCTTTCTTTTGTTGCGCAGTTGTTGGTTTGTCAAAAATACCTAAACGAATACGGATAAAGTGGAAGATTTCACGAGCAACGTCGATAGAGGTCGCTTGCTCAAGGCCTTCAAAACCTGGACTGGAGTTCGCTTCACAAATTTTAAAGTGCTGCTCGTCAAAAAGTAAGTCGATACCCGCTACATCCAAATCCAAGGCATTGGCCGTTTGAGTTGCCAACCATTCAATTTCTGGTGTGATCTCGAAAAGAGTACCTTTGCCGCCAATACTGACATTGGCTTTAAAGTTGTCACCACCACTGTTTCTCTGCATACAGGCAACCGCGCGCCCACCAATGGTAAGAACGCGCAAGTCACGGCCATGACTGCTCTTAACAAACTGCTGCAAAATGATATTTGCTTGCGGGCTAGTCGCTTCAATAAGCTGCATTAAATCATCAAACTCATTGCGCGTCTTGCTTAAAAACACCCCGCTGCCCTGCGACCCAGATAGGGTTTTAACCACAGCTGGGAAGCCAATTTGGCGCTCGACTAACTCAATGTTTACCGGAAATTTAACCAACATAGTTGTGGGGGTTGGTAAGTTTTGCTTGGCGAGGATTTGCTGAGCGTAAAGCTTATCTTTTACCGTTTCAATCGCATGTGCGCCATTGACACAATACACACCCAATCGTTCAAGGTGGCGGATAATAGCTAAAGCAAAGTAGGTAGTGCCTGCACCCATACGTGGCATTACGAAATCAGGAAGTGGCACAGATTTACCATTGATAAGAATGCTTTTGTCATCCTCTCGAGTTACAAGCAGATCGAATTGGTCTGGGGCAAACACCTCTAGCTCGATGTTCTCCTCTTTGGCGACAGCCACGAGACGATCGATTTCATATCGTTCTGGTTTGAGTAAATTGGCGCCATCAGTGTAGATAATCCAGCCGCGCATAATTCCCTCTCGCTAAGCAAAAGGCGGCATTATGCTTTTTTGGCCGAACCCGGTAAAACAAGAATATTTTATCGTCGCGATAAATTTTATACCTTGAACTGACTCACTAAGTCCTGCAAATGTTGCGCTCGAGACAACAAACTTTGCGTGCTTCGTTGCTGATGCTCAGCATTGTCATGAATTTCAGTGGCACTGTTTGAGATGTCATGAGCAGATTGATTGATATGTTCAACAACCGTACCTTGTTCTTCTGTAGCTGCAGCTACTTGATGGTTTCCTTGGCTGATTAACTCAAACTTTTGCTGAATTGCCTGCAAAGAAGACACTGCAACGTGCGTCAAGTCGGTCACTTTTTGACTGCTCTGAGTGCCTTGGGCAATGGCCTCTTGTGACTGTAAAGAAGAGTTCTGTAAACGGGTAATTTGCTCTCGAATTTCTGACGTCGACTTTTGTGTGCGTTGCGCTAACGAACGAACTTCATCTGCAACCACGGCAAATCCACGCCCTTGCTCACCGGCGCGCGCCGCTTCAATCGCAGCGTTGAGTGCCAGTAAATTAGTTTGTTCCGATATCGCGTTAATCACTTCAACCACAGAGTTAATTTCAGCAGCCTGATTTGCAAACTCACCAATACTTCTGTCCACATCAATCAGGATATCGTTGAGCTCTGTCATCGTTTTCGCCGTCACAGCCATACTTTCATTGGTGGCAACGGTTTCACGCACCGCCTCTTCGGTATCACTCGCAGTTCTGTGTGCAATGTCCGATACTTCCGTGATGGTCTGGCCCATCTCGGTGATAGCTGTGGCCACTTGGTCAGTTTGCGCACGCTGATTTTGGGTCGCAACAAAAGTGCTATCTGAAAACGCAGCGAGTTCACCTATACCTTCGCGCATAGCTTGCTCAGTGACGCTAATTTCATCCACCAACTCTGACACTTTACCGATAATCGCGTTAAAGCCTTTCGCAAGATGCCCTAATTCGTTATCAACGCTGTCGTCAAGGCGTTTGCGTAGGTCACCACCTTGTCCAGACATGTCGAGTAAATCATCACCGACTCGACGGATGCGCGTGCTCAACCAATTGGCAAAGTAGAGGGTCAATACCAAGAAAATACCTGCAAGTACAACGCTCACTATAATCGACATCCATACTACGGCATTAATAGCACCGGAAATTTCTTCTTCAGGCTGTAACGCTACCAATGTAAGCCCCATGCCTGAAATCGGCATTACCCCCGCATACATAAGTTCGTCTTGAAGCTCCACTTGAGCAAGTGAAAAACCGCTGGCACTGTTTTCAGTAATGGTTTGTAGTGCGCTTAACGCGCTTACCTGAGATAAGTTCTTGCCGATATAACTGCTATTCTCATGAGCGATGATGCGACCACTATCATCCACTAAAAATAAGTAACCTCGGTCACCTATTTTCCTTGAAGTCACAGTCTTGGCCACATCTGAAATATCGTATCCTAGACCCGCCACACCAACAGGACGTCCATCAATATTGACCATAGTATTTACGAACAGAGTCAACTGCCCGCCTTTTTCGCTCGCATCAAGTGCTAAAGCTTGACGCTGATTCTTACTTAAAAAATCAAAAAACCAGCTGTCTCTGGGTTCTGTTTGTGCAACTTGTTTGAATAAACCTGTTTCGGTGTAGTAATTGAGTGAATTCCTACTCACCCAAAATACTGCGGCGGCTCCACTTTTCTTTTGCAAATCAGCAAAATAATCCATAACCCGTTGATGAATTTCTGAACTTTGCTCCCCTTCTTTCATCCATTGATGCAACATAAGATTGTCAGCCAATGATTGCGACACCGAAATCGGGTATTTCATCTGCGCGTCAATTTCTGCCGCAACACGCCCTACCGCGTCAGGTAGCAGTTGCTGTTCTGTTTGTTGATAGTAAAGTTTGGAAAATTGCGTGGTGTTGATCAGTGCACTGACAACGGTAACAACAAATAGAGCAACGAACACAAAACCAATGAAAATGGTTCGAAGGGTTAAATTGCGCATTAAATGGACCTCATTATTTTGCCTTAATTAACACTAAGCCCTTCCATGCGCTTTGACTTTTTACTTTAGACAACAGTAGGTTGGTTAGCAAAGTAATTCAATTGTTGTACCTATTTAACAAGTCGATTGCCTTGTCTAACGGCACGGGCTGAGAGTAATAATAGCCTTGGCTAAAGTGACAACCATACTCCTGTAATTTAGCCTGCTCCTCTTGTGTTTCAACTCCCTCAGCAATCACTTCCATCTCTAATTCAGAAGCAATTTTAATTAAGCTTGCGATGACAACTTGATGTTTATGCTCAAACAAAATTTGTTGGGTAAAAGATTTATCAATTTTAATGTAGTCCGCTCTTACATCTATCAAATGGCTAAGCGACGAATAGCCGGTGCAAAAATCATCAAGGGCGACTTTGACACCATGCGCACGTAATTTATTTAGTTGATTTTCCACCTGATTTTGAGCATTTATGGACACCGACTCCGTGACTTCAATGGTCAACTGGGGCGCAGGAATATCATGTGTTTCTAGGGCTGATAAAATGTGCTCTACAGGGTGCAGTAAATGATTGAACTCAGTAGCAGAGCGATTCACAGTCATCGCAATGCTTTTATAACCGTGGCCATGAATTGCCGCCAAATCTGCCAACGCGCGATTTAGTACAAATTGTCCTAGCAAAGAAATAAGACCGAACTCTTCAGCTATAGCGATGAATTCATCAGGGTAGATGGTACCAAGCTCTGCGTCGTGCCAACGCGCTAGCGCTTCGAATTTGGTGATTCGGCCGGTACTGTTGTTTATGATTGGTTGATAAGCAACATCGAGTTCGTCAGCGCGCAGCGCTTTATGGAGCTTGTCTCTAAGCTGAATCTTGCGCAGGTACACTCCTTCCACTTTATCACTGAAAACCACAATGTTTTCAGTCGCCGCACGCTTAGCACTGAGCATCGCGTGGTTTGCGTTACGCACAAATACCGTTGCGCTATCAACGTCTTCATCAATATGATTTATGCCAATACTGCAGCTCAATTCAATGTTTAATTCGCCAAGGCGAATTGGCTGACACACCCGAGACAGGATGTTATCGGCACAAAAAAGCACTTGCTCTGGTGTGGAGTCAACAATGAGTATCGTAAATTCATCACCGCCATAGCGACTGAGCACATCAGAGCTCAAAACACTATTTTGCAATCGCAGAGCAACAGCAACAAGTACCTTATCGCCCACTTCGGGCCCGTATAAATCATTGATATCTTTAAATCTATCAAGATTCAAAAACAACAGTGAACTAGGTGACTTCGTAGTGCGATACAAAGAAATATGTTGCTCTACTCGCTCCAAGAAGCTGCGGCGATTGTGCAACCCAGTCAAAGGCTCTTGGCTGGCGTAAAATCGCAGTTGACGCTCACTTTCTTTCCAATCACTGATGTCTCTAAAGAGGCCGATATAATGACTGATGCTGCCATCCTCGTCCCTGTTTACCGTAATAGAGAGCTCTTCTGGGTAAACTTCACCGTTTTTTCTGCGGTTATAAATTTCACCACGCCAATGGCCTTGTTGTTTTAGTTGCTGCCACATGCGTTCATAAAATTTAGCGTCATGACGGCCCGAGGATAGAATCCCTGGCGGACGTCCCACTAACTCACTCTCACGATAGCCGGTATATAACTCAAACGCAGGATTAACACGCAGAATGTTGTTTTCACTATCCGTGATCATGATGGCTTCTTTGCTTTGTTCAAAAACAATATTGCGTAAAGAAAGCTCAGCAACCAGTCTGTTTTTCTTGTCTATATCAATATCGTATCGAGTTTGTGCAGCAACGATGAAGGCAAGATCTTGAAACCACTGTTGCTTTACTTCGGTGAACTGTTGAGACTCTTGGAATAACGCAACCAAAATGCCGATAGGCTCTCTTTTTACGTCACGTAAAGTGACACCTATGTATGCGTTTACGCCAAGCTCAGTCAACATCAAATCATCTGGGAACAGGGCCGCGACGTTATCTTCGTAAAAACAAACGTCCTTGCTTTCAATGGCGTCAGCGCAGGGAGTACAGTCCAGAGCATATTGGATGTTGGGCTGTGTAGTGCCATCAATGTGGAAGGCTTTGGTATCAATGTGTGTGCCGTGACTATTGAGGCGACCAACAAAACAGTATTTCGCCGCAAACACTTCATCAATCATAGTTAACGCCAACTCATAGGCTTGCGCGGAGCAAGTCGTTTGGTAAAGCGCGTTAAAAGACTGTGGCATGGGTTAAGGTTTTATTAGGACACACATGCTTAGTAGCTTAGCACAAACTTCATCATGTATATGGATATATTCTTTGACATCAATATGATGCATATCAATGTTTAGTAAATCGGAGAAACATAGCAACACTGTCAAAGATGCAGTAATTTGATACACTTATTGCATGGTTATGTCATTTGTTAATGTATGCAAAAACAGGTTAAAAAAAGTCGTAATACGTTACTTCGTGTTTGTTTGTTTTGCTGCTTTGTACTGAGCTTAAGTTGGCTATTTATTTCTGATGGCGCTGTGCTTTTGGTCATTACACTGCTTGTTATCCTTATTTTAGTATGGGGCATAGCCCAGCGCCTGATGCTTATACTGGATGTTCAAAAGCGCCGTTAACTAACTACCATCTGTGTTTGATTACGCCCTTGCTCCTTGGCCCTATAAAGCGCGTTGTCAGCCTCTTTAAGTACTTCATTTACATCCTTGTGCTCTTGCCAGACACTCACTCCTATCGACACAGTTACCCTTGGCACAGGCAAGAATTGATGCTCGGCGATTTGCTCACGCAGGCGCTCCGCTAAATCAAACGCGCGATGAAGCCCTATTCCAGGCAACAACAGCATAAACTCCTCCCCTCCGCTTCGAAACACACCATCGTATTCTCGGCATCCTTTTTTAAGCAGTGCAGCAAGGGACTTGATTACTTTGTCGCCGACATCATGCCCATAGGTATCGTTGATGCGCTTAAAGAAGTCTATGTCTAAGGTGATCACCGCAAAAGGCTGTGCTTGAGTACACATTTTCTCGAGGTAGGTTTGCATATAACGACGATTACCAATCCCAGTGAGCGGATCTGTGTGTGTTGCCAAGCTTAGCGCATCAATGCGTTTGACCTGCTCGTTACGGTACCCTTCAAAAGCACGTTTCAACGTTCTGATTTCGTGATACCACAGCGGAATATCCCTAAATTCATTATCGTTGTTACTGACTCGACTTGCCAATAGCTGCAACGGTGCACTGATTTTAGATGCCAAGAACCAAATGCCAAGTAGGGTCAATACAGTGACAGGCAGCGCATGATAAATTAACTCGTAAATAGTTTCCCCGACCGTACTAACAACCTTTTGTGAATCACTGCTGACAATTACAACCCAACCAAGCTCAGGCACAGTTGCAAAAGCCATTAGTTGCTCATGCGATTTATGCGGCGTGAGTGCGCCACTGCTGTGTAATTGCGAGCGTGTGAACGCCGGCCACAAGGCATTTGTGTTGTCTAGTTGGCTGCCAACATCTCTCTCATCCGTATCAAAAATCACAACACCATTGGCACTGACAACGCTAATACTTACTTTTTCACCATGAAAATGCGTTCCAAGCACGCGAGCGAGAACGTTGTCTCCGTGGAGGTAAATAGTGCCGGCTACATAACCAAGATAAAGCCCGTCATGCGCGTCAACAATAGGGTGAGACGGGCTAAGGATCAGATTGCCAGAAGGAGAGATAAAAGGCTGAGGTACGATCGGCATTTTTGCATTGAGGGACTGTTTTGCCGCTTCTGAGCGCAAAGAAATCCCGGCAACGCCCAGTGCTTTCGGTAACGCATCTAAAATGAGTGCGTCTTTATTAACTATCACAACCGAATTGAAAAAGTCATTTTGTTGTAACAACCGCGTAGCTTCAGCATTCCTTAGCTTTGGGTCATCGAAGTTGGTACTCAGTTCCTTGGCGCTGAATGCCAATTGTGCGCGTAAGGTGTTCATCGCCATGCTACTAATATCAGCAATTTTACGCGCATACGCTTCATTATTGCTCAGCGTCTGTGCCACTTCTCGTTTGGACTGAACGTGATAGTTAATGACAAACTGATTTGCCAGCGTAACGACAACGCTTAATAGACCAAAAGCCAGAATTACCTGCCTAAGGTTACAGGGGAATAATTTCGCGATTTGCATTCATGATCCACTAGGTACGTCTACTTCGTATACCAAGATACCATGAATAGAAAAGCCATAATTTGTTATTAGTCAAAATGATCAATCATTTTTTAACATGCGTATCAAGTAGTCACCAGAAACCTTATTCGCCTTACCAATGGCCATTGATTAGTTGGAAAGTACATGAGTAGCATTCATCAATGTATCGATCTATCATCCTTATCTAAAACAGAGATTTTTACCCTGTGGTTGTGCCTTCACACCAACGCTGACCAAAGGGCAGTACAAAGCCAACTCCAAGACGTGCTGTCCAGCGAAGATAAGGCACAGAAGATATTCGATGGCTGGCGTGAAGATATATTACGTCAGTTGCAAAATAAAGGCATGCCCGATTCCGGTGTGAAACACTCTGGTGAATTCGCGGATTTCCTCTTTTGCTTGCTCAGCAAAGTGCCGCAGATTGAGCAAAAATTCGCCCAAGAAATTATGCTAGTCCATCACTTAGAGCAAAATCCTGAAATAAATTACCAGTCAGAAAATACACTTTCATCGTGGTTTTCAGACGTTTTGCACTAAAATCCGTCGATTTTCACCCCGTTTGTGACATCATAGGCTATTGAATTAAAAAGACTCTACCTGAATGTAGCCTAAATTGTTGAATAACTGTTAGACTAAGCATAGATAACAGATTGTTTACGTATGTTCAGGAAATGAAACCAGCTTTTCTAATCTTCGCTTTGCTACTTGTTTTGGTAGGTCATGATTCAGAAGCCCGAGAATATAATCGGGCCATGTGCATTTTATTAAAACAACAAATGTCACAGTTTGACCACGCTCGCAATCACCCAAGCTATCGCAACGCGAGTCGTGAATATAACAATAACTGTTTAAACTTGGACCAAAAGCAACCTCAACAAAGCGCACAGCCAAAACCAACAACGCAAATTGACACCAGCACAGCAAAGAATACCGTCGATGAGCCCCTAACGTCGACCGAAGCACCATCGGAAAAAAGTGCTGAGCCACAAGATACCGCTGAAAATGCGCAGCTTTCAGCACAGCCAGAACAACAGCCAGCTAAAATCGCGGAAACTGAAATACAGACAACGCCAGTCGAGCCCCAAACGCAGCCAACAATTCAACCGCGTACACCCGCACCTGTCACTCAAAGTAATGCAAGCGACACGATGCAATATAGCGACAATCCACTTATTGCTCTGGCCTTCCCTGCTTTGGTTTGTCTAGTGGTATTGGGTGTGGGTATCGCCTTGTTACTCGCTGTACGAGGGAATAATGAAGATCAACCTCGCGTAGTTAAACCAAAAGGCTCTGGTAATGCCAAACCAATCCCGGTGCAAAAACCACAAGGTTTGAAAAAAGCATGGACCAGAATGGCGAAGAAAGGACCAGCTACACTCGATCCCCTGCTTTACAGTAAATTTTGCGCAATTCCAGTGCCCCTTGCTAACACCTCAAAAGCGGTGGCCATCGAACAGTTACTCATCAGTCAATTCGGGGTTTTCTTGGTCTCGCAGCCAAAAGCCCAAGGAGATATATACGGCAGTGCCAAGGCCCAACAATGGACAGCAAAAAGCATCGACGATGAGGAAAAATTCTCTAACCCTATCTCCGAGTTAGAAGCGCAAGCGCAAGCGATTGCGCAGTCGTTCGAAATTTCGTCTTCAGATATCCACCCAATAGTAATCTTCGATAACGAAGCAAAATTTAAGTCTGACATGCCAGCATATGTGATGCATAAAGAAGACTTCATAGATTATGTATCAAGCATTAGTGAGCCAATCTACACCGAAGATCAACTCTCTGAATTCAAAGATAAAGTTAAGCAAATGCTGTCTATGGGCAATAATGCGGCTCTTGGACCTACAACAACTAAAGGGCTTATTGAAGAAGCAAAGCAACAAGCTGAGCAACAAGCTGAGCAACAAGCTGAGCAACAAGCTGAGCAACAAGCTGAGCAACAAGCTGAGCAACCGCAAGCTAACGAATTGAACGAACAGGTGCAATCAACATCACCTACAGAATCTGTTAATGATGAGGATGATTCACATCCCCAATCACAGAATGTTTCGCCCTTTATGCGACCTGTGAAAACTCCCACTGAAGTGACAGAGAGCAACGACCCTGTACAACAGACGGCGCAAATTCATCCGTTTGTGAAAAAAGAAAATGAGCCCAGTGTCGTTGAACACAAACAAGAATCACCTTCTACCCCTGAGCCTGATGCTACACCGAGTTTTACTGATAATGCTCAGGATTGGTCGAGCATGTCTGATGAAGAATTCTTAGCGTATTTAGACCAAGCTAACGGCAGTAAAGCGCCTACCAACAATGATGATACAGCCCCGGCGAGCGACAGTGCCAACAGCGAAGTCCCTACTGATACGGAAAATAACAAGTCCATTTCTGACACTAACTTGACGCAACCGGTTGAAGACGATCAAAGTCATATTGAGTCACCAGCTTCGTATAAAGCACAAGAGCCTGAAGCTGAATTAAAGTCGAGCGATCCACTCGATGACTTTGACCCAAGCAAACCGCTGATCGATCACGAGTTCGATTCTGTCGATGATTTTCAGCCACCTGTTAGTGAACAGCAACAAGAAAGTGCGCAATTCACTGATGAACATACGATGGCTCAAGACTCGCCAACGCTTCCTCAAACCAATTTGAGCAAGGCAAGGGATATTGACGAGCTCACTTCTGAAGAGCCTGATTTTCTAGCCACAAGCACATCTCAAGATACGCTAAAAGAAGAAGAGCTTGATGACTTTGACCCAAGCAAACCACTGATCACTGACGACCAATTCGATGATGACTTGCTCAAAGATGATCTAGAAGTGGATGATTTAGCCAAGCCCACTGCGGATACAAGCATCATCACTGATGAAGATACTATCGATGAGCAATCATCTCCAGTGCCAACATCATCTGGGGAGCCTGAATTAGAGTCGTTGCAGCTACAAACTACGGGCGACCAATCATTAGATGAGGCGCTTGCCGAACTAGAATCAGCAATACAGCAAGAACAGCGCGAAAAAGTGAACGAAACCGATAGCAAAGCGGATAATCCTGAAAGTGATGAAGATGACCAAGATAAAAAGGACAAACCCAACCCATTTGCCAACCTATCACTGGATCCAAGCTTCAAACCTCAAGAAGAGCGCATAGATATCGGTGCGGGTCCGTTAGACGATCAAAAACCAAAGCGTTAATATGTTACTGTGCATCTAATTCGTTTAGATTGGGTTAATGCGCAGTACTTTAAAATGCCGCCTATACTTTATAAAGTCGATGACTCTTGGGGATACCAGTGGCTGATCTTTTTGAGCTAAACCTTACGCTAACCAATCCAAAACTCAGGTACACATCTAAGTTAAACGCTATCGTGAAAACAGCGGCTAACTGTGTTCCTCAAGCCGATATAACCAGTTTATGGGTGTGCGATGAAGACACCTCAGCCATTATCTGTATTGCCCGTTTCGACAAGCATAGTGATGAATTTTCTAGCGGCGGCGTAATCAGTAAAGAAAGTGCTCAGGTCTATTTTGACGCGATTCAGAAGCATGATTTTCTAGCTATCGAACAAGCCCGTGAACACCCATTTACTAAAGACATGAATTACGAGTATTTCATTCCGGCGGGTATTCACTCTTTGCTTGACTACGTTCTGCATGACAACTTCAAACCTAAAGGGGTGTTGTGTTGTGAAGCTCGCACGGAAGTACCAAAGTGGCAAGACGATGAAAAAGCGGTACTAAAACGAATCGCTAATAGCAGCTCAATGTTCTTCGACCTCTCGGCTTACGAAAGAGAGTGTGGTTAAAAAAGAGAGCTCTTGCTCAAAAATAACGATCACCACCTCCATAGGAGGTGGTTTAAGACTGACAATAAAAAACGCCCCTAAAGGGGCGTTTTTTGTTCTGCGGCCACGCATAATTAATGGCGGCGGCTAATAATCTCTACAATCTCCAAGCTGTTTTCTAGCAGCCTAAACACGTCTCCATGCATATCCACAATGATGTGTCCGTGGCGGTCACGGCGTAAAATTCTACCATGACGATATGTGTCGTAATCTAACCGGTGGCCTACACGCCAATAGCCATCGTGACGGCGGTGACTATGATGATCGCAACGATAATGGCGGCGATCATAATGATATCCGTAATAGTCATCGTGGCGATGTTTATCACGTTTGTGCTTTTTATGACGTTTGTGTTTTCTATCCCTATCACCATGGTGATCATGCATTTTTTTAGCGTGGCCCGGCGGAGTAAAATGCTCCGGCTTAGCCATTGCTTGCTCTAATGGCGCTAAACAAAATAGTGCTGCGCCAATACAAAGTGTAGTGAGTCGCATATCGACCTCCTTTTTCGGTCTCATGACCTATTTGTAATATGCTTACTCTAGTGTGGCGACAATGAACCTTAGCTAAACCGTCAAGTTCTTTACACTTTTTTACACTCGTAATTAGGTGTAGGAAAATTTCATGTGTTTTTAGCAAATCACTGAGTATTAACTATACTTTTGTACTATTTTAATTACATAGAGTCCTTAATAGTAATACCAAGTTATTGGACTTATCGACTTCACTATTTCGGGTATGTATGGAATCTACCGCTACTAACATGCTGCTTTTATTCGACTGTAAAGGGATTTGCAGTGCAGTGTTTCCGCAATGTTTTAAACATCACATCGGCCATCATTTTGATTCTTTTAAGTTTGTTGACTGCAGCAACACGCTGGTTGCCGAACATTTGCAAAGAGATGAGCTGTATAGTGTAAAAGTGACGTGTGACAATAAAGCTTTCAAAGGCGAAGTTCGTACCTGCTGTGGTGAACAAGTGCATATCATGGCATCCCTAAAAGTATGTGAAACTCAATATCACAAACTTAGTAGCGCCGAACGGCTACGCACCATTCTAGAGAGCACAGAAGCAGGAACATGGGAGTGGAATTTTCAAACTGGCGAGCTCACTCTGAGTGAACGTTGGGCAGAAATCATCGGATATACACTTGAGGAATTGTCACCAGTTTCGATTGAAACCTGGCTACAGGTCGCCCACCCAGACGATTTAGTCCGCTCGGATGAAGCAATTAAACGACACTGCAGTGGTCTTGACGATGTTTATCGATGCGACGTAAGAATGAAGCACAAACAGGGCCACTGGGTGTGGGTTCGAGATTGCGGGCGTATTGCCACTTACACTTCTGACCACAAACCCGAATGGATCACAGGTACGCATATTGATATTACCGACAGGGTCAATACCATTAACGAGCTTGAAAAAGTGCGCAACGAGCTAAATTCAATCATAGACAGTGTGCCTGCAGCTATTTTCAAAAGCGAGCTCAACGACCACGAAGGCTTTAACTACATCTCCCAACAAATTGAGCATATTACAGGCTATGGTACGCATTGCGTATCGCACAATAGCGCTTGGTGGTTAGAACAAATTCACGCTCAAGACAGAGAAGCAATGCAAGCCGAATTTAACCACTGGCAAAGCAAAGGTGCTGTTGGCGTATGTAAATACAACTACCGATTTCGCCACCAGCAAGGCCATTATGTGTGGCTAAGCGAACACCTGCAACGGGTCAAAAAGCCTGCGCTTTTTGATAGCGAAAAGGAATTAATCGTAGGCTCAATTTTTGATAAAAGCGAGAGCATCAGCTTAAATGCGCGCATGGATGCACTGGCGCAAATCATCCCAGGGATGCTGTATCAATTTGTGCTCACAGAATCACGCTCGTGGCACCTTCTTTATGCCAGCGAGGGCATTAAACGTGTATTTGAATTAACGCCCGAACAGGCCATACGCAGCCCAACAATAATGTTATCGAAAATTGCCCATGAAGACAGGGAGACCCTGCTTGATGCCATCATTAACTCCGCCAACCAGCTTGAAGACCTACAGTGCGAATTTAAAGTGATGCTGGGCGATAGCCACAAATGGCTATTTGCGCATGCTATCCCTGAGCGTCAGAGTAATGGCGATATCATGTGGACCGGTATGATGATAGATATCACCGAACGCAAACAACTTGAGCTGAGATTGCGAGAAGAATCAACCACCGATCCACTCACCGGCTTATACAACCGCCGCTATTTCTTCGAACAACTTAACGTCAAGCTGAGCCAAAGTGAACGTGAGCAACAGCCTCTGTCACTCATCATCCTCGACTTGGACTTTTTCAAACAAATCAATGACCAATATGGTCATGACTGTGGCGACACTGTGCTAAAAACAGTCTCACAAGCAATTTTAAGTGTCATGCGAAAATACGATGTTGTTGCTCGTATCGGGGGAGAAGAGTTCAGTATTATCCTACCCAACACACCTTTGCACTATGGGATGAATGTTGCAGAGAAAGTACGTGAACAAATACAAAACACCTGTATTAGTCACCATGATTTAGATTTACACATTACGGCAACACTTGGTGTCGCAAGCACGGAGCAAACCGGCGAGAGTATAGATGCACTATTTAAGTTGGCTGATAATTGCTTGTATCAAGGAAAAGATCAAACCAGAAACTGTGTCATTAGCCCAATGCAACCTCTGACACAGCCCTCAAACTAAGTTAAAGTAAGTTTCCATCCTCGTCATAAGCGACTAGACGTAACCCATCAGGATCCACTTCATCGCTACTAGGAACCCACTTATTCATACAAGCAGGGTCAACCGTGCACGGATCTGTTAATGTAGCTAGAAATGCGAGTAGATCATCAAGTTGGTCTTTTTCAATAGATGCCCTAGGCAATAAGGATTTTTCCTGATCTTGTAGTCTCGCTAATTGTGCTAATGCAAGTTCTGTATTTTCTTGCCAATGGGCATACTGAATGCCTGGCTGAACATCATCAGGCACATAATCCGCGACACTTTCACTCGGGTTGAAATGGTGTAATACCATGTCGCTCAGTTGCGTAAAGGCACCACTGTGACTCCAAGGCCCTGTTTGCATAACATTCAGTAAGGTCGGTGTTCTAAACGCATATTTGTCATCTTCGTCTTTTGTCTCTCGGAAACGACCGAAATCATCATCACCGTAGACCCCATCACCTTTACCGCGACCAATTTGTGGCACAGCGAGCACATGGAATGACTCATCAGAGAAAAAGCTTCCAGAGTGGCAACTAGCACAATCAAAACCGCCTTGGTTCTCAGACTTATAAAACAACAAAGCACCGCGCTTTGCTTGCTCACTAATAGCCTCTTTATCCCCGTTGAGATAAGCTGCCCATGGGTTCTCCACTAGTACCTGAGAGTTCTCATACGCGGCAATTGCCAAGGTGATGTTGTCAAACGTCAACAAACTAGCTGCGTCTGCTTGTGGTTGCTCTAACCCCTGACGAAAAGCCTCTAACCAGTTATTGATAGCCAACTCATTGGATGTACCGTTAAATCGTGCTGTTAATGCCCCGCGCAACTCTTCATTAGTACCTTGCTCAAAGGTAAAACCGCGCATTTCTTCCCTTGATGTAACTGGGAATCGAGCTTGGGCTTGAGCAAGAGACGTCCCAGCATTTGCATCTGCCTGACCTTTTGGTACATCTGGCGTACGCATGCTCCCTGAATCTCCTACCATCTCTATTCGACCATCGTGAAAGATACTCTTAGTGTAAAAAGCAATGTTAAACGTACTAGGTGAATTTCTTGGAACCGTAGGACCTGCATCATGGTGAACGCCATTTGCATCGTGCAAACGACCTGGACCAAGCAAATCCTGCTCCAGAGCTTCAACACCAACAGGTAAAACAAGTGCATCACCACCACCAAGGTTGGGATGATGACAACTAGCACAAGCTGTGTCCAAATTGCCACTCAGTGCTTTAGTAAAGAATAGATGCTTACCCAATTGTGCCAGCGGTGTCTCGATCAATACTCTATCCGATGGTGGCGTTAGTGCAGTGATCTGTTGTGTAGTAATAACACTTTGTAGCTCAAGCTCTACCATGGAGGCTTTAATTTCAGGGGGTTTTTCTTTGGCAGTATCATCTGAGTTACAAGCACCCAGTACAGAACATAAAGCTAAAGAGATGGCTATTTTAGTTTTCATTGTGCTTTCTCAAGAAGAAAATGGTTATTCGCTGTACGGTCACTTCCATGACCTATTCAGCAAACATTCAGAGAGCACTATAATAGTCTAGTTATCAAATTATTTACATATCTTTACATTACAGCATAAGTATTATTCTAATCTGGCTAGGAGAAATAAAGCCAAGGCGTTGCCTTGGCTTTAATTCTAGTTAGAGTGGTTCATTCACTTTAACGACCATTTTGCCGAAGTTACGACCATTAAGAACATCATTCAGTCCTTCTGGTGCGTTTTCCAGACCTTCAATTAAGTGCTCTTTGTACTTGATTTTGCCTTCATTCACCCACTGATGCATATCTTTGGCAAACTCTTCGTAACGATGACCGTAATCGTCATAAATGATAAAGCCTTTCATGGTCATTCGTTTAGAAAGCACTTTACCCATGAGCAATGCCATGCGATCTGGGCCATCTGGCAATTCAGTTGCATTGTATTGAGAGATAAGTCCACACACTGGAATACGTGCTTTGGTATTCAGAAGTGGGAGTACCGCATCAAAAACTTTGCCACCAACATTTTCAAAGTAAACATCGATGCCGTTGTTACACACTTTCGCTAATTGCGCAGCAAAATCATCCGCTTTGTGGTCAATGCACGCATCAAAGCCTAACTCTTCAACTACGTAACGGCACTTTTCCTCGCCTCCGGCAATACCAATAACTCTCGCCCCTTTGATTTTAGCGATTTGTCCTACGTTGGCACCAACCGCACCACTGGCCGCAGCTACAACAACAGTTTCACCGGCTTGCGGTTGGCCAATATCGAGTAACCCCATGTAAGCAGTAAAGCCAGGCATACCAAGTACGCCAAGCGCCCATGAAGGAAATGCTGGGTTCTTCCCTAGGTTGATAGCCATTTCACCTTTACTAATCGCATAGTCTTGCCAGCCGTTAATGGATAAAACCCAATCACCTTCGTTATATCCATCTAATTTAGATTCCACAACCTGCGCAACGGTTCCGCCAATCATTACTTCATCGATTGCCACGGGTTCAGCGTAAGATTCGGCATCACTCATGCGCCCACGCATGTAAGGGTCCAACGACAAGTAAACGGTACGCAGAAGCATCTCTCCTTGCTGCGGTGTTGGAATACTCACTTCTTGCAAGCGATAGTTCTCTGCTGTTGGTTCACCTACTGGGCGAGATTGTAAGACTATCTGACGGTTCTGTGTGCTCATGGAATTCTCCAGAATTTTTTGAATGATTACTCAAGTATAATAGGGGGCAATCTTTCGCTTTCAATACTAAAAGTAGTTATCTTTTGTAACCTTTGGCTGCACTCTCGCACAGAAACTCAGCGAAATTCACCTAAGTGACTTATTTTAGTCTTTTTTTGTTAACCAAAGCTTCAATCAAAATTAAGCTAAACGTAACAGTGACCTTTCATAATCGCCCCGAATTTAACTACAAATATTCGCATTTCGGGGAACAAAATGAACAAACAGCTAAAACTTAGCGCTCTGGCCACTTCAATATTGTGTGCCATGTCGATGAGCGCAAACGCTCAACAAACAAACACTCAATCTGACCAAGAAACGATTGAAGAAATTACCGTTGTTGGTAAGAGCGTTTCTTATGCAAACAACTCGGTAAGCCAAGACATGGTTAACCAACAATCAGCAATGACTAGTGCACTGGCAGTAATTGATAACTTACCGGGTGTGTTGGTCAATGAAGGCGACACTTTTGGCTCTGATGACTGGTCAACAACGGTGTCTATTCGTGGCTTTCAACTTTCTCTTGATGAACAACAAATCGGTATCACAGTCGATGGTATCGCCAACGGTAACTCGAACTATGGTGGTGGTGCCAAAGCCAACCGTTATATCGACACCGAAAACTTGGGCACAGTGGAGGTATCGCAAGGTACAGCGGATGTCGCATCACGTTCAAATGAAGCCCTTGGTGGCACTCTCAATTTCACCACCATGAACCCGGGTGAACAAGAGCGCCTGACTATCAGCCTAACTGGTGGTGATTTTGAAGCGAAGAAGTACTTTGCTCGTTATGAAACTGGCGAGTTGGCAAAAGATACCTATGCTTGGGTGAGTGTTTCGAGCAGCAGTAACTCAGATTGGGTGCAACAAGCCGCAAACAATGAACGCGACCATCTTGCGGCAAAACTCATTAGCCGTGTTGGTGAGATTGATTTAACGGCTTATGCTTCATATGACGATGTCGTAGAGGCCAACTATCAGCGTATCAATACAGCTCAGTTCAAAGCAGACCCAAGCTGGGATCGCTTAACGGATACTATCACAGGCATCCCTTATATTGACCAAGTCTATCGCAACGGGTGGCAAACACACCGCGAAAATACCTTTGCGTATGTTGACGCCGCTTACACAACCAATGAATTTGAAGTATCGGGTAACGTTTACTACCACAATAATTCAGGTCGCGGAGACTGGGTGCCACCTTACCTGGTAGACATCATTGATGACGGCGCTGGTAATGCCAATTCTGAACTAGCATCGAATACTGCATTTTTAGGCGGCGCGCCAATTGGCCGCATTTACTTCGTCAATAAAGATGGTGAGGCACTCTCACCAATCGCTGGTTGTGAGTCGAGCATTTCATTCCCTTATGGTGGCGCTGGTGCTGAATATGACCCAGCATGTTACGCAGCAGGCGCTATTCCTGTGGGTTCATATCGTCATACTCACTACGGTAAAGAGCGCTTTGGTATCAATGCTGATTTTGCATGGTACGGCCGTATCGGTGATATGGAAAACACCCTACGTGGTGGCTTGTGGTACGAAGACTACCAGCGTCAAGAATGGCGTGATTGGCACAAACGTATCGACGCACGCGTATCTTCAAACTTTGATGAAACCCCCTATTGGATTCAATACAGCCGCGAATTCAATGTCGATACCACCATGTTCTATCTCGAAGATGAATTAGATCTTGGCCTTGCGCGCGTGCGCTTAGGTGCCAAGAAGTTCTTAGTCGAGCTCGAAGGAGAAGACTTATTCGGTCAAAGCGCTGATGTGTCGGTGGATTCAGATTCGGATATATTGATCAGCGCCGGTGTTGTCATACCTATGCCTATTGAAGGTCTAGAGGCATTTGCGGGTTACGCAGAAAATTTCGCGGCAATTAAAGACAACGTTCTTGAACGCGATGCCTCTGCGCTTGAAAACATTGAACCAGAAACTGCTGAAAACATCGATCTAGGTCTGCGCTATGCATCGAACCTGTTTAACGCCAGCATCACTTACTATGACGTCAGCTTTGATAATCGTCTTAGCTTTATCGCGCCAGACTCACCTGATGGCATCGATTACTTGATAGGCACCAATGGCGGCTATGTAAATGTCGGTGGTATTGATTCAAGCGGTATCGAAGCGTCCGCAACTTGGTACATCACTAACGATTGGGGCCTATACGGTTCATACACCTATAACGACTCCGAATACACAGGCACGCTAGACGACTATCCAGCTGGCAATACAGTGTATGGTTCAGCCGAAGACTTGGCAGTACTAAGCCTTGATTGGGCACGTGGCAACTACTTTGCAGGTTTGTCTGGAAAATGGGTTGGCGATCGTTGGATGGATGCTGCCAACACCACACGTGTTGACGCCTACACAACGTTTGATTTCTATGCTGGTGTAAGCATTAGCTCGCCCATTCAAGGGGTGGAAGACATGGAGCTGCGCCTCACCATTAATAACCTAACTGATGAAAGCTACCTTGGCGGTATCTCAGGTCAATCTGCATGGATTGGCGCTCCACGCACGGCTGCGATTAACTTTAAGTTAGCGTTTTAATTTATATCGTTTTAGGCGGCCGAGTGCCGCCTATTTTTATAAGGAGGTTTTATGCGCAGCTTATTAACTGCACTGCTCATGCTAGGCAGCACGTGTGCCATTGCAGCGGATAATCTAGTGCTCGTCACTATTGATGGTGTGCGCTGGCAAGAGGTTTATCGTGGTTTAGATAACAGCCTAATCACTGAGGAAAACACACAAAACAGATCACAACTGTTGGCTGACTTTGACGCCCCAAGCGCCGAACAAAAACGCCAAAAGCTGATGCCATTTATTTGGGATACTCTAGCCAAACAAGGCACATTATTGGGTAATCGCGACCTAGGCAGTCACATGCAAGTCGCCAACCCCTGGTATTTCTCTTACCCAGGCTATAACGAAATTATCACAGGCCAAGTGGATGAGGGCATCAATAGCAACGATAAAATTGCCAACCCTCATATCAGCTTTATCGAATGGTTGAATAACCAAGATAAAAATAAAGGCAACAATGCCGCCTTTGCGAGTTGGGATGTCTTTCCTTATATATTCAACGAGCCGCGATCAAAGTTACATGTAAATGCTGGCTTTATGCCCGAAAAAACGCAAGACAGCGATACCCAACTACTCAATACCTTGCAAGAACAGATCCCCAGCCCGTGGGAAAGTGTCCGACTTGATGCATTCACTTACCACTTTGCCAAAAACTACATTCAAAGCCAGCAACCTAATGTGTTGTTTTTGGGGTTAGGTGAACCCGACGACTTCGCTCACAACGGCAATTATGAGCAGTATATTCGTGGCATTCATCGCAGCGACAAATTGATTGCTGACCTATGGAACACATTGCAAGCCATGCCTCAATACCGCGATAACACGGTTGTTTTGATCACCACAGATCATGGCCGTGGTAGCCATCTTGCGGATTGGCGGCATCACTCCTCAAAACGCGCGATTGAGAAAAAGTACCCCGCCATGCTTGAGCAATTCCCTAAAGGTATTGAGGGCTCTGAACATACTTGGCTCGCGGCTATTGGCCCAAATATCGCAGCAAATGGCGAATACAAAGCAAGCGATAACACCAATGCACAAATCGCCGCAACTGCACTGATGCTATTAGGGAAAGAGCCAAGCCAATACAGCGATAAAGTCGCTCCAGCAATTAACGAGGTGCTCAAATGAAAAAGCTCCTTGTCTGCGCCTTGCTCTGCGCATCTGTGGGCTCATCGTTAAGCAACATTACATTTGCTGGTGAAAACGAACACATCGAGCGTATTCGTTTCGGTTCTTGTAGCCATCAGTCCAAACCCATGCCAATTTTGGATGCCATTATCAAGGACCAGCCAGAGCTATTCATTTTCTTGGGGGATAACATCTATGGCGACACCGAAGATATGGCACTACTCAAGCGCAAGTACCAGCAACTCGGTGAGCAACCGGGAATAAAAGCCTTACGTGCACAAACTCAGACCATCGCCATCTGGGATGATCATGATTTTGGCGAAAATGATGCCGGCATGGAATACCCCAAAAAAGAAGCATCACGGCAAATCATGTTGGATTTTTGGCAAGAGCCCCAAGACTCCCCTCGCCGCACACGTAAAGATGGCATTTACACCTCGTATGAATATGGTGAAGGCGATAAGTTAGTGCGTGTGATCATGCCTGACTTACGCTGGAATCGCCCCGCTATCAATCATGTAAGTCACAGCGAATATGCTTTAAAGCGTAAGCCCAATAACCAAGGCCCCTATTCACCCAGTGAAGATGCCACTGCCAGTATGCTCGGTGAAACACAATGGCAATGGCTTGAAGCTGAGCTGAAAAAGCCCGCTGCAATTCGCATAATTGCTTCAAGCTTGCAGCTTTTACCTGAATTCACAGGTTGGGAGTCGTGGGCGAACTACCCGTATGACCGCACGCGCTTACTTGAGTTAATACGCCAAGAACAAATAGGTGGCGTGTTAATGATAAGCGGCGACACACACTGGGGAGAGCTATCCAAAGTAGAACAAACGGGTGCTTATCCGTTGTGGGAAGTCACAAGCTCAGGTTTGACTGAAAAGTGGAAACACGTGAGCCCCAACGAGCATCGCGTGGGTAATTTCACGAATGAGGTAAACTACGGCTTTATCGATATTGATTGGCAACAACCAGATCCAAGCGTGCACTTTGGTCTCAAAGATATAACAGGCAACACAGTCACTGGCAAAACCGTGCGCTTGTCCCAATTGCAGCCTACCCTGCTGTAACGATAAAAGGCTGTGTATACAGCCTTTTATTTTGCCAATACTTGCGCAGCGATGCACGGGTCGATAGGCTATAAAAAACTAGCAGTTGTTTATGACTATGGCGCTCAATCCAAATCTACCTTTGGTATATCACCCAAATTATTCGTTTAGCTTTGACCCAAACCATCGCTTTGTTATGAGCAAATTTGCGCGCCTTTACCATCACGTTAAAGACTTAGGGTTGATTGGCGATAACCTCCTTCAACCTGAGATTGGCTATCCTGATGACTTAGCCTTTATCCATTGTGATAACTATGTCCATGACCTTTGGCACAACCGCCTTGATGACAAAGCCATGCGCCGTATTGGTTTGCCTTGGTCTAAAAACCTCATGGCACGCACCTTTACCGCCCCGCTTGGCACCCTCAAAACGGCACGTCTAGCACTTGAACATGGGATTGCATGTCACCTTGCTGGTGGCACGCATCATGCCCACTATGACTTTGGTTCTGGGTATTGCATGGTTAATGACTTAGCGTTCGCAGCGCAAACCTTGATTCAATCGGGTGAAGTAACCAATGTGCTTATTTTCGATTTAGACGTGCACCAAGGTGATGGCACCGCAGCGATGTTACAGCATCAACCTTATGCGTTTACCTGCTCTATACACTGTGAGAAGAATTTTCCATTTAGAAAGTGTGCCAGTGATTTGGACATAGGTTTGCGCAATAACTTGGGTGATGATGAGTATTTAGCGATTGTCGATGAAACCTTATGCCACCTGCTAACAACGCTCAACCCAGATTTAGTGCTGTACGATGCCGGTGTTGATATCTGGCAAGAAGACGGCCTAGGCAAATTAGACATCAGTTGGCAGGGTATCGAGCGCCGTGACCACCTTGTTCTGAAACGCTGCCAACAACATAACACACCTGTAGCAACGGTTATTGGTGGTGGCTATGACAAAGACCATGCTCGCCTTGGAGCGCGTCATGCGATAGTGGTTGAGCAGGCTGCATTACTTTAATGACATTAGTCATTGCTAAGCAATTCACATTGACTTTAACTCCTAGTATTGTCAGATTTAAGTTATTGAGGATAAACGATCTTATGATACGAAGGAGTGCGCATGGCAAATTGGCTGGAAGCAGAAGTTACCCGAATTCACTGGTGGAGTGATAAGCTCTTTAGCTTAGTTGTTCACGCAGAAATTGCCCCCTTCAAAGCGGGACAATATACCAAGCTTGCGCTAGAAATAGGCAACAAACGAGTAGCCCGCGCTTATTCCTTTGTCAATCCACCGAGCAGTAATGAGCTCGAGTTCTATTTGATTCAAGTAGATGATGGTGCATTGTCAGAAGCGATGGCTAAACTCCAACCCGGTGACAATATAGCTATTGCCGAACAAGCCACTGGCTACTTTACCCTCGACGAAGTACCAAACTCAGAACAATTATGGATGCTCAGCACGGGCACGGCGATTGGCCCATTTTTATCTATGCTCCAAGAGCAAGAAGTATGGCAACAGTACCAAGATATCGTGCTGGTACACTGTGTGCGTACTAGCGAAGATCTCAGTTATCAAGCGCTGATAAAAGAAATACAGAATACACATCCTCAGTTAAAATATGTGCCTATTGTGACGCGAGAAGCAAACAGCACCGCACTGTCGCAACGTGTTCCAGAGTTGATAAAAAACGGTAAACTTTTTGATCACGTTCAGCTTGTGGCTAATCCCGAAGTGGCACAATTCATGATTTGCGGTAACCCCGACATGGTAAAAGACACCAGCCAATGCTTAGCGGATCTAGGTTATAGCCGAAATCGTCGGCGTAGTCCGGGGCAAATCACCGTTGAGCAGTATTGGTAAATCGAGGAAGTTTTATGAAACGCATGTGTTTATTTTTGTTAGCCATGTTAGGTAGCCACGCTGTTTTCGCAGCTGATAATGCAGTTACACAAGGCGAAAGCACACCTGAAATTGTCGAAAATCAACTCGATAAGAGCACTGCTAAAAAGCTCAATAAAGAACAACGTAATGCGGTGTCTATCGTTGACGCTGTTTCACAGGCATACAACGAGCAAGACATTGATCTATTTATCAGTTACTTCGCTGAAGATGTGTCGTTTTATATGTACCCTAACGAATTAATGTTTTCAGGAAAAGAACAGCTGATCGCCCGCTATGGGGTGATGTTCAAGAATTTGAAGTGCGTAAAAAGCACCCCGATTAAACGCATCGTTCATGGTAACTTTGTGATCGATCAAGAGCTATCTGAGTCATGCTCCAGTGACGCTAACGTTATCGACAAACGTGGTGAAGTTGTTGCTAGCTATGAAGTTGTAAATGGTTTAGTGAAACGGGTGTTGTTCTTTAAAGCGCCATCAAAGTAAATAGTTGTAGGTAAAAAGCGGCCAAAAAGCCGCTTTTTTAATGCTTAGCCATTAACGATTTCATTAAAGCTTTCATTGTCATGCAAACTTGCAAAAGCACTTTCATGCATCAACTCATTTCGTAAACTTGGCGAATACTCAAGGGCCATACGAATGTCAGCCATAGCGTCGCTATGCTGATGCTTCATGGCGTAGCCACACGCCCTTTGCCAATAGGCATAACCGTAATCTGAATCGATATCCAACGCTTGATTACACAATCCAATCGCTTGATTAGTATCACCCAGTTCAAGCAAAGCATCCGCTTTGTAGGCAATTGCTTCAACATCTTCTGGTTTGCGAGTCAGAATTTCATCGTAAATTTCAACTTTGTTGTTGTAATCACTTTCTAAGTTGGCACGCATCCACAATGAATGAATTTCATTGGTGATGGTGATTTTCTTTTGGTTATTGAGTATTTCTTCAGAGCGCTCGCGCAATTGACGCTCTAACCCAGCCAAACGTGACTCGTACTCTTCAGTAATCGCTTTCACTCGGGTGTTAACAATGTCTTCTACTTTGTTTTTTACGTCACGCAGTGAATTCCATCCCACCAATACGAGAATTGACACGGTAGCGGTAATCAAAATAAACAAATTGTTCATTGTATTCGCTGTGTAGCCAATTGCTCGGTCAGCTGTCTCTAGCTGCGCATGCGCTATTCTTTCAGCATATTCCGCACGTAACGCTTGCTGATCTTTGCGCACCGATTGCAACTCGTCCAAGATATATCGTTCGATCAAAGGGCGATACATGGGTTCTTGAAGTTGTGACACAGTTTGTTGTACTTGAGCTTGCTGCTGTGTTGTTAGTCCTTTGGCCTGCTGCTCTGGCAAAGTAATTTCACGCTGTTCATCTTTTGTAGAGGCATTCGCCCCAAAAGCGACCATCAACGTAAAACCAATGAGAAAATAACTTAGCCATTTGAGCATGCTTAGACCCTTAAAATATAAAATTGCGGCCTATATCATGCCAGCTTGCAAATCTCTTGCAATAAGATAGGCAAAAAAAAGCCAGCTACAAGAATAGCTGGCTAACCTGCTTAACAACAATAAAGGTTCAAAGGAACTTTAACAGGAGTGAATTTAAAAGGTACAACTTAGTCGCTGAACACATACTTAATTGATTTTGCTAAAAGATAATTTATAAACTAGTCTAATAACGAGTTCTCATTCGAGTAAAACTAGTGAAGTATCTGTTGTTGTTCTTGGCATTAATCAGCACACAAGGGTGGGCGATTGATCGAGTTAAAATCGTCACCGAAGACCTGCCGCCGCTAAGTTATAAAAACAATGAAGGTGAAGTAATTGGTGCCGCCACCAAGAGAGTAAGAGAACTCATGGCTCAAGCCCAGATAGACTATGACATCGCTATACTACCTTGGAAGCGTGCATTAAAGAGCACGTTAGAGGAACCCAATACACTTATCTACACCATTTTAAAAACCCCTCAACGTGAACACAACTTTGAGTGGTTTTGTCCAATAGCACGACCATTAAAAATATATCTTTACTCTTTGCCCGACAATTCACCCTCTCGTATGCAATCAATTGAAGATGCAAAGTCTTCTTTGGTAGGGGTCTCTCGCGGCTCAGTAGCACATGGGATTTTGCTTTCAAAAGGCTTCAAGGAGGGTCACAACTTAGTCGTGACAACAGGGATAGATGTCCTCAAGCAAAACCTTCAAAACGGTCGTTTGGACTATATTTTGGTTATCGATACCGCTGTAGCTGATATTCCTAATATCAGTAAAGTGCTACCGAATAGCTTTTCAACTGAATACATCCCCTGTTTAGCAATCAATAAAAACAGCGATGAAAAAATCAAAGAGCGTCTACGCTTAGCGTTTTCAAAACTGCCTGCCATAAATAATTAAAAAAACAATAAGTTATAAATTAAATTATTTTATCTGAAAGTATATTTTGGTCACTCTGGTCTTTTTTCTTGAGTGCTGAAAACGGCCGATTCACATTCAAACCATTCCGATAACCACATCGCCATTATTGCGATGTGAATGCTGCAATATACACAGTAATAATGAAGAGGATTTGAGATGAAATCGTTGCCAAAACTTACAATCGCAGGCGCAATTGTAGCTCTTGCACACAATGTAAATGCCGCCGAATTAGAAATCAGCGTACAGAACTTAACACACGGCATTTACTTCACGCCTTTACTGATCACCTCGCACAGCAATGAAGTACAACTCTTTAATGTTGCCGAAACGGCCAGCTCCGAGTTACAAGCGATGGCTGAAGGCGGTGCTATTGATGGCTTGATGGCATTAGCGTCAGGCGCCGGTGCCGACAACTTGGCCAATCCGGCCGGAGGCCTGTTGTCTCCAGGGCAAATCGCACAAGGCATGCTAAGTACAAGCGAAGGTAATACCCAGCTGTCATTAGTGGGGATGATGCTGCCAACCAATGATGGTTTTGTCGGCCTCAATAGTTGGACCTTGCCCACTGAGCCAGGCACATATCATGTTTACCTCAACGCGTACGATGCAGGTACTGAAGCCAATGATGAAATTCGCGGCGGCGGTGCACCGGGCACTCCAGGTATGCCTGTTCCCCCTCCCCTTGAACCAATGTTGGGCATGGGCGGAAGCGGTGTGACAAGCAGCATCGAAAACACCACTGTACACATCCACCCAGGTAATATAGGTGATGACGAAGCCGTGGCTGGACAAAGCGACGTGAGTAATACCGTGCACCGCTGGTTAAACCCAGTAGCAAAACTCACTGTCACAGTGCAATAGGAGGGATGTTTATGATGACCCTAATGCGACCCATAGTAAAAAACGCTGCGCTCGCTAGCCTTATACTCCTAGGCTTAATCGCCTGTGGTTCTGATAATGACGACATGGAAGTAACAACGCCACTTCCACCAGCCCCTGTTAACTACACCTATGAAATCACAGTAACAAATCTAACCAATGCCCAACCATTGAGTCCCATCGCAATCGCGCTACACCAAGCTGGGAACTTTTGGGTAGTGGGTGAAAGTGCCTCAAATGCGTTAGAAATGTTAGCTGAAGGAGGCGACAACTCTGCACTGTTAGCCGACTCCTCAGTGATAGCTAGCGCAACGAGCACTGCACCTTTGGGCTCAGGCGGGAGAGAAACCTTGAACGTGACAATTCAAGACATTAACGATGCCAAACTCACCGTTGCTACTATGTTGGTTAACACCAACGACGCATTTACGGGGGTGGATGCAGTAAGCCTCGCCTCTTTAAGTGTGGGCAGCTCTATGTCACTTTACGGTAACGTTTTTGACTCAGGTACTGAATTGAACAGCGAAGCCATTGGCACGATCCCAGGTCCTGCTGACAGCGGTGAAGGGTTTAATAAAGCTAGAGAGGACACCGGCTTTGTGTCTATGCATCCAGGTGTTGTTAGTATGGATGACGGGCTCACCGGTTCGGTACTCAGTGCAGCGCATAAATTCGATAACCCTGCAATCATGGTGAAAGTCACTCGTCTTGAGTAGGAATAACTGATTAAAAGTGAGGAGCTAACACTGCATGCTTAGCTCCTCGAATACGATAGCAGAACGCAAAAGCGTATTTCGGTTAAACGACTACCATCAGTTTGCCAGCGCTACAGGCCATGGCCCCATAGCTTTCACATCATTGAGCACCCGCACCAACATTTTGTGCGAACTACTGTTATGAGCCATAAGCTGCAATTGTTTAAATGGCATGATTGCCGCCTCCTTAGCTATATTTACAGCCAATTGCTCTGTAGCGATAAGCCGTCCTTGCACCCAAATTCTGTCCTGTGAATCAATCTGTATTTGCAAATTTTTTGCCTCACTTGGGTTTGCCAAGCTTGCCTTTGGGCGCTCAATATTCAAGCTATATGAGCGCGAAAATGTGGTCGTGACCACGAAAAATATCATAGGGTCTGTTGACCTTTGCTGTTTGTTTCTGCAGCAGCCTGAAGTGACTTTATACAAGGCAGAGCATGTGTGGTGTAGTTAGGTCTACACGAACTGCGATAACACAGTAGAAAGGCACTTCAGGCACTGCCCTACGGGTTCATCTAAATGCTTTATGCTCTTTGTTACTCGTTATTTACATAGAGCAACTATGCATCATAGCTCGCGTCGCGACCATAAAGCATTTAGATTGAACATAAAGTAAACCGCAAAGATAAACAGGCCCTGCCAAACATCACGTCTAACATAGGTGTCATATCTGCACTTGCATTGCCTTCAACCTGCATTTTTCTTTTCATATCCATTCCCTTTTCTTCTAGTCCTATTTAAAACTAGAACAGCAATGAAAAGATAAAGTTATAAAAACAAAGGAATATAATTTTATTTTTATGATATTTTTGTAAATACTTAATGGTAGATATCCGAACTTAGCCCCTACTCATCTCTAGACTCACCGAGGAGTGGTTTTATCGCTATTAATTAGCAATTAAAAAAGGAAAACAGATTGCACGACCCCGAGAACTCGAGACAAATTAACGAATTTAGTAATTGGTTTATTGCAGAAGTTTTTTATGTGCCATTAGAAGGGGGCTTTTTTGCTCTAGTGACGGATGAAAAAGAGCGCTTAATGCCATTAAATTTACCAAAAAACTACTGCCAACATGGCACAAAAGTAAGGGTGAAAGGCCAATTAAAAAACGACATTATGACCATTCAACAATGGGGTAGCCCTTTTCACATCGAAGCAATTGAGCTAATAGCACCTGCCCCAACCTCCACGCCTCACAACGATATATGAGCTTACAACCAAGAGCTTTTCATATCCTCAATCAACTCGTTTCGCTACAGCAATTAACACCTCATTGCGGCGCATGGAAGGGATTGTGAACGGACTATCATAACCCGCTGTTACAGGTTCTGAGAGGGCCATATAGTTATTCTGGGCAATCCATTTTTGTAATTCTTTTGTGTGCTTTACAACGCTACGCTCATTTATTGTACCGCTAAATTGAATTGCTGCTGCGGTGTAACCTTTAACCTCACTCACTACTAAGGTGGGGTCCAAAGGTTCGGGAGTTGTTTCCAGTGTGAATTTGCTAGGCATAACAAATGACATAATGCCACCGCCCTCACCTGCTGACATCAATACTGGAGCCGTCATAGCTATTTCCATTCCTTTTGCTTGGTTTTGCATAAAAACGGGCGCAGTCATCGCTATTTCCTTAGCCCCTTTATTGTTACCGGAAATATACCCAAAAAGTCGCCTAAAAGCGTTTGATTGCATGCTTGCAGATACTAACACCAAGGATTCATATGTTCGCACTTCTACGCGCGCTCCCTCATCTGCTGTTAGCAGTGTATAAGGGGCCGACTCTACCCCATTAACACCAAACACAGCACAGCCTGATAATAAAAACACCAAAGGAAGAACAAAAACGCGTTTCATTATTTCACTCCATTTCGACATTGAAGTTCCATACGCTCGAAAGTGTTATATGTATCAATTTACTTGTAATAAATACGCTTTAGTTGTGCACAGCCGAGTTGATAATCCTGTGTAGCTTGAATCTAGTGGGTGTTAGTTAGTCACTGCAAAACAATCATATTAAACACCTTATCCCTATATTGTTTGTAGTGCTTTGTAACAAAGCTTTCGTTTTCAGCAATGTGTAAATCACATAAGCTGAACACAACACATCAATAAGGAGCAATGATGAAAGACTTACAGAAACTAGTGGGAAGCTTGAACAAATCAGGCGCCCTTAGCGGCTTTCTTGGCGGCGTTGCAGGCGGTGGACTTACGAGCCTAGTAACGAGTAAAAAGGGTAAGAAAACAGGAAAGAAAGCACTAAAGTACGGCGCACTTGCTGCTGTGGGCGGCCTAGCTTGGAAAGCTTATCAGCAATACTCGCAAAAAAATGAATCCACTCAAGGCCAAGTACACAGAGACTTCGCCAACACAAGCGCTCGCGACAACCACAGTGGTCGAACGTTTGATTATACACCGTCGCATATGCCCGAGCAGAGCTTTGAGGAAGTGGTAGACGACAACAACGAGTCTGGGCAACTACTGCTCATGCGTGCAATGATTGCAGCTGCCTATGCTGATGGCCATATTGATGAGTTCGAGCGACAGAAGATCTTCGCCAGCGTTGAGCACATGGATTTGACTGTGAATGAAAAAGCCATGCTGTTTGACGAGTTACGAAAACCCATGATGCTCTCTGAACTTGTCGCAGCCGTACCAAACGCCCAAACAGGCATTGAAGTATACGCTGCCAGTGCCAGCGCCATTGACCTCAAACAACCTGTTTCTGGCCAGTATTTACAAGCTCTTGCTAACCAACTCTGCTTACCGCAAGAGTTAGTGAGCAGTATTCATAAAGAGCTTGGGGCACATATTACAATGTAATTACCTAATATACCCATAATCAAAAAACGGAACGGAAGTTTTATATAACTCCCGTTTCACCTTACTTTAAGGTAAAACGACATCAATTTGCGCACCTAATTTTATATGCTTTCCCGATTATCGTTTACTGGAATCTATATTTACTAAACCAAAACAGTGCACTCAATAAAATGGTCAAATTGCGACCCTGTACAAAAAAGATACACCGTGTAATATTAATACGAGTCCGTTTTGTGAATACAACACAAAGAGCACCACCAATACATTGTTCAAAGGAATGGAGAGCCAATGGATCATTACACCATACTAATCACGATGATAATTTCTAGTGCAATTATGACATTGACTTTATTTTCATGTTACTGCATAGATTTAAAACAAAAACACATCGCTGATTGGGCTCTCGCTGGCTTGTTTTTCATGGTAGCGAGCTTGACTTCTTTTGTATCACACTTCAGCGATACAAACATAAGTTTGATTATTCTAATTGTAAATTCATTCTTTATATGTGGCCATGCGCTTATACTTCATGGATGTTATCTACTTAAAGGAAAGCAGCAAAGGTATCATTACATTGCAGCCTTATTCTTATTAGTTGCTGCACTCCATTTAATACCTGCAATATCTGGTTCAACAAAGACAAGATTGATATTTTTATCTCCTATCGTTATATCAACTAACCTTTTAACCATATTCATCATTACTAGTAGTGGTACTAAGAGATTTTACAAAGGCTTGATTCCTGTCGCATGTACTGTTGGAGTATTTCTTGTCTTCTATTCTTACCGTTTTTTTTGGCTAAACCTTACGTCAACAAGCCCGATGCATCATGAAGATAGCTTCTTTTATAGCGGCAGTTTATTAGTTATTTCATCATATTACTTTATTTTGACTATAGCACTCATATATACAATTTTTTGGATAAAAGAAAATAAGTTAAAGGCACTAGCAATTACAGACGAATTAACAGGACTATTAAACAGAAAGACATTAGATACGCTTGCCACCAAAGAGTTGAAGCAGGCCATTAGAGAACAATCTAAACTGACATTTATGATGATTGATATCGATCATTTTAAGAGTATTAACGATAAACATGGCCATTTTTTGGGAGACTTGGTTCTTAAACATGTGTCAGAGTTAATTAGCCAACAAATAAGGGATTACGACTCCCTTTATCGGATAGGTGGTGAAGAGTTTCTGCTCGTAGCGACCAAAACCGATCACAACGCGGCTTTGGGATTAGCTGAACGTATCAGAAGAGCTATCGATCAAACTACAGCTTCAAACTCTAATGGAATCAATATCGGCGTAACGGTCAGTATTGGCTTTAGCACCAACCTACCTACGGACTCCAATTGGGAGGAAATTATGAAGAGGGCTGACTCTGCGCTTTATGAGGCAAAGCATAAAGGCCGCAATCGAGTTGAGTACACAATGTTAATAGGGGCCTAAAAACAAAGGTTTCCACGATTATGTAGTAAGCTCAGGGCAAATATAGCTATAAACAGTTTCTTGTTTAACTTTTTTAATAATAAAATTTTTTGGTACTACGTTTTGCCCCTTCTAAAAAAACTTAAAACCTAAACTCTAGATTAAGGTTTGCAGCAGTTTCGCTATTTGTACGATCAAACCACTTTGCATGGTGATAAACCACCTCTGCAGCAACAACAAACCACGAAGTAAACTCATACTCTAACCCTAGGTTTGCGCCATATCCTTTGCCATCTCCACCAAAATACTCAATCTGACAAATATCACTTTCTGTGCATCGTTGTGGACTAACCTCTGTGGACAATGCGCTGCGGATTTCTCCCTCAACATCGCCATCTTGATAGAATAAGCCGCCATACATCAATAAGCGTTCATTAAATCTATACCCTGAAATCAGCGCAACATCCAACGCCTGCTGTTCTAACTCCCACCATTGTGAAAAAGCTGGGTTCACTGAGAGTGAAGAACTTGGATTATAATCATCACGCTCAGAACGGATGTAACTTAAGCTTGTTGCTAGTGACACATTGCCTGCAGCTTTTTGTTCAAGAGGTGCCCCAAAAAGCTGATATTTAATGCCGATCTTATCTTCGCCGCTATTGCTGTACTTTATTTCGAAACCGTTACCTAATGTCATTGCTGCTGACAATCGAAGCGAAGATCCTTTGTCTGTTTTTTCTATTTCTGCAAGAGGAATTTGGTTGGAGCTATCACTGCCAACCGATAATTTAAAGTTGAAAGCTTCGCTGTTGACTTCAGAACTGTCAAAACGCGCCATGCGCGGTTTTACTTCCGGTGTAGAATAACAACCACTCAGTATCAAGCAATTAACGAATAGTAAAAAAATTCCAGCTTTTTTCATCACAACATCCTGTTTATATTTATTTTTTCGGATACATATCAATCCAACTGTACCTATAAATAAACTAATTGTTAATATCAAGCTACCTTGAGAACATTATTTCAACGAGATTGGAATTTGTCAGAAAGTGGATAAAAAAAGCCCCGCTTGTAGCGGGGACTTTTGAGGTTAACGTATTTTACGTATTACCAAGGAACTCTGTTGTTAGTTAGATTGACTCAAGGGCAATCTTAACCATTTCGTTAAAGGTGCTTTGACGCTCTTCAGCCGGTGTTGCTTCACCGGTAATTACGTGATCGCTCACCGTAAATAACGCCATCGCATTGGCGCCATATTCTGCGGCAACGCCGTATAGACCAGCGGTTTCCATATCAACCGCCATCACGCCGAGCTTGTCTAATTCTTGATAGAATGTTGGGTCAGCTTGATAGAAAGTATCGGTAGTGAAAACGTTACCCACTTTGGCATCAATTCCCAATTCACGCGCTGCACGAACACCATTTTCAAGCAAGCCAAAATTGGCCAACGCAGCAAAATCGTATCCACGCACTCGTGCGCGGTTTACATTTGAGTCTGTACTTGCGCCTTGCGCAAAAATCACATCACGAATTTTAGTGTCTTGAGCAATCCCGCCACAGGTACCGATACGAATGATATTTTTCACACCAAAACTGCAAATAAGCTCGCGGGCATAAATAGACATCGACGGAATACCCATACCAGAACCCATGATGCTCACTGGCTTACCTTTATAGGTACCAGTAAAGCCATACATGTTACGCACACCCGTTACTTGCTTGGCATCATCCAAGAAGTGCTCTGCGATGTATTGGGCGCGAAGTGGGTCGCCTGGCATTAAAACTGTTTCGGCGAAATCACCCATTTGTGCGCTAATGTGCGGCGTACTCATATGCAGTCCTCTTTTTATGCTGTTGCAGGCACCAGTGCCGACGCAAAGCCTTTACCATATTCTAATGTTGTTAAATCAAACCATTGCGCCAACGTCTGGCCAATGTCTGCAAAACTTTCACGCTCACCTAATGGGACACTTTGCATCCCCCTACGATAAGCAATTACCGGCACATACTCACGGGTATGATCCGCGCCTTTGGCCGTCGGATCACAGCCATGATCTGCTGTGATGATAAGTAAATCGTCATCTTTTAATTGCGCAATAATGCGCGGTAAGAAATCATCGAACACTTTCAATGCTTCTGCATAACCAATAGCGTTGCGTCGATGACCATATAACTCATCAAAATCAACTAAGTTAGTGAAGATCAATGAGCGCTCGGGCGCAACACTCATCACTTCTTCTGTTTTGGCTAGTAAATTCTCTAGACCAGGCGCTTTGTGCTTTTGCGTAATGCCTTGATGCGCATAAATATCGGCAATTTTACCAATACTGATCACTTCACCACCCGCATCGGCCAATTTATCCAACAAGGTAGGAGATGGTGGTAGCACAGAATAATCTCGGCGATTACCTGTACGTTTGAAGTCATCTGTATTATTGCCCACAAATGGACGCGCAATCACTCGGCCTATGTTGTATTCATCAAGCAGTGACCGTGCAACCTCACACACTTCATACAACTTCTCTAAGCCAAAGCTTTGCTCATGCGCAGCGATTTGGAACACACTGTCTGCCGAGGTATAACAAATCGGCATACCGGTTTTTACGTGCTCTTCACCAAGCTGTGCAATGATGGTTGTGCCAGACGCATGGCAATTACCTAAAATTCCGGGGATGCCAGTGCGCGCAACCAATTCATCAATAAACGCTTGTGGGAAACAAGGTACCGTTTGTGGGAAATACCCCCAATCAAACAGAACTGGCACTCCGGCCATTTCCCAGTGTCCTGACGGTGTATCTTTTCCGCTAGACAGTTCTTTCGCGTAACCCCAACCACCTTGCGGCTGTTGACGCTGTGCAACATTGAGGGTTCGAGATGACGCCGCCTCACAGGCATCAATCAAACCGAGGCGCGACAAGTTAGCTAACGCCAGTGGCTCGCCTTTTTCTTGTTCGTATGAATCAAGAATGTGGCCCAAGGTGTTGGCACCCAGGTCGCCAAATTTCTCGGCGTCAGGGGCAGCCCCTATACCAAGACTGTCAGCCATCAGGATAATTGCTCGTGCCATAATTGCCTCGCTCAATGCTTTAATAACTTCACTTTAACCACTTGCCGCGCACGTAAACAGGACAAAAGTCCTACAGCAAGTATAGGAAACCCGGGGTTCTATGCAGGTTCTCACTGATGTTTTTTCAAGCGGACATAAGTCCTTAATAGAAACACCCCAAAACCGATACATTTGTCGGAATAACGTGAGGATTTGCGTCACTTCGGCGCTTGATAGCGCTAAAGGATGGCATCTATTGAGATTATTTTTAGCTAATTTGCTAAAGTAATCCTTTGTCTTATATCAGTCTGGGTGCTTGTCAGTGACACAAACCATTATCGCGATTGCTGGTGCGTCTGCATCGGGCAAATCTTTGTTTAGCCAAACCATTTACAAAGAATTGGTAAACGAGTTAGAACCAGGCGCCATCGCCATTATTGAAGAAGATGCCTATTACAGGGATCAGTCTCATTTACCTATGGCGCACCGCGTTACTACGAATTATGACCATCCTGATGCGTTTGAGCATGAGTTAATGGTAGAGCACTTGCGCCAACTTCGCGCAGGTCAGGCAGTGGATGTGCCAGTTTATGACTACAGTGAGCATACCCGTAGTGAAGAAACTCGCAGAGTGTTGCCAGCTAAAATTCTTATTGTTGAAGGTATCTTGCTACTGAGTGACCCAGCATTAAGGGAAGAATTTAATATTAAGGTGTTCATCGATACGCCGCTCGATATTTGCTTGATGCGCCGCATGCAGCGTGATATTGAAGAACGAGACCGCACTTTGCAATCCGTGGTCGACCAATACAAACGTACTGTGCGCCCGATGTTTTATCAATTTATTGAACCATCAAAGCATACTGCGGATTTAGTCGTGACTCGAGGTGGTAAAAACCGCGTAGCGATTGACATAATAAAAAGTAAAATCAAACACCTACTACAAGAATAACGGGAACAACGGGCATGACAACATTTATGAGCCTGGTCGGCATGGTAGTTTTACTCGCCATCGCCTTCGCTGCGTCAACAAACCGAAAAGCGATTAATCTTCGCACGGTGGGCGTCGCATTTTTACTGCAAGTCATCATTGGTGGCTTCGTATTATTTTTTGAATTTGGTAAGAACATTCTGGCGTCGATGTCGGCGGCGGTGTCTCAAGTCATTAGCTATGCATCAAGCGGGATTGCTTTCCTGTTTGGGCCACTGGCATCAGAGAAAACACTAGGCTTTTTGTTTGCCTTTCAGGTTTTGCCTGTCATCGTGTTTTTCTCATCACTTGTAGCTGTGTTGTATTACCTGGGCATCATGGATTGGGTCATTAGAATCCTCGGCGGTGCTCTACAAAAATTATTAAAAACATCGCGCCCAGAGTCATTGTCTGCGACCGCGAATATATTTGTTGGTCAAACTGAAGCGCCATTGATTGTTAAGCCATTCATCGCAACCATGACCAAGTCTGAATTGTTTGCTGTAATGGTTGGCGGTTTGGCAACGGTCGCTGGCTCTGTTATGGCGGGTTACGTAAAAATCGGTGTTGATTTACAGTATCTAATTGCGGCTAGCTTTATGGCGGCACCGGGTGGTTTCTTAATGGCAAAAATGATTGTGCCAGAAACTGAGACCCCTAAAGAAGATTTAGCAGAGTTAGACGGCGACCACGAGCAGCCAGTTAATGTTATCGATGCAGCGGCATCAGGTGCTTCAAGTGGTATGCAGTTAGCCCTTAACGTGGGCGCAATGTTGTTAGCCTTCGTTGCACTAATTGCTTTGTTAAACGGCGTATTAGGCTGGGCAGGTAGCTTCTTCGACCACCCTGAGCTGACGTTGCAACAGATTTTAGGTTATGTCTTCGCTCCAGTAGCTTGGGTACTGGGTGTACCTTGGAGTGAAGCTATAACAGCCGGTAGTTTTATCGGGCAAAAATTAGTCGTGAATGAGTTTGTCGCTTATTTGGACTTTGTAAATTATCGTGATGAGTTAAGCCCACACACCCAAGCAATCGTAACCTTTGCTTTGTGTGGCTTCGCAAACTTATCTTCGATAGCCATTTTACTAGGCGGGATTGGCGGTATGGCGCCAAGCCGGCGAAAGGATATCGCACGTCTAGGGCTCAGAGCAGTATTGGCGGGATCAATGGCCAATCTCATGAGCGCCGCAATTGCTGGGTTTTTCCTCTCTATTGCTTAGAAACAAAGAGAAACCACGGTTGCAAAACAGGGTCTCATAGACCTAGGTTGTTGCTTTAAGGGGTTAAGGTAACAGCTAACTTGAACGATACTTCACCAAAGGGCCGACAGGCCCTTTTATCGTTTCTAAGGCATAGAAAATTTATTGCAGGAATTAAGTGCGTAAGTGCATTCGTTTATCTATCATTAGGGTGATGTTTGTCACAATCACAATTAAATGAATTATAGGCTGTTTCTTTCATTCCATCTGGTCGCTTTATTTGTTTGCTTAGTTAGTTCTTACAGCTGGGCTCACGAAGGCTTACACGTGGTTACGGAACTAAGCCCCCCAAATCAAATCCTAATCAATGGTAAGGTCGCGGGCAG
>NZ_JBDODM010000003.1:201943-509989 GCF_039831865.1 Pseudoalteromonas pernae
AGCACCGACATCGTCAACCATGTTCTGCAAGAAGCTGATATTGAATCTCATATCCGCGTTTACCCATGGGCAAGGGCCTTTCATATCGCTAAAAGAATGCCCAATACCCTAATTTACAGTGTCGCTAAAACGCCGGAGCGAGAGTCTCAATTTCATTGGCTGGGTAAAGTTGCATATTTTCGGCTTGGTTTTGTCAGCCTTACTCAACGCGATGATATAAAAATCAACAAATTTGAAGACGCAAAAGCCTATCGCATTGCTGTACAACGTGGCGATATTAGTGCCTTGTATTTAGCTGAGAAACAATTCGCCATTGTTGAAACCACGGATATCAAGCAATCTTATCAGTTGCTGATATCCAAAAAAGTCGATTTGGTCATTGACGATCCTCAATACATTAACTCTATGTCGCAACACTTCAACCTTGCACCCACGCAGTTAAGTTTTATCAAAGCAATTGACGACTTGAGCGTTTATGGCTATCTGGCCGCGAATAAAGACACTGATCCTCAGCTTATTAAGCGGCTTCAAAAAGCGTTTGAAATAGTAGAAAAAACGAGTTGGTATCAGCAAAAACTGCTCAATCCCTACTACAATATCGAAGCGTTCAACGACTGAGGCTAACAATGAATACTGCGCAACGACCCACCCTCTCATCTCACACTTTTATTCGTTGCGCACTTATCAGCAGTTTGTTGCTGTTAATGTCTTTGCTCTGTCTCAAGGTGTTTAGTAGTGAGAAAGAGCCACAACTTCGCATCAGCTATATTGAACACCCCAGTGTCCAACAAACAGCGCTGCCCTTGGTTAAACTCGCGTACAAAAATGCCGGTATCGATGCTAAGTTCATCCGTCTTCCGGATTTCAGGTTTGTAAATGAAATTCACCATGAAAATATCGATGGTGACGTAGTGCAAATTGATTTCATCATAGATAAACACAGTGAACTCAAAAGAGTCGGCCCGCCAATTTCAGAGGTGGAGTTTTTGTTGATTTGTTCTAAGAAAGTTGAGTGTAAAAAGACCGTGCTGGGAGACAAAGACATCGCCATTGTTACCACCGATATTGGCAGGCGTGCAATTAAAACATTGTTCCCGCAAGCAGCCAACAACCGTTACTTCATCGTCAACCACCTTGGGAGGATGCCGAAAATTTTGGCAACCGGTCACGCCGACTACGCGTTTTATATTGTTTCGAGCTCTTGGTCACGCCCGGCAGAACTGACGTCTTTACAGCAAATTACATTATTCAAATCCAAGGCCTATCATATTCTTCACGAACGTCATGAAGAGCTTGCCGAGCGAATCGCCCCTGAAATAGAGGCTTTGCTTGCCAACCCGCCATCAGAACTCAAATTCTAGCGCTAAACGAAAGCTATGATCTTTACCACCATGGCCTACTTCGCTAATAAAGCCCGCTTCCCACTTTAACTGGTGTTGTCCATCGTAACGATGCAAGCCAATGAAGCCAGGGCCAACACCGAGGAAGTCTTCACCGGAATAAAGTTCTATCGAAGGTTGAAAAGCGCTGCGCAGACGGTAACGATATTGAGCACGAAATTCAGTTTCCCACTCGTTGTCAATGTCGTTGCCCCATTCATACACGGCGAAAGCATTCATTGTTAAGCTAGTTTGCCCAAATTCTTTTTCGAACAACAAGCCTGATGTAATTTCATAGCTGTCTTGACGATGTTGTTTTTCAATTTCAAACAACGCTCCCCAATCTGCCCAATAGCGACCTTGTTCAACAAGTTGCCAACGCAATTCGGCTTCATATGCTGAGAGTCCAAAGTCGCCGTTGTCATCGCGTTCACCAACGCCATAGAGTTCTAAACTCAAGGTCTCGCTAATTGCCCCGCCAACACCAAAGCGCTGCGCCAATATGTTGCCTTGGTCGGTTTGACGAGACACTAAACGCCATTCAACTTCTTTTTCGTAAGGCATAACATAAGGATGATAGACCTTGTCGACCACTATGCCATCAGCCCAGCTAAGAGAGCTAAACAGCAAGCACACAACACTTACGTAACGCATCATTGTAAACTCCTTTGCCACCTAGCTGCAGCAATCAAACTGAGCAAAGTGGACATATATACGACCGAGGAGAGCAAACTTGGAGTCGCTTCGTAACCCACCACCACTTTTGCTAAGCGCCCCAACACGGAGTGCTCATCTAGCACGAAACGCAAATCAAAAAACGCTGTGGGCATCGTCAGCACCCCAGCCCCCGCGGCTATATCAAGCATGGCCACCATACTCCCAGCGATGTGCATACTGAACAAAAGCACCACTGCGAACTGACCGTAGCGTACTTCTAGCCAATCTAAGAAGAAAAAGAACAAGATTGAAAAGCTGGTAACTATACCTACTCCGAGAAAAACACCTAAGCCCCGCGCTGCATCAAGCTCACCTTGCATCAACCAAGGCAAGTAATGGCTGGCATACAACCCTAATGCACTGGCTATCAACAATACAAACGCGGCCCAATGACGAAGGGCTAAACCAACAATTGCGCAAAGTGCCATAACAACGATAAGTAGCATTTGTGAGTATTCAAAGCCAAGGTAATCAAACCACTGACTGATGGATTGCATCGACTGGATATAAACAAATGTGGGGGCCAATACAGCACCAAGTACCCAGGGCCACTGATTGCGGGCGGGCGGGCATTTACAGAGGCAACGGGCGAACACACAAAGCACAGCCAGTGGTAATAATTGATTAATGGTCACCAGTAAGCTGTTGATCATGGCTGCCCCACCTTTTGCGGCACTGCGACTACTGAGCCGCGGGCTGTATCGGGAGCGAATTCTCCAAAGAAGAAATATTCCCCTGGCTCTAGAGGACCGATATAAATAACATTTACACGCCCGGGAAACAGAACTTTTTCTCGGTTAAGGTCGAAGCTGTCGAACTCTTCAGGGTCATTATCTTCATTCCTGATAAGCAGGCGTATCTTCTCATTGCTGGGGACTTCTAAGCGAGCTGGATAAAAGAGATGGTCTTTTAATACCAGCTCAAACTCTTTGAGTTGGGCTTGCGCAGAGACGCTGATGAAGAGCAATATACCGATTAATCGCTGCATAAAGTCTCCCGATGTACGCCAAGCGTTACCACCACTTCTAACCCACCCCATTGACTTTCTTGTAAAGCGACGTCGCCACGATACAAACCTACAACGTGCTGGACTATCGCCATGCCAAGTCCAGCGCCAGGAATGTGAGTAGGGTGTGAGTCACCGCCAACGCGGAAAAATCTATCGAATATGCGCTCACGTAACTGTGCAGGAATCCCTGGGCCAGAGTCGGAAACTCTCAGCTCTAGTTGTTCACCTTTATCTGCAAGGCTCACTCTAATTTTACCGCCGCGGGGCGTGTATTTTACGGCGTTGCTGATCAAGTTTTTAATCATAACACTCAAGGTGAAAGGCTCACCGATGACATGTTGGCACTCGCCATCGAGGCTGATCTCCAGCTCTTTGTCTTCTATCTGTGGGTAGAGCTGCGCAATAATTTGCTGACAAATAACAGGCACTGACTGGGGTTGTAGTTTATCTTGCCACTGCTGTGATGAAGTGCGACCTAATGCCAGCATTTGTTCGACTAAATGGTTGAGTCTGTCGACACTCAAATTGATTGCCTTGGCATCTTCATCATCATAGCGCTTCAGCAAATTATGAAGACTGATTTTCATCGCGCTCAACGGGGTTCTCAGTTCATGGGCTGCGTCACTGGCAAAATAACGCTCTCGCAAATATGCCTGCTCTGTACGGCGCAGCAGTGCATTCAACGTTTGTACCACAGGTTTAATTTCTTGCGCTTTGGGCTGTGTTTTAATCATAGAAAAATCATTAGCGGCACGGGCGCGTAATTCTTTGGAAAGTAACGTCAGAGGTTGCAATGCGCGCTTCACTACTAGACTAATAAACACCGCTAAGATGCCAATACCCAGCAACATGGGGGCCATGAGCGCCAAGATAAGCTGCTCAGATAAAGCGAATCGCTCAGCAATAGGCTCTGCCAGCACGGTGCATTGCCCATCCTTGCAATAGTTAGCGACTCGCAACCTTTGCCCTCGACTATTCACTGTTTGCAGCGGTTCTGTTGGAGCCGTTGCTAAGAGCTTGGCATCACCCGCAATTAAGGTTTGCCCATGCCATTTTTGCCACAAGGTTTCCCCTACAATCACGGTATTTTGCACAGGAATATCGCTAAGTAGTTGCGCACGCTCTAAAAGGTGGTTGTCGAACAAAGAATCAGCACGCTCAAGGCTGCGCTGATAGCCCTGCACCAAGGCAATAAACAGGATGAGTACCAGCATGGAGATAAGCAACATCACCAGTTTAGCCCGTATACTCACACCTAGTGCCCCTCGTGCTTATTCATTACATAGCCAATACCGCGCAAAGTTTTAATGGCATTGGAAGGTAATTTTTTACGTAAATGGTGAATATGAACTTCTATAGCATTGGAGCCTAATTCTTCTCCCCATTGATAAAGCTTCTGTTCAAGCTGCTCTTTAGATTGCACCCGCCCTTGATTCTCAAGCAGTGCTTTTAGCAACATGTATTCTTTGCGCGGCAGGTTCAACTGTGCACCATCAATAGTTACTAGATGGGCAGCCAAATCCATCACCACAGAACCACATTGCAACGTGCTCGAAGTTACACCACTCACACGTCGCCCAAGCACCCGCAAACGCGCTAAAAGCTCGTCAACCTCAAAGGGTTTGACTAGGTAATCATCAGCACCCAGATCCAAACCTTTAATTTTGTCATCGAGGGCATCTCGCGCCGTTAATATCAACACAGGTAAAGGCTTCTTTCTTCGCTTGATATCTGCAAGCAGGCTCAAGCCATCACCATCGGGTAACCCTAAATCGAGGATAACCAAGTCAACTTCGTCGTTGGCAACTAACGGGCGTGCATCCGCCAAACATAGTGTGGACTCAACTGCATACCCTTCACTAGAGAGCGTGCGCGTGAGCCCGGCATTAACCACTTGGTCATCTTCTACCAATAACAATCGCACCTAGCACTCCTATTTGCGACTTAGCTTGCGCTCCACTTTAGCCAAAAGTTCAGCCACTTCTTGTTGACGGTATTTGTCGGCAAGGGGTCTATCTACTCTGGGCGCAGCAGATTGAGCTTTAAGCAAGTGCGCTTTGGCTTTTTCATACTTTCTTTCATCATAGAGGAACTGTGCATAAAAGTAATTAATATCAATGCCATCTGGATTAATTGCCAAAGATTTATTAAACAACTCTTGCGCCTTTTTATCGCTACCGAAGCCAACGGGCCAACCTGGAACTTGCGCATATAAGGTCCCTAAGCTGGTGTAGGCCGAGCCTTGTAAGGCATTACCGTCGATAGCGATGGCTTTTTCGAAGTCCTTTTTCGCTTCCTTGGCTAACCCCAGTGCTCCGAGTCCACCTTTGGCACCCGCAAAACTAGAATGCACAATACCTGCCCAGATATGGCCTTCTGCTTGTCCGGGATGTGCTTCGCTATACAATGCGATCTCTTTGGCTAAACCTTCGAATGCCTTTTCCTGAGCATCACCGTCAATTTCGTAATTCACATGCGCCCACTGACGCATAATATTAGTTAAGTCAGCATCCACGGCGGCTGTTGCATTTGTTGACAGCAAAGCCACTAAGAATGCAGTTGCGATAAAAGGTTTCATAACTCACCTCATGGTTTGTTTAATTGTTGCTAGTTGTTTTGCCAATGCGTTATCAACCAAGTTTGGCCACAACGCATTTATTTTTGCGAAGAACGACTCCTTAGTACCCACACTGCGGCGGCGCTCAGTGGAGTCTAAAAGTTGGATAAATTGCTGAGCCACATACTCAGGCGAGTCCATGGTATTACCCAGCACTTTATTCAATTCATTCACTTTGTCTGTATTGATCGCGGTTTGGGTGGCGCGCGGCGCAAAATATTTTACTTGTACGCTCGAATCACTCAGCTCTCGAGCCAATGCTTCACTGAATCCACGCAATGCAAATTTACTGGCACAATACTGCGCTTGCAGCGGATAGCCGATTGCCCCGAACGAGGAACCCACATTGACGATGATGCCATTGTTGCGCTCAAGCAGCGGCAATAAGCCTTGTGCGAGCAGCATAGGTGCGCGCACGTTTACATCTAACGTGGCATCCAATTGCTCTTTACTGAGTGATGTAAACGGCACCATAGTGTTCACACCGGCATTGTTAACCAGCAAGTCGACCCGACCTATGTCATTAACCAACTCAATAACGCGGTCGAGATCCGCGTCACTAGCCAAATCCACTTGCAGCGCAATGTGAAAAGACTGCTCTTGACTCGGTAACTCGTTTTGCAAGGTCTCAAGCGCTTTCAAGTCCCTACCGAGTAACAGCAAACGATAGTTGCGCGCAGCCAACTGCTTGGCGATATGACGACCAATACCGCCACTGGCTCCGGTTAACACCGCTATTGGCGCGCTCATGATGCAACCTGTTCGAGTTCCAGAGCGCAAATACCATGGTCCTCGTTCAATGTATGGAAAATATCGCCATATAAACGGTAGAAGCGCTTCGCTGCGTGAATAATGATGTTTTGTTCTTTCTCATCAGTAATGCGGTTCATCAGACCTTCGAAAAACTTGACGTGTTCTTGGTCTAGAGCGCCGTGCGAAGTAAGATAAGTGAACGCTTTTTTTGGTAACCCAAGTTGCTCTCTGACTTGCGCCGCGGCATTATCAGCCAAAGCAATAGAGGTTCCTTCAAGCACATGCACCATACCGAAAAAACTCAGCGGTGAAATGCGGGCGATACTGTCATAGGCATAACTGACCATCATTTCAGTCGCAAAACTTGGTGCGCTGGCACGAACCTGTTCTTTGTCGAAACCACAAGCGGCAATGTCGTTGAGAATCCACTCTTGGTGCCCTAGCTCTTCTTCAATGTATTCAGCAATGGCGTTTCGTAACCATTCTTGCTTCTCATCAACGCGCGCACCACAGGCCATTAATAAAGGAACCGTATGTTTTACATGGTGATAAGCCTGTTGCAAAAATGCGACGTATAAATCCAAACTGACCTCACCCGCTAGGGCCTTTTGAATCACCTCAGCGCTCAATAAATACTGACGATCCTGTTGTGTTTGCTCTACAAGTTTTTGGAAAAATAGCATAGGGGACTACTCCTGAAATAACTGAGAAATCTGTGCTGCAAAACCGAGATTAATCGCATCGCGCTTAGGTCTTTGATTTGCACTTAAATAACCGTCGTCCACAGATAACGGCGTCGATAAACGTAAGAAATTGGCGATCTTGGCATAGCTGGGCAGTTGTTCATTAGCTGCGGCCACCAAGGCTGATAACTGCATGTTGTTTGCTCGCGGGTCACAATAAATTAGCGCACATAAACAGGCCTCCCCCTCCCCAACAACGACCGCTTGGGAGATTGCACTGTTGCTCAACAGGAGAGACTCCGGCCATTCCGGTGAAACATTGCGTCCATTGCTTAAAATGATTTGGTTTTTCTTGCGCCCAAGGATATGAATTTCACCTCCTTCTAGCGCAACGAGATCGCCCGTAGCATAAGCCTCTTCCTGCGGCGCGGGTTCACCGAGGTAACCAAGGAACTGTGGGCTTTTTAGGACCAACTCACCATTGATGATGTCGCAGTCAACGTGCTCAAGCGGTTGCCCGACACTGGCGCTATCCACGTCAATACTGCTTGCCAAACTCACTACTGAGCCCGCTTCGGACAAGCCATAACCTTGATAGACTGGTAAGCCTAGTTTGCGTGCACGCTCTATCAAGTCAGGCGCTACTTTTGCGCCGCCTACGGCGATAAAAGCGAGAGACTCGGGTGCGCTCCAGCCCATTTCGCAAGCGCCAACAAGCCCCTTGAGTAGCTCAGGAACGAGGATAAGGGTATTGGGCTGTACTTGCGAAATGGTCGCCAATAGTTTTTGCGGCTCTTTTAAGGCTGTGCCATCAAATCCTAAACTCGCCAGCGAAGGAACATGGATAGAGCCACCCGCCAACATCGGGGCATAAACACCGGCAACGTTTTCTAACAGCACTGCCAGCGGCAATAAACACAAATGTTGAGGTTGGCTTATGGCACAACGATTAACTAAACTCGCGCCGACCTGGAGTAACTGTTGTGCACTCAAACACACGCCTTTTGGCTGACCAGTTGAGCCTGAAGTAAAGGTGATTTTTTGGGTACCTTGTGGAAACTCGATAGACTCAACCGCCCCCATATCAACAACTTCTAACGCGATGTATTGCTCACCGATTGACCATAAATACTGCTCTTCGAATTCAGGTTTTGCCGCACGAATAATTAGCTGCGGCTGCGCTTTTTGCAGTGCATGCTCACGCTGAGATGCTGAGAAAAAATGTGGTAAAGGCAATGACACAATGCCTGCTTGCATCAACGCAAAATCGACAACTAACCAAGGCAGTCCGTTATCTAGCTCAACAGCAACACAGCGTAAGTTCATATCGCGTAGCTGAGTGCTCAGCGCTTCAACGTGTTGCCAAAATTCATTGGCAGACATACGCTGCTCATTTGCAATGACTTCGCCTTGCCAGCGAGTTACTAAATCCACCATCATAACTGCGCCACCTCAGCAGCAAGGTTGTTAATGTCCACAGCATAAGACTTTGCAAAAAAGGACAAGGTATCGATGGCGTCAACATGACTTGAAACTTGTTGCACATCCACCACACACACCTTAGGGCCGTTGGCATAATAGCTTCCCCAATTTTTACCATAATCGCTTAGGCGCTCGGGCAAAGCCTCTTCTAGCTCCTCGAAATGGGCACCAACGCGCATCAATAAATTGCGGATATGCGCAGTGGCACAAAACACCAATTTCTTCTTACCTGCTTGCTGCAAGGCTTTCGCTAGCACTACAAAGTGCGCTAAGGTCGCTTGGGAGTGGGTAGACACTAGGTTTCCTAGCTCCACACATTGGTTCGCTGCACAGTGCCACTGCTGAAGGTATTCCGACAGAGGTTGAGATAGATACTGACTTAAAAACAATGTGTTAGAAGCACTGCGTAAGCCGAAACAACAATAACGTTGTTGTGAATAGGCAAGACAGGCTAACAAAGGCATAAACTCATGCACTTTCGCGTCATAATGTTTGGCAAATCCGGCTTGGATACGCTCAGCTAAACGCGAGTACACGTGCTGGCCAAAATCATTTGGCTGCGCTTGTTTGTTGGCAACATAATACCCTTGGGATATATCGGCTGTTTCCTCATTTAGGTATTGAGGTTGGATTGCTGCAACATTAACTGACATTGTTTCCATAGCAATAACTCATAATTTAAGTCTCTAGGATTAAAGTAAAATCCGAAACTTAAGAAATTCTTAAGAAACCTTAAAAATTGAAAATTATTTCTCTATGGAGCTAGTTATACTGCCATAAGACTCGGCTAAACATATACAAACTTATGTATTTATTAGTTTTTATTACAAAACGAGGAGTTACCTAGGTAGCCAATTAATCTAGGAAATATAAAAAATAAAGCCACTTTTAATGGTGGCTTTAGCTACTGGGTTACACAGGATACAACTAACATCAGCTGACTTAAGTAGGTCGCCAGCCAATGCATACTTCACAGTTGATTTGAAATGACACCACTAGGGCAAAACGGACGCCATTAAGATTCTTGATTAGGGTTGTCCCCCACTGCTCGTTTAAACTCTTTTATCGACGTGCCGACGTCGGAGCCTAATCGCGATAATTTTTTTGTGCCAAATAGCAAAATAACAATTGCAGCAATAATAACTAATTGCCAAACACTGATCCCAGCCATAATAACCTCGTTATAAAAGGGAGTAAGCGCCCGATAACTGGGCGCTTGTGATAAGTGTTAGAAACTAGCACGAACACCTAATGCCACTTGCGTACCGAAGCGCTCAAGGTAACTCACCTGATCCGTGCGCTTGGTGTAACCCCAATAACGCTCGTTAGTTAAGTTTGTTGCTTCGGCAAACACAGTGAACTGATCGGTGATGTCATAGCTCATGCTGGCATCAAGTTGACCGTAATCCGAGATCCAGTATGGTCCGCCCCATGCATCTGGATCTGACAAGAACTTGCTGCGCCAATTATAAGCTAAACGCGCTTGGAAGCCGTATTGCTCATAGTAGACAACCGCATTGTATGAGTTCTTAGACATGCCTCTGAAAGGTAAGCCTGTTTCTTTTAGCTCTGGCTCGTCATAGCTACTGTCTACATAAGTGTAGTTAAACTGGAAACCCAAACCGTTGAATGGCTCTGGCAGTAGATTTTCTAACGATTGTTGGTACGCCACTTCCACACCTTGGATAGTTGCACCGTATTCACTCTTACCTGGGTAAGAAGCAAAATAGCGCACACCTTCAACTTCAACAGGACCTTCTACATAGTCGATAAATGACTTCAGATCCTTCACAAATATACCACCGCTTAGCGAGCTGCTGTCTTCGAAGTACCACTCAAGCGTCATATCTGCTTGATTAGCTTCTTCCGGTGTCAGTGATGGATCGGCCATTGATAGTTGCGGTAGGCCTTCACGATAAGTGTCGAAGTTTGGCGCTAACCATGGACGCAAGTAACCCAGCGAAGGACGGCTAATGACTTGCGCTGCTGAGAAGCGGTAGATTAAGTCATCGGCCAAGCTCAACTTGAAGTTCATGCTCGGCAAAATGTTGTTGTAGTCACCTTCAAATGATGTGTCTACCGTTTCACGCCAGCCGTTCTCTAGTGGTTTACCATCCTCTTGAAGCTGAATAAGAGATAAGTCATATACTGAACCTTTCGAGCTTACATCTGTTTGTGAACCACGAATACCCAGGTTCAAAGAGTACGGCATGTTTGCAATCGTGCTTTCAAGTGTGACTTGCGCGTAAGCCGTTAACACTTCCTCGGTAACTTCATACGTGCCTGATGTATTAAGTGATGCAACAATGCTCGCATCAGTCGCTGCAGCATTAATTGAACGGTAGTAAGCTAGCAGTTTATCGTAATCAAAGCTTGGCCATGGATCTGGCGTTACACTGCTTTCACCATCAAGGAAGTTATCAAAGTTTGCAGCAACGAATACGTCGCTTGGGATTTCAAATAGATTAAAATCACCGGCACTGAATACTGTGCTGTCATCAAACTCATAACCATCGCGTGTCAGGTACTGACCACCATTACTGAACTGGCTTGGGTTTTTCGAGGCGTACTGCAGTTGGCTCTTAGTTTGCTCAAGGTAAGTAATACCAAAGTCAACACGTGTGATGATATCACTGTCAGGGATGTAGTTACCGACAATCTTGAAGTCATTCACTGTGTCTTCAACGCCCGTACCTGTATTACGGCTGTAGTGCGCACCGTAAGACTGATCTTGAGTTAGACCTGGCGAGAGAAATACGTCAGGTAGTTTATTGCCAGTGTTGTAATCAATACCTATCGAGTCAATAAAACCACGGGCTACGATAAAGCGGTTATCACCAGCATTTTCGTTTTCTGCTTTTGAGTGGGCTAGGTCAACAGCAAGGGTTAAACCATCCATCGGATACCATTTAGCGTTCAACGCCACTTGGTATGTATCTGTTTTTCGAGGGTTTGTAAGGTTAAGTAGCTCAACCATAGTGTTACCCGTTTGCGTCATTGACACAACGCGACCTGAGTCATCAAACTCAGCGTCGGTGAATACAGGCGTACCCGGCGTCCAGCTTTCATCATAGTTTACAAAGCCAATCTGATAGCGGTGACCTTCGGTGTTGTAACGCGAATATAAAGCATCGAAGTTCACATCAAGAACATCACTGGGACGCCATTGCATTGCCAACGTTGCACCTAAACGCTCACGCACGTCTTGAGCGTTCGCAAAATACATATAACTTGGAATTTTTGAGGCAAAGATCTCACTTTGGCCATCGATTTCACCGTTACCGTTCATATCAACCGGTACACCGGCGCTGTCTGCGCCCCAACCTTCTTCTTCATCGAAGAAGCCCGCTGCTGAATAGGTATCTGCACGCAAGGTTTTCTTTGAGTAGGCACCCGAGAACAACACCCCAAAGGTGTCATCGTTAAAGTTATCACCGATGATAAAAGATGCGTGCGGGTGAATGTCTTCGGTACGTGATTCGTAAATACCTTTCGCAGATGCGCTCAAGGTGAAGCCATCTTGGTCCAGAGGCTTGCGGGTCTCGATATCAACAACCGCACCGATCCCCCCTTCGATAAGACGCGCCTCTGGTGACTTATTGACCTGCAGTGCACCAACAAGCTCCGATGCAATAGTATCGAAGTTAAAATCACGGCCAGAGTTTTCTGACGCGAGCTTACGACCATTCAAGGTGGTGATGTTGTAGCCGCCACCAAGACCGCGGACTAAAATGTTCTGACCTTCACCACCGTTACGTGTGATAGTGATCCCCGGAACCCGTTGCAATGCTTCTGCTAAGTTTTCATCAGGGAATTTACCGATATCATCGGCGACAACCACGTCTACGACGGTTGCAGCTTCTCTTTTACGAAAGTTTGATTCTTTTATACTGCTGCGGATACCCGTTACTTCAATGACTTCTACTTCTTCTTCAGGATTCGCTTTGTCATTTTCTGGTTCTTGCTGAGCGCTTGCTACAAAACTGACCGATGAAGCCAGAATCGAGCTAATCAACAAACTGAGGTATTTTGGTTTATTGTTTGCCACATTGATTTCCTCTATTGCATTGTCGAAATGTGTCACCATCGACGTAAGTGTGTAAGGTTTCGTTTGTAATCTATAACATTGCGAAACAAAAAATCAACAAATAAATAGAGATTGAAACTTTCGAATGTTTCACAAGATTATTCACCTTGTCCCAAAAATCATAGAAAAAGTACCAATAACAGCTAATTACTGCTCGAAAGTTACGACTTTTGGATGGAACATAAAGTTACAAATCGGCAAAGTTTATTTTCAATAGACATAAAAAAAGCAGCCCAGAGGCTGCTTCTTAAGAGCTAAATTGTCAGGTTATACGGTAATAACTTCGATACCCAAACCAATAAGTGACTCGACAAATTCGCTCGGCATTTTCTTGTCAGTGACTAGCACATCAATCGATTTTAGCGGCAATACGTTGTACAAGGCCCGCTTGCCAAACTTGGTTGAGTCCGTGACCACAATCACTTGATCTGCACGGGTGCACATAGAGCGATTAAGCATGGCTTCTGGTTCGTAATGCGTTGTAATTCCTGCATCTGTATCTATACCATCAACGCCTAAAATCACCTTTTTGAAGTTGTATTTGCTCAGCGTTTGTTCGGCTTCAGAAGAATAAAAAGACTGCGATTTTTTACGTAATTTACCACCGAGCATAAATACATCGGCATCTTCAATGTCGGCCAATACATGGCCGATATTTAAACCGTTGGTCATCACTGTCAGCTCTTTTTTACCTTTAAGCGCTTTTGCAACTTCTTCAGTGGTGGTACCTGAATCAATAATCAATGAGTCGCCGTCTTCGATAAGGTTAGCCACTGCTTTCGCCAGCTGCACTTTGATTTCATAATTTTCATTGTGCTTATCTTTCACAGACAATTCTTTAGCTATCTTATCGCACGCAACAGCACCGCCGCGAGAACGGATAACCAAGCCACGCTTTCCTAATTCATTCAAATCATGACGAATACTTACTTCAGAAATATCAAAGGTTTTAGCGAGGTCTTTAACACTCACTTTACCCTTTTCTTCGGTCATTAGGACGATCTTCTGTCTTCTTTCAATCGTGGTTAGCATGGCTGCTCCATTCCTTTTATAGATACTTTTACATTATACACTCTACACCGTCCAAGTCCTAAAATACACAATTCGAAAGAAAATAAAACTTTCAAAAGTTACATTTATTGTTTTATGATGGATAAAAATAAAACACTTCGGTAATAAAATGACAACACAAAATTCAACCGCAGCAAACGTGCAAGCAACCGACAACAGTCAGTTACTGCCGATGCTCATCATCGGCGGCTTATTCTTCTTGTTCGGGTTCGTTACCTGGTTAAATGGCTCACTAATCCCGTTTTTACAAATGGTATGCGATCTCAATCACATAGAAGCTTACATGGTAACCTTAGTTTTCTATATTGCCTATACCGTAATGGCATTACCCAGCGCCAAAGTATTGAAGCGATTTAGCTACAAGCATGGAATGTCGTTTGGTTTAGCTGTGATGGCAGTAGGTTCTATACTTTTCATTCCCGCAGCGAAAACGCAAGCTTACTGGTTGTTTTTGGTTGCCTTATTCACACTTGGCAGTGGTTTAACATTACTGCAAACAGCCTCAAACCCTTATATTGTGCTGCTTGGTTCGAAAGACACTGCAGCGGTGCGTATCAGCATTATGGGTATTCTCAATAAGAGCGCTGGCGTCGTCGCGCCTTTATTGTTTACTGCATTGGTATTCAGTGATATCGCTAATTTTAGTGCCGAGGCACTTGCCGCATTAGATGACACGCAAAAGCAATTGCAACTACAAGAGCTTGCTAGTCGTTTAGTAACGCCTTACTTGATGATGGCGGTTACTTTGGCTGTTTTAGCGGCACTTATTATGCTAGCACCACTGCCAGATATTGATGAACCTGAGTTAACACAAGGGCAGCAGGATAAGTCGATTTTACAGTTTCCACATCTGGTCCTAGGTGTTATTGCTTTATTCTTTTACATCGGTGCAGAAGTGATCGCCGGTGACACCATTGGCTTGTATGGCAAAGAGCAAGGTGTGTTGCAATTTGCCGAACTAACCTCCTATACCATGGGCTTTATGGTACTTGGTTATATTCTTGGCATTGCCCTTATTCCCCGTGTTTTTAGCCAACAACATGCACTCATCTTTTCCGCTGTAAGTGGCTCCCTGTTTTCATTGCTGATCATTTGGGTACCGACTCACCAAACAGTGATTGCGGACACCCTGTTGTTTTGGCTAGCGGATGGTAGCTTCCCTGATACCGTGTTATTTGTTGCCTTGTTAGGCTTATCGAACGCCTTGGTGTGGCCAACGATTTGGCCGATGGCACTGGCTAACCTTGGCAACAAAACACAAACGGGCGCAGCATTGTTAATAATGGGTATATCAGGTGGCGCACTGTTACCGTTAGTCTATGGGGTGTTCGCCGAGTATACGGGCGATTCACAGCAAGCGTACTATCTGCTCGTTCCCTGTTATGGCTTTATTTTGTATTACGCCTTAGTGGGACATAAGTTAACAAGCTGGCGTAAATCGTGATTTATGGCACCGAGGTCGGACTAACAACCTCGGTGCTAATTTTGCTGAGCAGTAAAATACCCAAGTAATAAGAATTCGCGCACAGTGAAAATGAACTTATACATCAAGTAACTCTTCTTGTGTGCCTCTTCTACCTCAGGTAATGGCAATTCTTGAACAGCCAAAATATGCTGTAATTGCCGCGCATCAATATCAAACAACGCGCGCAGAATGTCTTCTAATGTGCAAGCATGATTGCTCTTGGCGATGATAAGGTCACCGCCTTGAAGACAGACAGTGCGCTCTTCGAGAGCAACAGTGTGAGCCAACATTAAATCAACAAAGGCAACAAGGTTAAATATCGGCTTTTGGTGCTCATCGAGTGCGAGTATGAGATCGCTCATTTGCACCACAAGAGCGATTTGCGCTTTATTGAGCACCTCATAGCCCAAGGGCGTGTCACTTTGTTGTGTAAATAATCGCGCATGTGCTGATGGCGTAATTGCCCCGCCTATCAGTATCGAAATCGCTTTGAGTGCCTCACGCCTGTTCATTGTTATCCCGTAAACACGCCATTTTTGTAATGACGCACCGCATGGTCCGCCGCCCTCGCTGTGAACGCCATATAAGTTAAAGACGGGTTTTGGTACGCCGAAGAGCACATAAATGAGCCGTCCGTCACGTACACGTTGCGCACGCTGTGAATTTGGTTGTATTTGTTAAGCACAGAGGTGCGAGGGTCGTGCCCCATTCTCGCTGTGCCCATTTCATGAATGGCTTGGCCAGGTGCCGAGCCTTTGTCATAAGGTTGTACGTTGTTATATCCGGCCCTTTCTAACATAGCTACGGCCTCGCGTTTCATATCTTCACGCATTCGTCGCTCATTTTCGCCAAACTGACAATCAAAATTGACCACTGGCAGGCCCCATTCATCGCGTTGGCTTGGGTGCAAGGTAATTTTGTTGTGGTGATACGGTAAACACTCACCAAAGCCAATGAGAGCAATGGTCCATGGCCCGACTTTAGAAAGCGACTCTCGCATCTGCTTACCATAGGACAGCTCTTTAAAGCCGCGGCGCCAATCACTGCGAGTGGCATAACCTTGATAACCATAACCTCGCACAAAGTCCTGTGAGTTTCTTTGCTCTGGCGTCAAATTACGAAAACGCGGAATATGAAAGCCTACGGGTCGGTCGCCATCGCGTAATTCATTGTCAAAGCCTGTAGGCTCAGCGGTTGCACCCACACGAAAGTGGTGGTCCATGAGGTTATGCCCCAGCTCACCACTGTCATTGCCCAAGCCATTGGGGAAGCGTGCGGATTTAGAGTTCAGCAATAAAGCTGTTGACGCCACAGTTGATGCGCAGCAAAAGATAATCTTGGCATTAAAGTGCAACAGCTCTTTAGTCTGTGTGTCCACCACTTTCACCCCAGTAGCTAACTGACTTTTGGCATCATACACGATTTCTTTGGCGATACTGTTGGCACGAATAGTCAACCTACCTGTGCGCTGCGCCGCCGGTATCGTTGACGCTAGGCTACTGAAGTAACTCCCTGTTGGGCACCCGCGCATGCAGCGATTTCGTTTACTACAGATTGCACGTCCTTGCTCTGGCTTAGCTTGCGTTAGGTGCGCCACGCGCCCAATGGTGAGGTGTCGTTGGCTGTAATTATCTTGCAAAGTGGCTCTAAAATGTTGCTCGACTGCATTGAGCTCAAACGGGGGAAGAAAGTGGCCATCGGGTAATTGTGCTAAGCCAAGTGACTCGCCGATGACGCCGATATACCGCTCTACTTTGTCATACCATGGGGCAATGTCTTGGTAGCGAACAGGCCAGTCGACACCATGGCCATCACGGCGATTGGCTTCGAAATCTAAATCGCTCAGGCGCAAGCATTGCCGCCCCCAAGTAAGAGACCGCCCGCCCAAATGATATCCGCGGATCCAATCGAATCGCTGAGTTTCGTAGTATGGGTGCTGCACATCGTTAACAAACCAATGCTTAATCGATTGCTTGGTAGCGTAGCCTGTACGAGCTTGCTTAGCTTGCAAGCGTGCTTCAACCAAACTAGGACGGTCACGAAATGGCAGTTGCCAGTCTTCTTTAAATGCCGTTGTGTAGTCGCTGCCGTGTTCAACCATGCGCCCACGCTCAAGCATCAAGACGCTAAGCCCTTGCTCGGTAAGCTCTTTAGCCGCCCAGCCTCCAGTTATTCCACTGCCTATGACGATGGCGTCATACACTGTTGCCTGCATCGGTTGTCTTTCTATTGTGCCAAATAAATAGGTCGCCCTGCGCACAGCGTCGCTTGTACGTTAAAGTGTTGGTCTAAAACAGCAAAATTTGCCTCTTTACCCACTGCGATACTGCCTAGCTGCTGGGCCTTATCCAAGAATTTAGCAGGGACTAAACTAGCCATCTTGGTCGCTTCAACCAAACTCGCGTCGGTCAAATTAAAAAAGCGCTGAACACCTAGCTCCATGGTCAATGTGCTGCCTGCAAGTGAGCCTGATTCAGTGCATGCAACCCCCTGTTCAACCACGATTGGCATTTCACCGAGTTGATAGCGACCATCTTGCAATCCGCCAGCGCTTACACAATCGGTGATCAACGCAATCTTATCAGCCCCTTTAAGACGATAGACCATGTTCATAATGCTTGGATGTAGATGAATACCATCCGGGATCACCTCAACCATGGCTTTGTCATCCATGAGCAATGCCCCGGCACAACCTGGATCGCGGTGATGGATACCGCGCATCCCGTTAAAAATGTGTACGCCGCCACAAGCGCCATGCGCTAACGCTTCTTGCGTGGCATCAAAACTGGCATCGGTATGACCCAACATCACGCGCACGCCTTTGCTTGTAATGTAGCTGATCATATCGGCATTGTTGAGTAGCTCTGGTGCCAACGCAAACGACGTTAAACAGCCATCACACGCGGCATAGATCTCATCAAAGCGTTGCTTGGTAAGCTCTAAAAAGAACGACTCGTTGTGCGCACCTTTGTGTGCTTCGGCAAAGAACAAGCCTTCGTTGTAGGCACCTAATAATTGCGCCCCCGTCAAACCATTTTTGTAGGCGCTCGCCATCGCTTGATAGGCAGTGATAGACACAGCCCAATCCGCCGTCACCGTAGTACCGACAAAGCCTGTAACTCCGTGTTTAGCTAGCGATTTGGAAATAGTTTCAAGCGACTCCTGGGTGCCATCCATGATGTCGCAGCCTTCGCGACCATGAATGTGTAAATCGATAAACCCTGGAAACAAGGTGTTGTCACCTAAATCCACCACGTCAATGCCTGCTTCGCATTCACTGACAATCGCCGCGATTTTGCCATCATCGACCAACACAGCGTGATCAACTAACACTTCGGTTTCGGTGACTATTGTCGCTGCTTTAAGATAATAGCGGGTTAAGTCATCACTCAGATTGCGCATGCACACTTCCTATAATCGCAGCACCACGAACGCCGCTGGAATCACCAAATTTTGCTAATTTCACCTCAGGCACGGCAAAACCAGGGAACAGGTGCTTACCAATAGCATGTGGCAATTGTTCAACGATTTCTTCCACCAAAGACAAGCCACCACCTAGAATGATGACCTCGGGGTGTAAACTCTTGGCAATAGCAGCAAAAGTTTCACCGAGAATATCAAGGTGACAAGCGAGCACTTCAAGTGCGCCCTTGTCATTATTTTTGATTGCTTGCGCCCATTCAATTGCGGTTTTACTTTGCCCAGTAAAGTGCTCATTTAGCGCTTTGATACCCGGGCCCGCTATGTAGCTCTCAACGCATCCGGTCAAGCCGCAGCCACATTTCAAAATAGGGAGCTGGTATTTTTGCTGCAAATAAGCTGATAACGGCAAGTGACCATATTCACCGGATAATCCTAACCCTTGGTTGAGCAACTCACCTTGAATACACATGCCGCCCGCAGCGCCAGTGCCAAGAATAGCACCGAATACGCGTTCAAATCCCTGACCCGCACCGCCGTTCGCTTCTGATAAAGCGAAGCAGCGCGTGTCATTTAGAATGGCCACGGGGCGTTGTAACAATGCTTGTAAATCTTTGCCAATGACTTTGCCAGAGGCACAAGGCACATTTGCTGATAGCACCTGACCATCATCATTGACAATGCCAGGCATACCAATGCCCACTGCACCACAGCAACCACTGAGCTCATCGGCCTTTTGCACTTGTTGGCATATGGCGTCTAGCAGCGCTTGATAGTTCTGTGTTGGCGTAGCAATACGCCAACTTTGCAGCTGCTCTAAGTCATTGTTAAAAATAGCGGTTTCTATCTTTGTGCCACCGATATCGAGTCCAAAAACAGCCATACTGCGTCCTACCGATCCAAACTAGACATTTAATGGATAAATCGTTACACCTTTGACAACTCGATTTACCTCTCCCGTCGGGCAAGGATTATCGGGTGTTAGACCGAGCGAGATTGATTTATAAAAGGCGAACACCTGACAATAGACGATATAATATAGACCTTGCCACACATCTTCCAATGCTCTGGGTCGAGTTGCACCTTGTAACCGCGTGACCGACATACACTGCTGGTCTTTCAACAGCTCCTCATACAAGTCCGCATCATACTGGCTACTGTATGGGTGATTAGACGCCATTAAGACGATCGCCGTTTTGTCGTCGATAATGGTTTTTGGACCGTGACGAAAGCCAAGAGGCGATTCAAAATAACTGATCACATCCCCATTGGTGAGCTCCAAACATTTCAGCGCCGCTTCCTTTGCATAACCGACCAGCGACCCTGCGCCCAAAAACACAATGCGTTGCATCGGCGAATCAGCGAACTCTCGGATCTCTTCAAGCTGGTTTGCTAATAGGTGCTCACATTGTTCAGCGAGCGTTTCCAATTGCTGTTCGTCTGGCGTAAAAATACATAAAGTTGCCAACAGCATAGAGGTAAAGCTACTGGTCATAGCGAAACTTTCGTCTAAGGTTTCTGCGGGCATAAGTAGGCAGTAGCTATTGCTACGACCTTGCGCTTGTTGCGCAAGTTGGCCTGTCTCGTTGCAGGTGATCAGCAAATGAAAGCAGTTGTCCAGTACTTGGTCAGCCAACTTTACAGCAGCAACACTCTCTGGGCTGTTGCCCGAACGCGCATAGGAGATGAGTAAAGTCGGTGTATGCTGTTGCAAATAGCCAAGTGGGTTAGACACGATATCCGTGGTGCTGATAGCACGCACATCCAACGACGTTTTTTCAGTTACATGGGGGGCAAGTGCCTCACCCACATAGGCCGACGTACCAGCGCCAGTTAATATAATCTGCAAGCCAGGAAGCGCCAAGATTGGGCTCAAAAAATCGTTAATTGCAGCACTGTGTTGTTCAACTATTGCAGCGGTGTTGCGCCAAGAGCTCGGCTGCTGAGCAATTTCTTTCGCTGTCCAGTAGGCATTGTGTTGCTTAAGAGTAGTTTCATCAAGAGATAAAAAGTGCGTCATGGTCAATGTCTCCAAAACAACGCTTATTGATTGCAAGCAAGCGAATACACGTTCGTTACTTCCATTATTTTATTGATTACTAATTCACGCGGTGCAAGGCTAATTTCACCATTGCGGTATGCCTGATATTGATTTGGCATAAATTGGCTTAGCAAGGTTTCACGAATAGTCTGCGCTTCTAAGTTACTAAACAGGGTTGCGACCGCCTGTTGTAAAGCTGGCTCAGGCCAATAATAACGAATTCGGTCGCTGTAACTGTATGCACGGTATAAATGGGAATTTTCACCCGTTGTTGGGTAGAATTTATTCCAGTAACCCGGCTTTTCCAACATCACTTGCTCGCACACAGCCCTTAAATTTGATCGTTTACTTGTATCGCTGATCATTTGCTCTTCAATGTAAGACAATGAGAACAATGCTTCGCGCAGCGCATATGTTAACTGCGGACCCACTTTTAAAATTGCAAAATGGTCTTGCACCAATTCATGATAACGTTCGCTGCTTTGATAATCGGTTGAATGTGCTTCGTATACGAGGTTATCAACTGAAGTTATAAACTCTTTCAATTTCGTTGCTTCATGACGCTGATAATCAACAACCTGATGGTTATCAAATTCCACACCAGGTTGCACCACAACAGCAATCACACGCGACCACACATCAGCAACACCGTATTGCCCAAAGGCGCTTTGATGTAATTCAATAGTTTGGTGTACGCCCGCCACGTCGGATACCTCGACAACATCCAGTTCTTCTGTCGCCCCGCCCGGAGGAGGGACTTCAGTGCCGACAACGTAAAGAATGTCGCCATTTTCACTGGCCTGCTCGGCTGCTTGGCACAGCATAGCTGCACGGCGAGCAATTTCTGAATCTGCTAAGCGCTCACCATCGTCACTGCAAGGCATACTTGCGTCTAGGTGAATCTTTTTAAACCCAGCGCGAGCATATGCACTAACGAGGTCCAACGCCTTGGCCATTGCCTGCTGTGCAGGTTCATTCACCCAGCATACTGGGCCAAGATGGTCACCACCGAGAATAACTCGCTCTTGCGCTAGCCCGACTTTATTGGCAATACCATGAACAAATGCCACAAAATCTTCAGGCTTCATTCCTGTGTAGCCGCCAAATTGATTCACTTGGTTTGCCGTAGCTTCTACTAACAGCACACTGTCGTGATTAAGTGCTTGGCGCATGGCGGCTTCAATCACTAATGGGTGAGCACAGCATACAGAATAAATTCCCTGCTGTTGTCCCGCACGATTGTTATTAATGATGTTTTTTAATGCTTCCATGGTTCTCTCCAAGCAGCAACATTTCACAGTTAAACTAGTAATTTGAAACTACACTAACACAAATCGAAAGAACAAACAACAAAACAAAAGAAAGTGAAAGACTAAAAATAAATACCCACAAAACAATAGATTACACTGAATTAAGAACAAAACCACAGTGAAACATTAAATTTTCGAAAGATTTTGAAAGAAAGGCAATTGTATTCCCATTTGACATGGGTTATAAAGTAAGAAACTGAAACAATTCTCTAAAATAAATCTCAGTGACTTAGGTATCGTTATGACATTAGATAGACGTAAATTTTTGAAATCTGCCGCCGCTATGACAGCCGCGACAGTTGTTGCCGGATGCGCAAAAGGGCAACAAGGCGAAACACAGCAACCTGTTTTAGCTGCTCAAGGTAAGAGTGTGATGGGCCTTGCTGTACCAGCGATGGATGTAGTACGTGTAGGTTTTATTGGCGTAGGTCAACGTGGTAGTGGCCATGTTAAACACCTGTGTCATATCGAAGGTGTTGAAATCAAAGCTATTTGCGATACTGACTCTGTGATGCTTGAGAAGTCAGTAAACTATGTCACTGAAAAAGGCTTACCAAAACCAACAGCTTACACCGGTTCAGACAAAGCCTATTTAGACATGCTTGCACGCCAAGACATTGATATTGTTATTATCTCTACACCATGGAAATGGCACACGCCAATGAGTGTCGACACCATGGAAAGCGGTAAGCATGCCTTTGTTGAAGTACCCGCGGCCACAACGATTGAAGAGTGTTGGCAGCTCGTTAATACCGCTGAACGTACACAGAAAAACTGTATGATGATGGAAAACGTCAACTACGGTCGTGACGAACTGATGGTACTGAACATGGTTCGCAAAGGGATCTTTGGTGAGCTACTGCACGGTGAAGCTGCTTATATTCATGACCTGCGTTGGCAGATGAAAGAAATCGATCGCAGCACAGGTTCTTGGCGCACGTATTGGCACACTAAAGTGGACGGCAACCTATACCCGACTCATGGACTAGGCCCTGTTTCTCAATACATGAACATTAACCGTGGTGACCGTTTTGACTTCGTGACCTCAGTAAGTTCACCTGCGTTAGGCCGAGCGGCATATGCACAACGCGAGTTCCCAGCAGGACACGAGCGCCGCTCATTGAAGTTTATTGCCGGTGACATGAACACCAGCATTATCAAGACGGTAAAAGGCCGTAGCATTATGGTGCAACACGATACCACAAGCCCTCGTCCGTATAGCCGCCACAACCTGATTCAAGGAACTAATGGTACATTCGCAGGCTTCCCGAACCGCATTGCCCTTGAAAATGTGCCGCCAAGTATCGCGAAAATCTACGAAAAGCAGTACGAACAAGAGTTACAGCAATGGGAAGCGGCCGGCTCTCAAGGCTACAAGCCACATATGCAAAACTTCCATAGCTGGGATGAAGATATGGAGAAATGGCGTGCAGAGTTCGATCACCCGCTGTGGAAACGCATGGGTGAAGAAGCAGTGCGCAACGGTGGCCACGGTGGTATGGACTTCATCATGCTGTGGCGTATGATCTATTGCTTGCGTAACAACGAAGCTCTAGATCAAGATGTATACGACGCAGCAGCGTGGTCTTCAATCTTCCCACAAAGCATGGCGTCAGTGGCAGATAGAAGTAACAGCAAAACAATTCCTGACTTTACTCGTGGTGCTTGGCAAACAGGTAAACCACTGGGGATCGTCTCTTAATTCCTCTCCCCGGGAAACAACAAAGGCACGCTATGATGATGTGCCTTCAGTACAAAAAAACCTCACTTTAGTGAGGTTTTTTATTTTAAATCAGCAACTTAATGCGACTAAATCAGAAACCACGCATTTGCATACGACGTAAAAACTCAGTGACTATACGGTCATACAGTAAGTCACCGAGCAAGGCATCTTCAATATGATGATCTATGCTAGGGTTGTCATTGACTTCAATCACGTATGCGCGGTCATCAATTTCTTTAACATCGACACCGTAAATACCTGAACCAATTAAATTCGCCGCTTTGGTTGCCGCATCCAGTACACATTTGGGTACCATTTTAACATCCAAGGTTTCAAAGCCACCCGAGCTCACCCTGCCACTGTCATGGTGTTGATAAATCTGCCAATGACCGCGGCTCATCATGTATTTACAGGCATAAATTGGCTGACGATTAAGTACCCCAATACGCCAATCAAAATCAGTCGGTAGATACTCCTGCGCCAACACTAAGGCGCTTTTTTCAAATACTTTTTCGCTCTGTATGCGCAACTCCTGGTGATCTTTAACTTTCACTACGCCGATAGAGAACGCCCCATCCGGTACTTTCAACACCATCGGGAAACCGATTCGACTCGCGGCTTCTTCGAGCATTTCCGTTGCTCCAGCACGCATGATGGCACTTTTTGGCATCGGTACCTTGTTAACAGCTAACAACTCTGTGAGGAACACTTTATTAGTGCATTTGACGATTGAATCAGGGTCGTCCATCACCACAAGGCCAAGATTTTCCGCAGTTTTTGCAAACTTATAGGTAAAGTTAGCAATATTGGTAGTGGCGCGAATAAACAGACCATCGAACTCGCCTAAGCGCGCTAAATCGTTCGGGCCGATGACTTCCATGTTGATACCAATACGGTTGGCGGCGCGTTGAAATCGGCGTAACGCTTTAGGGTCAGACGGTGGCATTTTTTCATTCGGGTCCACCAACATCGCGATATCGTACCGATACTTTTTACTTTTTCGCTTACTGCGCCACACTTTTTGCGAGAACAATTCCAGTGACTCACCGAAGAAGTCTTGTTCTTCGTCCGCAAGTGATTGAAAGGCGCACGCCTCCAAAGACGCTAACTGCCATTTGCCATTAACGCGAATAAAACACGCTTTGAGCACTGGGATCATGAAATGCTCGAATACTTGCTGCGCGACCCTTTCCAACCCTAGCACCGTTGTGCGGCCAAAATAGATCATCGCTTGTACTTCGTCTTGGTCGTTAAAATGGCGCTCAAAATGGCTTTGTTTGAGGCGCAGCATAAACTGTTGGTCCAAGTCATTAATGGTCATGACTTTCGGGATAACGCGATGACCTCGCGCCTCAGCCATCAGCGAGCAGTAGTAACCACTGCTGAGGTAATCATATGATTTACAAAGATTAATGACCTGCATGCTTTTACTTTCGGTAAAGGCACCACTAGTGAGGTACTCATTGACGGTGACAACTTTTTCAGATGGGAAGTAGTCTTTCCAGTCTGTAGATTCGTCAGTAACAATGAGAATATTTGCCATGACTATAATTCCTATTGAGAGATATCAATTTTTGCTTTTAAATGACAACTTCGATGCGCGTCTTTGAGGTCTTATGGAATACCGTTGCGCCCTACTTTCTGATTTAGACGATTTACTGCACCTTGAAAACAAGGTGTTCAGCACTGACATGATCAGTCGCCGTCAAATGAAGCGGTTTATTCAATCCGAACACAGTATGCTTCTTATAGCATGTGCTGACGATAAACTCTCAGGATACGCCCTGTTACTTTTCAATCAGGCCACACAACTTGCACGGCTCTATTCCATCGCTGTATCACCTGATTTTCGAGGTCAAGGCGTGGGCGAACAGCTGCTTTCACACTGTGAAAAAAGCGCGGTTGAACGTGGATACATTACGCTAAGACTAGAAGTTAGGGAAGATAATTTTTCAGCCATAAAACTGTATGAAAAACATGGATTTAAACCATTAAAAACCCTCATACATTACTATGATGATCTCGCCGATGGGCTGCGTATGCAAAAGCGTCTGGGCACCCCTGGACCACGCACGGCGTTGACCATGCCCTTGTATGTGCAAACACTGCCATTTACCTGTGGCGCAGCGTGTTTGTTAATGAGCTTTTCAGCGCTCAAACACCCTCTGGCATTAACGCGCAAAAACGAGGTGCAGTTATGGCGCGAAGCCACCACCATCTTTATGGCAGGCGGCCATGGTGGGTGCAGTGGTCAAGGCTTGGCACTGGCTGCACATCGCCGCGGTTTTGCCGTGGAGTTATGGTCTCACTCGCAGGGCACACCCTTTATTCATTCGGTTAGAGACCCTGTAAAAAAATCCGTTATTGAGTTGGTGCATGAAGACTTTGAAGATCAACTCCAACAAACCGATATCAAAGTGAATACGGCACCACCGACGACAGAGCAAATTGAGCTGTGGATTGAACAAGGGGCCGCGGTGTTGTTGCTTATTAGTACGTTTCGTTTCAATGGCGCTAAAGAGCCACATTGGATAGTACTGTGTGGTATGAATGAGCAATTCTTTTACTTCCATGATCCGCTCGTTGAAGAACCGGGAGATGCAGTTTCCGCTGCCAACGTGCCCATTGGTAAAAAAGCGCTCAATCAAATAGTCGGCTTTGGCAAACAAAAGCACACTGCATGTGTGGTCATTTACCCAAATAAATAAACCCCTCAACAAGGTTGAAGGGTTTATAAATAACCTTGGTCTGTTTTGCTTGAATTGACGACTTAGTGCCTACGTAGCAAACGCATTGCAGCAAAGCCAAGCAGTGCAAACCACCCCATAGACCCTGAACCGCCTGACTCAGGCTGAGGCTCGGGATCGGGCGTAACAACTGGCGGTGCTACATTGTTAACCGTAACTTGTGCCGTTTGCTCAACACTGTCTGTACCATCACTGACGGTCACTTTAAACGCTAATACCTCTGTCGCTGTAACCTCTGGTGCCGTAAAGCTAGCGGTTGCGCTCGTATCATTACTCAGCGTCACCGCGGTACCTTGCGTTTGTTGCCATTGATACGTCAATGTGTCGCCATCCGCATCTTGAGCTTGCGCAGCGATCGACACCTGCGCGCCTTCATTAACAGTTTGCGCTGCAATCGCATTCACCGTTGGCGGGCGATTATCACAAACTGACGTATCGGGTGCGACGACAGTGTAAAATGCGGGCGTATCGATGCCCGATAACATCAGGTTATCAATCCACCAGCCAGCATCAGCGGTGTTGCCATCGCTACTGATACGAAAACGCAGTTGCACCTGCTTACCAGCCAGTGTCTGGGCAAAATCAATTTGCTCTTGATTACCTTTGATGCCACCAGCTTCATTGCGGCCCGTAAAGGTTTCACGCTGCTGCAACGATTGTGCTGGGTTATCGAACAACACACTATCGTAACCAACACTGAATGTCCCACCAGCAGCAGTCACATCTTGCCAGCCAGTATCATCAACATTGATTTCGATGACGGCACCATCCCAATCTTGCTCAAGTGCATAGTAATGCCAGAATGAAACGGAGAAATCGCTGCCTGTAGCCACAGTGAAGGCTCGGGTAGTTAGGGCAACATCCGACTCATAGTCGTTGTTATTCAAGAACAAACTTTGGTCGCCAAGATCCACCGGGCCAAGCTCAAACTCATCAATTTGTTCTGAATTGTCAAAGCTGAGCGTCGAGGCTGCTAGCGCTGACTCTTTGAGTAACACCAATGGAAGATTTTGCTTGCTGAGTACCGCACTTTCCATCGTATCTTGTTGCGCATTGGCATTGAGCGGCGCATCTTCGAACGCCAGTTGCACCACAAAACGGCCTATTTCACTGGCGGGTTCAACGGTGCTGTCACCCACTGTTTTTTCAGGAAAGCTCACCTGCACTTGTAATTCGCTGGCGATATCCGCACTGTTTAACGCCAGCGTAATGGGTGTACTCGATGCCGTAGCAAAAGGCTCGATTCGGGCGACGCTAGACATACCGCCATCACCTAATGTCACACCTTGGTTTGATAAGATTTCAAACTGCACAGGCACATTGGTCAGGGTTTCACTGCCTGTGTTGGTGATTTTCACGGACACAGTACCCACCTCACCGACATCTAAGAAGCCGTCAGCACTACAATAACTACTACCTTCAGGATCCAATGCAACCTCTTGCACTGCAAAGGCAGCAAGTTCAGTCTCAAACGACTCGACAACCCCTTCTAGCGTATCGCTGTAGCGTTCGGGTGACACTGCGCCCAAACCCATACCGCGTTTTGCAAACGCACCGAGTACTAAACGATAGTCACTGCTGCTTTCGGCGGCTATAGCTGCAAACAAGGCGTCCCGTGCCTCAGTGTATAAAGGCGCATTCGGTGTCATCTTGTAGCCACCAACTAAGTAGCGCATCATTCTATCTTGCGCTTCAGTGAAACCGTGCTCGTTGATTAACGCCACGTAGCTGTCCCATAACACTGTTGCCCATAACTCTCCTGGGGCATGCGGCGAGCCTACAAAGGTAGGCGGCAAACCTACATCCGCGCCAGCACCTTCAGTAATATGTCTAAAATTCAGAGGGTTAATATCTTGATTTGGTGTATAGGGTACACGGCGAATGCCAAAGTAAAAATCTTCTACGTACGTTCCTGTTGCGTAAGGCTTGGAGAAATCACTGTTGCCAACAATTTGTGCATCACTCGCTTTAGCAATAAAGAGTAATGAGTGGAAGTCGCCCCAACCTTCACCCATCGCTCGACCTTGGAAATTTGATAACCCTGATGCGTTACCTACTAGGCGATTGCTAATGTAGTGGCCCCATTCGTGGGCAATTATGCCGTTGTCGAAAGTACCATCTTTGAGCGCACGCGTACTGAACAAACGCACATTCACATCCGCCCCGCCAAGCGCGTTATATAGTGATTGCCCATCAGCAAAGTTTAAGCCCATGTTGGCGATAGTGACGGTCGCATCAGCTCCCCCCATTGGCGCCGGTGTGCCATCATCAACATTGTTGGTAATAATGGCAGCGATGGCCCCTGCATCTTGGGCGTTTTTAACTTTCACTGTGAAGTTACAACTGCCGCGTTCAATAATGGCGACTTTCCCCGCTAGGGTGCTGGCATCAACAGGCGCCTCACAACCATCATAAATGCTGCCAGAGTCGGTGTTGTTCCCGTCGTTAAATCGCGCCAACACACCACTGACGTCAAACTCTGCAGGCCCGAACTGCGAGCGTTGCGATGACGATAATGTGCCACTTGGGCCGACCACACCGTAATCTGCGCCCACGGCAATGTCTTTTGAGTCATACAAATACATTTGCATGCGCGGGCGACCACCATCAGCTGGCGTGGCCATATTGGCATTATTTAAACCACTGTAATCTTGGGCCTGCGCCTCAATCGGGTCACCATCCACACCACCACGACCATAGTTATCTAGCTGTGCTACCCCGGCACTTTCATTGAAACCGTAGTCATAGAATACGTCGTGCAGGAAGTTATTCATGTAGAACAAATTAACAATAGCCGCTTTGATATTCCCTTCACTGCTTGGGTCTGCACTTGGGTCGAGAGGGTAATCAAAAGTAAACGCGGAGGTGGTTTGAGCTGTTATATCACCTTCGCTAAAGCCTTGAGGTGCGACAATGTCGGCGTACGCGTAGACATTATTCCCCGAGGCTTGCGTTGCAGTGTCACTGAGCCATGGGTCTTGTGTTGATAAGCTTGAGTAGTAACTAAGACTGACCAACGGTGCTGTTAATACATCGGTTTCATCAACTTGATTTGGTCCATCCGCAGGGATCACGTCACCATGAGGGCCTTCAAGCGGATAACCCGTTTGTGTGTTTGCGTAAACGCGATAATTATAAGGCGTGGCATGGGATTGCAGATTCTTTTTGAACAGGGTTTTACCTGTAGAGCTGTCGATTACAAATGCAAAGTAATCACTTTCTAACGATGCCGCTGGCTTGCGCTCAATCTCTACATAATGTGCAGCGAGCAATTGTCCATTCAATGGGTAAAAAACGGGTTTTACGCGAATGTTGCTAAAGTGCTCTTGCGCTGTGGGGCGAGCATTATAATGAAGATACTGACCTTGCTTCGGCTGCGCATCAAGTTGCACTTCGGCATCAGAAAACTGACTTAGGGCAATGCGCAGAGCTTGTTCTGGGGTTGAGAATGCATCAAGCGCGGTGAAATATTGAGCCTGTTGCGGCACATCAGCGAAATACCCTGATCCTGCGACTAGCCCGCCTTGCTTGTTGAGCATCACGTTGTACTGGCGATTAAATACTTCGATCCCCTGCACATATTGTTGATAACGAGCAATAACCGCACCCTTACCGGTGTCATGCCAGTCGCTCAATTGGGTGTCGACATTCGCCATTTTACGGGCATTTAAACCGGACAACTGCTGCATGTACATGTGCGCTGTATCTGGCAATGACTTGCTAGCAACAGCGCTCAGCGTTTGCTTTTGTGGTGCCCAAACGAAGGTGGCGCGATTAAGTTGAGCATCGAAATGCGATGACAAACCAATTTGAGTTCGCTTGGCAGCAAGTTGCTGCTGGGCTTGGGATAGCGTCACAGGTTTATTGGACACTGCCTGAAATGAATCAGCTAGGTTATCCGCTGATTGTGCGTGTACTTGAACACCTGTTAGCGCCAAAACTACCGCCAAACTCAGTGCCGTCCTTGAGCAGTGCAAACGCGCGTTACGTCGTGTGTTGTTTTCCATAAATCACCTTGCTTTTGTGTTCGTCGTCGGTCTAACTTAAATGTAGACATCATTCTTGTTATACCCAACTGGAGTAGTAATGCGATCACCTTTGTTTTTGTTAGTTTGTTTAGCGTTAGCCGCGTGTAATGGCGAGTCTAACAGTGCGGATGATCAACCTCCCATAAAGTCGGGTACAAACATACACACTTTAGATAACAATGGCGATAAAATCCGCTGGCAAGCAGATAAACTACACCAAGGTGTTCAGGTCTTTAATCTATCGATGCAGGAATATGGTGTGGTGACGGGTGATATCATCGTCGTGAGTAAACAACTACCCATTGGAGAACTCGAAGCGCAATTCAACATTGAACAGCGCCAAGACTCTACTTATAGCCTAGCTTTAAAAGATGAGGGCGATCTCGCGGTCGCATTGCAACAACTCAAAGCATTACCACAAATTCAGATTGCAGAGCTGCAAATAGACTACTCGCCAATAGACAAAGCTGTGCCGACAATGTGACACTTGATGTACCCAGCTTGACGAATTTGGCAATGATATAGTATTCAATAAAATACGAATTAAACTTCGAAATTTAGAAGTTCAAATTTCAATCTCGATGGTTTATTTTCGTTCAAAAAGGAATATTAAAGCGTGTATTTGCTTGGTATACTGACTTGCTTAAAATACAGACAAAGAGACCCCATGCGCACGGATAAGCTTTACACCTACTCTCTTCTCTTCTCATTGGTTAGCGTATTAACTTGGGTTGGCACAGCATCACTTGCCCATGCCGAACAAGCCAATACCGCGACGACTCAAGATACCTCGGCTGAAGAGCCAATCACCATGTTACCGGTACCCACCATCATCACTGAGCCTGCTGTAGGCGCAGGGCTAGGTGGCGCGATGTTGTTTTTCCATGATTCAGATGAAAATAAAAACGTAGCAACCTCAGACACTCCGATGATGCCTACAGGTATCACCTTAGTCGGTGGTGCATACACACGAAATAAAAGCATGGTGCTAGGGTTTGGGCATATTGGCTATTGGCAACAAGATACCGTGCGATATAAAGGGTTCGTCGGTTACGGCGATATCAATCTCGATTTCTACAGCGTTGCAGGAATTGATTTGGCTGACCCTATTAAATTGAATTTAAAGGGTCCTGCAATGTTGCAGACCCTTAGTTGGCGAATCAACGACAGCAATTGGTTTGTCGGCGCAAAACAGACATTTCGTCATGTGGATATCGGCCTTGCTGAATCTCCGTTCAAATCTTACGAAGGACGTTTTTTTGATGAGTTGAATTCCATTTTAGAGCAATTGGAACTTGAAAATAACACCTCAGGTTTAGGTTTGATTGCTGAATATGACTCAACAGATAGTCCATTTGATCCAGAAAAGGGCTACAACTACCACTTTGAATATCTCGTTTTTGACGATGCCATTGGCAGCGATACTGACTACCACAGCTATATTTTATCCGGTTTAAACTATTGGCATCTGGGTGATAAAACCCGCATGGGGTTGCGCGTGGATTACGAAGGTGTGCGTAACCAAGGCGACACCGCACTGCCAGTCTATGTTCTACCATTTATTGATTTACGCGGTATCCCTAAATCTCGCTATCAAGGCGAAGATGTGATCGTTGCAGAAGCTGAGCTAAGCTACCATTTAACGCCGGATTGGAAAGTGCTGGGCTTTAGTGGCATTGGTAAAGCAGCCAACAGTTGGGGCGATTTAAACGATGCCAGCTCACGTGTGACATTTGGGGCGGGCTTTCGCTACCTAGTTTCACAGCGCTACGGTGTACGCATGGGGATCGATGTAGCCCATGGCCCGGAAGAAAACGCATTTTATATTCAAGCTGGAAGCAGTTGGTAAAACACACTAGGCTTAAGTCACCAAATCCTGACTGAGTTGGTTCAGGAATGTAATAAGGAAATCACATGCTAAAAACGCTTCTCTCTGTCAGTTGTGCAGCACTTTGTACGACAGCATATGCACAACAGGACGATGTTCAAGACATGTCTGACCCGCTAGCTATATACACTCAAGTGGGTGTGGGGTCTACCGACAAAGGTCTCAACTTTAAGCTAGGTAAAGCCTACGATACCGGTGATAACACCACCGCAGCGCAGTTTGTCGTGGAGGCAAAAGGCATATTAGGTGACACGTTGGGTTGGCGCTCTGACAGTCGCACCACACAATCTCTCGACTCTTTGCGCTTTCGAAACTTTGGCGTAAAGCTAACCAACATGCGTGCGACACAAATAGATGTGAACTATAACTTTCGCGGTAACTTGGTAGCAGACGAAAGCGCTGATATTTCTTATTCCATGATTCAAGCGCTAAAACCTATGGGACCTGTTACCCTCTTTCCCCTTGCAGGCGTGGGCACCTCCATCGGTAAAGATGAGCGCCAAAAAGATGGCTCAATCGATGATGGCTACTCTTTTATGGGCACCTACGGTTTGATTGGTATGTACTCGAAAATCACTATCACAGATAAAGTTTGGCTCAACTACAACCCGTTTTGGCTAACCACATTCACTGGCTCAAGTACTTACCGTGATAACTACTATGGCCGAGATGAAAGTAACATTCTCACCCATGAATTCTCTGCAAGCTACCAAATAAACCCACGCATGAACGTTCGCTATTTTGCCAACTGGAATGAAAATGTGGATGTATTCGATGGCGATCATCGTATTGAGTTCAACTACCAGTTATAAAGCTCGAGTTACACCAATCGAGGGAGCTGAACGCTCCCTTTTTTAGTTGTTCTGAGTATTTGACTACACCCGCGCACTCATCTCTAAAACCATGTTATTTCTTTGAAAAACGTTGCACTAAAGTGTATCAAACGATAATTTAGAGATTCACGTTCTTACATCTCAGTTTGAGCGCTCGTAATCGAATTCAAGGGACATCAACTTCATGCACGAAGGCGCGGCTAGATTTTTTCTCACATTAATATTGATACTTTTCGCAACACACGTTGTGGCCGAAGAAACATGTCAATCATGTCATAGCGAACAAGTTCAAGATTGGCAAAGTTCGCACCATTATCATGCTATGAACCCCGCAACGCCGGAATTTGTGCTCGGCGCCTTTGACGGACAGAAAGTGGATTACCAAGGTGCGTCTTTGACCCTCAGCCAAGACAATGGCACATTTTTCATCACTACAAAACACCCTGAACAAGGCATAAAAAAGCAAACAATCAAATACACCTTCGGCTATGAGCCGCTGCAGCAATACATGGTAGCTGATGAACGCGGTGGCTATGCTTTTATACCCCTAGCTTGGGACAGCAGAACTAAAGCACAAGGCGGACAAAGATGGTTTGTGCTGCATCCAGATCAAATGCCAAATGATGAGTTTCATCACACCCAAATGGGACAAAATTGGAACCACATGTGTGCTGATTGCCACAGCACGGATTTTGAAAAGAACTACGATTTGGACAAGAAACAATTTGCGTCACGCTATTCACAGGTCAACGTAAGTTGTGGCGCTTGCCATGGTGATAGCAATCAACATTTGGCTTGGGCAAAAGGTGACAAAGAGATAAAAAATAAAGGTTTTGCCAATAACATAGGCACACAAGTCGCCTTATTTACGCAACAAAGCGATGGCACCATGCAGGCTGTAGGTGAACAAACTTACTCAGAGCAGTTACAAGTGTGTGCCACTTGTCATTCACGCCGAGCTCAATTAGCCCCAAGGGATGACAGCAAAGATTTTCTCGATTTATTTCGCCCATCATTAGTGACTCCGGAGCTCTATCATGTCGACGGGCAAATTTTTGATGAGGACTATGTGTGGGGGTCATTTTTGCAAAGCAAGATGTTCGCCGCAGGTGTTACGTGCAGCAATTGCCACAATCCCCACTCGGGCAAACTAAAACTTGAAGGTAACCAAACTTGTACCCAATGCCACAGCGCCGAGCAGTTCGATAGTAAACAGCATCATGGTCACTCCCCTGGTATTGCGGGCAGTCAGTGTGTTGATTGCCATATGCCTGAAACCACTTACATGCAGGTCGATCCACGTCGGGATCACAGCCTTCGTGTACCACGCCCAGACTTAACCATAAAAACCCAAGCACCGAATGCGTGTAATACCTGTCACGAAGACAAAACGCCACAATGGGCAGTAAGTGCAATTAAATCTTGGCATCCAGATAGCACACGAATGGGTAGCGAACACTTTTCGTTGGCATTCCATGCCGCTGACCAAGGCCTACCCAATGCTTCACAGCTGCTCACACGTATTGCGCAAAACAGCCAATACACAGATATTATTCGTGCTTCTGCTTTAGCACGGATGCGTAATTTCCCAGATCAAAACACCCTCGTCGCTATTAGTCGCGCCGTCAGAGACGAAGAGCCACTAAAGCGATTGGGAGCAATCAGTGCCGCACAAGGATTCACACCCGCGCAGCGTTATCGATTATTGCAGCCTCTACTCTCAGACCCTCGACTCGCCATTCGCACAGAGGCTGCGCGCAGTCTTGCTGGTTTACTCAGCGTTCCTTTTCCAGACAACCTCAAAGGTAAGGAGCGTGAGCAGCTAGAAAAAGCGCTAGAGGAATACCGACAAACAGAACGTTTTAATGCTGAGCGCAGTAGCAGCCACACTAATTTGGGTAACTTAGCGCTGGAATTAGGTAAACCGGATGAAGCAAAAGCACACTATGAGCAAGGTATTGAAATTGAACCAATTTATATTCCTGCGTACGTGAATTTAGCTGATCTACATCGTCGTCTAGGCAATGAACAACAGGCACAAAAGGTATTGAAGCAAGCGCTTGAGATTGATGCTAATAATGCCGATGTGCACTACGCTTTGGCGATGAGTTGGGTCCGCCAAAAAGACAGAAAGAAAGCGAAAGATCATTTAAAAATCGCTGCTAAATACGGTTCAGTCAATCATATTTACACGTACGGGCTGCTGCTCAATGAAATGGGTGAACGCCAACAGGCTATGACGCAACTAGAAAAAGCATTTGCGCTCAATCCGAACAACCCTGATTTGTGCTACACGCTTGTGCAACTTCATATTAGTGCGCAAAACTACAAAGAGGCATTGCGCTTTGCGAGTAAGCTACAACAGCTGGTTCCTAATGATCCGCAAATACAAGCTTTAGTGCAAAAGTTAACTATGATGCAAAGTGTGTCAGGCAACTAAAGGCTAAAAGCTTCGCTATGTTAACGCTCCGTGTTCCACCTTTATTAGTGGTGTTGATTGTACTGTGGGTCATGTTTTTCACGGCTTTCAAAGTCCCTGATGCACACATAACGGTGCCACTACGTGAGTTAATTAGTAGTGCATTGACATTGCTTGGGGGTGTATGCGCCTTAGTTGCCGTAGTGCAATTTCGCCTTGCCCAGACAACGGTCGATCCGCGCATACCCGAGCAATCTTCGCACCTAGTAACCCATGGTCTCTATCGATATAGCAGAAACCCTATGTATGTGGGATTTTTGCTTATGCTGTTCGGTTGGGGAGTATTCCTAGGTAACTATGTGGCATTAATTTGGCTACCCGTTTTTGTACTTTATCTTAACCAACATCAAATCAAGCCTGAAGAAAAGGTATTACAAGAGATATTTAAAGATGAGTACGTCAAGTACTGCACAAAAGTAAGGCGGTGGATTTGAAAACCCACTAGGCACAAGGCCCAGTGGGAGAGGTGTTATTAACGATTATTCGCTGCTGATTTTGCTTTACTGATCGCTTCATTAATATTGAGTGAAGCAGCTTCTTGACGAGGTGGGAATTTCTCAAACGTCTTGATGTGCTCAGTTAACAATGCAATTGCAGGTTGCATTACCCAGCTCTTCTTCATGATCTGATGGAAACCAGTGACGTCGTCATAGTGTTCCATTGGATCTTTTCTTAAATTGAACAGCTTAGGCATGGTATGCGTTACCAAATCCTCGTAGTAACGACCGCCAGGCTTAGATGCAAAGTGCATTTTCCATGGGCCAACACGTACCGCAGTTAACTGCGACTCATAGTAATAGAAGAAGTGGTTACGCGCTGACTTATCCGTTTTTCCACGCCAGTAGTCTAGGTTATTCTCACCATCGATATAGACGTTGAATTCCTTCTCCATTGCTTTGCGTAGATTCTTTTCACCCACAGCAGCTGCAATAGTAGGGAATACGTCTTCATGTGAAGAAATACCATTTAGCTTCAAACCCGCAGGGATTTTTTCTGGCCAACGAACCATGAATGGTACACGCACACCGCCTTCCCATGTGGTCATTTTCTCACCACGGAATTTAGTGGTGCCAGCGTCAGGCCATGAGCTCTGCTCTGGACCGTTATCTGTAGTGTAAATAACAATGGTGTTGTCAGCGATTTTTAGCTCATCTAGCTTATCTAGCAGTTGGCCAACATGACCATCATGTTCTAGAAGGCCACTACCAAAGACGTCTTCTTCCGAGCTGATATGTGTTGCTAGGTGGCGACTTTCTGGTTTTAAATGCGTGTAAACGTGCATGCGACTTGGAGCGTGCCAAATAAAGAATGGCTTATCTGCTTTTACTGCTCGTTCCATGAAGTCTAAGCTTCGAGCAAGCACTTCTTCATCAAAGGTTTCCATACGCTTACGTGTAAGTGGGCCTGTGTCTTTAATACGACCATCAGCATACGCTTCGATGACTCCACGCGGACCAAACTTTTTCTTGAATGCTTCTGTTTTTGGGTAATCCTCTTGTTCTGGTTCTTCGGATACATTGAGGTGGTATAAGTTACCATAGAACTCATCAAAACCATGACGCGTCGGTAAATGCTCATCCAAATCACCGAGGTGGTTTTTACCAAATTGCGCCGTCATGTAGCCTTTGTCTTTTAAAAACTCCGCAATTGTTGGGTCGGCTTCTTTAATGCCAAGCGGATTACCTGGCTGACCAACCGTAGTCAAACCGGTACGAACGGGAAGCTGCCCCATCAAAAACGCCGCTCGACCTGCCGTACAACTCGGTTGTGCGTAGTGGTCTGTAAACAATGCACCTTCGTTAGCAATACGGTCAATATTTGGGGTGTTATAGGTCATACCATGTGAATAGGCGCTAAGCGAAACCTGTGCAACATCATCGACCATAATAGCCAAGACGTTGGGGTCCTTAGCTTGAACTGACAGGGAAAGCATCCCCGCGACTACACTTACTAATGGCAATTTCATCATTTCTCCTTGTGTATTAGTAAGATACAAATTGAATTCGATTAGAATCACTGCAATCTTTAATCCAAGCTTTACTATAGCTCACTCTACCCAAGACATTGATAATTTTTTTCAAAAAAGGAACGAAAAATGACTGAAATCAACTCACTTCCCTATTAATTAAACACATATCTGCTATAAATAATGTGGACTCATTATTAATCAAGGAGAGAGCCATGCTACGACTCGTAGTATTTATATCTAGTCTACTTACCTGTATTCCCATTTTCGCCGCAGATAAACCCAATATTCTCGTCATTTGGGGTGATGATGTAGGCATGTGGAATATCAGTAGTTACCACCGCGGTATGATGGGTGGAACCACTCCAAATATTGATCGCATTGCCAATGAAGGCATGATGTTTATGGATCATTATGCGCAAGCTTCTTGTACTGCGGGCCGCGCTGCGTTCATCCTCGGCCAGTACCCAATTCGTACCGGCCTGAGCACTGTAGGTCTGCCCGGCGCTAAAGAGGGTATTCAAACTTCCGATCCGAGTTTAGCAACGATGCTTAAATCGCAAGGCTACACGACAGGTCAGTTTGGTAAGAACCACTTGGGCGACCGTGACGAGCACTTACCAACTAATCACGGCTTTGATGAGTTTTACGGTATCCTTTATCACCTTAATGCCGGTGAATATGCTGAGCAATATGACTACCCTAAAGACAAAGCAGCACAAGAGAAAGTTGGTTTGGCTCCGTTACGTGGCATCGTGCATTCAAAAGCATTGGGTAATGGCAAACAAGAAATTAAAGACTTAGGTCCATTTGGCCAAGAAGTACAACGCAATATGGATGAAGAAGTACTTAAACAGTCAAAGCGCTTCATTCGCGATGCGGTTCAAGCGGACAAACCTTTCTTCGTGTGGCACAACACAACCCGCATGCACTATCGCACTAACCTTAATGAATACTATGAAGGTCGCAGTGGCTACGGTATCTATGCCGACGGCATGATGGAGTTAGATGATGATGTTGGTGAGTTACTCAACTTGCTTGACGAATTAAAAGTGGCTGACAATACCATCGTCATGTTCTCAACAGACAATGGTGCAGCATCAAACTCATGGCCTGATGGCGGTAACCAACCATTCCACGGCGAAAAAGGTGTTGGTGGCTGGGAAGGCGGATTCCGTGTGCCTATGCTAGTTAAATGGCCAGGCAACATTCCAGCAGGTGTAAGCACTGGCGAATTCATGACGATGGAAGACTGGATGCCAACTATCATGTCATGGGTCGGTGAGAAAAACCTTAAAGAAGAGCTTCTTAAAGGTAAAAAAATCAACGGCCGTAAATACAAAGTACACCTAGATGGTTACGACCAAAGCGACCTATTACTTAACAACGGTAAGACTAAGCGTAAAGACTTTTACTATTTTACCGAAGCAACCTTCCATGGTCTGCGCTATGGCGACTGGAAACTGCTGTTCACAGAACAAAATCATTGGTTCCGTGCAACACAAGAGGCGCTTACATCACCGTACTTGATCAACCTTAAGCTTGACCCGTTCGAGCGCTTCACAGAAGCACGTGGTTATGACGAGTGGGCGGAAAACCGCACTTGGATTATGGGACCAGCAGGATTGCAAATTGGCAAGTTTGTAGAGACATTCAAAGAATTTCCACCAACTCAAAAGAGCATGAGCTTACAAGTTGATGAAGTGAGCAAATTCATTAATAGTCAAGCGGTTAGCCGCTAATAAGTTAGAATCAAAAAGCAGGGCAATCGCCCTGCTTTTTTACTTGCGCACCAAGTGCCACGTTGCATTAAACGCAGGATGGCAACCTTTTATTCCTTCACTTACCCCTTTATTTGCCAACAAATCTAAGTCGTACTGCTGTGCATACAACTCATTCATGTGATCATGGGTAATTGATTGTGGCGTGCTGTCTGCATCGGGTTGAGGGTACTCAACCGTAACCACCAGCTGATTTGCTGTCGGGCACAATTCGCAAAGCTTGTTAGCGTACTTAACACGCAGATCATAAGGCAGCGCAACCAAGGCTGCGCGGTCGTAAATGGCTGATACTTCACCCAGTTGCTGAGCCGTTAAGTCAAAAATATCACCCACGAAAATTCGTAAATTGCCATGGTGATAGCAGGTGTGGTCGCCATTCTTTTCTACAGTAGGCTCAATCTCTAACCCAGCAAACAATGATTGCACTGCGCTTTGGCTGAGCTCAACGCCAGTAATCTCAAAACCTTGCTCCAACAGCCATATAACATCGATACTCTTGCCACACAGAGGCACAAAAATATGTGCACCATCACGCAAATCCAATGCACTTAAGTATGTGACTAAGTTAGTGTTAGGCTGAGCTTGATCAAAACCAATATCCCCAGTTTGCCATCGTGACAACCAATATTGTGGCTCCATAATATCCCCTGTACTGCTTTGCAAAGCGCAATGCGCTTCTTTGAACCGTGCCATTATATGTTAACTTATGCATAATAAGCAGGAGTAATCGAAATACACTAAGTGCATTTTAAGTGTGCTATTTTGCTTCGTACAGGAGTGTGATGAACTACCTTGCTCACCTTTATCTAGCCCAACCAACCGCCGATTCTCATATGGGGAATCTGCTCGGCGACTTTCGCCGTGGTGTTGACCCCCACACCCTGCCTAAGGCGGTGAAATTAGCGCTAGATAACCACTTGTTAGTAGACAAGTTCACCGACCATCACCCACTAGTGAAGCACACCCGAGCCCTTTTTAGCCCACATCGACGCAGATTCGCTGGAGTGGCCACAGATGTCTTGTTTGATCACTTGCTGATCCAGCACTGGTCAAAATTTACCGACCAGCCGTTTAGCGATTTTTGTGCGCTTAGTTACCGCTTATTGCAATCTAGATCAGACGCTATGCCCACGAGAATGCAGCATGTCGTAAAACGTATGTGTGAGGATGATTGGTTTGCAACGTATGCCTCACTCGATGGCGTGGATTTAGCTTTAAACAACATAGCTAAACGTATCCGTTTCAACAATTCATTTGCCGGGGCAGTGCACGACATTGAAGCGCATTTAGATGATTTCAATGCCGTGTTTTTAACATTTTTCCCAGAGCTCGTGGCACATGTAACTAGTTACAATATTGAGCAAGCCACAGAATTTCGACGCTAGTCCTGCAAACGGTATAACTGCTGCTGATAGGCCATAGAGCTAAATAGAACATGGGCAAGCGCTTTGTGACTAATCACTTTCATACTCGCATCTTCTGGTACTTCTTTTTGCTCTTTGGCGTGTTTGTCATAGTGCCAATAGCTCACTTTTTTCCCCGGCATAAGTATGCTGGCAGTGTTATTTTCAATGTAAGCAAAATTGTCGTAGTACTGCATCATTGCCCGCTCTACAGGATACTCTTTAGTAAGGTCCAAGCCAGTCATCGGAGTCGGCGCATCAACACCAACAAGGGATAGCAATGTGACGGGTAAATCAATTTGGCTCACCAAGCGCTGATCTCGCTTTTGCACTCCAGCGTTGAGTATCACCGCTGGGATGTGGAAAGATTTAATGGGCACTGGCTCTTTGCCGTAAACCCGCACATCATGATCAGCAACGACTAAGAACACCGTATTTTGCCAATATTCTTGGCGTTGCGCTGTGGTAATAAATTCACCTAACGCTTTGTCTGCATACATAATGGCCTTGTCTCGCGCAGGGTTGTCACTACTAAATCCCTCAGGTAGCTCAACACTGTCTTGTGGTATCTCAAATGGATCATGGTTGCTTGAGGTAAAAATAAGACTGAAAAACGGTTTGTCTTGAGCATTTAACTTAACCAGCTCTTTGTCAGCTTGGCGGAACAGATCAACGTCACTGGCGCCCCACGATGACACAAATTGTGGGTCTTCTATGTCATCAAAATCGACGATGTGCTGCACTCCATTTCCCAGAAAAAAGCTCTTCATATTGTCAAAGTGGCTTTCGCCGCCATAGACAAACTGTGTTGTATAACCCTGATTTGCCAATATTTGTGCAATTGTAGAGAAGTGCTGTTGGGATTTTGAAAGCTTCACTACCGAACGCGAAGGTGAGGGTAAAAACCCAGTCATGACCGCTTCAATGCCTCGTACTGAACGCGTGCCCGTGGCATATAAGTTATCGAAGCCCCAACCTTGCTCGTAGAGCTTATCGATATGTGGCGTGAGACCTACTCCACCGAGTGCACCGACAAAACGCGCACCCAAACTTTCTTCTAAGATAATCACAAGGTTCTTTTTAGGCCCTTGATTGAAGGGCGTGTTGGTTGCAAGTGTCGGTATTTGCTCAGATACAAACGATGCTTTGTAGCTCTCCTGCTTTACAACATCAATGATTTCATTTTCGTCCATTGTGCCATACAGCTGCTGAGCACCCTGCTCACTACTCATATTTTTGAAGGCAAAAGCAACGCTGTAAAGCGAGTTGAGAGTCAGAGAATTGACCAGTGCATCCTGAGAAAAATACACCAGCGCCGGGTTAATAGGACGGTGTCCAAGAGTTCCTCGGGCTGCCAATGCGACAAGCGGTAAAACCAATAAAGACAACAAGATAGCGCTGAAAAAAGACCGCGATTCCTGCATATTTCGTCCTGTTCGAGTGAAATATTGTTTAGCGATAACAAAGGCAGCAGCCGCCAATACTACACTAACTACCAGCGTTGCTAAGTGGCCATTTACCAACATCGAAAATACTTCGTGTGGATAAGCAAGGTATTCGATGAATAGCCGATTTGGGCGAACATCGTATTGGTTGATAAAAGCGGGCGTAGCCAATTCCATCAACACCACTAGGGTTACGACAAAGGCACTGTAAATTGTCGAAAAGCGATTAATGCGATGCATTACACTGTTGCCCACAAAGGAGCTGAGTAGCACGACAACCAGCACTGGCACGCTTAAGTAGACGCTCGTACTAATATCAATACGTAAGCCACCTAAAAATAATTGTGTGGTGTTGATGTCTCCAATACGTTGTTGCAACCATAGGAGTAAAGCGAGCCGACTAATTGAAAAAATAGCCAACAGTAGAAAAACCAGAGCGAGATAAGGTCTTAAAAGAGTGTAAAGGTGGTTTATTGTTTTCATAACATACTACAACAATGACGCTGTTAGCAGGTTATAAAATGAAACTTAAGAAAAACTTAAGAGAGTCTTTAGTGTGAGTATAGTGAATTGATCGTGAGGAGTACTTTGAGATTTAAGAGCGAAGCGTGTGCTTCGCTCATTCGTATCAGCTAATTAGATAGCTTTAACGTCAGAAGCTTGAGGGCCTTTTTGACCTTGCTCTACTGTAAACTCAACGCTTTGACCTTCCTGTAGAGTGCGGAAACCGCCTTCAGCTACGATTGCACGGAAATGTACGAATACATCTTTGCTACCGTCAGCAGGAGTAATAAAACCGAAACCTTTTGCTTCGTCGAACCATTTAACTGTACCAGTTGCTTTAGACATAATGTGTCTCCAAAAAAATAATATATATCAATGTGTTGCTTTCGCAACGGAATTGCCGAGTTAAGTACTAGCTAACACGAGAGGCTTACGCTGCTTTAATTCGGGGTGGAACATTTCTTGGATAGAACACACGTAGAACTGAAGTACAAAAGCAAATATCGAATCTGGGTAGAACTCATCAGACGCGAGCATATTAACACAGCACTTTCACTTTACCTAGGCATTGAGTGTAATTTTTGTACAAAAAACACTCAACCCAATCAAAGTTAACGTTTTAATGATGTCATTAACCGTAATACTACCCTATCGGCGGCAATAACCCACTGTATTGGATGCCACTGAGTAACGCCATATCGCGATTCCAAGTGGCGATATCATCTGGATTGAACTGATTTAATGAGTCGTGACCACATGCTCTTGCCATTACTTGCATAAGCTCGGTACTCGCGGTTAGAAAATTACTTAGCCGCCGCGCCGAAACATCTATATTCAGACGTGCTCTTAATTCAGGCTTTTGTGTTGCGATGCCCGCGGGGCAATTATTGGTATTACACATGCGAGCACCAACACAACCAATTGCCTGCATGGCTGAATTTGCTATGGCAACCCCGTCAGCACCCAAGGCGAGTGCTTTTACAAAATCAATCGGCACGCGTAACCCTCCGGTAATAATGAGTGTTACATCGCCACTTTTCCCATAAGCATCGAGATAATGACGTGCACGAGCCAACGCTGGGATTGTCGGCACACTGATATGATCGCGAAACATCTCAGGCGCAGCCCCCGTGCCACCTCCTCTACCATCAAGAATGATGTAATCAGCGCTGGCATCCAATGCGAATTGGATGTCGCGTTCAATGTGATTCGCACTCAATTTGAACCCAATAGGGATGCCGCCCGTTATTTCTCGGACTCTGTCGGCGAATCGCTTGAAATCTTTGACTGTGTGTAAGTCTTTGAACGTTGGCGGGGAAATAGCGGGTTCACCTTCTGCAATACCACGCACTTGTGAGATTTTGCCAATATTTTTATTACCGGGTAAGTGTCCACCCGTGCCCGTTTTTGCGCCCTGCCCACCTTTAAAGTGAAACGCTTGCACGTTTTTGAGCTTTTCTTCATCAAAACCAAATTGAGCACTGGCTAGCTCATAAAAATAACGGGAATTCGCCTGCTGTTCTTCTGGCAACATACCACCTTCACCTGAGCAAATGCCGGTTCCAGCCAACTGTGCGCCCTTCGCTAGGGCAATTTTTGCCTCTTCTGATAAAGCTCCAAAGCTCATATCCGAGACAAATAAAGGAATATTCAATACCAATGGCTTTTTAGCCTTAGGCCCAATCACTAACTCAGTGGATACAGGCACATCTTCCATCAAAGGCTGCGTTGCCATTTGCGCCGTCATGATTTGAATATCGTCCCAATGCGGCAACTTATAACGAGGAACCCCCATGGAAGTCATTGGCCCATGATGACCAAAGGTGGCAAGACCGTCTTTCGCCAACTGATGAATGAACTCAACCGTAGGCTCTTCTTTTGTTGCCTTCGCTTGAGGCGCACCACCTTGCTTGTCTTGTTGTTGAGGCCCTTCGCTTCCGACATCTTTGGCGTCAAACTGTTTATGCGTGCCATCACAAAATGGTGTATTCGCGCTGTATTTGCATTGGCACAAATAAGCATCGCCCGTTTCCTGCGCTACAAACGACTTTGGTTTGAATTCAGTTCCAGCATGGGAGCCATCACAAAATGGTTGGTTATTGGAGCGACCGCAGGCGCAAAAATAGTATTCCTTTCCTTTCGTTAAGTTGACTTTGGCAGGTTTGTTATCGGCTATGACAGGTTTCATATTTCCCTCGATGACGGATAAGGCGCTTCAATCTTGAATTACTGTGAATACACCTAACTATAGACGCTGAATATGATTTAATTTGTACCTCAAATAAAACCAATTAGAAACTAGAAAGTTAATTCAATAAATGTAACTATCTGCTTTAAGGCGTTATCGCGATTTTTAGCCGTGTCTTAGTGACACTAAAAATCGCCTACGCGCATTACAACTTCCTAAAAATAAAGATAGAAAGGACATCTTATGAATCGATTGCTCTGCTCTTGGATTGCTGCCAGTGCTCTTTTTTTGAGTGCTCAATCGCTTGCGGAACCTACTGTTTTTGAATATCAAAAAGTGTCAGGTGGTGTATCTGCTAAGAAAATGAAGGCCATTTACGATCTGATCCCCAACCCCACGGGGGACGCGAAAAAAGCGCGCTTGGCTATTTTGCAAGGTATGCAACAAACCAAGGGGGTGGCTTGGTTAGTAGAAGGTGAAGGAGATGGGTATGTATTGGCTCGCTGGGATTACAAAGGTCATGCGATCATCCACCGCATTGAATACAATAATGACGCTGTGCAAATAAAATATGCTGGCGGTGTGAATGACTATCAATGTGCCATCCAAAAAGGTGATTTTTGCTATAAAACGCACCGCAATTATTACAAATACAATCGCTCGTTGGTAAAAGAGCTCAAGCGTGCTTTGGGGAATGTGTAAAATGAAATCATTACAACGATCAGTGCGCCTGTGTATCGCGGGCATCAGCCTAGGTTTAGCTGCAAACGCAATTGCCCAGACTTCTGTAGAGTACACCTTCTATAATGATCCCTTTTATCTATCAGACTATGTGACCGACCCCGCTGCAGTTATTAATAAAGGGCTGAAGCAGTATGAATGGCAAGTTGTAGAGCAATCACCCGGCCTTGTGCAAGCGCTATTGGATCACAAAGGCTATAAACTGCGTCTCAATATTCATTATTCCGATAGCAAAATCTGGTTTGATGAAGTATCCGCAGAAAATAACAACTGTTCAAAGAAACCGTGTGAGGTTGAACAGCGCCATATCGATCGCTGGCGTATGGGTTTACGCCGCGGTATCGCCAAAGCTATTACTGACGAAGCAGTAAAAGACGCCTACAACGCGGTTTACAGCAACAAATAAAACTAAAAACGGCGCTTGTATTAGCGCCGATTTTTTATTTCACAACGAAATCAAAATAGGTATCCGCGTAGGGCTGCGGGTTAAGAGAGAAATGCCACCATTCCATTGCGTATGGGGCAAATCCATTGGCGACCATAATATCGCGCAACAAATAGCGATTTGCTCTTTGCGCCTCTGTTATACGCGGATCATCGGTGTTTGACAGTGTATCGAACATATCAAACGGCGAACCCATATCCAGCTCTTCACCCGTTTTGTTGTCGACGAGGGTTAAATCCACTGTCGCACCGCGACTGTGACCAGACTTAGCTGCGATGTAACCGCCAAGTAGCTCGTCCTTACCTAGATTAGGGTAATATTCTGACTTAGTTTTAAGATCGGTTTCATCATTCACCCAACGTACAAAGTGGTCCACTGCACGTTGTGGGCGATAACAGTCGAATACCTTAACTGTGTAACCTTGCTTGCTGGCTTGTTCTTGCGCCGCCGCCAATGCCTTTGCTGCATCACGATGCAAAATACATTTGGCCGCTTCATAACCATCCACAGGAGCACCAACAAAGTTATCGTCGGAGAAATAGCGAATGTCTTGTATAACATCAGGCGCGATTGATGCTATCGCTACAAACTCCTCTTTATCTTGATTAGCAGGCACCTCCGTCGCCGCTGCATTGAGCGACAGTAACAAGGTGGTTGCAGCATATAGATAAGCTCTCATCGACTTTCCTTTTTTATGTTTTTAGACGCGACACGAAAAATACATTATTCTCAATTAAAATTATAAACAGAATAATGGTTTCCTTATGTTTAAAACTACACTAGTTTGCGGTGCTTTGTTAACCCCCTTTACAGTTATGAGTGCAAATAATCCTGAGCATGCAAGCATTGCCAACACCTACATAGAGAGTTTCAACGAACTCGCTATCGCGCCGGATGACATTTACCCTGTTATCGAGTCCTTAGCTAAGCACGATAATATCAAAGTCGAACTGCTCGGCAATTCATACGAGCAGCGGCCAATATATGCTATCACCCTTGGTAACGGACCAACCAAAGTGTTGATGTGGAGCCAAATGCATGGTGATGAAAACACAGCGACCAAAGCGTTATTTGACTTCTTATCCTTCACCTTAGATAACAACCAAGCCCAGTGGCGGCAAACGTGGCAAGATAAGGTTACGGTGAAAATTATTCCAATGCTGAATCCAGACGGTGCAGCTAAGCAGACGCGGCGCAACGCTCAAGGAATAGATATTAACCGAGACGCCAAGGCACTCAATACTCCCGAAGGTAAAATCCTGATGCAAGTAGCCAAGGATTTCGAAGCTGATTTCGCATTCAATCTTCACGACCAAAATGCCTATTATGGTGTGGGCCAAACAGCCAAGCCCGCTACTATTTCTGTGCTGGCACCCGCTTATAATCACGCTCGCGATATCAATACGAGTCGTGGTGATGCCATGCGTTTAATCGCACATTTAAGCACCAGCATAAACCAACACATTCCGGGGCACCTTGCTAAATACGATGATAGTTATTCCTATCGGAGTTTTGGTGATACCTTCTCGGAAATGGGCATGCGCACCATTTTGATTGAGTCTGGCGCTCATTTTAATGACCCCAAACGCGACGTTGCGCGACGTCTTAATCGCATTATGTACAAAGAAGTTATCGATAGCATCGTCGCCAAATCCTGGCAAACAGCCGAAATTGCCGTGTATGACGCGATACCTTTCAATTCCAAAGACGCCTTCGTGGATGTATTAATTAAAAACGTCACCGTGCGCGGTCCATATGGAAATTACCAAACAGATTTAGCCATCAAAGATGAGGGAATTTTTGCAAGAGTTAATGAGCTAGGAGATGTAGCCAGTGTTCGCACTGGATTTCAAGAGTTAGACGCACAAGGGCTATTTTATCAACCTCCTCTTCCTTTGGACAGCCAAGCAAGTACCGAACTAACACAACAGCAATTCACAGAAGCCCTAAAACAAGGCCAAGGATGCACTGAATCACTTACCCCAAGAGTCAAGTCAGCTAATAAATATCCGGTGTTACCTTGCCCAAAACAGGCATTCCCTTATCGCCATCAAAGCGCAGCATTTTTATTAAGCGATGATAAGGGCCAAGTGCACTATGGTATTTTTGGCACAGATGTAGTTAGGGTTAGTACCAACTAACAGCAAAAAAAAGGGCTCTTAACGAGCCCTTTGGGTTTCTATGAAGTCTGTAGCTGATTGCTTAGCTACGCTTACGTCTCAATAGCGCAAGAGGGCTCAGTAGTAACAACCATGCTAGTGAACCTGAGCTTGATTTTTCAGGCTTAACTTCTGGCTCTGGTGTTACAACAACTGGTGCATCTTCACCATCAGATACCACTGTAAGGTTGAAGGTGCTTGATACTGCATCAGCTGGATTCTCAATATCTTGAACCGTTACTGTTACTTCGATATCACCGTGGAAGTATTGCTCCGGAGTGATAGTCACAGTGTCGCCCTCAACCGTTGCGGTCATATGATCACCAGTTACGATGATTTCATTCGCTGAGTTGTGCTCATCTACATAAGTTACGTCGAACGAGATAGCTTGGTTCTCATCAGTTTCCATATCATCAAGCTCAACCATAACGATGTTGCTTGGTACAGAAAGTGTATGAGACTTAACCATAGTGTCCATGCCATCTACTTCGATTGTTGCAGTGAACTCCATGTCACGACCTGCTGACGCAGTTGTGATATCAGCCCATGCTGTCACTTCGAATTGTGAAGACTCAGGACCTACATAGTCCATACAAATGACCATGTCGTCTTTAACCACTTCATCAATTTCGTTGAAGCTAACTTGCTTGCCAAGGTATCCACTCAATGGACCACGGTTGTATGAAGGACCTTTATAGCCTTGAATACCGATACTGCCGCGCGTATCTGTTGAACCGAAGTCAATGTTGTCATACGCCAAGTAGATCTCATGCTGGTTCTCACCAAAGCGGGTAAACGGTGTGAAAATCACTTCGAAGTCGAAAGAGTTGTCACGTTTAGTCCACTCATATGAACGCGTAGCACGGTCATAAATTGGGTCACCATAGTCAGCTGCGTTATCCCACTCAACAATTGCCCAAGTGCCTGTAGTCGCAAGAGTGATACCTTCTTGAGCACTTAGACCAACACTCATCACGTCATTTGGATAACCAGGGAACCAACCACGCCAAAGTGCACCAATACTCTCATATGGGAATGAGTCGTATGGGAACGCCATCGCAAATGGAGAGAAGTGGCGTGTTGGGCCAAATGACACTTTACCGTTACCGTGCACAGACATAGTGCCATAGCTTACGTTCGTCGCATCAGCGTTGTTGTATAGGTTCACATCATCAATACCGTTGAATAACGTATTTACCGGTAATGTGTAACCACGGTCGAAAGTGATCAGATTGTTTTCATCGAAGCCTGAAAGAATCGGTGTCAAACCAAATCTTGACAAGTCAACGTAACCACCTGGATTAGGATTGCCAAAATCTGGAGTACGACAGAACTCATCTGTAATACTGTCAGTTACGATGTAATCAGGTGCCAAATCACGTGTGTCTTCTTGCGTACCAGAAACAATCAATTTGCCATCAGCGACTTCGATGTTCACATCTTTACGCGAGCTCAATACATTTTGAGCGTTGATGTTTAATCCCTCAGGGATATCAGCTGTGAAAGTAAAGTTACGGTCCATACCTGTGTTGTTTGGCAACACTTCAAACGTAAATGGAACCTTTTCACCAATCTTAGCTTTGCTCTGAGGTACATCAAGGTGCACGCGGTCTACGCCACGCTCAAGCTTAAACGGGATAGAGCCAATATTATCTGGGTTTACATCAGATGTACCCACATCAATAAGGCTGTAGTAAACGTCGTCTTGTTCCATGTCCATGTTCCAAGAAACGTTCATGTCTACCGTGTTGATACCATCACTTGAAGGCAACGATGCCGTAATTGCGCTGTCTAGTTCGTCAGTAACAACAGCAACCGCATATTCGAATGTCTCTTCTAAACCTTCATAACCATTATCGCGATGGTTATAAAGCATGTACCAATAGTCGCCCTCTTCTGGGTTATTGATATTACAGAAGTTGTCGTAAATCACGTGGCTAGATACACAAAGAATTTCATCTTGCGGCTGTATCTTGCCATCGCCATTGTAATCCTTACCTACGTAGACTGCAGGGTTACCAACCGCTAGAGTTTTCTCAAGCTCTGAATCAGCAACATTCAACATTTCTACGATTAAACGCTTAGAGTTAGGACCAACATTAACAAAGCCTGTGTGCACTGCTTCATCAATAATGTCTTCCTCTGCAGGTACAGTTGTGCGGTTCATTGCCCATGGGAATGTACCTTCATCATCTTTTGGAATAACAACTGATTGAACATCCGCTTTAACTGGTTTGTAAGCGCGCGCTACTGGGTTGTCTACCAGTGGCATGACGATGTCTTTCGCTACATAGGTATCATTATCAGCGTGAGCTGTCGCACCTAAACGTGAAGGTAAATCACCACGGTCATATTTAAATGCCATTGGCCAATGCGCGTCTGGAATGCCCGCTTCCTGTGCTTGGAAGATAAGGTTAGTGTGTAGCTCAACTTCTGAGTTAGAGAACCAATCTTGCGTATCCATCACAGATGCTTTAACAACGATTGTTTGCGTTTCACCAGCCTTAAGTGAGAACGTTTTTGGCGTTACTTCGATGTTCACACCGTTTTGCGCAGACTGAGAACGCATATCGAACGCCCAGTTTACAACATCTTCATGGCTCACTGTCCATGTACCGTCTTTGGTTGCTTTAACAGTACGCACCCATTGACACTCAGGCGCACACGAGAAATCAACTAGGTTAGGCATGTTTAGCTGATGCGGTGTACCACCATTGTAAGGATCAGCTGCTAGGAAGTTCGCTGCAGTTTCATCCATTACAAGACCAGATTTAACTGCGTTTTCTACGTTGATACGGCCAGTACCTGCACGGTAGATACCTGCTTTGTCCGACTCTGAACCTTCTTGGTTTAAACGCCAGTACTGAACTTCGTTGTCAGTCGTCATCATTAATGCAGATTGTACTTCTGATGCCGTCCACTCTGGGTTAGCTTGACGAATAAGCGCCATCGCACCCGCAACGTGAGGAGAAGCCATAGATGTACCGCTAAGCGCAGCGTAATCAGCACCAAATGGTGTTGATACGAATGGGTGCTCATCTGAGAATGCAGCGTAAATGTCTACACCCGGAGCAGCAACAGTCGGCGCTAGGATTTCAACGTTTGAGTATGAAGGACCACGTGAAGAGAATTTTGCTAACCAATCCGCGTTTTCTTCATTGATACGACGCTCAATTGCAGTCGGTTTGATAGTGATCATGTGACCTTTTTCACTGAAGCTATCAACCCAGTCTTCAAGGCCATCGTCAGGATACACACCATTCCACTGGTTGTAAGTGAAGTGTACACCCGGTAGAGAGTATGACTGAGGAACAGTACCTTGGTCTCGATTTTGGTTGTACATGATGTAACCATCTGCACCACCAGCCTTAACATTGTCTACTTTTGCAGTACGCGCATTACCATTTGGATCTTGTGGATCGTGACGCTGACAAATTACGATAACGTTAGTTTCACCCGTTGCCGCACCTGGAATTTCCGAACCGTCTTTGAAGAAGTCGAACGTGCCCGCAGGGTATTCAGTTACACAATAACCTTGGCTGTCTTTTTCACCATTGATGTCTTCGTAGTCTTTTGCCCAAACTACCACACCGGTAATTTCGGTATCATTAAGCGCACCACCCACTAGACCCATGTCAGCCCATTTAGGTACTTCTGAACCCATTGCTGGGTCGATAAAGCCTGCATATTCAACAACAGTATCAATTGCCACTTCACGGCCGTGAGTTGTTGCTGCAACTTGCGCTAACCAAGGTGACGAGTTATCAAGGTAACCCATACACTCTGAACCACCACATACGCCAGTGCCCGAGTTACCGGCTGCAGCTGCAACGTTAATACCTGCTTCACGTGCAGAAAGGAAAGCTAGTTGAACTGGGTCAGCCCATACATTTGAGTCAGCACCACCGATTGAGAAGTTGATTACATCAACACCATCGGAAATCGCATCTTCGATACCTGCTACAAGTGCTTCACCAGGACAGCCACGGTATCCTGATTCATTGTCAGCGTGACAAACTTGGTAAGAAATAATATTTGCGTGTGGTGCAACACCTGAAATTTCAGGGAAAAGTGCATCAGCTAGAACAACACCGTCTTGGTTTTCACCCACACCGGCCATCATGTAAGGTACATCTTTTACAACGTTACCCGCTGCTGTAGACGCTACGTGTGAACCGTGACCTTGGTAGTCTTCACCGATTGCTGGCCAGCCAGGGATCATGGCAGAGAAAGTATCTGTGATAATGTCGTAAGAGCGCACACCGATTAGTTTGTCGTTACACTGGATGTGCTCTGCATCTTCAACACAATCACCAACGTATTGACCTGGTCCCCACGGGTTAGTGTGATCGTAACCGTCACCGCCTACGTCCGCGAAAGAAGGGTGATCTGAGTTAATACCCGTATCGATGATACCGATGATTTGACCTTCACCTTTGTGTTTAATACCTGTTGGTGATGCCGCACCTGACCATACTTTGTCAGCGTGAATTGTCTTTGGACCTTCATCACTAAGTAAGTCGTAATGCTTTGAACGCATTACTGAGGCAACGCTGCCTAGGTTCGCAATGTTAGCTGCTTCTTGTTCAGTCATTTTCACCGAGAAGCCATTAATAGCTTTAGTGAACTGACGACGCATTTCTGTGCGACCTGTTACCGCTGTCACTTCTTGCATTACGCTTTGTTGTTTGTTGCGTAGTTCACGCTCGTACATTACAACCGCTTTAGAAGTAGGCTGGCCACGCTCGAACAATTTGCCGCCAATAGTGCCACCCATGCTGCGAGTAAGCGCTGAGTTAGGATCTTGAGCTGCTACAGCTACCGCCGCGTCGCGAAGACGAACAATATAAATGTGCTCACCTTCGATGTTTTCCTTAACAAATTTACCTGCTTGCGCATTTAACTGAACGTTAACGCCATCAGCGTATGCACCATTAAGACCCTGTGTGTCTAATTCTTTTTGCAGTGCCTGAACGTCTGCAAGGTTAAAGCTAGGCGCTTTAAGTTTGTTATCTACATTGGCCGTTTGGCCACTTGCGTTAACTGCTGCATACAATGATGTTGCACTGAAAAGTGCCACACCAACAGCAGTTGCGATAGTTGTCTTCTTCATAATTAACCCTAACTATGTGTATAAAAGAGGATGAATTTCGAACACGTCGAAAATATTTAACATCTCGATTCAATCACATTAACTCAGGGCACAACTAACAACTCCGTGTACACTTTTGTACATTGGTGATACAAAAATATTAATTAGTGTTAACACTCTAAATGCCATTGCAACCTAACATTAGTTATGTAGCTTTTTGTACACTCCTAAAGATTTTATGAAAAAAAAGAACATTTAAATCAGTGGGTTAGTTGTTGGTGTAAATTTTATACTGGTTCTGAATGCTACAAAGGTGAGAGACTGTCGAAACCCATGTTGCACAACTGCGCCAATTAATTAAGATTCAGTTAACACTGAAAAGGAACACACTTGAGTTATGAATAAATACATACTCTTAGTATGCACATTATTTCCCCTATCAGGCTTTGCGCAAATCGAAGAACCTGAAGCTGCGCAATACATAGAGGTTGGCACATTTGAAGCATCTATCACTGTGGGATACGGTGGTATTGAGAATCCTATTCGTGGCGCTGAACACGTAAGCTCTGTATTTTTACCCCATTTTGCCTATTACGGCGAAAACTGGTACTTCGATGATTTTTCATTAGGCTACAGCCTGTATCAAAATGAGTCTTTTTATGTTGATGTTGTTGGCACATTCAATGAGGATGGTTTTTTCTTCGAGCTAGATGGTATCGACAACTTATTTGCAGTGAATGCAGTGCGTGATCTAGAGCGACCAGGCAGACCACAAGCAACCCCAATCTATTTAACCCCCATAGAAAGAAGTATCTCATATGAGGCGGGTGTCACTTTTGGCTATGCTGGGAAAAATTGGGGAGCGGAGTTGACTACTCTGCACGACATCACCAGTGTTCACAACGGGTCTGAAAATAAGTTTGTTGCATACTATGCAAAAACACTACTCGGTGGCCAATTTGTCGGTGAAGTCGGTGTAACGCAAAAAAGTAACGAGTTAGTAGAATACTATTATCGCGTTCAACCCACTGAATCTATCACCCGTATTCCTAGATACGACTTAGGCGGTGCTGCTGTAAATTATCATGTAAGACTTGAGTACACTTACCCACTGAGTGAGCACTTTAGTGCTATGCTAAGTATCTCAAATACGTGGATTGATAAAGATTTAAGTGATACTCCTATGTTCGATAGAGACCAATATATGACGGGCTTCTCGGGGATTACATTTGAGTTTTAAACGAACAACCGCATGCTAATTGACTACTTTGTTGCTTTAGCTTTAATACCCTCTGCAATGCAGGACAACGTCGCGCCCATGCTGGACGTGACGCCACACACGTGTATTCAAGAAAATGAAGCAACAAGGTGCAAAATGGAAGTCCATGTGAGCGCTTCATCTTCTGCTCACCATACCTTGTGTATCGTTATTGATTTACCCAAGGTGCAACGAGAATGTTTTGTCGGTAATCGGGTGAAAACGACATACAGTTTGACTCTAGAGACAACAACACATATCTCCTTGAGGAGTGAATCGGGCGAAATACTCGCTCAAAAGAAACTCACAGTGGGAAAACTGACTTCTAAGAATTATCGCGTAAGAAGACGCTTTGGTTGGGGTATATAGCATTGAACCATCAAGTTTTATTAATAGAGGACGACAAGGAATTAGCCAACTTAATTAGTCGTTTTTTGAGTCAAAACGGACTTGATGTCACCACAGTTAACACCATTGCCCAATTTAAAACGGGCTACTCCCAGTTTCACCCAGATATCATTTTGTGTGATGTGATGTTACCTGACGGCAATGGTTTTGAACTTTTCCCGATGTTAAAGAAGAACTTTAGCTGCCCCGTTCTCTTTTTAACAGCATTAGATTCAGACCGCTCGCAAATTAAAGGATTAAATTTAGGAGCCAATGATTACCTAATTAAACCAATTCGCCCGGAAGTATTACTCGCCAGAGTTAACAACAGTTTGCGCCTCAGTGGCAAAGGGGAAGCGAGTAAGGCTATCGGCCCTGTAAAGCTTGATACGGCGCATCGAACCCTGATTTGCCACAATCAACAAATCAACTTAAATGACGATGAAATTCGTTTATTTACACTGTTCTTCCAAAATTACCCAACGCCATTGTCACGGGAAACCTTGTTTAAAGAAATTATCGGGCGTGAATACGATGGCTTAGATAGGGCTGCGGATTTAAAAATCAGCCGATTAAGACGCAAAATTCGTGACCATGGCATTGAAGGTCTAGATATCATCTCCATCCGCGGTGAAGGCTACTTGCTGCAAATACCAAACGAGCCTCATGCGTAAGCAATTTTTTCGCCTTTATGCGTTCATCATTTTTAGTGTCATAGCTGCGTTAATCGCATTTGGCCAGATTTACCAAAATTACTTGTTCGAACAAAGTCCAAGCATCGCATTACCTATTTCTCAGTGGCCTGCGCTAATTGAGGATAAAAGCAATACCATGGCTGTGCTTGAGCGCCAAGAGCTCGCTTTGCCTCCCTCGCTAGAACAACACCTTAATACCAACAAAATGCTCACCGTCTCGCAAGAAGAGGGCAACTTCGTATACTTACTCAGTGACGATGCAAGCAGCAACAAGGTATATCGCATTGGCCCCATTACCGTCGCGCCCCCACAAGAAGAACACAGCATTTACTTCTTATTGGCCTACAGTGCCATTGCGTTGTTAGTTATGTCGTTTATCTGGCCAGTATTTAAAGATTTAGCGCGTTTAAAAAGAGCAGCTCGTCGCTTTGCCAAGGAAAAGAAAGCCTTTAAAACCAATGTAAAGCCCAGCTCCACTGTGTACCCGTTGGCGCAAACGCTGAGCGATATGTCGGAGCGAATCAGTAAGTTTATTCAACTGCATGAAGATTTATCGCGGATTATCTCTCATGAGATCCGCACCCCCTTGTCACGTATGCGCTTTATCCTTTCACTGCACAACGACATTGATGATGAGCTTGAGCAAACCATACACCGAAATATAGACGAAATAGAAAACCGCCTATGTCAGTATTTAGACTTCGCCCGCGTTGAATATCTCACCAAGCCGTTAGAGCTCAAAGGGATTGATGCACACCAATTCATTTCCCTAGAAGCGAGCAAGAATCAAGTGTTCACTGATGTCACCATTGAAACGCAAGTAGCTGTTAGACAACTATTTTGTGAACCCGCTAGTTTCTCGGTGTTGGTGCAAAACTTGTTATTCAATGGCGTAAAATATGCGCAAAATAAAGTGGTGTTAACATTAACAGCCGATGGCGATAACCAAATTCTTGAAGTGTTCGATGACGGTCCTGGACTGCCTAATGATGCTGACTCGCTACTCGATCCTTTCTCCTCATCTAAGGAAAGTGCCGTTGCCAGTGGTTATGGTTTAGGTTTGTATATTGTTGACCGCATTTGTCTATGGCACGGCGGCCATTTAACTCTGAATAATCACTCACAAACGGGCGGCGCGCATATTACTGTTGTGTGGCCAAAAACAAATTAGCACCAATATCTTTCTCGAAGATCTCATTTGTAGCACTCATCGCGCTTAATTCATTCCTAGCTTGGTACTTTGTTACATTACACAGCTACAAACCAAAACCAATACTTTAATCTCATTTTTTAAATATTAGTTATTAATAACTAGTTAAATAGCATGGTTAGGCATACACTTTCGCCTGTCTAAACTAACACTTTAGGATTGGCCATGTACCGATTACTCAGTATTTTAGTACCACTTTTAGTTACAGCAATGTTCTCATTCAATGTCGACGCCGCAGGGGCAAAAGACGTCACAACTCAGGGAAAGAAGACGCAGGATCCCGACTCTGGGCAGACATGCCGTCCTCGTAAGCATTGCCAACCTGAAGAACCACCAACAGATCCTGAAGATCCGCCAGCTGAGCCACCAGCAAGCACATTCCTAAACGCTGGCGCGAGCTATCAAATGCAGTTGCAAGGGGCTTTAAACCTAGAGTACACAGTAGATGCCTATGTATTTGACTTGTTTGATGTTAGTGCTCAAACAATCGCAGATATTAAAAACTCTGGTGCCAAAGCTATTTGCTATTTTTCCGCGGGTACGTTTGAGGAGTGGCGCGAAGACGCCAGCGATTTTGCGCCAGAAGCCTTAGGAGAGCCATTGGGTGATTGGCCAGGAGAATACTGGTTAGATACAAGGCACGAATCTGTACGAGCAGTAATGCTAAACCGTATTGCTTTGGCCAAACAAAAAGGCTGTGATGCTGTTGACCCGGATAATGTCGACCTGCATACACAACAAAGCGGCTTTAACATCAGCTATGATCAACAACTTGAATACAATATGTTTATTGCTTCGTCAGCACATGATGCACAACTGTTCGTTGGGTTGAAAAACAATTTAGATCAATTAGCAGATCTTCATACTTACTATGATTTCGCCATCAATGAATCATGCATTCGCTGGAATGAATGTGAAATGTTGACTCCTTTTGTAAACAGCAATAAGCCTGTATTTCATGTTGAATATTTGGGTGTAAGTGGTGCTGGAAGTAGCGAGTTTGAACAGATGTGCGCACATACAAGTGAACTAGGCATCTATTCCCTCGTGTTACCGAGAGAGTTAGACGACGCCTATCGCTTTAGTTGCCAATAGCCCTGCACACACCTCAGCCCGAGCACCTGCTTGGGCTACTTTAGTACCGCATTTTTGCAAAGTCGTAATGCCTTGTAATAACCCTAATGGATGCTATGCACTAGCCTGAACTGATATCGCTTAACTGCAAGGGAGTTGCTCATTCGGGGTTCCGGCAATGAATAACAAAGCCAAAGCGCATTACCACGCGCACAAACACCTGTTAGCTATGGTTCGTTCAGTGATTTTTGATATGTGTGCAGCGGCTGTTCGCATCACCATGTTGCTGTACCATGCATTTACCAGCTCAAACTGCACCAGCGCGCATCGTTTAGCTATCTATGGTGCCTTTGTTTATCTCTTTATTCCCGCTGATTTATTGCACGACCTCACGCCCACATTGGGTTATATCGACGATGGCTTATTAATCATCGCCGCCGTTGTATCCTTGTTTTCCTGCATGGATTTAAACATCCGCATCAAAGCCAAAAATAAGACCACTAAGCTAATGGAGAAGTGGTTTCACACCTCAGCACTTTGAGATTGCTCATCAAGCAGATGTAATAACGACTTAAAGGGCACATCGCTGTGCTCTTTTAAACCAATTTCACAGGTGCGGCTGTTTGAATAACCTTGTTGGCAGCTGGGAGGTCTTTTTGCTTTGAGGCCTCGCAGCGCATGTGCGTTTAGTTCGGGCTGGGTGAAGCCTTTGTCACCGGCGAAGCCACAACAACTGACTCCTGTCGTTTGAACGTCTTTACTCAGTGCATTGGCCAATTGCAGCATACTCTGGCCGCCATCCATGTGCTGTGAACTACAGGTAACATGCACCCAAACGGTGTCATCGGCTTGTTCAACCTTGAGATACGGTAACAAGTATTCAGTGGCAAATGCCATGGCGTCAATTACTTGAATACTATCGCTAACTTGGCTTTTCATGGCGCAGGGGCTGGCGTCCATCACCACTGGCCATTTCCCCCCTTCACTCAATGTAGCGATTGATTGCTGCAACTGGGTTTGTTTATCTTGCGCTTGCTCATTTAGTCCTTTACTTTGCCACGGCATCCCACAGCACAGTTCCTCAAGCTTAGTGGGAGAAACTATGCTCACTCCCGCTTTTTGGCACAGACTTGCAAATACGCTTTGCACACTGCGCTGGTCATCATTGGCGAAGATACGATTAGCGCAACTTGGGATATAAACCACTTTACGTTCTAACTTGCGTGGTTCAGCGATTCGGGGTTGTTGATTTTGCGCGAGCGGCCAGGCGCTGTAATAAAGGGGTGCACCAAAATTCTTGTGCAGCCAACGGCTCATATTCTGCACTCTTTGTTGGCCTAGAGTGCGCGCCATAAAGTGCGTACTGCGAATACCCACGCGGGCAAAGGTGGATGTGCGCGAAAAATGTGCCGCTGTCATCTTGGAGATTGCGCGAATGATACGGCTGTTCTGTGCTTGTTCGGCCCGTAACGATTTAATGTACGCACCGGTGTCAATCCCCACAGGACAGCGCGTTGCACACAATCCAGTGGCAGCACAACTGTCGATAGCTAAATGCTGGTAGCGCTGCTGCACTGCGCCTAGTTTCTGGCGCAAACTTTGGGTTTGGCTAGTATCTTGTTGCAGATGCAACTGCTGGCGTAATTGTTGTTCATGACGTTTAAGACTGATCCGCTGCCGTGGAGTTAAAGTGTATTCTTTTGACGGGCAAACAGGTTCACAAAACCCACATTCGATACACGGGTCAATTTGCTCATCACTTGCTGGCATAGCTTTGAGGTTTTTCACATGCGCTTTTTCATCAGCGTTGAGGATCACCCCAGGGTTTAAAATACCTTTTTCATCGAACAAGGCTTTGATGCGCTGCATAACCTGATAACCATCACTGCCCCATTCCAATTCAACATAGGGTGCCATGTTCCGGCCCGTGCCATGCTCAGCTTTCAGCGAACCATTTAAGTCAACAGCAACTAACTGTGCCACGTCAGCCATAAAGCGCTCATAACGCGATACTTCTTCAACACTCTCAAACCCTTGCGTAAATACAAAGTGCAGATTGCCCGCTAAAGCATGACCAAAAATAATTGCTTCATCATAGCCATGTTTATCAAAGAGTTGATGTAAGGAATGAATACCTGTACTTAGGTCTTCAAGCGCAAACGCAACATCTTCAATAATCACTGTGGTGCCCGTTTTACGCACAGCCCCCACCGCAGGGAAAGTGCCTTTGCGCACATTCCAAAGCGCTTGCGCTCGAACTTTGTCATCACTTAATGGGTAGTGATGTACAAGATGGTCGGTGTAAGTATCTAGTAACTCTGTCACTGTCGAATTGATTGCATCGAGTTGCGCTTGGCTTTCACCTGCAATTTCGATTAGCAATGCCACGGAATCGTCGGGAAATTCGTTAACATTTTGCGGCATTACACTGTGATCGCGCACCGACATTAAGGCACGCTTGTCGAGCATTTCCACCGCCTCAATATCTAAGAGACTCAATTGCTTGATGAGCTCACAGGCACTCTCAATGTTCGCAAAAGTAAATAAACCTGTTTGTTTGAAATTGGGGTCGACAACCGTGTTATAGGTAATATCAGCAATAAAGGCTAACGTGCCTTCGGATCCTATGAGTAAATGCTTGATAATGTCGATACCATCGCTGTAATCCACCAACGCGTTAAGGCCGTAACCTGTGGTATTTTTCAAACGGTATTTATGGCCGATGCGCTGCGCCAAATCCGTGTTTTGTTTGACCTCTTGAGCCAGCTTTTCCAACGCTTCAATAAACATCTTATGAGATTGCTTAAACAGCGCGACACTGTCTTTATCGCTGGTATCCAATCGGGTGCCGTCAGCGAAGATAAGCGTCATGTCTTTGAGGGTGTGATAACTGTTATTTTTCACTCCACAACACATACCCGAGGCATTATTGGCGGCGATACCGCCAATCTTGCAGGTATTAATTGACGCCGGGTCGGGGCCTATTTTTCGCCCGAACGGGGCGAGCAAAGCATTCACTTTCGCCCCTATCATTGACGGGCACACTTTGACCCACTCACCACTTGGCGCAATATCGATATCCTGCCAATCATCGCTCAGTACCACTAACACACTGTCGCTGATTGCCTGCCCTGACAAACTGGTTCCCGCTGCTCGAAAGGTCAACGCTATTTCATAACGGTTTGCCTGCGTCACGATATGCTGTACTTGCTGGGCGTTTTTAACCATCACCACATAATGCGGTATCAGTCGATAAAAACTAGCATCAGTCGCTAACGCATATCGTAAGGCGTAATCGTCCACAATTTGCTGTTTTGGCAATGTGGGCTGAAGGGCCTGAATGAAGGCTTCCATGGCGCTATGAGACTCTGACATAATGAGATGAACGGTTATTGCAACTAGCCCTAGCATAACTTGGAATAAAATATTATTAAACTGCTATTCATAAAAAGCGAATTATGAACAGAATTAACAAAGGATTGAGCGTAATTCTTATTCATCGACAAAGCTTGTTTTTTTACCGACAAACGCTATAGAATCATGAATACTTTATTCCAAAAGCATAAAATAGACTCCTGCTGGGGAAGTGATGTGAACTACCGTCTAATAACAAAAGCGTTGGCTGCCAGCTGGCGCACCAAATTTAACCTCGTATCGATTGTAGGATGTGTTTTTATGAGTGCTACCGCTCATGCGAAAGCGCCAACGTTAGCTGAACAACTTGGTCAAAAGTTAATGTTGGACTTTCGTTATTACTGTGAAGATAACGCACAAGAGAGTGAAAAGTGCCGCACACCAATGACTTCCTTGCCACCCGCTCTCGCAAACCTAGTGGCTAAGCACAACATTGGTGGGGTGATCTTATTCGCTGAAAACATCGAAAACACCCAGCAGGTTGTTACTCTGAATCAACAATTGCAAGATGCCGCTAAACTCAGCTCGCTCGGCGCCCCTCTATTTATCAGTGTTGACCAAGAAGGTGGTCGAGTAGCCCGTATTCCACGCGATATCGGCACTGCGATGACAGGAAATATGTCTATTGGCGCCACCTATGCAGAACATGGCACTCATTACGCCACAGCCGCTGCACAAGTATTAGCGAAAGAGCTCAAGGTGCTCGGTTTTAACGTCAACTACGCCCCCACTGTCGATGTAAATATGAATCCTGAAAACCCAGTGATTAATGTACGCTCCTTCGGTGAGGACCCAAAACTCGTTGCTGAACTTGGCGGTGCACAAGTAGAGGCAATGCAAAATCACCAAGTTATTGCTGCACTGAAGCATTTCCCAGGGCATGGTGATACCAGCGTTGATAGCCATACAGGTTTACCTAAAGTGGAGCACGATAAAGCACAAGTAATGAGCCAAGACATTGCGCCATTCAAAGCGATTATCGATGAAGGACATGCGCCTGGCATGATCATGACAGCGCATATTCAATACCCAGCACTGGATGACTCTACTTTCGTCAGTAAAGACGGAAAAACGATGGTCAAACCTGCAACTATGTCGCGTGCGATCATGACCGATTTGTTACGTGATGAATTAGGTTACGATGGCGTAACGATTACCGATGCGTTAGACATGGCGGGTATCAGCCATTTCTTCACACCAAAAGACGCGGTGATCAACACCTTCAAAGCAGGTGTTGATATCGCTCTTATGCCAATTCCTATTCGCAATGACGAAGAAATCGCACAATTCGATACCCTCATGCAAGAGCTAGTTGCAGCTGTTGAAAATGGCGAACTAAACAAACAGGAAATTAGCCAATCCAGTGCACGCATCAAAGCGCTCAAAGCGCGTTACAATTTGGGCGATCAGTCTTCTAGTATTGACAAGCAAGTGAGCCAAGCTAACGCCGTGCTAGGTAGTAAAGCACATCGCGTGATTGAAGCCCAAATTGCCGAAGCGGCGATTACCGATATTAAAAATACCCAGCTTGCGCCAAAACTAGTCGCTGATGCTCAACACATTACACTTATCATGCCAGATACGCGCAAATGCATGGCCTTGCAACAAGCACTAGAAGCCACAGGCGTAAAGGACAAAACGTTTCATTGCGTGAGCCTGCAAGGGTTCGACCCTGAACAAACACAAGAAACGCTCAGCAAGACTGATCTGGTTATAGCCGCCAATGCCAGTCCTGCACAGAGTGCTGTGGAAATCGGCGGTATGGACGACGTTGAAGCTCTTGAAGCCTTTTCACTTTCGCGCTCAGAGCAACCAAAAGCGCTCGAAGCTCTGATGGCACAGGCACAAGCGCATAAAGTCAAAACTATTTTCGTAAGTCTGCGAGCACCCTATGATGTTGCTCAATTCGGACAGTATGCTCAAGTGGCACTTGCCACCTACGCCTACAATATAGATGTAGACAATGGTCAAACAGTGAAGGGCCCAGCATTTTCTGCCCTTGCTAAAGTATTAGCCGGCAAAATCAGTGCGAAGGGCAGCTTGCCTGTGACTGTTAACCAAGCTGATTCAGAATAAACAATAGGGAAAGCGATGAATGCCAATGCCTCTTTAAAAACGCCACAAGCCATTCGCGAGCTGATCCGCAATGGTGATTACAGTGGCAACACTTCTGGCTTTGCCCCTGGCTTTGTGCAAGCGAATTTGGTTATTTTGCCAAAGACCTATGCCTATGACTTTTTGCGATTTTGCCAACTCAATCCGCAAGCATGCCCCTTACTTGGGCAAACCGATGCAGGGGCTGTTGGTCTTGATGAATTAGCTAAAAATCTGGATTTGCGCAGTGACCTGCCGCGTTATCGCGTATTTAAAAATGGCCAACTCGTCTGTGAGCCGACAGATGTGAGTGATATTTGGCGAGATGATTTAGTAAGCTTTTTAATAGGCTGTTCATTTTCCTTTGAAGAGGCGCTCATTGCCGATGATATTGAGATCCGCAATATATCCGAGCAAAAAAATGTGCCTATGTACATCACCAACATACCTTGCCAAAGTGCCGGGCCGTTTAAGGGCAATATGGTCGTGAGCATGCGACCGATGAAACCCAAAGATGCGATTCGCGCTATCCAAATTTGTAGCCGTTATCCTAAAGTTCATGGTGCTCCGGTGCATTTTGGCGACCCTGCTGCGATTGGCATCGAGGACATCAATACCCCCGATTTTGGTGAGGCGGTAACGATTAAAGATGGCGAAGTGCCGGTATTTTGGGCATGTGGTGTCACTCCGCAAGTTGCCATCACCAATGCTTGTCCAGATTTTTGTATTACCCACAGCCCAGGTCATATGCTGGTGTTAGACATTAAAAATACGTCACTGGCGACGTTTTAGGAGCCCTTATGTTACTCAATTGCGACTTAGGTGAAAGTTACGGCAGCTGGAAAATGGGCGAAGATGCACTGGCCATGCCCCACATTGACCTAGCCAATATTGCCTGTGGCTTTCATGGTGGCGACTCCCAAGTGATGACCCGCACCCTAGCGCTGGCAAAGCAGCACAACGTAAAGGTCGGCGCACATCCAAGTTACCCTGACAGACAAGGCTTTGGTCGTCGTTCTATGGCGTTGAGTAAACATGAGCTCACCTGCGATTTACACTATCAAATAGCCGCGCTCAGTGGTATGGCTGCGGTACAAGGTGTCGATGTTCACTATGTGAAACCACACGGCGCACTTTATAACGACATGATGGCTAATGAAGACATTCTCATCAGCGTACTTGAAGCCGTCAGTCGCTACCCGAGTGACCTCAAACTCATGATGTTGGCAACCAATCAGGCTGCTCATCACATTGAGCTTGCCAAAAACACAGGGGTCACTGTACTTTTCGAAGCCTTTGCTGATAGACGTTACACGGATGCCGGCACCTTAACGCCCCGCAGCCAAACAGGCAGCGTGTTGAATAAGGAACAAATGCTTGCGCAAGTTTCGCAACTTGTTAATGAAGGTACAGTGACGACAGACACTGGCAAGGTGATTGCGCTGCAAGCGGATACCTTGTGCGTGCACGGCGATAATGCAGAAGGTGTTGCCGCCATTAAAGAGATACGTGCGCTATGTGCCCGTTAACGCCAGAGTTGCAATTGAGCCGAGCAATCGAGGATTTGCTGGTTGCGCGCAATTTGCGTGGTATGGCTACCATTCAAAAAGAGCTAAGCGCAGGCTATGTACATCGCGCGGCAAAAACCTTGTTCGAGGCACAAGGTGAAATTCTAATTAGCACGGGATTTCCGGTCATTGGCACCTTTGAAACCGACGGGCCTGTGGGCGCCATAGCCCTTTACAATGCCCTTGAAGCACTAGGAAAGAATCCGATTTTGGTCTGTGGTGACCCACTTTACAGTAAGTTAGTGACGGACTTTGAATGCTTACAATTGGCTATCAATGACCTTGAGGGTGCGAAACAGCAGGCGTTAAACTTTTACGAAAGCCGCGACATCGGCTGTGTTGTTGCAATCGAAAGGCCCGGCCTCAATGCCCAAGGGAAATATTGCAATATGCGCGGCGAGGATATCAGCCACGGCTGCGCGAACTTCGACCCCTTTATGACTTTTGCCCCTTGCCCTACCATCGCGATAGGCGATGGCGGTAATGAAATAGGCATGGGCAATGTTATCGACGCGCTGAGAGAATTAGACATTACTCCGAGTGTTACCAAATGCGACGAGTTAATCGTTGCCGATGTATCAAATTGGGGGGCTTACGCCCTCATCGCATATTTTTCACTGTGGCAAAAGCTGGATTTGCTTGCCGACATTGATTGCCAACAACTGCTCGCCTATTTGAGCAAACACGGCAGTGTGGATGGCGTAACAAGACGAAACGAGCCAACAGAAGATGGGCTTGATGCAACACAAGGTGAAGCTCTGATCACCGAATTGAGAAGGCTAACGGGCTATCTGCCCAATGAATGAGGAAAAACGATGAGCCTAGTGTATTTGAATGGCCAGTATATGCCGCCGGAAGAAGCGAAAATTTCGCCTATGGATCGCGGCTTTTTGTTCGGCGATGGAATTTATGAAGTGGTTCCGGCATATCATGGCAAAATGCTGGGTTTTGACGCGCACGTTGCGCGCATGCGTGATGGCCTTGCAGCCATTGAAATCGAACTAGATTACAGCGGTGATACATGGCGTGAGATCTGTGACACCTTAATAAGCAAAAACCCAGGGCCAAACCAAGGTATTTACTTGCATGTGAGTCGCGGTACAGATAGCAAACGCAACCACGCCTACCCGCAGGGTGTAAAACCGACCGTTTTTGCGTTCTGTTTTGAACTACCGGGTGAGCCAACAAATGATGAGAGCACAGCCACTTCTTATCAGGTGTCACTGGAGCAAGACCGTCGTTGGCAACGTTGTAATATCAAATCAACGGCACTGCTTGGCAATGTGATGCACTACCAAACAGGTGCACGCGCAGGCAATAAAGAAACCATCTTGTTCAACGCCAAAGATGAAATCACCGAAGCGAGTTCAAGCAACGTGTTTATCGTCAAAGATGGGATCATTTCTACGCCGCCTTTAGACAATCAAATTTTGCCGGGGATCACCCGTTGGTTAATCTTGCAAATCGTCCACTCTCACAGCGACCTTAAAATCCAAGAACGAGTGATCAGCAAAGAGGAATTACTCAACGCCGATGAAGTATGGATCACCTCAGCAACCAAAGAAGTAGGCCCTGTGGTTAAAGTGGATGAGAAAGTTATTGGCGAAGGTAAGCCGGGCCCGATGTGGCAGCGCGTACAAACGCTATTTACCGCACACAAGTTCGACTACTGATAGGTGTGGCTCTAAAGAAAAACCGCTCATTTTGAGCGGTTTTTTTATGGCTAATTCTGTTCTCTGGCGCTGTTTTTACTTCTTGGCGCTCCTAACAATATAGCTAAGTGGCAAACACACACAGATAAGAAAGCACTGACGCCAATGGCACCACCATATCCTTGTAAGCGCGGCACTAGATACTGAAATAATAGAGCGAATATCACCGCAGCACTCACTTGTGTATACCAGCCAAAGCGATGAGGGGCACTCATCCCCACAAAGGTGCCACCAAAAAACACGGCAGCGTATAGGTTTGGGTCTTCAGTGCAAAAATATAAACTGATATAGGCGATAATAGCTAACAGCGATGACGCACGAATAGCATCAAAATGATTGTGCTTGGCCAAAAGGAAGGTACTGAGCGCACCTGTGATTGCGAGTGAGATGAAAATAACGCTTACCATAACCCACCCTGCGTCAACATAAACAGCGCGACACTCACAAACGCGACGCTGCCGAGCTTGCCACCGAACCCGTGAAACATATTCATGGTGAGCGCATACAGACTTGTGCCAATTAACGACAACAAAATCAGCTGCCAATAATTACTGATCACTTCCGCTGAACACATCCCAGCAAAGCACCCAGCATAGACTGCAGCCCGAGGGTGGGCCCCATATTTCTCCCAAATGGGAATAAACGAACCAATAAAAGCGGGTAAGGCCGCCGCCAGTACCAGCGGAACTTGCCATTGTGAATGCAACACAAAGCACGTGGCGCAACCTAATAAAAAGGCGATGTATTTAAGGAGGAAGAATTTAATCATAGCGGGCTAATGTTAAAGCACTTACGTTTTGTACCCATAATGATTTTTGAGCATTGTTCGCGATTGTTGCTACAAAGGCATAGCGATACCTAACTAAAAGATATTTTAAACGCGAACACTCTCAGTTTTAGGTATCCTCGTTGTTGCTGAGTTTTTGCAACTAACACGCTTACAAATCCACAATCATGTCAAAACCGCCGTAAATAAGGCGCTTGCCATCAAGCGGCATAGGGTTGGTTTGTGGGTCCATTCTCGGGTCTTCCATCATTTTCTGCCAACCGGCATCACGCACTTCCTTTGACGGCCAAATAACCCAAGAAAACACCACGGTTTCATCATCTTGGGCCTTCACCGCCATGGGAAAAGACGTGACTTCGCCGTCGGGAACATCATTCCCCCACGTTTCCACGACCCTTAACGCACCATACTCTTTAAAAATGTCTGCAGTCATTGTTGCAAATTCAATGTATTTTTCTTTATTTGCTGTGGGTACAGCAACAACGAATCCATCTACAAAAGACATAACCGTGTTCCTTTTTCTTATTGCTGGTGAGCCATAACTATAGTGCAGCTAAAAAGATTTGCAGTGTAAGGAATACATAACTCATTCAGAGCCATAGCCTTAAACATTTCACGGAGCTGACCACCCAGATACTCTATGCTAAGCCTATGCAATCGGCCCCTGGGTTGGCGGCTATGCGTTGGCAAGCGGTGCACAAATGAATGAGACAAGCTACGTCGCCTCTTCGGTGGTTTGATAATGTAGGTGCTCAGTGCCGTCATGCGGCAGCGCCAAAAGCGCCAAGAACTGGCTCCCTGCATGAATTAAATCGTAATCATACTTCACAAGGCATGATGCTGATGTGGGCCTTGGCTGCCCACATCGAGCAAAAAGGTATCACCGTTATGCGGAAATTGCTGATGATGAGACTGCTCAAGACCTACACGCGCACTGGTCACCATTAGCATGTCTCGTTGCTCACCAACAAATGCAACACTGGTTACCTGCCACGCTGGTAAAGCAATAAAATTGATTTGCTCAGCATTGTTATCAAAGCAATACACGCCACCACCTTGGAATGCAGCGACCCACAAGTTCCCAGCACAGTCTACACACATGCCATCTGGGTAGCCCATATCTGCGCTAAAAACTACGAATAGTCGCTTGTTACAAAGTGCACCGTCATCATCAACGTCAAAGCAGTAAATCGTGCGCTTGGCAGAGTCTGTACTGAATAGTTTTGTGCCATCTAGGCTCAAGACTGGGCCATTACTGACGGTATAACCCGAGTCCAAAACTCTGACAACATTATCAGCATCGTATTGAAAAAGGTGACCACACGCAGCCACTTCTTTGTCGTCCATCGTCCCAAACAACACTGAACCATTTGGCCCAACTGCAGCATCATTAAGGCGAATGTTAGCAGCTAAATCGAGTTCTCGGATGAGAGTGCGTTCACCGGAGATTGGGTTAAGCTGATACAGAGATTGCCTAAAACCGGCGATAAAACCGAGGCGCTCACTTGGAAGCACCCAACAAAGTGGCTCAGGCATGGCTAGTTGTTGCCAACGTTCAGAGCATAAATCGTAGGTATGCAGCGCTGGCTTTTTAATATCCACCCACAAAAGTGACCTGCCATCACCAAAGCAGATAGGCCCTTCACCCAAAAGGCACTGACTGGGAATAATCGCTTTAATCACTGGCTATAAACTCACACCATCTATTTGATTTTAATCAACCTAGTCGTTTTTCAATTGCATCCAAGCGACAAATGGCTCAGATTTAATGAAAATATCGTACATAGTGTCCTGTGCGAAATCCGCCTCTCGAAAATCGAAATCCCAATTTTGTTCCATTGTTTGCAGCAACGACACCATTTGTTGATGTTCGTTCGCTTCATTGAGTAAAGTCAGTTCAGTCCAATAAGCACCGATGAAGAAAGGCTCGAGTTGACGCGATTTCTTGGCAAAGGCTCGCGCCTTTTCTTTGTCATTGAGCATGTAATACACATTTGCCAGTAAGTTATTCAATGCTGCTTCTTCGCCATACAAATCCTGCATAGCGCGAATGCCAGAGATAGCCTTGTCGTATTCACCCACGGTGAAGTAATAGTCGAGGAGCATAAACAGTGTTGTAGGATCGTCACCGTGATATTTTGCGAGCAACTCTAACTGCTGAGTATAAAGCTCTTCAGACAAAAGTTGCGCAACCCCAAGTGAGATATCTAGCAACCCCCGACTCCTCTTGGCCTTTTCAGGCAACTGCTCGTAGATATCCCATGCCTTTTGTATTTCACCTTGTTGCACATGATGAGTTAACTCTCGGTAGGCAACAATCAATTCTTCATCTAACTGCTTCACGCCTATCAGACGCTTCAGCAAATTCGATTTTGAATTAAGCATAAAAGTAAGGTTTTCAGCCATTTTCTGCGTGACGCGTTTACCCGCTGTCGCGACATACATATCGTAGGCTTGCCATTTTCCTTGTTCATTTTTGTGAGCAAATAAATGCACAAAATCATGCCCACCTGTATCTAGGTCAACACGTACGACCGGTGTTTTTTCGCCATCCGTTTCGATCACTTTGAGGAAAGTAGCATCGGAGCTAGATGCTTGCTGGAAAGCAAATAAATTCTTAACGAAGGTTTCTTTGGAGTTACTCATAAAACCGCTGAGGAAATGAGTTCGCTGCTTTTTGCCATCGTAGAGTTGCTCAGCGACTAACTCACCTGTACGTTCCATATCGTACATAGCGATAATCGCATTGATGTTGCCATGCCTAATCGCAGCCGCAAACTCAGTGCCTAATTGCTCTAGCTCATCATTCACATCACCACTTTTTGATGCAAAAGCTTGAGCAGACATGAAAAAGAATAAAAGCAGTGGTAGAAGAAGGGTGTGTTTAATTGCTATTTTCACTGAAATTCTACGTCTTATTGTTTTATATGCTGATGGTTCTAGACTACCGAACATTTATTGAGATTGGTATGCGTATTGAGAAATTGTCGTTAGTGCAACCAGCCAAAATATGGCTAAGTTAGTGAAGTACAACCAAGGCTACACCGGACAGCGCTGCCACTAACAATATAAGATAGCGCACATAGCGATTATCTAAGCTGCGGTTAATAAAATGCGAGAGCCCCCAACCTATAAGAATCGCCGGAATACACTGTAAAAACAAAATGAAATCACGTTCATTCACTCGCCCTGTGGCCCACAATACGGTGATCCCGAACAAATTAATATACACAAAGAATGCGCTGAGATTAGCTTTGATTTTTTGTTGTTCTTGCCGTTGATACAATAGCCCCATGGGCGCACCACCGGCAGCCGTTGTCGTGCCCATAAACCCAGATAATGCTGAGGCCACTAGATTATTTGGGATGCTGACACGCGGAGCATAACCGATTACGGATAACAACACGGCAAGAATGATAGTCACCCCAAGCAGCAACTGATATTGCTCTGGTTTAACAATACTTAAGACACTTCCAGCTATCAGCACCCCCACCGTACCGCCAATAATTGAGATCCCAGTAGAGCGCTTATCGATAGCACCGCGATGGCGAATCGACAATAAACCGGTGATCAGCAGCGCATTGAGGATCATCGGTCCGGGCACGAGTTCAGGCATCAACCAGTACAAAACAGGCGCGCACAATAGTCCAAGGCCAAAGCCTATTACGCTTTGTAAACAGGCACCTATGATTAAAATGATGTATACCCAGAAAAAGTCGGCCAAGCTTTCCTCACTGTTCGCCGCGCCACGCAGGACAAATCAAAATATTACTGTTGATATTATAATACTTTTAATTTCAGTCAAATGAATTACAGTGATAATTTCATGTAATCGGGGGAATATTAGGTCCAACCGCCGTCCACAACCATGCTTTGCGCGGTCATCATTTCACTGTCATCAGCAGCCAAGAATAGTGCTGCTTTTACAATGTGCTCTGGTTCGAGGGTTTTGGGAATACACTGGCTTTGACGAACACGCTCAAGGAGTTCAGGAGTGAGCCAATGCGATAACTGTTTTTCAGTCATGACCCAACCTGGAACCAGCGTATTCACACGAATGCCATCTTGGCCATGGGTCGCTGCTAAAGAACGCGTTAAGCCTTCGATTGCAGCTTTGGCAGTGGTGTATGCGGGCATTCCTGTTTGCTTAATGCGCCAACTAACCGAGCCCATATTAATAATACTGCCCTTGCCCAGACGCTTCATTTGCGGAATTGCCGCCTGCGCAGCAAAGAAGCACGGCCTAAGATTGACGGCAAAACGTTCGTCCCAATAAGCTTGGTCCATTTCATCAAACGTATGCCGGGTATCATCGGCAGCGTTATTAATCAGTACGCCGATATCACCGTGAAGTTCAGCGGCTTTGTCTACGCAGGCTTTGAGCGCATCGGTGTCACGAATGTCGCAATACATAAAGTAGGGGTCGTGTTGATAGCGCCCTTGTAAGTCTTCAGCAAGTTGCTCACCGGTGTTCTGGGCAATATCAATAAAAGTTACTTTTGCACCTTGTGCACCAAAACCACGCACCATGCACTCGCCAATGCCCGAAGCGCCGCCGGTAATGAAAACGTGCCTGCCTGCTAGACTCGAATATTGTGTTAGTTGCATGGTTGCGTTACTCATGATTGCTCTGTGTTGCCAAGCGACCAATGGGCGAAGCGCATAGTGCGCTTATCCCGCCTTTGCTTTGTTAATTTCTGCGTCGATAAACGCCATTGCTTCTTCGATCATATAAGTCATCATCGTCTTAGCGCGCTCTGGCTCGCCATTCATGATGGCCTTATAGACCTTCATATGCTCTTCAGCTATCGCTTTTTTACTGCCTTTTGCTGGTGTTGTATGCTGAATACTTACATTGAGCGCTGTGCGGATGAAATCGCGCAGTTGAAAGAAGAAACGATTGCCACTGGCAAGTAGCACGGCTGTATGAAACGCTAAGTCTGGCGTGTGGATGTCACCATCGTCTTGCGCTGCTTCTTCCATGCTGTTACAGGCTTGAGCGATTTGGTCTATTGCTTCGGCTGTACCATGTTTTGCAGCTAATGCCGCGGCTTGTGGTTCAATTGCCAAGCGCATTTGCAAAAATTCTTTAAGCACATACAACGAAGGGCTGCTCTCTAGCATCCATTTAAGGACGCTAGTGTCATATAAGTTCCAGTTATTTTCAGGCTCAACGCGTATGCCTTGGCGTGGGCGAGATGAAATTAAGCCCTTGGCTGCGAGCATTTTTACCGCTTCGCGCACGGCGGTGCGGCTAATACCGTACTGCTCACACAATTGCGCTTCAGTGGGTAATCCAGAACTACCGTCAAACTCACCGGCAATAATTGCGCGACCAAGTTCGTTGGTAACTTGCTGAGACAAATTTAGGTTTTCAATTTGCGCCATTCTTTAAATCCTATGCTGTTGCCAGAGTATCATACCGAGTTCAACCCGTGGGGTCACCCAATGTACTTGGGCTTTCATCACTTATGATTTAATTCAACTTCCTCATTTAGGCCATATTAAATGATTTTTATGTTGCTGTGCAGCTATTTAACACAAGTTTGTAAATAATCATGAAGGCCCTCTAAATTGATGATAAATACAGCCATATTGCACTTGCTTTTAGACATCAGCAGTTCCTTTCTGTAACTAATGGTTAACACAAATCTTTTGACTTAATAATTTTATAATATAATACTTCAATACTGTATTGGGATTGCACTGATGATGCAGTCCACGTTTTGTTACAACACGTTGTGAGTGAATTATGGTTGAATTAAGCACGTTGGACTGGGCGGTCCTAGCGGGGTTTTTTATCCTGTTAGCGGGTGTCGTCGTGATGTCCATTCGTCAAAAAGAAGAGGACACCACAGACTATTTTCTTGCCGGTCGTAATGCCAGTTGGCTTGTGATTGGCGCCTCAATTTTTGCCTCAAATATCGGCTCGGAACACCTCGTTGGCCTCAGTGGTTCAGGCGCACAATCGGGGATGGCACTAGCGCATTGGGAGTTGCAATCTTGGATCATCTTACTGCTAGGTTGGCTTTTCGTGCCTTTTTACTGGAGCAGTAAAGTGTATACCATGCCCGAGTTTCTCGAGCGCCGCTTTAACTCCTCATCACGCACCTTCTTGTCGGTTATTTCATTGGTTAGTTATGTATTGACCAAGGTAGCGGTGACTGTTTATGCCGGTGGTGTGGCCTTTAAAGCCATATTGGGCATTGAAAGCATTTGGGGTATCGACTTTTTCTGGATTTCCGCATTGGGCCTAGTAATTATTACCGGTATTTATACCGTGCTTGGCGGTATGAAAGCGATAATGTGGACATCGGTTTTGCAAACTCCGATTCTGATTATCGGATCAGTAGTTATCTTAGTGGTGGGTTTAGACAAAGTGGGCGGCTGGTCTGAGGTTGAACGCCTTAACGAAGCCAATATGCACCTAATTCGCTCCGCAAGCGATGCAGAATTTCCATGGCCAGGCATTATCTTCGGATCATTTATAATCGGTTTTTGGTATTGGTGTACCGACCAATACATAGTCCAGCGTGTGCTCTCAGCAAAAGGCATAAAAGAAGCTCGTCGCGGTACTATGTTCGCGGGTTATTTGAAGCTGCTACCGGTATTTATCTTCTTGGTGCCGGGCATGATTGCCTATGCGCTCAACGCCAAAGGCATTATCAGCTACGAAAGCGCCGACCAAGCTTTCCCAACACTGGTTGCTGAACTACTTCCATCAGGCATTAAAGGTGTGGTTATTGGTGGCTTAGTCGCGGCGCTGATGAGTTCGCTAGCTTCATTGTTCAATTCGTCTGCGACTCTATTTACCATTGATTTCTATAAGAAATTCAAACCAGAGTCGAGCGAGAAACACCTGCTTAAAGTGGGTCGCATCGCCACTGTGGTTATCGTTGCTCTGGGTATTTTATGGATACCGGTTATGAGCCTCATCGCCGACGTATTGTATGAATACCTTCAGAGTGTGCAGTCGCTAATCGCCCCTGGTATCGCCGCGGTATTTTTACTTGGTCTAATTAGTCGCCGTGTAACGCCTGCGGCGGGTTTTGCAGGCTTAGTAATTGGCTTTATTCTTGGGATGTTCCGCCTCGTATTGCTACCTATGAAAGACACGGTTGCTAGCACGCCTATTGGCTGGGTGGTGACAATGAACTGGCTGTATTACTGTATTTTACTGTTCGTGATAGTCACTATCGCCATCATAGTTATCAGCGCATTTACGCAGCGCAAGAGCGACGAAGAGTTGGCAGGGCTTACCTTTAAAACTCTGGGTAAAGGTACAATGCGTGAAGTAATCGCTGGCCTAGATAAATGGGACTACATCCATACCTTTGGTATTTTGGCCATCACTGCGTTTATCTACATTCGCTTTTGGTAAGTGATGCTGTAAACAATTTATGGTTCTGCACACAGGGGCTTGTCGCCCCTTTTTTATGCGCATTAAAGTGCACTCTCCCCTAGCGGACATCCCGCTGATTTCGCTACAATGCTAGTGACTATTAATTATTCGCCACTACTGTAACGAAATATGAGATAAGTCCTTTTAAAACAGGTACTAACCTAGTAATAAAACAGGGTAATTCTCATTCGAGACAACACAAGGAACCACTTTGAAAGCTTCAATTATTGCCTCTGCTATCGCGCTTTTTAGTGCATCGAGCTTTGCCGCGGCACTCAGTGCTGATAAAGACGCCATTGCTAATTATGCCGTTGAACAGTATCAAGATGCGCAAATACATACACTTGAGAACATGGTGTCATTTGCGACAGTTAATACGGGCGAAATAGAAACGACTAAAAACCCTGAGTTCATCGGTTTTAAAAACTTGCTGAAGATGAAGGCAGCACAGTTAGGTTTTGATTACCAAGATCACGGCACAACAGTGCTCATTGGTATGGGTCAACAACCACAAAAAGTGACGATTGTGACGCATGGTGATGTGCAACCGGCCGATGCCAGTAAGTGGGCACAAAGTCCATTCCAAATGGATAAAACGTCAGAACCTGGCAAGCTTATTGGTCGCGGTACAGAGGATGATAAAGGCGCAATCGCTACTGCACTGTACGCAATGAAAGCGATTAAAGATAAAGGTATCGAGCTTGATAACCGTATTGAGCTCATGATTTACCTTGCTGAAGAATCAGATTGGGCGCCGCTTCGAGCGTTCATGCAAACATACGAGCAGCCTAAATATGCGGTTACCATTGATGCCAGCTACCCAGTTGTTGTCGCAGAAAAAGGCTGGAGTCTAATTGCCCCAACGTTCAGCGGCACTGACGTTGAAAATGGCGTGTATGCGAGCGATCTTAAAGGCGGTGCCTTTGTAAGCCAAATTCCTGAAGATGCCAGCGTTGTAATTCACAATGCCGACAGCGCAACAAAGGAAGCTCTACAAAGAAATATCAGTGCCCTTGAAAACGTGAAAGTGTCTATGGTCGAGCAACAAGGTGCGCTGCATATTCAGGTTAAAGGCACATCTGCGCACTCATCAGAGCCAGAAGCAGGTGTAAATGCCATTGCTCACCTTGCGGCGATTTTTGATGGCGTAAAACTGGCTAACAACGCTGATGGACAAGCATTGGCTTTCATCAATGAACTGATTGGCTTAGGTTTATACGGCAAACAGTTTGGTGAAATAGCTTATGAACATGATTTTATGGGCCCGATGACAGTGGCACCAACGCTGCTAAAACGCTCAGGCGATGACATTACGCTTTCAGTCAATTTACGCCGTCCTGTAGGCAAAGACGCCGAGGTCCTATCACAACAAATAGAGCAAGCACTGAGTGCTTGGCAGCAAGCTCATCAAGTCACATTGAAGAATGTGGAAGTGGAGATTGGCACCCCTATGCTGCTGGACAATGCGCCACACGCCCAAGCGCTGCTGGATATCTTCAAGCACTATACCGGTGATGAAGACGCATCGTTCGTTTCAATCGGTGGCGGCACCAATGCTAAATTGTTTGATAATGCTGTGTCGTTTGGGCCGTCAATGCCGGGTAAGCCTTATACCGGTCACTCTGAGCATGAGTTTCTAACCGTTGAGCAAATTAAGCTGAACTTGAAAATGTACACAGCGATGATGCTCACTCTTGGCACTATGTAGTTATTTTATGTAACTAAAAAAGCCTGCTTCATCGCAGGCTTTTTATTTTTTTGCGTCAACACTCATCACAGCTAATCTAACTTCTCTGGGTAAACCTTCAACATGCCATTTTCATCAAATCCAACAACACGCACGCGAGCGTGGCGATTCGGATCTGACAGTGGCGAGCCTTGCAGCTCTTTGTAATCCCTGCTGTGATAAATCATCAATGGTGTTTTGCCGTCTTCAGCCAAGGTGAAGCCATTATGACCAGGGCCAAAACGCCCTAAGTCCGCATTAGTTTCAAATAAAGGCTCTGCTTGTTTGTGCCAACTCGCAGCGTCAGTCAAATCTGCATCGATATCAGCCCACAAAAGGCCCATAGCATAGCGATGATCCGTTGCACTGGCCGAATAAGTAATGAAAATACGCTTACCATGTTTTATCACTGCAGCCCCTTCGTTTACTTTGTAACCTTGCACTTCCCATTCAAGGGTTGGTTCACTCAGTAAAGTGACTGGCATTTTGATCGTTGTTGGCGAGTCCATTTGGGCAAGCCACAATGCTGAATTGTAAGTACGTTCTTTATCCTGTTGTGCCCACACTAAGTATCGCTTACCTCGGTGCTCAAAGGTTGTCGCATCCAGCGAAAACGTATCCAGATGAGTCTTGATTTGTCCTACTTCTTGCCACTGTCCTTGCATCGGATCTGCATGGGTATTTTTAAGCGCATACATACGAATATTAAACGGCTTATCTTTTGGCGCCGCGGCGTAATAGATGTACCAGCTACCCTCAATTTGATGCAGCTCTGGTGCCCAGATGTTCGTGCTCATAGGCCCTGTTTCATGCTTACGCCAAACCACCTTGGGCTCGGCGAGTTTTAAATCATTAAGGCGACACGCTTGGCGAAGCTCAATTTCATTAAATTTTGGCGAGGTGCCAATAAAGGTATAGCAGCCCGTCTGTTCATGACGAACTAACCATGGATCGGCACGTTGAAGTACTATAGGGTTATCAATGTGTGTTGCAACGCCGGTTGATTGTGCTTGCGCCAATTGCAACCACAAAGCACTAGTAACGAATACTAAGATGCAACTTATCCAAGTAGGCAAAGCATCCATCGTGTTTTCCTTGCTAATTATTAATATTGTATTACATATATACAAAGTATTGTTACACTGTGCAAACGAATAAGGCGAAAGAGACTCACTATGAACAACAATAAATCGCAATATGGGTGCAAAGCACTAATCAAAGGATTAGCTTTAGCGAGCTCACTATTGACGGCAACTGCCTGCGCCAAACAAGTTGAAGTACACGATCCGGTTATGGCCAAAGAAGGTGATACATATTATGTATTCAGCACCGGTCCCGGTATCACTTATTACGAATCCAAAGATCTTACAAACTGGCAGTTAACTGGCCGAGTTTTTAAAGACGAGCCGAGTTGGGCTCAACGCGTTGCTCCGGGTTTTGGTGGCCACTTGTGGGCACCCGACGTATACCAAAAAGACGGCAAATTTTATCTTTATTATTCAGTGTCGGCGTTTGGTAAAAATACCTCAGGTATTGGTGTGACCGTCAACACTACTCTTGACCCTGATTCTCCCGATTACAGATGGGTAGATCACGGAGTCGTTGTGCAATCTGTGCCAGAGCGAGACAACTGGAACGCCATCGACCCCGCTATTATTGAAGATGACAATGGCGAACATTGGATGAGCTTTGGTTCATTCTGGGGTGGTTTGAAACTAGTGAAGCTTGATGATGATTTAGTGCGTCTGGCCGAGCCACAACAATGGCACACCATTTCAGCACGCCCGAATACCGAGCATGGGCCGGTGGAAGCTCCTTTTATTTTCAAAAAGAATGGTTACTACTACTTGTTTGTCTCATTCGACAAATGTTGTCAGGGTCTCGATAGCACTTACAACGTGCGTGTAGGTCGCAGTAAATCTGTAACAGGTCCATATGTAGACAAAGATGGAAAATCACTCAATGATGGCGGTGGTTCGTTAGTTATTGAAGGTAACGAAGAGTGGGTCGCGCTTGGGCACAATTCCGCCTACACCTTTGACGGTCAGGATTACCTTGTTTTGCATGCTTATGAGCGCGCAGACAAAGGCATGCAAAAATTACGTATTCTGCCTATGAACTGGGAGAATGACTGGCCAGTCGTTGACGACAAAGATCTCACTAAACTGCGTACAAAGTTGATTGAGAACTAACGCCACTACAACCAAAGAAAAGCCGCACTCGCGGCTTTTTTTATGCAGCTTCTGCGACAGATTCTAACGGCTTGTGTGCGGGTTGTTTGAGCATATTGAATAACAGCAAACACAGCAATGCGACACTAGCGGCTACCACTGAGCCTAACGTGGCAAATCTAAAACTATTAAACTGTGCGATTAGCCCTGTACCAGCGGTTCCGAGCATCACTCCTAATTTTATTGCATTACCATATACCGCAGAGGTGAAACCGATGCGCCTTGGCATTTGGTCTTGCAATACGGTTAAGCCAATACCTGCAAATATGCCGTAATACAGCGCGTTTATTAGCTGTAATGCTGCAAACTGCCAAACATCCTGCGCAAAAAACACGCCGATATAAAACGTAATCGCACACACAAACGCAAAACCCAGCAGTTTCATTTTACTGACGCTCTTTGACAACTTGGCGGCATAGAGCATTACGGGAATTTCACCAAGGGCAACAAGGCCCATAAAAACGCCAGGTACATGACTGGCAAAGTTGAGCTCCTTGATTGCGTAAAGCGGCAAAGCTGAAAAATACATAATATTGGCGATAGAGCCAAACATGACGGTCCCAGTTAATAGCCAAAATGATATAGAAGCCGGTTGTGATTCTGAGTGTGCTTTTGTGCTACTACTTTGGCTCTGCTTTGGAATGAACAACACAGCAAATGTCAGCGCCAGAAGTGCCAACCCCGCGGCAATATAAAACGAACGCTCAAACGCTACACCCGCTGCAAAAAAATAACCAACAGGTGGGCCTGCAACCCAAGCAAACGAAATAGCAGCTCTAAGCTGTGAGTTAAACTGAGTAATGTCTGTATGTGCCTGCTTATCGGCCCAAAACCGTGCAATCGTCATTACTTGAGGTATTGCAGCATTACCCAAAGATAGAAACAGCACGCCTGCGGCGAAAACCTGCCAAAACGATGTAGCGTTAGCGAACATAACTAAAGCTAACGCCATTCCACCCACCGCTGTCATAAAGAGGTTACGCGCGTTAATACCTTTATCTGCCAATGAACCTAACCACTGACTAAACACTATGCCCATCAGTGTGACACCCGAGGTGTACACACCAAGATACATAGGCGGGCTTTGTAGCCCTTCAACGATGAATAGGCTCATCAGTGGGTTCACAAACGCACCGATTAAACCCGTAAGTAAGCTCAGAAAAATAAATAGCCACGCATTGCGATTCATGGATAAAACAGCCCCAAGAAAAAGAGCCGCATATTGTACGACAATTAAAATCTTTACGCTAAGCCACTAGGTGTTTTTCTAAGAAACTCTAGCCGTGTTCCTTTGCATCCGGCAGGAGACTAACCGTTGGAGATAAAAGTGGGGAAATAGTGTTGGCTTTGCACGAAGCAAAACACCGCGATTACCAAGAGCGAGTACTTTAATTTTTAAGATCTATTTCCAATGCCGTTTGTTAATTGCTTATCACACTAAATTATACCTGTTTGATTTTTACTCTATGAAAATTATATGAAATACTGCTAATATGAATTTTAAGTTATATTTTTTAACAAGTTTAACAATCTAATCATTGTAAGTCTGGTTATGACAGGCAGTTTAGTCACAGGGCTATGGGCTGATAAAAAATAATAACTATCAAAGGTAAAACCTCTATGGATAAGGAAATATTATGAGAAATTTACTTGTAACACTTCTAGCGACAAGCTCTGTATTATCTTTTAGTGCTGCTGCAGGTGGTATGTCATTAGCAGAAAAAGACAAAGCCTATGAGCAATACATTGCTAGTGAAAAACTTGAAAGCGTTGAAAAGATTAACGCTAAAAAAATTACGAGCTCAACATCTCTCAGTGAAAGCTACGTGATTATTAACGCCCAACATAATGGTAATTACCTCGTAAAAACCGCTCAAAAATGTGACGACATGGACCAACAAGCCGTTTCATTATCTCGTGTTTCTGATTTATCGCTCGATAAAAAAACAGATCACATCGTAAAGCCAGGTTCTAAAGTGGGCGAGTGTGATATTGAATCAATGTATCCGATCACTTGGGAACAGCGTAAATACTTGACGAACGTTGGTCGCGGCTAATAACCAATATTGCCGCTTATTAATAGTTCTTAAAGGGCCCTAACTAGGGCTCTTTTTCTATCTACCTTAATCTAACGCTCTTCGTGCTATCTCTTTGTAAATCAAATAATATACAGTAATAGGCTACTAAGCTGGCAACTCTAAGCACATAATGGAGCGTTAATAAGCATGAATTTTATATTACTGATAGCTGCCACAGCTTTTGGTGGTCTTGGCCTATTTATTATCATCGACTACGTTCGCTTCAATCGCGTCGCTATAAAAACCAAAGGTAAAGTTGTGCGCTACGATGAATATCAATCTAAAGGCAGCAATGGTCATAAGAAAACCATGTATCGTCCGTATTTTGAATTTATCCATTTAGGCAAAGTCTTTGAAGTGAAATCCACTACATCATTCAGTCATAAAGTGATACCTGTGGGCAGCGCAGCTGATGTTCTTTTTGTTCCAGGGCAAGAAGATAAAGCTCGACTGGCAGAGGGACATAGTTACACATTAGGCGTGTTGTTTCTGTTTTTATCCCTGCCCGCATTTTACTTGGGGTTTAAAGGTTAATTTTGACCTCTTGAGTGCATTGCTCACCACTTTTTGATAATCAAAGGTGCTCAGTCACATCGACTAACAGAGACAAAAAAGGAGCCCAACGGCTCCTTTTTTTACTTAAGCGATATCAATCAAATCAGAAAGATAGATTGTTTAGAATTTCGTCATCAACACGGTTTGCTAAGGTTACTTTTAGCTTAGGCGTGCGCGCCATTTCACGTTTAATCGCAAAATCAGCTTCTTCGTTGCGAGCCCAACTACGACGTGCAATACCGTTGTTAACATCAAACAGTAGCATTGACTTAAGGCGACGCTCTGCATCTGCTGTACCATCCAGTACCATACCGAAACCACCGTTGATCACTTCACCCCAACCAACACCGCCACCATTGTGGATAGACACCCAAGTAGCGCCGCGGAAGCTGTCACCGATTACGTTGTGAATTGCCATATCAGCCGTGAAACGACTACCGTCATAGATGTTTGATGTTTCACGGAATGGTGAATCAGTACCGCTTACATCATGATGGTCACGACCAAGAACCACTGGGCCAATCTCGCCTGCTTTAATTGCATCGTTAAAGGCTTTGGCGATTTCAGCACGACCTTGCGCATCTGCGTACAAAATACGCGCTTGTGAACCAACAACAAGTTTGTTTTGCTTCGCGTCTTTGATCCAAGTAATGTTGTCTTGCATCTGTTGCTGAATTTCTTCGGGTGACTCGGCCATGATCTTGTTAAGAACGTCTGCGGCAATCGCATCGGTCTTATCTAAATCTTCAGGCTTGCCTGATGCACATACCCAACGGAATGGACCAAAGCCATAGTCAAAACACATCGGGCCAAGAATATCTTGCACGTATGACGGGTATTTAAAGTCGATACCATTTTCAGCCATCACATCGCCACCAGCGCGTGATGCTTCAAGCAAAAATGCATTGCCGTAATCGAAGAAATACGTGCCTTTTGCGGTGTGCTTGTTAACTGCATCAGCATGGCGTTTCAGTGTTTCTTTTACTTTTGTTTTGAATACTTCAGGCTCTTCACGAATCAAACGGTTTGATTCTTCAAAGCTGATATCCACTGGGTAGTAACCACCTGACCACGGGTTGTGCAATGATGTTTGATCCGATCCAAGGTGCACAAAAATATCGTGCTTGTCGAAGCTTTCCCATACATCAACGATGTTACCAACGTATGCGATAGACACGACTTCTTCGTTTGCTTGTGCTTCACGCACACGTGCAATCAGCGCGTCCATGTTGTCGATTAACTCGTCAACCCAACCTTGCTGGTGACGCTTAGTCGCCGCTTTTTCGTTAACTTCAGCACACACGGTAATACAGTTTGCGATATTACCCGCTTTTGGCTGCGCGCCACTCATGCCGCCAAGGCCCGCTGTTAGGAAAATCTTGCCCTTCGGGCTTTGGCCTTTTTCTAATACTTTACGGAATGCGTTCATAACCGTAATGGTCGTGCCGTGAACGATACCTTGTGGACCGATGTACATGAATGAACCCGCAGTCATTTGACCATACTGAGTCACACCCAATGCATTGAACTTTTCCCAGTCATCTTGGCTTGAGTAATTAGGGATCATCATACCGTTAGTGACAACAACGCGCGGTGCTTCAATGGATGAAGGGAATAAACCCATAGGATGACCGGAATAGATATGAAGCGTTTGGTCTTGCTCCATCTCACTTAGGTATTTCATCGCTAATAAATACTGCGCCCAGTTTTGGAATACCGCACCATTACCACCGTAAGTGATAAGTTCTTCTGGGTGTTGTGCCACAGCTGGGTCTAAGTTGTTATCGATCATCAGCATGATCGCCGCTGCTTGCTCACATTTTGCTGGGTAGTCAGATACCGCGCGCGCCTTCATTTCATAGTTAGGCTTAAAGCGATACATGTAAATACGGCCAAAGTCTTTTAGCTCTTGTGCGAATTCAGCAGCAAGTTCTTGATGCCACTCTTTTGGGAAATAACGCAATGCGTTGCGAACCGCTAGCTGCTTTTCATCGGCACTAAGAATGTCCTTACGCTTTGGAGCACGATTCACGCCTGCAGGATATGGCTTTGGCTCAGGTAATACGCTTGGAATACCTTGTTTAATTTGTTCTTGGAAAGTCATAGTCACTTGCCCCTTAGTTCACGCTAAACGCTTGTGATTTAACTAATGCAATCATGGCATCAATATCAGGTTTTAGTAGTCTGTCTTCTTCTAGCTTGGCTACTTTTTCACGGATAATCGCAAAGTTCTCTTCGATGATTTCTGAGCACTTATTTGGACGGCGGAAATCAATCGCCTGCGCCGCATACATCAACTCGATTGCGAGGATCTTTTCAAGGTTACCTAAGATCTGGTTCAATTTACGGCCAGAAATACTGCCCATAGATACGTGATCTTCTTGGCCCATCGACGTTGGAACGCTGTCAGCTGACGGTGGGAAACAAAGTGACTTGTTCTCCGTTACCAACGCCGCTGTCGCATACTGCGGGATCATCATGCCTGAATTCAGGCCGCCCGATGTGGTCAATAAGCGCGGTAAGCCGTGCAGACCTTCAAGCAGAAGATAACAGCGACGGTCTGAAATGTTGCCGAGCTCAGCGGCTGCGATTGATGCGTAGTCTAGAACCATAGCCAAAGGCTGGCCATGGAAACTGCCACCAGAAATCGCTTCTTCAGAGCTGATAACAATTGGATTGTCAGTCACTGAGTTCATCTCAATCTCAACCATGTCTTTTAAGTGGTTGTAGGCGTTGCGAGATGCACCATGTACTTGTGGAATACAGCGCAGTGAATAAGGGTCTTGAACACGGTCACAGTCAGTATGTGAAGCCATATTTTGCGAATCTTTAAAGAAGTTGCGCATACGCTTCGCTACTTCGAGGTTACCCTCAAATGGGCGCGTCGCATGTAGCTCCTCTCTAAACGGCGATGAACTGCCTTGCATACCTTCAATACTCATCGCGCCTGCAAGATCTGCTAAATCAAGTAGGTAGCGCATCTTGGTCAAAGCTGTGATGCCGTGAGACAAAATAAATTGCGTACCATTGATAAGCGCTAGGCCTTCTTTTGCGTGCAACTCAAGCGGCTCTAAATTATGTTGTTTTAATAGTTCGATTGCCGCAACTGGTTTGCCTTCGTGCCAAAACTCACCTTCACCGATAAGTGGTAAAAATAAATGTGATAATGGCGCTAAGTCACCCGACGCACCTACAGAGCCTTGCTCTGGAACAACCGGAATTAAATCAAGATCTAAGAACGCAAGCATACGCTCAATCACTTCAAGGCGGATACCAGAGAAGCCTTGGCTTAGCGCGTGAACCTTAGTGATCAACATCAATTTAGAGATTGGTTTCGCAATGGGCTCACCCACTCCTACCGCGTGCGTGATCAACAAGTTCTTTTGCAAAAGGTGGGTTTCTTCTGGCGAGATTTGCGTATCGCACAATGGGCCAAAACCGGTGTTAATACCGTATACCGCTTCGTTTGATGCTGCCATCACCTCAACGTTATGTCTGCTTTTATTAATTTTATCTAACGCTTCTTGGCAAAGCTCCGCGTTAATGTCGCCGCTTGCAATACCATTCACAATATCAAGATTTAGCTGGTCTACGCCGTATCTAAACATCATTATCTCTCCAAAAAATTAAGCACAAACTGCTTTGATTGCGCCCATGCTATCTTGCTGGAGATGTTTCATAAATGCATAATGTTCGTAGTTCATTCCGATTTTATCGAACTAATAATTTTATCTAGAAGGTATTAACTCTATGCAGGTTCATGACGTTGATTTAAAGCTATTGAGGATATTTGTAGCGATTGTTGAGTGCGGTGGTTTGTCCGCAGCGGAGTCACGTTTGAACATTGGTCGCTCTACAATCAGTTCGCATTTATCGGACTTAGAAGTGCGCTTAGGGTTAAAGCTATGTAAACGTGGTCGCAGTGGCTTTGAATTGACCGAGCCTGGTCGCGTTACCTACCAAGCGTCATTAGAGTTACTGCAGCAGTGTGAAGCCTTCGCCAGTACGGTCGCGAGTTCCAAAACTGAGTTATCAGGTCGGCTCAGCATCGCCATCATAGACACTATGGTGAGCGACCCGCGCTGCCCAGTTGCAAAAGCGATTGCAGCACTGCGCGAGCAAAGCAACCACATTCAATTTGATATCAATGTATGTGAAGCCAAAGAAGTGGAGACCTCGGTAGTCAATGGCCGTGCTTTAGTGGGGATTGGTGTAAGTCGCCATCATCTGCGGGGGTTGGAATACCAGGCGCTACACAATGAAGAGAACTACCTTTATTGCGCCAGTGGCCACCCGCTTTTTGATTGCGAGCCTGCGCGTGTTAAAGCGCTGCTAGGTGAAGCCGAAGTGATCACCAGCAACTATATGCGCGATAAAGACGCGCGCCAAGATGATCTGAATTACCAAAACAGTGCCACCGCCTATCACGATGAAGGCATCGCTCAGCTCATCCTCAGTGGCAAGTTTATCGGTTACCTACCCAAACATTACGCCCAGTCTTGGGTCGATAAGGGTGTGTTTAAAGCAATCATGCCTGACAAATACTCGTATCAAATCCCCGTCGTACTTATAAACGCCAAAAACAGCAGCGGCTCAAAGTTAGCGCAAGCGTTTATTGAAGAAGTAAAGCGGTTTCACTCTCCAGATTTACCAGCCAATGAATAAATACAATGCAGCTATTACCCTCAATACGAAAACTATGGTAGAAGTATATTTAAAACAATCGATTAAGGAATGAACATGGCAAACGGATGGCAATGCCCGAAATGCAATTGTACTCGCTATGAAACCGATACGATTGCTACCACAGGCAGCGGCTGGTCGAAGATTTTTGACATGCAAAACCGCAAATACACCGCTGTAACCTGTAGTAAATGTACCTACACAGAATTCTATAAAGGTTCAACGAGCACACTCGGCAACATTTTCGATCTCTTTACCAACTAAATATCGCCATAAAACAACAAGGAAAAAGAGCGACAGTAATCAAACAGCTCACACTGCTTGCAAACGCTAGGCTCCCGAAGAGTGCAGACAAATGACATTAGAGTTTGCTCTTGCAAAATAGTAAAAAGCCGCATAGTGCGGCTTTTTTTAATCGTATTCAGCTGAAAGAGAGCAGCTTCACATCCACTACCATCACCGAGTTAGGTCCAACTTTGCCGCCGTTACCATTAATACCCCATGCCAACTCTGGCGGAATAATAAACTCGTAGCGTGCCCCAGTAGGCATAAGTTGTAGCGCTTCTTGCAATCCATCAATGGCTTCAGCAATTTCATATTCTTCAGGTAGACCGTGGCGGTAGGTATCGTCGACTAGGGTACCATCAGCGAGCGTGATACGTTGATGCACGCACACAGTGTCGTCCCACGTTGGCGCTTGACCATCACTGCCTTTGATCACACGGTACATAAGCCCCGAAGGAAGCACGATGACATCTTCTTTATTCGCATACTTACGAATATATTCACTGCTGATGTTTTTGTTATAACCCGCACTACCCTTTGCTGATTTACGTCGCTCTTGCTTATTCATAACTGATTTCCACATTCACTATTTTGCCAACAAGCGCACACCATAAATGCCACCTGCGATTGACTGAGATTTTGCTGCAAAACGCACAGTAAGCTCTTTGCTACTTGCCATAACTTGAGTCAGTGGATAGTCCACCGTGTAAAATTCTGAGCTTGACGCAGCATTAGCATGTGGCAAGGATTCTTTCACCAGCAGATCACCGTTTACAAGGATTGCAAAATGGCGGTCAACATCGCCTTTAAAATAGCGAATGCGTAAAGTGTTTGCTGTGAGTGCTTCATTTCTCAGTTGATACGAAAACCAACCGTGTGCGTCGCGCCAATGCTGGCCATTATTGACTCCCGCACGGGTGTTTTCACCCGCGAAATTATGCTCAACTTCAGGTTGTTGCTCGCCAGGGTTCACGGCATCGACCGTAATAGCTGCAAGTTGTGCTTCGTGTTTTGCTTGCTCATTAGCGCTTCGTACAAAGTCTGCCAAGTTTGCAGAATCAATTTGCGGCCAATACACCTGATAGCGCGCATCATGGATACGAAAAAAAGGTATTAGGCGAGTATGCTTAGCTGCCAATGTCTTATCAACGATAGCTAGATTATCGGTCGCAATAAAAGCCAAAGAATCACTTTGCTCTTTCACTAAAGCAGCGATGAAGTCTGCAGGTTCATCAAGCATCATTGGCAAGGCCTCTGGAGGGCAGGTTGGGCCTGCAGCGATGTGACCCATACGGCTGTCGTCAGCTATAAAATCGAGCTGTTCGTTCTTAAACGCTGTTACTGGCGTTGCCAACACAACAGGGCCATAGAGCAACGAGTAGTAGTTTTGACCATCAGGTAGCTGTTCAGTGTAGAGTTTTGCATCGAGCGTAAAGCTCAGCTCATCCCCTTGCTGCCAAACGCGATTCACACTCAAGTAGCCATTTTCATCTGCCTCAGCATTAATGGGGCTACCGTTGACTTGCAAAGTCAATGGTGCGTTTAGCCAAGTTGGCTGGCGTACTTTGACAGTAAATGACTGTGCATTTTCAAGGCGTTTAATGCGCAGCGTGACACTTGTATCATCAGGGAATTCAGTGGCTTGCTCAATAACTGCTTTTCGCTGTTCCCAAGCGACTACGCTCGGTATAAATAGGTTAACAGCGAGCTCTGAATTTGTGTGAGTAAAGACTAACTCACCATATTTACTATGATTTTCGATGCCTGAACCGACGCAGCACCACATTGAATCATGCACTGATGAATACATGCGATAATGCCCAGGACGCATCGATGTAAAATACACCAAACCGCCATGCTCGGGATGCTGCGAAGACAAAATATGGTTGTAAGTAGCACGCTCGTAATATTCTAAGTAGCGAGTGTCTGCAGTTTGCAAAAACAGCAACTTAGATAACTTCATCATGTTGTAGGTATTGCAGGTCTCCGGCCCCTCAATGTCCTCAATCATCGGCGTGAAATCGTCACTGCTATGAAAGTGCTCCCGCACACTGTTACCACCGATAGACACGCTGCGTTTTTGTGTGACCGTTTGCCAAAAATACTCTGCCGCCTGTTGCCACGCTTTATCATCGGTTTGTTCCGCTACTTTGAGCGCGCCGATGATTTTGGGGATTTGCGTATTCGCATGTAAGCCTGTTAACTCATCTTTTTGTTGGGCCAGTGGTTCAATAATACGATTGTGGGTAAAGCGTTCTGCTAAACGCACATAGCGTTGGTCACCGCTGATACGTGCCATATCCGCAAATACATCATTCAATCCGCCATGTTCAGAATACAACATGGATTGCACTTGCTCATCGGTGAGATTTTTGGTGATATCCAACATCCATTCACCCAGCGCTAGCAACATGGACTTGGCCTGCTCTTTTCCTGCGATTTCGTAGGCATCGCGCAAACCGTGAAAAGTTTTATCGATGTTATACAAAGGCACCCAGCGATCGTTGAGACTAAACAAGTCGGCACGCACCTCGCCTTTTGCAATTTCCTGCCACATAGCTAAACCATCGGGAATGCCGCTCAAGTAGCCGTTGTTTTTCTTCTGCGCAATGTGCAATTGCGCCAACATATAATCTAAGCGTTGTGCCAGCGCCTCATCACCCGTGGTGGCATACGCCAGACTAAGCGCAGTTAAGTAATGACCGCCAATATGGCCATCAAGGCCAGTATTTTCCCAATTACCATAAGACTCTGATTTGCCTTGCATACCCGCCTCTCGTAAATATGGGGCAAGCAATTTATCCGGCTCTAGTGTGAGCAGGTATTGCACGTTAACCTGTTGTGCGTGGGCAAATGGGCCTGTGGTCAGGCGTACATTCGTATAGGCAAATGCCTGCATCGATTGTGGTTGAGCCACATTGATAGATGGCGTTGTTGGGTTTTCTGCCTGCTGGCATCCAAGCGTTATTGCCAAAATTGAGAGCGCAGCAAGGCTGAACGCCCATTTTTTAAAATGTCGCACTGTAAAAGCCTCTAGTCATTTTGTAGCTAGCCAGATTTATGACTCTGGCCAGCTAAATTGTGAGTTACCCTTGGCTTGGTAGGCGCTGCGCGCTCACCATATCGGTGTAATAGTCGTCTGAAATTTTGTACTTGAAGAGAATAAAGCCCAACATGGCGTGGAATACGCCTGGGATCACCGTGAGCATCAGTGCCAAACCGTTTAAGGTGTAGGCTGTTTGCTCAATATTCGGTTGGTATTGGTAGTATTCCAGCAATAAGCCGCCAACTAGACCCGCCAAACCTGCACCGGCCTTTTGGCAAAATGAGATACCACCGAATGACAGTCCAGATGCTCTTACTCCGTCTTTTATTTCACCGTAATCAACGGCCTCAGCAATCGCTGACCAAAATACCGGCGCATGCAGATCGACTACAAATGACAGCAAAATATATAAGATAAAGGCCAACATGATGTCACCAGGCTGCACTGCAAAATACATAGCTACAGAGATGAAAAGCACTGCAATTTGCGACCAACGGAACAACTTAATTTTGCAAAAGCGTTTGGTGATCCAAGTACTGGCAACCATGGCAACAATCGAAGCCGCAATACCTGCGCTAGTAAAGGTGCCGGCTAAGTTTTCAGCGCCGAGATAATATTTGGCGTAGTACATCGCGACACTGCCGCGAATTGCATAACCCAGTGTACCGAGCACACAGGCAGTACAAAGCAATAGCCACTGATCATTTTTAAGCAGGACCTTTAATTGTGCGCTTATACTCTGTTGCTCCACTTTGTGCTCCAAACGCTCTTTGGTGGTGGCAAAACAGAACAGGAATAACGCCATGCCACATACGGAAACAAAGGCCATAGCAAGCTGGTAGCCATAAGCGGTATCACCGTCGCCCCAATACGTAGCGAGGAGCGGCACCGAAAACACAATGGCCACATTGGCAATTTTGGCGAAGAACATACGGTAACCATTCGCTGACAGCCGCTCTTTCGGATCCGCAGTTAACACGCCGATATAAGAAATGTAAGGAATCGCCACACCTGTGAACATGAGGGTTGCCAGTAGATAGGTCGCATAAGCCCATGCTAATTTCATGTTGTAATCAAAATCAGGCGTGGTGAACAACAGCATGACAGATAAACCATAGGGCACGCTTAAAAACAGGAACCAGTGGCGGAACTGCCCCCAACGCGTTTTTACCTTATCGGTGATCACCCCCATCAATGGATCGGTAAAGGCATCTACAAAGCGAGCAACGAGAAATAGAATCCCCATGTCTACAGGCTTTAATCCAAAAACATCGGTGTAAAAAAAGGACATAAAGTAGAACAAGGCTGCAACCATGACGTTTACCGCCATATCACCTGCACCGAATCCTACTTTCTCAACTGTTGAAAGCTTCTGTGTGTTGTTCATAATTCACTGCCCAAGATCCATACGCATGCGATGGGTCTAAAGTAATTATAGTTATGTGAGTGCCGCCGCCATTTCCGGCCATCGCCCACTCTTATTTTTAGGTAATGCTATTTATTGCTTTTGAATAATATTATCATACAAATAAATTAGCAACCGCTATGATTAAAATATGATGCCGCTAACGCTTGTGTAGTGGAAGGAAAAACGTCACAAATCAGTTGTAGCATGAGCCAAGTAAACAGTGAGGGAAAAATGAACCAAGTCAGACCAATAAGTGTACAGAAAGACTTTTCTATTACCCTACACATAGTTCATTGATATTTTGCACTGTGATAGGTAAATAAGAGATGAAACTGCACTATTGCTGTGCATAGTCTTTCTTTTATCTGGGGTAAACACCCGATTTACCTGCATTTTTGGCTTGGAACATACTATAATATGACTGGCTTAATTTTTGCTACATTCTTTTATTTAGACTCAAAATCGACTCATGCAAACACCTATTAGAGGGCTACGCGCATTTTGTTTCGCAGCCCGATGCTTAAGTTTCAAACAGGCCGCTGAACAGCTCTACCTTACGCCTTCTGCTGTCAGCCACCAAATCAAGCAGCTCGAAGAACAGCTTGGCTTTGCGTTATTTCAGCGTCGCACACGCGCGATTATCTTAACCAATGAAGGTAAAAACTTCTTTGATGCCATTGAACCAATCATCACTGATTTGGAACAGACAATTCGCACTTTTAGTCACAAAGACAACAATGTGACGATTAGCATCACCCTGCCCGAGTTTTTCGCCAGTGAATTATTAATGCCGAAGCTGGGCGATTGGACCAGCGCCAACCCAGATGTGAATCTTGAGGTGGATACACTGCGCACACGCACTCAAAAGGTCAGAAGTACTGATTTATCGATTGTGCTGTCACACGATAAACCTGTGAGTGGCATCGCGACTGAGCTATTTTCTCTTGAGTATGTGCCTGCCTGTAATAAAGAGTTGTATGAGCAATGGCATGATAAAAGCGCCGAAGCGCTGAGTGAACTACCGCTAATCGTGCATCAATCTCGTCCGTGGTCATGGCACCAATGGGCTGAGTACCATTACGATGGCGACTTCGCTCCGAAACAAATTATTCAACTGGACAGTATGTTTGGTGTGGCCCGCGCTGCCCAGCAGGGAATGGGCATAGCCCTTATTCCTATGCCTATCAGCCGTAGCTGGTTTAATGAAAAGTTATTGTGGCCATTAGTAAACAAACCACTGTGGACCAAAGACAAATACTACCTAGTTGAACATGAAGTCGCAGAACAGAACTCCCCTTTAGCAGACTTCACAACCTGGGTAGTGAATACGTTTAGAAGTTGAATTTATTATTAAGTACAATGAGATAGCGCTTAGCTAATTTATAGATAAATTTTTTTCACGTAACGCTGCGATTTATATCGTTTGTAGAGTAAAAGCTTTAACCCTAAAGTTAATACCGAAGCAAACACACAACCCAAGAGGATAGCAACGTGAAAACGCTCAAATTAGCATTAGCTTTATATTCAGCCACTTATTTTACTAGCAGTTTTGCTGGCGACTACAAACTAGCCGTTATCAACGATGAACTTACATCTGACGCAGTTGTGTCAGGTCAATACGCTCAAGCATTACAGCTAGGTCAAAACGCGTCTCAAAATGTAGCAAGCGCATTTGAAACATCGGTAAACCAGTGTGCAGCGAATATCCAGCTTGGTAAAGCGGATGAAGCGATTTCACTGTGCAATACCGCACTGCAACTAATTAAAGAAGTGAGAGTAGACAGCACAAAACGCCGCGAAATGACTGCATATGCTTACAGCAACCGTGGCATTGCCTACTCACTTAAAAACGAATTTGACGCTGCGTTATCAGATTTCAGCACGGCTTATGGTACCAATAAGAACACCATCACTCGTGCTAACTATAAGCTCGCAAAAACGAGTGCAAAGTAATCACAATAACGTAGCACCATAACCTTCTCATAGTGTGTTGTTCCTGCTAAGGAACCCTAAAGCGCCTTTTATAGGCGCTTTTTATTTTCTACTGTGCACTTTAATGATATTCGCAGCCAAGAACTAAGATTCCCTCCCTATAAGCAAATAAAACGCTGCCAACTCATCTATAAGTCAATTTTTTTCATCTAACGATGCGATTTATATCGTTTGTAGAGTAAAAGCTTTAATTCTAAAGTTAATACCGAAGTCATCGCAATTAGCGCGTCGTTGAACTCGCTAGATTGAGTAGATATTTATGCAGGTTGGTATAACAAGGGGAAACTCGGTGAAAACGCTTAAACTCGCTCTGGTATTATTCTCAGCATCAGCACTTACACCCGCTTTCGCAGGCGACTACAAACTCGCTGTGATCAATGATGAACTTACATCGAACGCTGTTGTATCTGGCCAATATGCGCAGGCGCTAACTCTGGCTAAAAACCAAGTCCAGAACGTAGAAACCGCCTTTGAAACTTCAGTAAACCAGTGTGCGGCGAACATTCAACTCGGTAATGCTGACGAAGCAATCTCACTTTGCAGCACAGCCCTAAAATTGATTAAAGATGTAAAACTGGACGGCACTAAACGCCGAGAGATGAGTGCCTACGCATACAGCAACCGCGGTATAGCTCACTCACTAAAAAACGAATTTGATGCTGCATTATCTGACTTTAGCACTGCATTTGGTAAGGATAAAAACACCATTACCCGTGCAAATTACAAACTTGCTAAAAACAGCCTACAACAAGGCAATGCGAACGTAGCGCCATAACTTTTCTCATAGTGTGTTGTTCCTGCTAAAAGGAACCCCAAAGCGTCCTATCAGGGCGCTTTTTTTATTTCTTGAGCCGATAATATATTAATATCAAGATTGATACACTTTAGTACATTTGCTTACTCATTATTGTCACAACCTATCTAATCAATAACTTACCTAGTTTGATAGTTATAAAATCTTCATTACTTTAATCATCATCAATGAAACAGTAAATTTTATTGTTTTCAATGCCCTGATAAAACGTTAACTTGGTCTATTGTTAATGTACTTATACTTCTTCAATAGCGTATTCATGCGACTTTACTTCACCCTATTTACTTTTTTCACAGTATTCTATGCAAACACCAGCTATGCAAAGATCCTTATCGGCTTATCCAGTGAAAATGGTGAGTCACTAAAGTATTCACAACAACAATTCATTGGCCATCTCGAGTCGGCTTACAACTGCGTGGTTGAAGGTTTGAACGGACAATATTCAGTTACAACTGTGCCCCAAGCCCGACTGATAAAAATGCTCGCAGACAACGAAATTGATATCGCTATGCCGCTCCTTCTATTACCCGAAAGAGACTCTTTTGCAAAACGTTCGCAGACCATATACAAGGTAAACTATGAGCTGATCACTCACCCACACCAATATGATTTAAATTTGGATACGCTACGAAGTAAAGTTATACAACAAGGTCTAGTATACAAAAGAGGAACCGGAGCGCGCTCTTTGCTTTTTCGCTATTTAGAGCTAAATGCTGACTCTAATCAATTTCAAGAACACCAAGTAAATACTTGGAGACAAAGCGTGGATTTTGTCAGACACAATCGAGCAGCAGTAACCGCACTTCCTTCGGTTATTGCCAAAGACATCCCCCTCGAATACTTTGATGGCTTAGAACGAATAAAAATGCCCACCCCAGAATTAGGCTTTTACATGTCTAGGCGTTTTTCACAAACCACATTGGCAGAAAGCATTAACGCATTGGCCAATCAGTGCGCTCAACAAGCTTAATTTCCTCATTCATCCAGCTAAGCTAATGTGAGAAAGGATTTAATGCCCACTCAGTAGGCTTTTTATGACTAGATTTAACTTAAACGCATAATTATTTTTGCCAGCGAATTATCCATCAACTTGCTCGCAGCAAACGCAAAGAAAAGCCCAAAAATCGGCAATAGTTTTATTAAAAATATCAATTTGTTCATTTCACGCAACATACCACGCTGTAACGGCGCTGATGTGCTGACGGCAACTAATCCAACGTCTTAGCAAATCGCCTTGAGGCAAAATATACTCCAAACACCGTAAATGCGCCTAACCATAGGGAGTCTTTCCATAACGTGGTGAGTTCAGCGCTGCGCAGTACTAAGCCTCTGATCAAGCGCATAAAGTGCGTTGCAGGCAGCACTTCAGAAATCCATTGCGCCGCGACAGGCATCCCTTCGTACGGAAACATGAACCCTGACAACAAAATCGAAGGGAGTAACACGAATAAGGTCATCTGCATGGCCTGCAACTGACTTTGCGCGAAGGTAGATATCAAGAGTCCGAGCGTTAAGCTCGCGGAAATAAACAGCAAAGATCCCAGCATGATTTCATGCGGCTTGCCATTAATTGGGACGTCAAACATCACATAACCCAAGCCCAAAACAATAACCACTTGAATTAACCCCACGAAGATATAGGGGACGATTTTGGCAATCATTAATTCAATTGGGCGCACGGGGGTGTTAATGAGTAACTCAAGATTACCCCTTTCTCGCTCGCGGACAATGGCAATACTGGTGAATAGCACCATGGTCATACTGAGGATCACCGCCAACAATCCAGGCACGATATTCACCGCTGTTCGCCGGCTCGGGTTGTAATACAACGCGATTTCAAACGTGCTCGTGGAACTTAACTCGGTAATTTGGCTATTCGCTGATTTAGTGTCTAGCGAAAATGGCATATTCTGCAAACCGGATATCGCTCCGCCAATCACACTGTCGGTGCCATCAACCATCCAATGCGCTAACACCCGCCCTTGCTCTAAACGTTGATTTACATCGTGAGGGATCACCAACACAGCGCGAACTTCACCTGCTTGAATAGCCGCTTTTGCCTGCTCTGGTGTGTCAAATGTCTTGGTAAAATCCACTATCTGTGAGGCTCTAACGGTTTCAGTAAGCAAGCGCCCAGTCTGGTTGTTACTGTGGTCAACTAAAGCAACGGGGATATGACGCACATCGGTATTAATGGCAAAGCCAAACAGCATTAACTGCACCAGCGGAATGATTACTATCATGGCAAAGGTGAGGCGATCGCGCGAAAGCTGCTTGACCTCTTTGAACATCACGGCACGAATACGGGCGAAGGAAATCATTCTCGCCCCTGCCCAGTTACGCTCACAAACACATCCTCTAACGTGGGTCTTGCAAGAGTCAGCTCTGCGTTTTGCAGTTCAGGAAATTCTGATCGTAACCATTGCACAGGGTCGCTGATTTGGTTGTAAACCAGCACCCGTAAACGCACGCCTAATTGCGCCGCGGAGCGAATATGGCTATTGGCAATGAGCTTGGCTTTTAAAGATCTTAACCCGCTGGTTTTCACTTCAACGATGTTCACGCCCATGTTTTGCATCAGTTCTTCTGGGGTGCCATCGGCGCGAATTAGCCCTGACTCCATAATCGCCAATCTATGGCACCGCTCCGCTTCATCCATATAATGCGTGGTCACCAAGATGGTGGTTCCCTGCTCTGATAAATCAAATAACTTTTCCCAAAAGTCACGACGATTTTCAGGGTCTACAGCGGAAGTGGGTTCATCCAAAAATAGCAATTCAGGCTTATTAATAGTCGCGCAGGCCAAGGACAAACGTTGCTTTTGGCCGCCGCTCATACCGCCTACCATCTGCTTTTGTAGCGAATGCAGTCCGTATGTTTTCATTTGCTCAAAGCAACGAGCTTTGAGTTCAGCGCCGCCCAAGCCATAAATCTGCCCCATGAAAAGCAGATTTTCTTCCACGGTTAAATCTTCGTACAGTGAGAATTTTTGCGTCATATAGCCTATGCGTAATCGCAACGCATCAGCGTCTTGGGGGATGCGAAGACCTAGCACTTCAACGTCTCCTGACGAGGCGGTGAGTAGGCCCGTCAAGACTCGAATTGTGGTCGATTTGCCACAGCCATTAGGCCCTAAGAAGCCGTAAATATTACCTTTTTCTACATTCAACGAAATATCGTCAATAGCATTGAAATCACCGAATTTCTTGGTGACATTGTGCGCTTTGATGACTAATTCGTTCATAGCGCAGTCAACTTAACTTGCACAGGAATACCTGCTGGCAACGATTGCGTGCTCTGGGGAAGGTCGATTTCAGTTAAGTAAACCAAACGCGATCGGTCACTTTCGCTCATGCTGCGATAAGGTGTAAAGGCAGGTTCAACAGAGACCCAACGTACCGTGCCCGTTACTTCACCTTGCACACCATCAATAATGACAGTGACTTTTTTACCTGGGGCGATTTTTGCTTTGTAAGGCTCGGGTACATATACACGTGCATACGGGGTGGTGTTTGCTTGTAAAATGGCCACCACAGCGTGCTCATTTATACGTTCCCCGAGATTGTGCGGCAGTGAATCCAATATACCGTCGCGCGATGCGCGCACCGTTAAATCCGCCAACACTTTTTGCTCGAATGCCACGGCTTGCTGCGCTACTTTGAGCGACTCTTGGGCTTGCTCAATATCTTCAATTCGCGAGCCACTTACCAACTTTTTCAAACTCTGCTGCGCTACCACAACGGCGGCTTTTGCTGAATCATTTGCCACAACCGCATTGTCGAGTTCAACTTGCGACGCCAATGACTTGGCAACGAGTTCTTGAGCGCGTTTTAACTGTAATAACGCTTCAGTAGCCGTGGCTTTAGCCGAATCTAGGGTGGCGCGCGCGGCTTCAATATCTTCAATGCGTTCGCCATTGAGTAATTTTTGCAAATACACCTGAGCCTGCTGTTCAACAGCCTTGGCTTTGTTAAATGTCGCCAGCTGTTTAGTCTTATCAAGCTCAACCAACACATCACCTTCTTTAACTCGTGCACCTTCATGTACGGGCAATGCAGTGATCACTTCATTGGCAGTGGCTAGAAGCGTTACCCTGTCGCGCTCCAAAATACCAAATGCTGTGTCCTCTTCGGTGTCAGTGCAACCGAACACAGTGGCAAGTAAGCCAAAAAATAGCGGTATGTATTTAAATCTCATAAAGTTAGCCTAGCGTATAAATGCAAATAGGGACGACGCACATTTAGGTTTAGTTTAAATTAAATTTAATTTAAACTAATGCCGGTCATATTTCAATCAGTTTGGTCACACCACTATGCCAAAGCAAGAAACGTCGTCTCGAAAAGATGGTGCCCTCACCCATCAACGCATTTTAAATACCGCAGGAAGGCTCTTTGCCACTCAAGGGCTTGGGGCGACAAAAAACAAAGATATTGCCATTAAAGCAGAAGTGGATTTGGCGCTCATAAATTATCATTTTGGTGGTCGCGACGGTTTGTATCAGCACACTCTCAAAGAAGCACATGCGCACATCATCAAGCTCGAAGACTTATTAATTATCACTGAGCAAAGCGACTCCCCCGAAGCACAGCTCAAAAGTGTGATTGACCTACTAACGAAAGCAGTGTTGTCGCCGAACGATTGGCATTTTAAGTTATTAGCAAGGGAGCTGTTGTCACCGAGCGCTAGCCTGAAGGTTCTTGCCGATGAAGAAGGCCTGCCGAAAATCAACATTATCAAAACCATTCTTAGCAATTTAACGGGCATTGCGGCCGATGATCCTTCGATATTCCCCTGCGTTATAAGCGTGATGGCGCCATGTTTGATGATTTTGGTGGCAGGTGAAAACTTGCCGGGCCCATTGCAAGCCATTCGCTCTATGGAGCAACAGCAACTCTCCAACTACTTATTTAACTATGCATTAGGCGGACTTAACGCCGTAAAAAATATGCAGGGTTAATCGCCTCTTCTCGCCTGCTTTGCTTAAACACTTAATTTTTAACATGCAACCAGACATAGCGCTGGGCGAATATTGAGCCTTGTGAGCATAATTTTTAGCCTGCTAAATGGCGTCGCTATTTAAGTTGATTGGTAATAGACACAAAAAAAGAAGGCGATGAGGGTTACTCATGGCCTTCTTTGTCGTGTGGTATACAGCTGTTAATCAGCTAACACTGAGAGTTGTTAGAAAGAGTATCTCAAACCCAGCGCAAATGTGCGGCTGAACAATGAGCTACCCGAATTATGTGTGTACGGGTACTCATAATATGTATGAAACATTTCTTCAGTTAGGTTGGTGCCATCAAACGTCACCATAAAGTCTTCCGTTACATCGTAGCTAAGTTGGAAATCCAAACTTTGTTCTGGACGACGGTACACACCTAATGGGTTGGCAAACTGCGCCGCTTCATAGTTGTTTAAGAAGTTGTCACGCCAAACATACGCTAAGCGCATGTCGAAGCCTTCACGCTCATAAATAAGTACGGTCGAGTAAGACTCTTTAGATACACCAAACATGTCACGCGTGTCGTAACCGGTGAACTCTCCCGTCTCGCTATAAGTTGGTAGCTTTTGGTTTGAATCAAGAAGTGTCGCACTTGCTTGAACACCAAAGCCATTCAACCAATCCGGTAGATTTTCAGGGAAGTAAACTAGACCAAGCTCCCAACCATCCAACGTACCGTTTGATGAGTTATCCGGTTGACTCAAGATATAAGGGTATGGCGCGTCATCATCTGGACCTTGGTATTGAACGATACGGTTTGAGCCGTAGACAAAGCCTTCAATATCACGCTTAAACCAAGTGCCGTAAAGTGAGCTGTCTTCAGCGAAGTACCACTCAAGTGTCAGGTCAAAGTTTTTAGACTCAACCGGCTCCAAGTCAGGGTTACCGCCACTTGCCGTGCCATAACCAATGTCTGTTACATCTTCTTGATAATAGATAAATGAATTCAACTGTGCGAAATCAGGGCGACGAATTGTCTCTGTGTATGCCGCACGAGCGATTAAATCTTCACCTAAGTGATAGCGAACAACAACACTTGGCAACCAAGCTATTGAGCTGTTTTCAGCTGTACTAACCGCCGTTGGTACTTGATCAATATCGAAGAAAGTCATGTCGGCTGTTGCGTCTTCATAACGCAAGCCGATTTGACCATCGAACTCACGACCAAACAGCATGGTAGAGAAGTCGCCTTGAACGTACGCCGAATATGATTTCTCTTCTATATCGAACGTCGTTTCCAAGACTAGCTGGTCTTCAGGAAAACCGTATAAGCCTCGGAAGTAATCGCGATTGTTGTAAATGTAGTAACCATTGGCCACCGCCCATGTTGATGGCCAATTCGCTTGTCCATCAAAGAAGCCTTCATTGATTGAGGTTAAACCTTCGTCCAAAGTGCTCAGCGGCTGACCTAAGAAACCATCAACATCACGCGTTGCATCGGTTGCACCACGGTTGTCATAACGCACACCGAAAGAAATCTTCTCAAAGCCGAAGCTATCTACGTATAACTCGCCATCCAAGGTGAAAGTTAAGGCATCGCCCTTAGAGCTGCCGCCGCTATCATATAGTTGCGCGACGTTCCACTGGGTGGTGTCAGTTAAATCCGCTTCGTTTACTTCTGTCTCTGGATTATCTAGGTACTCCAAAGAAGGTAGGCCGTCGTTGTCATTGAAGTCAACGTTCAAGCCATAAGCAACACGGTCGGTACGCATTGCGAAGAACTGAGATTCGAACTCACTGTCTTGGTAATATATTTCAGAGGCAAGTTTGAAGTCATCCGTGATATTCCATTCACCGCCCAAAGCATACACATAACTGTCTGTTTTACCGACCGTTAAGTCGCCACTGTTAAAGCCATAAGGTGCTGAAACATAACGTTCTTTAATGATGTTCGTGCCATCAAATAACAGTGGTGGATTCTCAGGGTCAACATTGCCCCACCAATCTACGAAGGTGAAGTGTAAAGAGTTGAATGATTCATTACGATAACCGTTATAAAAGGCTTCGAATGTGTATTGAGAGTCGTTATTTGGACGCCATTGCAAGGAGATGTTCGCAGCTGGACGTTCACGGTTACCGGTAAAATCATTGCCAAATACCGCATCACGCGACAGGTAGTATTCCGTTGGTACACCATTGATATCAAGGGTTGAACCCGATTGATACGGTAAGCCATTTTCAAGACCTGGTTGCCAGATTAGCTCTTCGCTCACGCGACCATCGGTTGTAGGAATACGCTCTAGTTGACCAAAGCCATCAGCCGGATTCAACGTCATAAATGGCACCATCGCACCGGCTGCGATGTTTTGGTCGCGATATGATGTTTCAGCATAAGAAACGTTTACCAGCGCTCCAAACTCACCAAAATCAGATTCCCAACGGTTACTCGCTAATAGCGATACGTTCGGCTCTAATTCTTCAGCTTGTTCTTGATAAATACCACGCGCAGATGCAACAACTTTTGCGCCTTCAAAGTTAAACGGACGCTGAGTATTAATGTCGATTTGACCAGCAATACCACTACCCACTTGTGAAGCAGAGCGAGTTTTAAACACATCGACACTTTCAAGCAGTGCAGCTGGAATATCAGCGAGTGCAACATTGCGGCCCGCCGCTGTAAAAATTTGGCGACCATTTACCGTGGTCGTAACATCCGTTAAACCACGAATAGAAACTGTATTGACTTCACCGGCGCCTCGGTCAGTTACCTGAATACCCGTTACACGTTGAAGTGCTTCTACGACGTTGTTATCTGGGAACTTACCGATGTCTTCAGCAACAATTGCATCCACTACTTGGTATGCTTGGCGCTTAACATTGAGGGCTTTGTTTAAGCTTCCACGTATCCCTGATACAACGATCACTTCAACGTTTTCTTCTGACTCTTGTGCAGCTTGCTCATTCTCAACGTCTGCAGCAAAGCTGTAATTACAGCTTAATGCTAACAGGACTGCGCTCGCTAGTTGCGTTCTCTTGTGCATGTGTTGTTCTCCGCTTCGTTGTCATGATAGGCCTGCATTCGTATGCAAAGAGAGAAACTAAAAAAGTTCCTGTACTCTAACATCCTCTTCTTGCAATAGCTGCACGCACTGCGGATCCGCACAGCCTAGCCTAATGGCGTTAATTTATTATTAGTCTTATCCGGACTATAATCGTATTGTATGATTTATTATCAGTCAATACCAAACAGTTAACAAATTGTACGATTAAACACAAAGCGCATTACACCTACCGAATTTCCTACACTCTTTCATCAATTAAAATTCACCAAAAAGCCCCAAAAGCGCAACAAGATTGGTGTTTGTCGGCACGCTTGCCAATGTGACTTCACATCCTCATATGATTATTTTGCTAATTATTCACTACATATAAATTTAACAAGTAGTTTACACGGGCAAAAAACATGCTAATTTATGTATTACAATAATACCTATAACCATTAATGAGAGATACACTATGAGAATCCTTCCCTCTTTATTGGCTACTAGCATTGCTCTAGCTTTAACAGCTTGTAATGATGGTAGCTCGCAAAGCTTTGGCATGGGCGAACCTGTAGCAGCCGCACCAGAAATCCCTCCTGTGGAATATGAAGATCCGACGTTGGCAGGCGAAGTGAGCTTTAGTGATGTTACCGTACACGATCCATCGGTTATGCGTGACGCTGAGGGCACGTATTATATCTATGGCTCTCATCTCGCAGCTGCAAAAAGTACTGATTTGCTTAACTGGGAACTGATCGCAAGCGATGTGACAGATGAAAATCCACTATTTAATACCTATGCCGCAGAAGCGGCGGAAGGTATTGAATGGGTTGGCGGTCATGTGGGTTCTTGGGCTGCGGACGCTATCCAGCTGAATAATGGTCGCTACTACTTCTATTATGATCACTGCGCCTTGCCGGATACTGGAAATTGCGTATCCCGCTCATATTTGGGTGTGGCTGTTTCAGACTCGCCAGAAGGCCCATTCACAAACCTAGGGTTAATCCTTAAAACAGGCCACGTAGGCGATGAAAACCCAGGCATCAATGGCGAGGACTATAATGGCAATGTTCACCCCAACGCCATTGACCCAGATGTATTCTTTGATAAAGAAGGCCGCTTGTGGATGGTCTATGGTTCCTATTCAGGCGGTATCTGGATCATGGAAATGAACCCTGAAACAGGTATGGCACTGCCAGATCAAGGCTATGGTAAGAAACTAATGGGCGGCTTCTACAGTGCCATTGAAGGGCCCTACATGCTTTATAGCCCAGAGACTGACTACTATTACCTATTCACTTCATTTGGCGGGTATGAGCAAAACGACGGCTACAATATGCGTATCTCTCGCTCAAAAAATCCAGATGGTCCATTTGAAGATTATCAAGGCCAAGACATGATTGGCGCTGCGGGTAATTGGGACTCTATCAGTCCATATGGCGTAAAAATTATGGGTGGATTTGAGTTTAACCATAACGTCGGCGAAGAAGGATTTGACCACGGCTATATGGCGCCTGGCCACAATTCGGCTTACTACGATGAAACGACGGGTAACCATTACCTTATCTTCCATACCCGCTTCCCGAATATGGGTGAGGGCCACTCAGTGCGCGTACATGAAATGTTCACCACTGAGGACGGCTGGCTCGTTGCATCTCCACACCGCTATGTGCCAATCGCAGGCGCAAACTTAGTGGATGAAATTGACGCCTACGGTACCTATCAATTCATTATTCACGGTTTGGATATTAACCGCACAGCCAAACAATCAAGTTACTTACGTCTTGAAGAAGATGATGTAATCTCAGGTGATTACAGTGGCTCGTGGAAAATAGACGAAAACAGTAACATCACCCTCAACATTGACGATTTAGGCACCTTTAAAGGCGTTGCCAAATGGCAATACAACAATGTAACAGGCCGCTTAACGCCCACATTCAGTGTGCTTTCGGCAAAAGGCGGTGCAGCATGGGGCTCTGAGCTCAACGACCCTGGTTTAAGCCAGGTAATGGCAAACATTCACGAAGCCCTTGTGCTGCCGCAAAGCACGCAATCAGACGTAACATTGCCAAGCGTAGGTGCGATGGGTGCAAGCATCAGTTGGGTCAGCGATAAACCTGAAATCATCAACACAGTAGGCCAGCTAAACCGACCGAATGCAGGTGAAGCGGATGCGACTGTCACACTCACAGCTACAATTGAGTTACAAGGACAAGTACAAACCAAGACCTTTACAGTAACCGTACCGGCGCGTAAACCATACAACCGCGTTGCACATTATAGCTTCAGCGATAGCCTTGCGGATAGCTTGGGCTACCAAGGTGTGGGACAAGCAACGGCGGAGCGCCCAGACAATATTACTGGCAATGCGAACTTCACCGCAGGCTACGAGGGTCAAGCGCTACAACTCAATGGCAGCAATGGCGTGCGTCTACCCGATGGCTTAATTGATAACTTTGAATACACGGTATCAATGTGGCTCAATCCAACACAGTTAACACAATTCACCACTGCATTCTTTGGTGCCAAGGATGTCGACAACTGGCTGAGCCTTGTACCATGGAGTTGGGATGGCAATACCATGCTGTGGAGTGGCTCACAAGTGTGGATTGATGGCTCTGCGGGTATGCAAATCCCTGCGGGCTCATGGTCACACGTTGCCTTTTCAGTCAAACAAGGTTCACTGCAAGTGTATGTAAATGGTGAGCAGAAATACTCAGGTGGTAACTTCCAAGACTTGTTCTCAAACGGTGATGGCTTATTTGCTCTTGGCGTGAACCATTGGGATATTCCTTACAACGGCTTAATTGACGACGTAAAGGTGTATGAAGGTGCACTCAGTGCAACCGAAATTAAGAACCTTGACGTAACACCACTGCCGGCCAATGAACTACTCGCTTCAGCAACTGAACTGCTTAGTTTAGGGGACACCTCATCGGTACGTGAGAACCTACGCTTACCGCGCACTGGTGCTTACGCAAGTGCGGTGCAATGGCAGTCATCAAATACAGAAGTGGTATCCACACAGGGTGAAGTGACGCGCCCTGAAGCAGGTGAATCCGATGCTGTAGTTACACTGACAGCCACCATTACGCTGGATGGCGAAACGGCAACAAAATCATTTGAAGTCGTGGTTCGTGCTAAAGGTTTACCGGCACCGCGTGTGGCTTACAGCTTCGATAATGACACCTTGCTTGATAATGAAGATAAGTACCCTGCAGGCACAACCACTGGGCCACAGCTAGGTAGTGCAGGACCAGCGGCCATGTTTGCTGACGGTGTAAGCGGTCGCGCATTGCATCTAGACGGCAGCTATGGCGTTGAATTGCCTGATAACCTCCTCAGAGATAACACCTATTCCGTATCACTATGGGTAAACCCTGAAGAATTGACTCAATTCACACCAACTTTCTTCGCCTATGCGACAACTGAAAGTTGGATAAGCTTGGTGCTCAAAGGCACAGATGGCGTGGGCAATAACTCTATGGTGTGGTCGGGTACCAACTGGTATGACGCGGGTATGGGACAGCAAACGCCAATCAATGCTTGGTCACATATTGTCTTTGTAAATAATGGTAACGCCCTGAACATCTATTTCAACGGTGAAGAAGTCTACAGCGGTAATAACTTCCCTGACGTATTCACACCTGCAAGCTTCACTGGCTTTGCAATTGGTGTGAACTTCTGGGATCTTCCATACAAAGGGCTTGTGGATGAGTTGATGATTTTCGACGATGCATTGTCTGCACGCGATGCCCAACAACTTTACTCTGAAACTATGCAATAGCCAATAAGTAATATAATATCAATTTATATTGAATTTAGGGCGCTAACTTCGGTTGGCGCCTTGCTATGAGGAACAAGCTATGAAAAAGATAACAACATTAGCCTCTGCGCTGGCGCTTTGCAGCAGTGCAGCCATTGCTAAAAACCCATTATTCGATGACGTATTTACCGCCGATCCTGCGGCGCTTGTGCATAACGACACCGTGTATCTTTATACCGGTCACGACGAAGCCCCAAACAACGACCGTTTCTTTGAAATGCACGACTGGCTGGTGTTTTCTTCCACTGACATGGTGAATTGGAAAAAGCACGGCCCAATCATGAAAGCAACAGACTTCAAATGGGCAACAGGTGATGCGTGGGCATCGCACATGGTGGAAAAAGACGGTACGTTTTATTTCTACACTACGGTTCGTCATAACGATGAAAAGTCTGGTTTCGCAATTGGTGTAGCAACGTCACAATCACCAACCGGTCCTTTCAAAGATGCGATTGGCCATGCACTTGTAACCAATGACATGACTACCCACACACCGAATGACTGGGATGATATTGACCCAGCTATTTTCATCGAAGAAAACGGCGATGCGTACATGTTTTTCGGCAACCTAATGCCAAAATACGTAAAGCTCAAAGACAATATGGTCGAACTCGACGGTGAGATTAAAACCATTGATGTGCCGAATTTTACCGAAGCGCTATGGGTGCACAAAAAAGACGACAACTATTATTTGTCTTATGCCTGTGAATTTCCGGAGAAAATTTGCTACGCCATGAGCAAAAGCATTGAAGGCCCTTGGGAATACAAGGGAATTCTCAACGAAATCGCCGGTAATTCTGAAACCAACCACCAGTCGATTATAGAATTCAAAGGTCAGAGCTACTTTATCTACCACACGGGCGCCGTGCCACCAAAAGATGGCGAGCCAAGTGGTGGACGCTTTCGTCGTTCGGTGGCTATCGACCCACTTTACTATAACGAAGACGGTACTCTTAAACGTGTGATTATGACCACTGAAGGTGTACAAGCCGTTAAATAAATGGCTTCGTTATGGACGCAAAAAAAGAGCTGAAATTCAGCTCTTTTTTCATTGTGGGCAATTAGCCCAACGAACTACCAACTCAGTTATAAATTAGCCCTAAGCCACTTCTTCAGAGTTGACAGTAGTATGCTTTGGAATATCGTTCTTGAGCAGAATAAAGGCTAAAAAGATAAAACCTAGCGGCGGTAAAAATCCTAAAATAACACCCAAGATCCCTACAGCTATTGGATGTTGCGTCTTGCGGCGGCCATAGTAGTAGCACATCGGCCCAACCATGATCACAGTACTGAATGCGATAAGCTGCCCAATCAAGACTGCATTCATGCCCATATTTACGCTCCCTGTATATTCCTTTATAGCGAAACAAGTTCGCTTTTATCGTTCTTTAGTTACAAATATAAGCATAGTAACTATCAATAGCAAATAGCGATGTGCATGAAACAATAATTTACCTATATTTGTCCTTGGGGTAATAATGACTATTAATCAAAGTGACAAGGCAAAAAGAACGACATAATTACTTCTATGTAATACATAAATGGGGGCGACAGGAAAAAAGAGTAAACAGCAGCTAAAGAACATTAAAAAAGACTGCGAGTGTACTTAAAAGAGGAAATAGTTGTAATTTTGTATAAACTTGAAAAATAATATTTACCTTCATAATGATGGACATATAAATGGTACATGAATTATCGCGATATACTCGCCTTAATAATCGCAGTGGCTTTACATTAATTGAGCTAATGGTCGTCATTGCTATCATCGGCATACTAGCTTTAATAGCCTTACCGAGCTACAAGCGTTACGTAAATGAAGCCAAGGCTGCGGAGGTGTTGTACAGAATCCATGCAATAAGTTCAGCCTACTCCTATGTTAGTACGCGAAACCCAGAAATCTTGAATAATCACGTTGAACTATCAAGTTCAGATTTCGGCCTGGCTCCTAAGTATTTGCCACGCCTTGCCAATCAATTTTCACAACGGCACAACATAGATTTCTCTGCACAATTAGTTAACCATTCAGGATATTTCCAATTTACTGGTGATCAAGCGTTCCCTGTTTTGTTTCTAAGGGCCAATGATCAAAATGGCATTGATGTGCTCAACGCCGTTGATCATATTGCTGAGTTCAAGCATGCATTTGTTACTCCTAATATATTGATGATCGCACTAATTTCCCCATACGAGCTGCATCACAACACCAACCATTCCACCGACCAAGTCACAGGGCAACCCACTGACCAAGTCACAGGACAACCCACCGACCAAGTCACAGGACAACCCACCGACCAAGTCACAGGACAACCCACCGACCAAGTCACAGGACAACCCACCGACCAAGTCACAGGGCAACCCACTGACCAAATCACAGGGCAACCCACTGACCAAATCACAGGCCAACCTACTGACCAAATCACAGGGCAACCCACTGACCAAGTCACAGGACAGACAACCAACCAAAACACTGGACAATCAACCGTTCAAACTCCAGTACCAAGCCAAACTGCGGGAGGGACTCAAAGCACGGCTGGAGACCACTTAAATTGGCCCCCGGGCTGGGTGAAGCACCCCCAGAACCACCAAAATCAACAGCATGGTCACAATAATTAGTTTGGAGGGTAACGCAATGATTTCAACGAATAAGCGATGGGAAGAAAATATTGCCAACGCAATGAATGAAGCGCAAGAAGGTACGCAAAGAAAGGCAGGAACGGCGTCAATTTATATTCCTGACTGGCTATCTTATGTAATCTGTATAGCGTTTGGATTTATGTTAGCTAAAACTTTTTTTACTGGGGTCGAAACCCACAGTGTCAATAACAGCAGAGATTATCAAACAGGTAGCTCAGTCGCTTTATTGATGGTGGCAGAAGATGTAGAGCATTACCGAACTACCTACGGCGAACTCCCAAACACGGCTCCGAGCCCAATAGCTTCAGTGATGAATATAACTTACGAAAAGATCTCGCCAGATCATTTTCGCCTAAGCATCCCCCATGGAGACTCGAGCATCACGTTTGATGCCAAAGAAGATAAATTAGTAATGGATTAATAATGATCGAAAACACTGATAGCCAAAGAATTCATACAGCCTTTATGTGGCTTCAACGTTTTTGTAAAGAGCACGCTACAGAAAAATCACCCGAAATTGATGAGAGTTTTGACTTTACAAGCCCTAGTTCAGCTTGGCAAACAGCACAAGAATTATTAGGAGTCGAATCCCACACTTTAGCTACAATGATTGCGGATCAATATGAGTTAGAAACCGCTAAAATCAAAGTGAAAATGACTGAGGACTTGTTACATTATGTGCCTCGTAAATTCGCTGAGCAGTACACTATCTTCCCGCTGGATTTCACAGATGGCGTGCTTACAGTTGCTTGTGCGCATCCATTTGATAAAGACATGGAGACAATGCTTGAGTTTTTAACCACATTTCACGTTAAAACCCGATTAGCGCCACCTCAAGTAATCAACAATTGGATTGCTCACTACTACCCAGATGAGCTCATCTCGCAAAAAGACATTGTTATAAAGTCGTCATCGTCACAGTCATCCAATGATAAGAATCATTTAGCGACTGACTCAGCTATTGTCAAAATAGTATCGGAAATGTTCCTAGAAGCTTTTCTTATGAAAGCGAGCGACATTCATATCGAACCCTATCAAAACGGTGGAATTATTCGTTACCGCATTGATGGTATGCTTCGCATCATATCAGAGGTGCCATCCCAAATATTGGTACCCATTGTTCAACGTATAAAAGCCATTGCCCGCCTTAACTTAGCGAAGAAGATGGTTCCTCAAGATGGCAGTGTTAGCCTCGAAATGCGTGGCCATGATGTTGACCTGCGGGTATCTACGCTGCCCGTTAAAGGTGGTGAAAAAGTTGTAATTAGGCTGCTTATAAAGTCTGTAGTTAGTACATTAGAAGAAATTGGGCTACAAACAAGAGAGCTAGATTCGTTCAAACGCCTACTACAAAATAGTGAGGGGATATTTGTAATTACTGGGCCAACAGGTTCCGGAAAAACAAGTACCCTCTATGCGGCCCTCAAAGAGCTTAACACACCTGAAAAATGCCTTGTAACGGTCGAGGATCCCGTAGAGTATGAAATCGAAGGTATTGCTCAAGTCAGTATTAATCCAGAACAACACCTCACCTTTTCTGCCGCTTTGAAAAGCATCCTCAGGCAAGACCCAGATGTTATTTTAATGGGCGAAATTCGCGATGAAGAAACAGCTGAAATGACTTTTCGCGCGGCGGTAACTGGGCACTTTGTTATGACAACATTACATACCAGCGATGCTATCACGACAATTCCTCGACTTATGGGTCTTGGGGTCCCTCCCCCCATTGTTGCAGATTCTCTAAAAGGTGTTGCAGCGCAGCGGTTAGTAAGAAAACTATGTGAGCACTGTCGTCAAGAAGGACCTGCGCCTGATGATACACATGGAAACCGTTTTAAACTCGCTTTACCAAAGTTGAGCATCCACTCTGCTAAAGGGTGCGATAAATGTCAACAAACCGGTTACAAAGGACGAATGCCACTGTTTGAAATTATCACAATTACCGATCAATTGGCTGATGCAATAAGAGCCGGTGAAGACTCCTCTTCGCTAAGAAGAATTGCAGCACAAAGTGGAGCTAGACCCTTATTTGAAGTAGCAATCGATGCAGTTGCTGCCGGACAAACATCTGCTGAGGAAATAAACAGAGTTTTGGGCGAGGCGTTTTGGAGAGCGCTGTGAACAAAAGCGGGGGTCGCTCTACCCCCTTCAAAACCATTTTCAAGCACATCGATTAGCACACTGCACATCGTACCATGAACAAAAAAGCAGAGATTCCCTTTGCTCTATTGTTCCTTTATCGACAACGCGCTATAAACATATTACCAAACTCATTCGTCTATAAGATATAGTCAGTTGCCAATATGATGCATGATATGACCACACTAACGATCACCGTATTCATGGGGTTCTTTGCAATGATGAACCCCATCGCCAATACAGCGGTATTTGTTGGGATGACTGCCAACCAAACACCTCAGCAGCGCAGAAAAACCACCTTCAAAGCGCTTACTACAACTTTCTTTATAATCACTACGTTTTGTTTACTGGGCAAGGGGGTCTTTGAAGTATTTGGGATCACCTTACCTGCGCTAAGATTATCTGGCGGGATTTTGGTTTTTATTGTTGGTTACCACATGCTTCAGGGGCAGTCATCTAAGTTACACTCTCACAGCACAACAGCATCGAGTGAAGATGATGAAGACATTGCGATCTCGCCTCTAGCCTTACCCATTTTGGCCGGCCCTGGAACCATCGCCACAGCGATGAACTATTCCGCCTCTGGGGGTATTATTCACATTATGGTGACCATTATCACCTTTGCAGTGCTATGCCTAATCACCTGTATTTGCTTTTTAAACGGTGCCAAGCTTGTAGAAAAAGTCGGTGCGGATGGCATCAGTATTACTACACGGTTAATGGGACTGATTCTTACAATTATTGGAACGCAAATGTTCATACAAGGTATGAACGATGCGTATGTACTCTTCCAACATACCAATGCTAGTACTTAGCCTGCAACTGGCCGGAATAAGCAAAAGCTAGATGTCCATTTTTTGCTGGTATTTATATAATCCAGTTAACGCATTGTATAAACCAGCAGCCATGGTGAAGTCATGATCGGCAGCGCTGAATTCGTCCAGCAACAGTACTAAATCTACTGAGCGATTTCTCGCAATGGTGTTGGCAAGATCGTCATAAACTTCGCGCATTTCACCACCCTCACTGCCAATATTTAAGTATAAAAAGTTGGCCGTTTGCTTTTCAGAAGTAACATATTGTTTGGCCGATTGCGCAGTTTCACGTGCCCCCCACCATACCGCTGGGCTAAACGCTAAATGAGCTTGAAATAAATTCGGGCGCGAATGGTAAGAATGAATAACAAACAATCCAGCGACGGAGTGGCCGGCAATAACCTTGTCATTGTTGGTTCTGTAGGTGTTATTGATAGTGGGGATGAGCTCTGATTCAAAATAATTAAGTAGGCTATCAGCCCCACCACCAGCGCCAACGGGGCCTCTAGGGTCTAAATTTACAGTAGGTGCAAAATCATCCAAACGATTTTTGGACTCGACTCCCACCACAATGTGTTCATTCCCGCCATTAGAGTCTGCAAGGCGTTGCATCATGCTCTGTACCAGTTCAACGTTCAGGGTGCCATCTAACACATAAATCACTGGGTAGCGCTTTGTTTTGTCAACGTCATATGATGCAGGCAACTTCACAGTTATCTCTGGCGCATCACTTAGTTCCTTATGGGCCGTTGTTTTATTAGCCGCAGAAGAAGCAAAAGAAAGCAGTAATAACAGGCAAGACAGCAGTGTTTTCAAAATCTAAATTCCCTTTGTGATTGATGTATTGGTGGGATAAAACCTCAAGAGGTGTTTATCCAATTACAACCTACATTAACCCAAAGAGAAATAAAGTCTAATTTTTTCAGTTGGTTATGAGTTTAATAAATGTAAAATTTAAGATGGATATTTCTATATCGGTACTATTTCTATACTCACGGATTGCGTTTTTCATTAGGCAGTGTAAGCAATCCCCTTTAGATACAGCTGATAAAGCGGTGCATTACCCTTTGCTATACACAAAACAAAAGCCACTCAATCGAGTGGCTTTTTGTAATGCATTTTAGAGAGTTACTCTGATCTCAAGTGGCGTTCTTAGTGCTCATGTTGGTGATCATCAACATGCTCTTTGGCCCAAGTAACATGAGTTAGGTGGCGTGTGCCATCAGGGTCAATACGAATAAACGTTTCAGAATTACCGCGACGACCTAACGAATAACCCCAGCCAATTTCACTGTTGCTGTTACCTATGTCTGACTTATTACAGCCCTTGCCTTTTGGCGCATTACAGCCGCCATCACCACCGCCGCTGTTACCTCCTCCTATGTAAGAATCATAGCTATCGGTGTGAGTATACATAGTCACGAGTTGCTCATAATCATGGGCATTGGGATACGCATAAGGAGGGTCTTGGTAATCCATGCAGGTGTATAGGGAGCCGTTGTTGAAATCCTCATCCTGATGATCTAAGCCGACGTTGTGGCCCAACTCTTGGCATGTGACACTTTGCTTCCAAACATCATTGTTGTAGTAACCAGATGCAAAATAGGTGTCATTGAGCTTGGTATAGCCTCTGGTGATATGTCCCTGAGCATCCAAAGAAATTCCCGCAATCCCTAACCAGCCTGTTTGACCATACGCCAAATTACATATCCTCACCATGCCATCGGGAGCATTACATTTACGCCGGGTTCGGCTGCTGCTATCCCCTGACAAATCCTCAATCATATTGAGCTTTGTGGAGGCTGACCAATCGCTTACAGCCTGACTCACGTAACCATCCCAATCCGGTGTAGTACTGTTGATTATAATAAGATCGAATGAACTTGTGGTTCTTGCCCAGTGATAGTCGCCCCAAGAATGATCGGCAATTGCACTTCCAGACAAGGCCAAAAAGAAGCTGGATACAGCCATTATTTTAGACTTCATAACACCACCTTTTACAAAGATGCTTCAGCAAATACCAAGGTGTGTATTTGCAACGAATATCTAAAGTTTAGTACACATAATCAGGTATCTCTAAGGAGCGAGTACAGAACAACGCCGTGTCGCTTTGCTGGGACAGGAACTCCCAAGGAGTTAACATGGGTAACAACCAATTAATACAACTAGTTACTGCACCATGGTTTGTAAGCTTTGCTAAAAAATCTGATGAATATTATTTCTGATTTTACAGCAGCGGGAATCCTAGTGCGGTATTTACGGTGTCTTTAATTGCATCAAAAGCCGCGTTTAGCGCTTGCTCAACGGCCAAAGCACTGAGCCCCGCGAGAGTAAGCAACACGCTTTGGCTCGCATTTCTTTGAATGGCCAAATGCAGCATCGCTTCTTCTTCATCAATTTCACCCGCAATAATTAAGGCCTGAATTTTCGACAGAGATTGCGCCAACTTGTGCGCTTCTGCCTCACCATACCCTCTGATTTTTGGCCACTTTTCAGATAACACACCTCGCATCGCGACAAGCATATTACCTGCTAATTCTGCTGTATTTATAGTCATGCGATTATTCCTTATCAATTGCGTTTTTTGGCAAGTTCCAACTTCAATATGGCGGTAAAACTCGAATTAAATGCTGATCTTAAAGGGGTTATTTCATCAGCCGACATGCACTTAAGCTCACCACCGGATTTGGACTTTTTATCCTTAACACGATGCAGCATCTCTAAATTATTTAAACTGCTAGTTAACAAGCTAAGTTGCTCGTTGGTGAGATCATTTTTAGGGATAGCCTCAGTCCTGACTTTGATGGAGCTTAAATCTACTTTTGCCTCATTGTAAAAAGCGGCATTTTGGCTAAACGCGCATTCAGGCAAACCTTCTTTTGCTTGCAGGCCAATCAGAAATGTTTCAAATTTTCGCTGCAATGCCGTGATATTTTTGTCTGTGGTTTCATCATATGAAGCAACTGATTTTATCGCACACCCCGAAGACAAACTCACAGCGGCAATTACTAGCAGTAGCTTGGTAAAATAAGCAACACCAAACCTTTTCAAAGGCCTTCCCCCGCATTGGCTCAAACAAAGTAACACCGGAGTCATGACTACTTGTGCATGAACTCGCTGATTTTTATAATATTTACATAAAGTTACCAATCATTTCACTTTAAAACAACGCAAACTTATCTGGGTACCTTCGGCCACAAAGATATTTAAAAACACCAAGCGAAAAAAAAGGAGCCTAGGGCTCCTTTCAATGTGCTAACACGCAGATTTAATGAATTAAACGCTGGTGTGTTTACGAATTAAGTTATGGTAAACGTGATGCAGGCTATCGAGTTGCTCCCGCGAAATCGATTCATTTTGCAGTAACTGCTGAATGTTTTGGTCCAGCTCAAACAAAATTTCGCGGACATGGGTGTCGGCGACCAAACTTTGCATCCAAGTAATGGCTGCGATACGCGCTCCTTTCGTTACCGGTGTCACGCGATGCAGACTACTAGAGGGATACGTAACCGCATCGCCAGCTTGCGGTTTAACCCGCTGCTCTCCAAACTCGGTTTGGATCACCAGTTCTCCCCCCTCATACTCATCAGGCTCTGATAAAAACAAGGTCATCGACATGTCTGAGCGCAATACATCCGCAGAGTTGGGTAAGCGCATAATCGCGGCATCAACATGGAACCCGTATGTTTCCCCTTGCGCATACCGATTAAAACACGGAGGGAATATCTTGTGCGGTAACACAGCCGATACCAATTTCGGATTCTCACCATATTTGGCCAACAATAAATTGGTCAATTGGCGAACCATCTCGTCGTTGGTATCCGCTTGCGCGTTATTTTTTACCGCAGCGGCCATCCCCATCGCAGTGCCTTTACCGTCTAGCCAAGGCACCTGATCGAGGTGCTTACGAAAGGTGCGCACTTCATCTTTTGTTAGCAATTGCTCGATCAAGACCATGATTAACTTTCCTTAAAATTCGTAAGTAACAGTTGCGCGAATCGACTGGCGGTCACCAATGTACATAAACTTAGGCGCGCGGTATGTTGAGGTGTAGTACTCTTTGTCGAACACGTTACCAAAGTTCAAACGTGTCGTCAGATTTTCGCTAAAGTTGTAAGTCGCGAACAGGTTATAAACTGTGTACGAAGGCACTTCTGGGCCCGTTGAACCGGTATCAGGTTGACCACCTGTCATACGTCCTTTGTAAGTTACATCGCCACCAAAGGCAAAGTCTTCCGTTAGCTGATAGCGCGCTTGTGCATAGAGGCTTTCTTTAGCGAACAAGGCCAACGGTAAACCTACGCTGTCAGGGTTCGACGCTGACTCTAGAATTTCTGAGTCCATCTTCGCCGCACTGATTTGAATGCTGAGCTCATCAGTAAGCTGGCCATTCATGGCAATTTCAATGCCTTTAACTTCGTGCTTTCCGGTGTTTAGCGCACCCGTTACTTCATAACCACTGCCCGCACCTTCCATGATGTCGTCTTTGGTTAGGCGAAATGCTGCGAGCTGCACAAACAGACTCTCGTCATTAAGCGACATCTTGGTACCGAACTCAAGGTTACGCACCGTTTCTGGTTCCGCATTAGCGCTGCCCTGTGAGTCCGTGCATACACCGCCGTAGCCACAGTTGCCGCCTACATCAGATTCACCACCATTGATGTTTGTTGCACTACCGTAAGAAGCGTATAAGTTGATGTCATCGAGCACTTCATACACGACCCCTAAGTGACCATTGGTCAGGGTGTCTGAAAATTCATACAAGGCTTCACCGTTGCGGCCATTGGTTAAATTGCTGTAATCGTAGTTATCGATACGAATACCGGCGAAAAGCATCAAGTCTTTCGTCACTTGCATGGTGTCCATGAATGAAAGTGCTGAGACTTCATAACTGTAATCTGAGGTGAAGTCACCTTTTACCGCTTGTGAACGGTCAATGATATTGTTCAAGTTTGTCGCTGTGTTGCCATTGGCATCGATCGCACAGAAGTTCTGGCCAACACCGCCACGCCCTGCTGTCCAACAATTTGGCGAATCGATACTGCCTATATCTGTATATCGACCATTGAGTACCGAATAGTCAGCGTATTCACCGCTTACAAGGAACTTGTGCTCAACTGAACCTGTCTTCAGTTCGGCGAAAAGATTCAATTGTGTGGCAAAGTGTTCCACATCTTGATAATTCGAGTGCGATCCGAAAGTGAAGGTCCCAAAGCCATTTACGCGGTCATTGGCGTCTTCTTCTGTGAAATAGCCGGTGGTACCGCCCGCACTCGTTGCTAGGTAGCCATTATCCGTTTTACCGTAGCGAGTGATGCTGTAGATTTTCCATGCGTCGTTGATTTCATACTCAACACGCAATGTACCCGAAGCAGCTTCTGAGTTAAGGAAGTCCCCCTCTTGTGCATAAACCGGGATATCTTCAATGATTTCGCCATTAACCATAGTAGAGCCTAGGTCAGGCACATCTTCAGCGTTGAGGTAATAGAAGTCAGTCCAGATCTTCAGATCTTCGAGGTTGTCATACAAACCAGAAGCCAAAATACCTTGTCGCTCACGCTCGGCACCGTCGCGTTTGGGTGCATCTTCTTTGGCCGTCATGATGTTAATGCGCGTAGCGAAGTTGTCAGTCAGTGGGGTGTTCACATCCACCGCCGCGCGCAGGTAATTATCGCTACCTACACCCACATCGACTCGGCCAAAGTCATAACCCAGGGATGCTTTTTTGGTGATACTGTTTACCGCACCACCCGATGAGCCGCGACCAGCAAAGGTTGCACTTGGGCCTTTAGTAATTTCGATTTGCTCTACTGAGAAGCTTTCACGAGTGTTCATACCTGGGTCGCGAAGACCATCAACGAACACGTCTGAACGTGCTTCGTGACCACGAATAATGTAACGGTCGCCGAATGCATTACCATTTTCACCCGTACCTAACGTCACACCTGCTTGAGTCGATAACACTTCTTTTAAGTCCGAGCGGCCAGACTCTTCAATTTGGTCTTTGGTCAGGACGGTGATAGTAGTGGGCATATCCACTAAATCTACAAGGCGACGTGCATCACCCGATTTCCTGACGTTATAGATAGAGTTTCGTACACCGTGGATTTCGATGAGTTCAATCGCTTCTTTCTCTTTTTCAACTGCGGTTTTCGCATTGGTTTGAGAGTTAGCATCATTTGCATGTGCAGCAGAAATAGTTAAAGCTAGCGTGCTCAATAAAGCCGTTGAGCCGAATACGTTGTTCTTTGACATTATGATTCTCTAGTATTCACAGAAGGTTGGAGGCATTGTAAATGAAAAAAACAAAATGTAAACGCAGTTGAGAATCATTATCACTACTATTTAAGTTAGTTAAGTTAACATCTGTTTTAAGCACTTCTTAATAGCACTTTTACGATTAGCTTATTGTGCCCTCGCCGCAGCACATCGCTCACAGAATCAAGACAAGATTTTTTCTAAACCCTCTTCTAAACTTTTATCAAGATTTACATTTTGTGACACCCGCAACCATGCCAGAAAATGAAAAGCTGCTAGAAATTATTCGCATACAGTCCGCCATCGCGAAACAAGGTCTAGAGTTCGCTGATGTAATGGAGCAAGTCGTTCAACAAAGCTTAAACCTCACAAGCTCTGATGGTGCAGCCATTGAATTAGCGGAAGATGGAGACATGGTTTATCGCGCTGCATCTGGTATCGCCAAAGACTTTTTAGGTCTGCGTTTAGACCAACAACGGAGCTTGTCAGGTTTATGCGTGCGTACCAGACAAAGCCAGTATTGCCAAGACACCGAAACAGATGAGCGCGTCGATAGAAATGCAACGCGCGCTCTAGGGGTGCGCTCGATGATAGTTATTCCATTGTTTTACGATGACGTTGCTGTCGGCGTGCTCAAAGTGATGTCACATCGAGAACATAACTATACAGATGAAGATGTTGAGGTGTTAAATTTACTGCGTGATGTTATTGCCTCTGCGCTCTATTTTGCACAACAACACAGCAGAAGCGATTTACATTATTTAGCTACCCACGATAGCCTAAGTGGGCTTCCGAACCGCGCATTATTTATGGACAGGTTTCACAAACTGCACCTCAATAGGCTTCATGATAACGAGCTATGTGCCATTTTCATGGTCGATATGAACGGGTTAAAAACCATGAATGACAAACATGGTCATCAATTCGGTGATGCAGCCATAGTTGAAACCGCAAAGCGATTGCTTTCTGCGACTAGGGCTACGGATACAGTTGCCCGTATTGGCGGTGATGAATTTGCTTTAATTGTGGCACCACTGCCAGACCCACATTACATCAATCAGGTGATAACCCGAATCAAAGACAAAATGGGACAGCCATACAGCCACCAAGCTCAAGACTTCGCTTTAAGTGTCAGCATAGGACATGCTGTTTATCATGACGATGCGTCTACTATTCAGGACTTGATGCACATTGCGGATCAAAGAATGTACAGTAACAAACGCGCGCATTATCAAATGCAATAAGTTAGATAGGTTCACTTCTTACATCACAATTCACAGACACATTTTTTGCTCTTTTATCGAGGCAAAAGCATCGCTTTGGCTCATTACACATCAAAATGGATTCCACCTACCGCGCTTTCTACCTCAGGCATATTCCTCTTTACTGGCAAAGTGCTCCTAGATTTACACTCTAACATTTCTCCGCGCGGCGCTTACACATCCACAATACTTGCGCTGGTTAATGACTACAGCACTGATTATTGGTGGATGCAATTCACCCCAGCTGTGTGATCACCATAAAAAAAGCCACTGCATTGCAGTGGCTTTTGTTCTTTTGGGCAACAATAATTCGCTTAATTAGGCTCGCGCAAATGGAATACTTGGCAACGGGTCGCCAGCTCGGGTTGCTGCGCGAAGTTGGTGTGCTCAGCCAAGCCGCAATCACTTAAACCTAACGTTTGTTTGGTGTAGCGGTTGATAAGCATTACACCGCCGCCAGCAACAGGGTTAATACGCCACTGCGCTGTTTTCTCGCTACATGCCGCCATTTCGACATTCGCGCCTGGTACTACAGCATTGCTCGCTACAGCCACACAGGTATCGCTTTGTAAGTTGTTTTTCAAACTCACATAGCCGGTATCGGTTGGTACAAAATGCCATTTCTGCGCATCACTGTGCTTGTAGGCTTGTTGCTCCACATTCACGCCCGCTTTTGCGCTGCTATCGGCTACAGCAAGGGTTTTGCCGCTTTGCTGATTCAACACCACAACTTCACCCACAGGCTGTAGTTGCCATTGATTACACGCACTTTGCTCGTTGCTTTGCAACACAGCTTGGTTTTGTGCACTTGAGCAGCCTGCAATTGCAAGTGGCTTGCCTGAGTAGCGGTTAGTGATCGTCACATTACCGTCAGACGCTGGAGCAACCTGCCATTGCTGGCAATAAGTGTTGCGCCATGCCGCTGATTGCGCTTTAGCATTGTCGGTTGTTGCACATTGCGCTACTTCGAGGAATTTAGAGTCTTCTCGGTTGGCCAAGCGGATATAACCATCTGTCGTTGCATCAAGTACCCACTGGCCGTTAGTGCCAGTACATTGGCGCTGCACTGCTTTAGGGTCTTGCGGGTCAGAGGCGATGTCCAAACAAAGGTTAGTTGTGGCATTAACTAAATGATAACGCTGACCTTGTACACGAGTCACCAGCGGGCCATATTCACCTGAAGGTGGCGCCACTTCCACACCCGGTGTGAGTGGTTTGCCAAAGTTAGGCGTACCGTCATCATTCCAGTCGAACTTTTGTGCGCGCAGCGAACGAGTGGCGCTACAGCCGTGCTCTACCGAGTCATTACCATGGTAAACAAGCCAATCTTCACTGCCATCTGGCGACGTAAAGAAGCCATTATGACCTGGGCCAAATACTTCGTCGGTGCGGCTAAAGACGGGTTCATCAAACTTTTTCCAATGGTCGATGTTCATTGGGTCGTCGCCCACTAACTCAAGCAAGCCTAATTTGTAGTCTGGCGTATTACAGAAACTCGCCGAGTAAGTCATGAAAGTGCGGCCGTTGTGCTGCAGGATTTCCGCGCCTTCAGTTACCTTGCGACCACTGATCTCCCAATCAAGCTCGGGGCGAGTTAAAATAACATGCTCAGTACCTTCTTTGAGCTTCCATGGGTTTTCCATTTCGGCAATGATGTTGAGCTGCTGATCACCCTGCCACTGCGAGTAAATCACATACAATCTGCCGTCTTTTTCGAGGTAGTTACCATCAATGTTCCACACATCAGGCATTAACGCGCCTTTGTATTCGTAAGGGCCCATTGGGTCGTCACCGGCACTTTCCAGTACATTCAGATGTTGGTGATCGAGCGTGCCATCTTGGCCAGCCGTATACATCATGTACCAGCGATAACCGTTAGGGCCTTTTAGGCGATGAAATTCAAATGCCCAGAAGTTACAACAACGTTTTGGGTCGGTATCAGACCAGACATTAATTGGCGTCGCATCAGCAAGGCCAGCAAGCGTTGGCGATTTACGCATCACTAACTCAGATGTCCATGTCGTAGTGGTGAGGTAATAGTTGCCATCCCAATACTCTAGCCATGGATCGGCACCATTTGGAAACAGTGGGTTGGTGAAAATACCATTGTCTTGAATAGGCGCGGCTTGCGCTGGTGCAACCGTTGGTGCAACCTGAGCCAATTCTTGCGTCTGCTCTTCATTGGTTGAAGCACAGCCGCCGAGCAAAAGGCTGCTCAGCACAGCTGCGCTCAGAAGGCTTTTACGCTGCTTTGTTATTGCTCTAATCATATGAAACTCATTGTGTGAATTAAAAAAACACCACCGTTAACTGCCCGTCACGGTGGTGATAATGTATTTACTTAACACCAAACTCATAGACAATACGCGTTGAATACACGCTGCCTGGATGCAATACAGTGGATAAGAACTGAGGCTGGTTAGGCGAGTCTGGATTGTGTTGTGGTTCTAAACAAAAGCCGCTACGAAAATCGTGCTTCAGCCCCGGTTGCGAAGTACTGCCATCGAGAAAGTTACCAGAATAAAACTGCACTGACGGCTCTTCCGTGAGGACAGTCAAAGTGCGTCCAGAAACCGGCTCATACACCTTAGCTGCTTCGATAAGCTGACCATCAGCCACATCTTTAAGTACAAAGTTGTGGTCGTAACCTTTACCTAGTTTGAGTTGCTCGTCTTCGTCATTGATATCTTTACCAATCGCTTTCATCTTACGAAAATCAAACGCAGTACCTGCAACCTTAGTAATTTCGCCAGTAGGGATGAGACCACTATCAACAGGTGTCATCGTTTGTGCATTGATTTGTAGCTGGTGATCTAGGATGTCGCCCTTGCCCGCAAGATTAAAGTAACTGTGCTGGGTCATGTTCACTATGGTTGGCTTATCTGTGGTCGCAACAAATTGCATGTCTAGTGAATTATTGTTGGTCAATGTATAGGTTACTTCAGTAGCAAGGTTACCCGGATAGCCTTGATCACCGTCGGGGCTCAACAACGTGAGCTTTACACCTGCACTGTTGGCTGTCGTGAATGGCTGCATTTGCCATACTTTTTTATCGAAACCTTGCACACCGCCGTGGAGATGGTTATCACCATCGTTCTTAGCCAGTTGATACTCAGTACCATTTAAGCTGAATTTACCGCCAGCAATACGGTTACCGTAGCGCCCGATAATCGCCCCGAAATACGTGCTTGAAGCCACATAATCTGCAACGTTATCAAATCCTAGTACGATATTGCCGCTGTTACCTTTCGCATCTGGTGTAGTAATACGGGTAATAATGCCACCGTAACTGATCACATCTACTTCAACACCGTTGGCGTTAGTCAAAGTCACTTTATTTATTGGGGTACTGTCTGCGAGGGTATCGAAATGCTGCATCGTAGCCGTAGGCACTGAGTTCATAGCGTCTCCTTGGTGAGCAAAAGCATTCGGCACTACAAATGATACTAACACGCCCACCATGGCAAACGTTGAAGCATAGTTTTTGGCTTTGCTCTGTAAGTTTTCATATTCTGTGAGGCTGTTGTAGCGCTCGCTCATAGCTGTGTTAGATAACATTGTAGTCGCCTTTTATATTTATTTTATACTTTTATATTACAAATATAGTAGCATATGCAAGGTTATCACGGTGAAAAGTTGCAAAGGAGCGCCCAATCACCGGGAAATTGAAGGGATTAAATCTAGTCTTGGATCTTGCCGTTTTTGACCATAATGCAGTCCATTCCCCCTGCAATCGCAGCACGTCGGCCGATATCAGTGTCTTCAAACACCACGCAACGCGTTGGCTCTACACCGAGCTGTAATGCCACACTCACAAACGTCTCTGGATGTGGTTTACCGTGGGTGACATCACTGGCGGTGACCAAGGCTCCTAGTCGAGGCAATAAACCATGCTTTGCTAGCAATTCTTCTGCATGGGAGCGCTCAGCACCAGTCCCGACTCCGATTGGCAATTTACCGTGGTACTGTTCGAATACAGCGAATGTTTCCGCAATCGGCGTTGGGTCGTGATCCATAGCCACCCAAAAGTCATGTTTGCGAATCGCTATTTCCTCAGGGTCGTGGTCCAATCCATATTGCTCATTTAATAGCGCCACTGTTGCCTTGGTTGGCACACCACCGAGCGAGTGCATGTAGTCATAATCAAACGGGTAGCCGTACTCAATACAAACCTGCTCCCACGCTTTTAAGTGCGAGCCCATTGAGTCAACTAAGGTGCCATCCATATCAAAGATAATGGCGTCATAGGCGCTGAGATCTTTCATCACTACTCCTGTTTTTAAATGCAAAAAGCCAAGGGAAAACCCTTGGCTTATTCGTTCACTCGCTTGGCTTACAGGCCGTTTTTAAGTGCATAGTAAGCGGCGTTATGACGTAGCTCGGTCTTCAAACCACGAATGGTGGTTGCGTCATCAATAACCACAGTTTCGACACCCGCCATTTCCGCGAAATCAACGATCATATCCGTTGTTACCGCTTGGCTATAAGCCGTGTGGTGCGCGCCACCAGCGTGGATCCACGCAGCTGATGCAACAGATAGATTCGGTTTTGGCTCCCACAATGCTGATGCCACTGGCAAATGCGGCAGTGCCGCTGGCGGCTCAACAGTATCAACTTCATTAATAATGATACGGAAACGATTACCTAGGTCAATTGGCGATACGTTAATAGCAGGACCAGGCTTACCGGTAAACAGTAAGCGAGCCACATCACAACGCATACCAATGGTGTGTAAGTGAACATCAAGTGTTGGCTTTTGTGCCGCAATTGACGGACACACTTCTAACATGTGCGCACCGAGTACTTGGTCTGTACTGCCCATGTTGTAGGTGTAATCTTCCATAAATGAACAACCGCCTTCACGGCCTTCACCCATCACTTTCATGATGCGAACCATGGCTGCTGTTTTCCAGTCGCCCTCACCGCCGTAGCCGTAACCTTTAGCCATCAAGCGCTGTGTCGCCAAACCCGGAAGACCCGTTAAACCAGATAAGTTTTCGAAGCAGTTAGTGAATGCTTTAAAACCACCTTCGTCTAAGAAACGCTGCATGCCTAGCTCAAGGCGCGCTTCGTTTTTCAGCATATTCACTTTATAGTCGTCTGCCAAAGTCTCTGCTGGGATATGGTAGTCGTTTTTGTACACTTCAAGTTGTGCCGCAACGTCTTCGTCACTCACTTGGTCAACGATTTTGGCAAGGTCACCCAAACCAAAGGCATGTACTTCATAACCAAAAGTGATTTGTGCCGATACTTTGTTACCTTCAGTTACGGCAACTTGGCGCATGTTGTCACCAAAACGCGCCACTTTTAGGTTTTGGCTTTCGTTCCAACCCATTGCTGCACGGCACCAATCATCGATTTGCGCTTGCACATCAGGACGCTGCCAGTGACCGGCCACCACTTTGCGCTCTTTACGCATCACAGTGCCGATAAAACCAAACTCACGGTCTCCATGCGCACTTTGGTGCGTGTTCATGTAATTCATGTTGATTTCAGACCAAGGCAGTGCCGCATTAAATTGCGTATGTAGGTGCAGCCAAGGCTTACGTAGTTCGTTCAGACCCGCAATCCACATCTTCGCTGGTGAGAATGTGTGCATCCACAGGATCAGACCAATACAGTCAGGGTTGCTGTTTGCTTCTTGGCATACAGCATGAATTTCTTCAGGTGATTTTACAGTTGGTTTGCATACCAATTTCACCGGTAAGTTTGCAGCTTCGTTCAGGCCAGCAACGATTGCATCGCTATCACGCGCAACTTCTTCCAACACCTTAGGACCATAAAGATGTTGTGAGCCAGTGACAAACCATACTTCTTTCATCATTGTCGTCATGTGAGTATCCTCTTTATATTGCCACGGCGGCGTTACTTGCTCTGGCCGTAATAGGCGTTTTTACCGTGTTTACGTAAATAGTGCTTGTCCATGACCGACTGCTTCAGCACGTCGCTACGTGGGTCAAGGGTGCGTGTTAGATAGGCCATGCGAGCAATTTCTTCTAAAAGAGCCGCATGATAAACAGACTGAGCTGCGTCTTTACCCCAAGTAAAAGGCGCGTGTCCGGCAACCACCACCATAGGTGCAGCCATTGGGTCTCGGTCTAAGTAGGCATCAGTAATTTGAATGCCGGTTTCAAGTTCGTAATCACCGTTCACTTGCTCGTCGGTCAGTTCGCGGGTGCAGGTAATGTCACCGTGAACGTAATCTGCATGTGTGGTGCCCAAACAAGGAATGCTTTGTTTTGCCTGTGCCCATGCGGTGGCATAAGTCGAGTGCGTGTGAGTGACCCCACCAATCGCATCAAAGTGACGATATAAGTGCACATGGGTTTTAGTGTCTGACGATGGGCGCATGTCGCCCTCAACGATGTTGTTGTCTAAATCAACAATCACCATATCTTCGGCCTTCATTTGGTCATACGACACACCGCTTGGCTTAATGGCAATAACGCCTTTGTCGCGGTCGATTTGCGATACGTTGCCGAAGGTGTAAATCACTAAGCCGCGCTGTTGCAGCTCCATGTTAGCTTCATATACTTCGCGTTTGAGTTCTACAAAGCTCATACTGCACCTCCGTCTACATAGGCGCCAAGCGCTTGATATTTCTTATAAAGCGCGTCATAAACAGCGACTCGCTCTGGGTTTGGCTGATATTGCTGACACACAGGCGATGCCATCACTTTTTGGGCACTAGCAACGTCACTATGCGCACCTGCGGCTACGGCAGCCATAATCGCAGCACCCAAGGCGCAGCTTTGCTCGCTCTCAAGCACATCAATTGGGCAATTCCATACATCTGCACAGGTTTGCATTACATATTCTGATTTCTTAGAAATACCACCAATGACCACAACCGATTCAATCGGTACGCCTTCATCGCGAAAACGCTCAGTAATTGCGCGGGCGCCGAATGCAGTCGCTTCAACTAGCGCCTTGAAGAATTTGGGCGCATCAGTGCCCATCTTCAAACCAGTTAATGCCATTGCAACTGTTTGATCGGCATCAGGAGTACGACGACCATTCACCCAATCAAGGGCTGTCACATCTTTCTCAGTCACAGGTAGGGACGCTGCAGCTCGAGAAAGATCGACCAACATCTTGTCTTCGATTTTCTCGAGCAGCGCCTGCTCTTCACCACTTAACCCAGTTTGTTGTTTCAGCGGCCATGCAAGTAAGTTTTTGAACCATGCATATAAATCCCCAAATGCTGACTGACCTGCCTCAAGGCCAATCATTTGTGGGATCACAGAGCCATCCACTTGACCACAGATACCACGAACACAGGTATCGCCTAACTGCTCTTTGCTGGTAACGGTAATATCGCAGGTTGATGTGCCCATTACTTTAGTCAGCACACCCGGACGCACATTGGCAGCAACTGCACCCATGTGACAATCAAATGCACCAAAACCAACAACAATGCCCTGAGGTAGGCCTAAGCGTTCAGCCCATTCGGCGGTGAGCTTGCCAGCTACTTGGTCGCTCGGTTGGGTTGCTGCGTTTAGCTTATCGATTACTCCATCAAGAAGCGGATCGATGGATGTGAAGAAGTCATTCGGCGGGAATCCACCCCATGCTTCATTCCACATCATTTTATGACCTGTTGCACAACGACCTAATTCGAGTTGACGCGGATGTGTGGTGCCACACATCAATGCCGTGATCCAGTCGCAATGCTCAACCCATGTGTAAGTTGCAGCCTTCACAGCTCGGTCTTGGCGAAATACGTGAAGGGCTTTTGCGAAATACCATTCTGATGAATAAATACCGCCCATGTAGGCGAGATAATTGACGTCATTGTTGGTAGCTGCCGCGGTGATCTCCGCCGCTTCTTTAACCGCTGTGTGATCTTTCCACAACACGAACATCGCGTTAGGGTTGTGCTCAAACTCGGGGGTCAATGCCAACGGCGTACCCTCGTTATTGATAGCGACAGGTGTTGAGCCAGTTGTATCAAATGCCATCCCGATGACTTTATCAGCAGCACCAGCAGGCGCTTGGCTCCAAAGACCATTTACCACTTGCTCTAGGCTGTCGATGTAATCCTGAGGATGCTGACGGAACTGGTCTTTGCTTGGCTCGCAATATAGACCCTGCGCCCAGCGCGGGTAGTTCACCATGTTGGTCGCAATCTCTTCACCAGTTGCTACATCAACTAGCAGAGCTCGAACCGAATCAGACCCGTAGTCCAACCCTAACGTGTATCGAGACATAAGTACCTTCAATGATTTCTTATAAATTATTCATTACTTTTAATTGTATGATAATATCAATAATGTAATATTGCAAAGGTAATATATAAATACAAATAAACTTCATTGAAGCGCACGCAATGCAACGCATTGATCCACACTCAGGACAGGAACTCGTTATGACAAGCCAGTTAGAACAGCTTAAAAAAATGACTACCGTGGTTGCCGATACCGGCGACTTTGAAGCAATTAAGGTTTACCAACCGCAAGACGCAACAACCAACCCTTCTTTGTTGCTTAAGGCGATGCAAATTGAAAAGTATCAGCCATTAGGCGCCGAGGCTGTAGCGTGGGCGAAAGGTCAAGGTAAAAACAATGCACAAACAGTTAAACTAGCTGCCGATAAATTATCGGTCTTGATTGGCAGCAAGTTGATGCAACAAGTACCTGGCCTAGTTTCTACTGAAGTAGATGCGCGCTTGTCTTTTGACACCCAGGCAACTATTGAGAAAGCTGAGCAACTGATTGCCCTGTATCAGGAGCAAGATATCGATACCTCACGTGTACTGATTAAAATTGCCTCAACATGGGAGGGTATTCAGGCAGCAAAGTACCTTGAAGAAAAAGGCATCCGCTGTAACCTCACGCTGCTATTTTCATTCGCCCAAGCACGCGCCTGTGCAGAAGTGGGTGCCTATTTGATTTCTCCGTTTGTGGGCCGCATCCTCGATTGGTACAAAAACGACCAACCAGAGCAAGACTTCACCGGTGCAAACGACCCTGGCGTGCAATCTGTGACGAGTATTTATAACTACTTCAAAGAGCATGGCTACAGCACTGTGGTAATGGGTGCGAGTTTCCGCAATATCAGTGAGATTCAACAGCTAGCTGGCTGTGACCGTTTAACCATCAGCCCAGCGCTGCTAGAGGAGCTTGCCAATAACAATGAGCCACTGTCACAAATGCTTAGTGCTTCAACGGAAGTTAAACCTGCGCCAAGCGCACTGAGTGAGCAGGCATTTCGTTGGCAAATGAACGAAGATGCGATGGCGACACAAAAATTGGCTGAGGGTATTCGTCAATTTGCGATAGACCAAGAAAAACTTGAGGCAATGTTGGCTGAACTTATTTAAGTCTGCGTTGCCTACTAACAACAGTAGATATCCCAATAAACAAAAAGCCCAAGAGTTAGCGCCTTGGGCTTTTTTTATATCAACTTAATTGGGGGCCCTCGTTCTCACTTAGGCTAGTAGTGCATTGGCCTTACTGACAACATTCTCAACGGTGAAACCAAAGTGTTCAAGTAGCACACCACCCGGTGCAGATTCACCGAAGCTTTGCATGCCAACAACATCACCATTGTCACCGATATACTTGAACCAAAAGTCACTATGAGCCGCTTCAATAGCTACTTTTGCAACACCTTTTGGTAATACGCTTTGGCGATACTCTTGAGACTGTGCATCAAAAGCGGTTGTGCTTGGCATTGATACCACGCGCACAGCTTTACCTTGCTCGGTTAATGCCTGTGCTGAGTCAAGGGCTAGATTCACTTCCGAACCCGTGGCAATCAGGATGATTTCAGGGCTACCTTCACAATCTTTTAGAACATAACCACCTTTGGCAATATCTTGTACTTGCTGCTCGCTGCGCGCTACCGCTTGTGTACCTTGGCGTGAGAATACCAACGCTGATGGACCATCTTGACGAATGAGCGCTTGGCGCCATGCTTCTGCTGATTCGGTCTCGTCACACGGACGCCATGTTGCGAGGTTTGGCGTCATGCGCAAATTAGCAAGTTGCTCAATTGGCTGGTGCGTTGGGCCATCTTCACCCTGACCGATTGAGTCGTGAGTGTAAACAAACACACTTTTAGCTTTCATTAACGCCGCCATGCGCACAGCATTACGCGCGTACTCCATGAACATCAAGAACGTAGCGCCAAATGGAACAAAGCCACCGTGCAAGGCAATACCATTCATGATTGCGCTCATGCCAAACTCACGAACACCATAGAATACATAGTTACCGTCATCATGCTCTTGAATGCCCTTTGCTTGTGGCCAAAGGGTTAAGTTAGAGCCTGCTAAATCCGCTGAACCACCGATAATTTCACTCAGCTGATTAGCAAAAAAAGTAATCGCGTTTTGCGACGATTTACGCGTCGCAATGTTCTGCATGTTCTCTTGACACTGGCGAATGTAGGCATCCGCTTTGTCATTAAAATCGGCTGGTAGCTCACCATTAATGCGGCGAGTATATTGTGCCGCTAATTCTGGGTGTGCTTTTTCGTATGCCGCAAAAAGACTCTGCCACTGTGACTGTTGCTCAAGACCCCGCGCTTGCGCACTCCACTGGCTGTAGATTTCACTTGGCATTTCAAAAGGAGCATGCGGCCAGTTCAACTGCTCACGCACTGCGGCAATTTCCTCATCACCTAATGGTGCGCCATGGCAATCATGTGAGCCCGATTTATTAGGTGAACCAAAGCCAATTATGGTCTTGCAGCAAATTAGGGTTGGTTTATCCGTGTTTGCTTGTGCCGCACTGATAGCATCGCTGATGGCCTGCATATCATGACCGTCAACATCGCGAATCACATGCCAACCGTAAGCTTCAAAACGCGCCGGTGTATCATCTGAGAACCAGCCTTCCACTTCACCATCAATGGAGATGCCGTTGTCGTCCCAAAACGCGATCAATTTACCAAGGCCCAAAGTACCCGCTAGTGAACATGCTTCGTGAGAGATCCCTTCCATCAAACAGCCATCACCCATGAAACAATAGGTGAAGTGATCGACAACATCGAAGTTTGGTTTGTTGAACTGCGCCGCCAGCGTCTTTTCCGCAATTGCCATACCCACTGCGTTAGCAATACCTGCCCCTAACGGGCCCGTTGTTGTTTCAACACCCGGTGTATAACCATATTCTGGGTGGCCTGGGGTTTTCGAATGCAGTTGACGGAAATTACGTAAGTCATCCATGCTAACGTCATACCCACTTAAGTGCAGCAGCGCATACTGCAGCATTGAACCATGACCATTTGAAAGCACGAAGCGGTCACGGTTAGCCCACGTAGGATCGCTTGGGTTGTGGCGGTAGAAGTTTTGCCACAACACGGCTGCGATATCAGCCATACCCATCGGCGCACCTGGGTGGCCTGATTTTGCTTTTTGTACCGCGTCAACGGCAAGGATGCGCACCGCGTGCGCTGATTGTGATGTTGGAAGCGTCATAAGTCGTATTATCTTATCTATTAATATTATACTACAAATGTATATTACAACTGATACTGCAAATAGCAAGCTTTGCAGCTAAAGAGGCGGGTTGACTCTACCTAGGAGTCGCTACACCGCTAGAAAAAATGACTACAGAATAACAACTTGTTGAACCGGGTTGTTTTTACAACTCAAAAATTGAACAATGATGTTGGTTAGTTGTGCAAACAAGGATGAATATGAAAAAGCTAGGTTTTGTAAGTGCTTTTGTGTTGATAGTCGTTTTAGCTATCGTTTACTTGATGATTAAAAGAGAGATTCCTGCGCACGAACAGGCACAAATACAAAAAAGCACAGCACCTTCCTCTGGATTAAAGTCAACATTTAGCAATGCATCGCCTGATATTCAAATCAACGAATTTGAACCAACACCCAAGCCAGAAGTTTTTGTTTCTTCCGAGCGTTGTGAGCAACTTCAACGCAGTTATTACGAGCAACACAGAGGCAGAAATAACGAATACCTTGCCATTGCATCACAGCTTCGCAAACAAGGCGAAAGTGTCGACAACATTACTCTTGCCTTATTGCACGGTGGCGTTGACTGGATAACAACTGACATCTGGCGAATTCGCACACAGATTAGAGAGGCAACGTTAAAGCATCAACACGCCATCAAGCACTTCTTAGAGTCTCAAATCCCACAAGACGCATCCTCTGATGAGCAAAAACAGCACGCCCAACTCCTGCAATCTCAACTGAAAACACTCGATTTGATCGTTGCCAATGCCCACCAGCCTTTGGGTAATACGCCGCATTTAAACCTCGACTATGTGTATAACACAGTATTCGATATGCGTGACTTTCAGCTTCTGACCTTTTCAGATACCTCTACGCAAGTACTTGTTGATAGCGTCACGGCTATGCTCGAACACGTTGATGCAGAACTACTTAACTCGCCTGAGCTGTCGCCCATTCACCACTTCATTGGCTCGCTATTGTTCACTGGTAAAACAGAAGCTGCCACCTTACTTGCACAACGCTACCCGCAAGCATTTAAAAATGATTCCATATTTATTAATCGCTCTCAGCAAGCAACCATAGAGATTCTGACCCTGTACACAGCCGCACGTAAAGACAAAAGCATGGTAGCTCAATTACTTGATGCTGTTGACCTTAATCGCATGCAGCGCTATTTACCTGATGATTCTGGAGCGAAGATGAAGCTAAACACAACGCTGCTTGCAAACGAAGGCTTCAAGTTGAACGTCAGCCCATTTACATCGATACCACTTGAATCGCCCCCACTGGAAATTACCCTTGAGAGTGAACACCAATTTACTAAACAAGAACAAAGTGAGTTTGATACCTGTAGCTCGCAAAATGAATGGCTTACTGAGCGCACAAAAACACCGCAGCAGTGGCAACAGTATGAAACGTCACCGTTTATTGATTCCGTTATCAACTCACCTGAGTTTAAAGCCTGTGAAAATAGCAAAGCGATAGACGCCCAGGCCCTTGTCATGGGTATCGCAAGCGAAATATTAGGCAAAGGTAAAGGTCTTGAACAGTGGCAAAACCTCACTATGGATGATATTGACGTATCGTCACTCTCTGATGATAAACGCACTGCTTTAGCATTAATCGCCACGTCGATAGCCAGTGGTAATGAAGCCTTGTCACGCGAACAAATAGTAGGCCGATTAGCCAACATGGGGCTCACCCCCTCTTTTGACTCAACAGAAATACTATCTGAATTTGTAAACCAACCGGAACTGACCATGTGGCTAGAGACACTTACTGACTTACCACCAGATACGGCATTGAATCTCGCCAACGTCATAGCGCACCGTGGTTCGTTAAGGGAATACAAATTAATAGAGCCGTTTATTGTGCGACCCGACTCACAACAGCTAGATCCGCTATATTACCTGCTCCAACGCGATCCATTTGTAATAGACAACCGTCAACGTTCAAGTGCGCAATTCTTAAAATACCTTCTGGAAACAGGCTATTCCGTATCCAGTCAGCACGAAAGACAAATGGTGAGAATGCAGACAACAAATGCGCAAACTTATCTGAGAATTATTGAGCAATTTCCAGAATTAGCTGTCGGCGATCCAAACGATTACTTTGCTGTAAATTGCGATAATCAGAAATAGGTGCCTAAATAATAGTCACTGTGCAGTTTTATAATTGCTTTTCACTGACTACGCAGTTTGTGTAGTCAGTTCAATATTTTATTTTTAATAACGGTTGTTTTTTGTACTAAAAAATTAAAGAATGGAAGCTAGTTGCAAGTGGCTTACAAGGATGACAATGAAAAAACGAATCGCTTTTACGTTAGTAATAATATCAGCAACCTGCGCTTATTTTTGGCTGAGTACTGCCGATTCAAAGCAATCTCACACAGCGTTTAATATAAAGGCGCAAGAATCAACCACCAACGCCACAATCGCCAATTCTAAAGCGCCCAAAAAAACCTTCACTCCAACACCCGCGCCAAAGCCAATCGAAGACCTAGAACAATGCAAAAGTGTGCTCAAAGATTCGCGTAACATCAAAATGCAAAGACAAAAAGAGTACCTTGACCAAGCAGACGCTGCGCTTAAACATGGCGCTAACTTTGATGAAGTCACACGCGCACTCATTGCAGCCGGTGTAGATTGGCAAGCTTGGGAAAGCTGGCGTAAACATGTGCAACTGCGTACAGCGCTGTCACGCAACTTCGATATCTTGCAGGACTTCGTATTTCAGAAATACGAATCACCGCAAAACACGAGTAATAACTCGCAAGTGATGGAGGAACTCGACGTCAATCTTGCAACTTTGCAGGCAATGGCTGATGGTTCAAAACCAGTGGTTAACGGACTTTCAAACTTTAATTTAGACACCCTCTATCGTATATCGCTGGAATATCCTAAATTCAGAAAACAACTCAATGAAAACCCTGTAGCCTCATTGCTCGTCGAGCGCGCAACCGAGTTGGTTGCAAATGTGCCACCTGAGTTGCTCAATGATGCGCAACTGAGCCCAGTGAACATGCTTGTGGCTGAGCTACTATCAATGGGAAAAACCGAAGCAGCCACATTACTGATGCAAAAATATCCAAAGTCATTTAGTAATGAGTCAATGTTTGTTAGCCCTATTCAAAAGCAGGTTCTTAAACATTTTCAAACCTTCCCATCAGCCTCGCAAGACGCTGTCATTATGGAGCAACTTATTGCCGCAAGTGGTCTTGATGGACAAACCAAATACCTAACTCAACATAGCCTTTTATCAAATGACGTTAATTTAGACTCACTAAAAGCTCAAGGGATCACAGTTTCAGTGTCACCATGGAGTACAATCCCGACCAATGACCTCACAATCCAGTTGTCAGCAAGTGACTCAGCGCAGATGGACGAATATCAGCAAGCGCTTGTTGATGCGTGCCAATCCCCGCGAAAATGGCTCGCAGAGCGTTCATTTTCAGTCTCTCAGTGGAATGAATTTGAGGAGAGCGATTTTGTAAAAATGGTGAAGGCCTCCGCTGAATATAACGCATGCTCAAATTCTAAAAAGGTTTCTGAGAACCAGCTGAGGCAACGTGCATACAACATTTTAATGAACCAAAACAAAACCCTCGCGCAAATAAAGCAGCTTGAGTTGGATAACCTTAATCTCCCGGAGATATCCGATGCTGAACGCTCTGCTTTGGGTCTTACGGTGACGCGATTAGGCTTACGCGAAGGTTTTAGCAATGAAGCGATAATTAATAAACTGGCTGCAGCAAACCTCACCCCTAACCCACAACATAGTGAGGCTTTTTCCGCATATGTGGGTAAAGAAGTGATGACCTTGTGGCTAAAACAATATACGCAGTTGTCCGCAGCGGATGCACTTGGCCTTGCCAACACCATCGCAAAGTATGGCGACATTGCTCAATATCAACTCGTTGAGCCGTATTTGGATATTTCATCTAATGCCATCGATCCTTTGTACTCTCATTTAGCAAGTATCCCCTACAGACATCGATTTCCGATTTATCATCATGTACCTAAAGACCAAGCTGGACCATTTTTAACTTACCTTATGAATAATGGTGCTCAAGTCCAAAGCCACCACTTGCGACAAATGATGAAATGGCAAATTGAAGCGCCCGAGCAGTATCAAGCATTGACAACAATTTATCCCGAGCTCACCGTAACCCAGCCAGATGAGTATTTTGCGGTGCGGTGTGATTGAATTTATTTTCAATAAAGAAAAAAGCCGACGTTAACGTCGGCTTTTACATGTAGGGAGATTGCAACGCTTACTTCAGCATGTATGCGCGCATTGTTAGTTGCTCTGCAGTGCTTGTGCCGTAGTCAGCCATTTCAATACGTAGGTGAACAAAGTCACCTGCAGGTGCGTCGTTTGGTACAACAGCAACCCACTCGCCATCTACTTGTTTGATCTCTGCATCTACCCAGCTCTCAGGTGCGAACTTGGTGAACACAGGACAATAGATGTAAGCTGGAATGTTGCTCATTGTACATTCTTGACCATAACCGTATTGCAGTTTGACATCTGCCAGTGACACTTCACCCACACCGTCTAGCACACCAGACAGCTTAATGTGAGCAGGCTCGCCCGCATTCATGCTGTTATTGATGTCTACAGGTACATCGACAACTGGCATTAGGATAGGTTGTACACCCTGTACTGTTTCGTCAGTCATAAAGGTATAAGTACCTTGGTACAATGAACCCAGTGAATCTTTCACCGGTGAACGCTCACCTACACCGCGTAAATAAGAACGCATGGTTAAGCTAACTTCATTTGAACCGTGGTCAAGCGTCAAAGTGCCTTGATAAGGAGAAGCGTTTTGACCATTTACCATTAGACCGTATGCTGAGCTACCTGCGTAGCCAAGAATACCATCGTGTCCAGCGGCGTCGCCAAATGAAGCCATGTTGAATGACAATACATTGGTATCGCGGCCAATAATCGGAATACCACTTGTGCCTAAGCTACCTACACGTTGCGTTTTGAACCACGAAGTCGACTCTTCACCTGGGGTCATAATACGGACACCATCAAAGTACGCGCCTGAGCTATTAATTTGATAGTTTGGCATTACTACGTTTGTCCACGCATTTTTAGGTGTTGCAGTGAAGTATTCGTCACGCTCAATTGGCAACATGATCATTTGCGAACTACCTGTTGAGTAAAACTCACCAGTGCTGTTGGTCATGCCCATCACGTCGGTCCAAGCTGGACGCTCGTCGCCTTGCGAGTGGTATTTACTCTCAATCTTACGCATTTTGTGTTCTTGCAACACAATTTGACCCGCTTCAATGCGACCATCTGTGATGTGATTGATAGAGTAAGCATAAGGTGAGCGCTCAGCCGCGACACCAGACCAGCTAACCGTGTTACGACCTGCGGCGATTTCCGCTGCAAGTAGTTCACCTTCAGCTGAGCTAATACCGATCACTGGCACTTTTGGTGTACCGGTGATGCTGCCTTTGTAGCGACCATCACGACCAGGACGATAGAAAATCACGCCGATAGCGCCATGTTTCATGGCATTACCTACCATGTAACTGGTGATGTAGTTAGGGTTAGCGATAAGTGCAATTTTACCTTCTAGGTCGAACTGGCTCCAATCTGTGTTGTAACCGGCATCGCCTACTGGTAACACTTCTGCTGATCCTTCACCGTGGAAAGACAGTGCCAAACCTTGTTTGATGTAATCAAACTCAGTGCCGTTTTCCATCATTACTTTTGTTTCTGGTGCCACTGCACGCGTGGTAATGAATGAACGGAAACGATCATCATGGCCTTGTGACCAAGCATACATATCGTTTACGTAATCAGGTGCCATTTCGATAGCAGCTAACTTAGCTTGTTTCTCGTCATCAAGTGCGTAGGTAAAACCAAATGAGTAACCTTGCGGGTCAAGTGGTTGTGACGCTTTGAACGTTACTTGTTGTGCATTTCGGGCATCAAGGTTCAGTACCGTTGCGCTTTCAATCTTGCGATCCAAAATAGCCATCTGGGCTGCAGATTCAACCAAACCAGAATTTGAATCTGGGTTATCGAACGTCATGATGTTCGCAACGATCGTGTAATTACCTGTTGGTACGCTTACTTCAGCTTTGCCGCCAGTTAAGCGCAGCAGACTGCCCCAATCGTCTTCTTCATTGATCAAGTAAACTTTTGAAGGGAATGATGCACGATTACCCCAACGGTCTGTCAAATTAACCGTCAATGGTACTTGTGGTTGGTCAACCCAAAAAGACACTGGAACAACAATCTGTTCATCTTGGCCACCAACGGTTGTGCCTGTGATTTTACCTGTGATTGCGCCGTATGCACCATCGCGCATCGCCACAGAAGGCTCAATCCATACAGGTACATCAACCTGACCATTTGCAGGTACGGTAATAGACTTAACACCCAGACCAGCAACGGTTGCTGGCAATTGTGTTTTACCATCTTCACCGATCAAATCTAATTTCAAGTTAAAGGTGATTTCTTCGCCTGTCGTGTTTTCAAACGTGACGCTGCTTTGAGTGTATGCGTCATTTTGACCGTAACCGAAATAACCTAATTCACGGTTCGGCTCAGCAATAACTGCTTGGCTTACCGCACGGTTAATGTCCATCGCACCCGCACCTTGCTCTAACACATGTTTGTCAGAGAAAACGGCTGATGAAGTCAGTACTTTTTTAATCTCTCTTGGTGATAGGTCTGCACGAGCTTGCATCACAATAGCTGCACCACCCGCTACATGCGGCGCAGACATAGAGGTACCTGAAAGTGCACGGTATGCCGTCGCACCACGACCACCTGAAGCTGCTGCTACTACCGCAACACCTTGTGAAGCAATATCAGGCTTCGCTGAATGACCATCTGGTGATGGACCACGAGAAGAGAATGAAGCGGTATTGCCATCACGGTCAATCGCGCCCACAGTCAATGCGCTTGGCGCACAGCCTGGTGAACCCACCGTTTCACGGGTAAAACTGTTGCCCGCTGAAATAACGAATAAAGCACGGTCACTAAGCGCTTCAACCATATCCACAAGAGGACCATCACATGATGTCGCCGAACCACCAAGAGACATGTTTACGATGTCTGCATTTTCTGACATGACTGCCCATTGCATGCCATTAAGAATGCCATACATTGAACCGCCGCCGTTATTGCTCAGTACCTTACCAATCACAAGATCAGCGTCTGGAGCTACACCTACCCATTTACCGTTTGATTCAGCACCTGTACCTGCAATCGTCGACGCAGTGTGCGTACCGTGGCCATTAGTGTCATCCACAGCATTCATTGAATAAGTAAAGTCGCGTGATGCTACCACTCGGCCCTGTAAGTCTGAATGCTCAAGATCATAACCGGTATCAAGAACCGCAACCTTCACGCCTGCACCTGTGTAATAGCGCGCTGCATCACCATAGGCCCCTGTAAGCGGCACTGTTGGCGTTAACGTGTCTGCTTGGTTAACCTTATGGGCAAAAATAGCCGCATCAAGCCATACGCCGTCAATATCACCCTGGGCTACAAGCGCTGAGAATACATCCGCAGCTTTGCTCTTATCGATGCTAAACGCCGCGCTGTCGATTAATTCAATTTCACCTGTCAGTGACGTGCCTGCTAACTCTTTTGGTGTTGCCGCACCTGCCAGCGTACCATCGCGATATTCGACGATAATTGGCAGCTTATCGGTCATTTCATCTGCATATCCTGATGCATGCAGCTTGTTGATGTTGAATAGCTCTAGGTCAATAGCACCTGAGTCTACCAGCTCTTGCGCCTGGCTAGGCATAACATAAGTGTTACCACCACGCATGAAAACACTGGTAATGACTTCATTGCCATCTTTACCCAGCATACGAATACCACCAAGTTCACCTTGCTTGTTCACGACAGCCGATACTTTGTCGCCAGTAATCAGTGTGAAAGTCAGTGCTTGCGCGTTTGTGTTTTGTGCCAAGTCGTCACTTTGAGCTAGCACTGGTTGTGCTAAGCCCAAACTTAACATGGCCAGATAGGTCGCTTTCAAGCGCCCAAACCTACGTGGTTGCTTCATCTTCAACATCCTAAAAATTGGTTATTTATTTGCACGGGGAGCGTGTCATCCGCTCTTCAATAAACCTTATTCATATTGTCATATGAATGTGATTAACCTATTTACGGTATCGGTTTGAGTAAATTACGACCATCAAATTTGTGTACTATTTTGTCGGACACATGTACCAAAATGTATCATTTACGTTTGTTATAAGCGTAATAAACGAATAGCTATCTGAGGACATTGAAGTTTTATGAAGGCGCCGATATTCATCAAGAAACGGTGGCGGAAAATTACACAACTAATTTGGTCGTAATACCCATGACACTTTCTCACCCTTGAAAGCCAAAGTACGCACTAAAAGAGTGAATCAAGAAGTTACGAGCATGTCGTAAATATTCAATTATCTTTGGTGCTCATTCGCTAATTTTTCCGAGACCACAACTTAGGAGAAACAAATATGGCAATACGTACAAACTATTATGAATTAGCCCCCAAGGCGATAAAGATATTGATGGCGCAAGAAGACTATCTAGCAACCCAATTCAATACCAGTGCAACGCTCACACAGGGAATTTGGGAATTAGTTAAACTGCGAGTATCACAGATAAATCAATGTGCTTATTGTATTGATATGCACAGTAAGGATTTACTGCACAACGGTGAATCGGTAGAGCGAATTATTGGCTTGAATGCTTGGCGTGACATGCCTTGTTATTCGGATATTGAAAAAGCGGCACTAGCGTGGAGTGAGCACATAACAGCGGCGCAGTCTGTGGATGATAACGTTTATCAGCGTCATGTTCAGCAACTGGGCGAGCAGGCACTACTTGATTTGACTCTAGCGGTGAATGCTATTAACAGCTGGAATCGCGTCGCCAAAACGTTTAAGCCGGATGTGGGCAGCTATAAAGCACGCTAACTAAGTAAGCCCTAGGATCACTGTTCAGTAGATGAAGTTTCTTCTGCCGAAGTGTCTTCTTGTTGCGCTAACTTTTCGCGCTCGGCTTTTGAAACGTAAGCCGGTTTATTGCTCTTGTGCAATTTGGCATTGGCGCGTTTGTCTTTCGCTTTAAGCTTGGTGAAAATCTTCTTTTTACGGTTCATGGCTACAAAATACAGGGGATTTCTGTGGCTATTATACCTTGTAATAATGGTTCAAGCCGAGATGATTTTAAATGCAGCCTGATCAACCACAACCCAATAAAAAAGCGGATCATTAAGATCCGCTTTTTATATTTAAATTCAAAGCCCTACTTCGGACTATGAGCATATCAGCCTTTGTTATACAGCTCACCACGCGCTTTGTGTAGTTTCTTATAACTGTCGATTAGACGTAGGTGCTTGTCCAAACCTTCTAGCTTCATGTTGGTCGGGGTTAGGCCGTAGAAACGTACATCACCCGTGACCAAGCCCACCGCATTGTCCATGGTTTCTTGACCAAACATGCGTGTGAAGTTGTGAATGAAATCGTCTAGTTCCAACTCGTCATCAAGCGTGACTTCCAACACTGCGTTCAACGCTTGATAGAACAAGCCACGCTCAACCGTGTTGTCGTTGTACTGTAAGAAGTCACCAACTAATTCAAATGCTTCTTCTAACTCACCTAACGCTAGGTAAATTAGAATCTTAAGTTCAAGAATAGTTAACTGGCCCCAGACTGTATTTTCATCAAACTCAACACCAATAAGGGTGATGATGTCGATGTAGTTATCGAGCTGGCTCTCTTCTAAACGCTCAACCAATGCCGCTAATGCATCGTCAGACAATGAGTGCAGGTTTAAAATATCTTCTCGGTATTGCAGTGCTTTATTGGTGTTATCCCAAATCAAATCTTCCACCGGATACACTTCTGAGAAATCAGGCACAAGGATACGACACGCACTGCCAATTTCTGTAAATTCAGCGATGTACGCTTCTTTACCTAGGTCAGCAAGAATGCCAAACAACGCATCGCTCTCTTCTTCGTTCGTGCCGGAGAAATCCCACTCAACAAAATCGTAATCCGCTTTAGCACTGAAGAAACGCCATGAGATCACACCCGTTGAATCAATAAAGTGCTCAACAAAGTTCTCAGGCTCAGACACTGCCATCGAGTTAAATGTTGGTTTTGGCACGTCATTCAAGCCTTCGAAGCTACGCCCTTGCAACAGTTCGGTGAGGCTTCGCTCAAGCGCTACTTCCAAGCTTGGGTGTGCACCGAATGATGCAAATACGCCGCCTGTTCTTGGGTTCATCAAGGTCACGCACATCACGGGGAATTGACCACCTAGTGACGCATCCTTAACCACGATTGGGAAGCCTTGCTCTTCTAGCTTTTCAATCCCTTCAACAATGCTTGGGTATTTGGCTAGCACCTCTTGTGGTACATCTGGCAGCACAATTTCTTGTTCAATGATTTGGCGTTTAACCGCACGCTCAAAAATTTCCGATAAACACTGTACCTTCGCTTCGTTGAGGTTATTACCTGCACTCATACCGTTGCTTAAGAACAAGTTTTCAATCAAGTTCTGCGGGAAGTACACCGTTTCGCCGTCAGAGTGACGAGTATACGGAATTGAACACACGCCGCGGTCCACACGACCTGAGTTGGTGTCTACTAAATGTGATGCTTGCAGCTCACCTTCAGGGTTGTAAATCTCTAAACAGTAATCATCCAATATGCCCTCAGGTAGAGCATCATCTTCACCTGCTTGGAACCACTTTTCATTCGGATAATGAACAAATTCACTGTTTGCAATTTCTTCGCCAAGGTATTGATCGTTATAGAAGAAGTTACAGCTTAGACGCTCGATGAATTCCCCTAATGCCGAGCACAACGCGCTTTCTTTAGTGGCACCTTTACCGTTGGTAAAACACATAGGCGATGCCGCATCACGAATGTGCAATGACCACACGTGCGGCACGATATTGCGCCAAGACGCGACTTCAATCTTCATACCCAAATCAGCGAGCATGCGCGTCATATTTTGAATGGTTTGCTCAAGCGGTAAGTCTTTACCTAAGATATATGTGCTGTGGTCAGGGTCTGCTTCAACCATCAGCATGGCTTGGGCATCTTCGTCGATGTTATCAACAGGGTCGATTTGGAATTCAGGGCCGGTTTGCACTACGCGCTTCACCGTACAACGTTCAATTGAACGCAAGATACCTTGACGGTCTTTGTCAGAGATACTCTCAGGTAGCTCTACCTGAATTTTAAAAATCTGATTGTAGCGATCTTCAGGATCAATAATGTTGTTTTGCGAAATACGGATACCGTCGGTTGAAATTTCTCGCGAGTTACAATACACCTTAACGAAATACGCCGCACACAGAGCAGATGACGCCAAAAAATAATCAAACGGGCTTGGCGCTGAGCCATCACCTTTGTAACGGATTGGCTGGTCGGCAATCACGGTGAAGTCGTCAAACTTGGCTTCTAGTCTGAGGTTATCGAGAAAATTAACTTTAATTTCCATAAGTTATCGGTACCCTAAAAATCGCAAAGACCGAGCTTAGCCAAGCTACATTGCAGCGAATATGGCAAAGTCGGTCAATCTATAAAATTTAATGTTCCAATTATCGTCTTTTTGAGCGCAATCGTCTTGGTTTATTTTGGAATTATTTAAACCAAGTTATTTCAAGTCGCAAAATGACGTTGGATTGAATGCAAGTAAGCGCTTGCTCAAAATTAAAAAGGCAGCTTTCGCTGCCTCATTGATGCCACTCAAGGTGGTAGTAATTATTTATCTACCGGCTCAAAGCGTAACGACATCAAACCTAAATCGCGTACCAGTACGTCACCATCTTCAATGAGCCAAGTTTGTTCTTCATTGCCTGATTTAAACACCAGATAGTCGCCAGACTTAAGTTCACGCACAAAAATTTCATCAAACTCAGTACGCTGACCATCCGCTTCAATGAAGTTTTCACCAATGTAGATTTTCTTTACGCCAGCCAGTTCAGACAAGGCGTTAAACACTTTGTTATCCGACGTGCTGACATAATGCCCTTCAAAGCCGTGGCCGCCACAGCCCAACATGAATAAGGTGGTTAAAATGATAAGGGAATATTTTACGTACTGCATATCTGATACCCATTTAAATAATACGACGAGCCCTACACAGGCCCCATGGCTGGCGCTTTTGCAAGGACGGTGAATTTTACACCATCCTTAATGCGATACCAATACGCATAAAAAAAGGGCCGCGTTTGCGGCCCTTTTGAGTAACATCACAACTGTTATTTATTTCAAATCGAAACGATCTGCGGTCATTACTTTTGTCCAAGCATCAACGAAGTCATTTACGAACTTCTCTTTCGCATCTTGTGAAGCATACACCTCAGCAATAGCGCGTAATTCAGAGTTTGAACCAAAGATTAGGTCAACGGATGTTGCCGTCCACTTCTTCTCGCCGCTAGCACGGTCGAAGCCTTCGTATACACCCTCTTCCTTGCTTGATTTGCTCCATTTGGTAGACATATCAAGTAAGTTCACGAAGAAGTCGTTGCTCAATGTGCCAGGTTTGTTGGTTAACACACCGTGATCAGAGCCTTTGTAGTTGGCATCAAGTGTACGCATACCACCCAGTAGCGCCGTCATTTCTGGTACGCTCAAGCCGAGTAGATTTGCACGTTCTACTAGCATGCCAGTCGGTGATTTCCATGCACTGCTGTAGTAGTTACGGAACGCATCAGCTGTTGGCTCAAGTACTTCGAATGATTCAACATCGGTGTACTCAAGTGATGCATCCATACGACCTGGCTTGAATGGTACAGTGATAGTGTAACCTGCATCCTTCGCGCCTTTTTCAATCGCAGCCGCACCACCAAGAACAATCATGTCAGCAAGTGAAATTTGCGTTTTACCTGCTTTTTTGTTGAATTTGGTCTGAATTTTCTCAAGTACTTTTAGTACTTTTGCGACTTCTTCAGGGTTGTTCACTGGCCAGTCTTTTTGTGGCGCTAAACGTAGACGTGCACCGTTTGCACCGCCACGCATGTCACTGTCACGGTAGCTAGATGCTGATGCCCACGCAACGCGCACAAGTTCAGACACTGTGAGTTTAGAATCAAGAATTTGCTCTTTCAAATCAGCAATTTGTTTGTCATTCACAAGGGTGTGGTTGGCCTCAGGAATGTAGTCTTGCCAAATTAATATTTCGCTTGGTACTTCATCACCTAGGTAACGAGCACGCGGACCTAAGTCACGGTGATTCAGTTTGAACCATGCTTTAGCGAAGGCCAGTTCGAATTTTGCAGGATCGGCGCGGAAGCCTTCTGCAATCTTGCGGAACTCAGGGTCTTTCTTAATGGCAATATCTGTGGTGAACATGATAGGCGCGTGACGCTTACCTTTAACATGCGCATCAGGAACTAAATTTTTCGCAGCTTCATTGGTTGGGATCCATTGAATCGCACCCGCTGGGCTGGTTGTTTGTTTCCATTCAAAGTTGAATAGGTTGTCTAAGTAGTTCGTTGTCCACTGTGTTGGTGTCACTGTCCAAGCACCTTCAAAGCCACTGGTCATAGTGTCTTCAGCCATGCCTTTACCACACTTGTTCTTCCAACCAAAACCCTGGTCTTCAATTGGTGCTGCAGCTGGCTCTTTGCCAACGCAATCTGGTTTTTTAGCACCGTGTGCTTTACCGAATGTGTGACCACCAGCGATAAGTGCAACGATTTCTTCGTCATTCATTGCCATGCGACCAAATGACATACGAATATCGTCAGCTGCAAGCAGTGGATCAGGTTTACCGTGCGGGCCCTGCGGGTTTACGTAGATAAGACCCATTTCAACTGCAGCGAGAGGACCTTTCAATTTGCCCTTTTTATCGCGACGCTCGTCTGTCAGCATCTTGCCTTCTGGACCCCAATAAACCAAATCAGGTTCCCAATCGTCTTCACGGCCACCGGCATAGCCAAAGGTTTTGAAGCCCATGTCTTCGAGCGCTACGTTACCCGTTAACGCCATCAAGTCTGCCCATGAAATATTGCGACCGTATTTTTGTTTTATCGGCCACAGTAAACGACGCGCTTTGTCTAGGTTACCGTTATCAGGCCAGCTGTTTAGTGGGTCGAAACGTTGCTGACCGCCACCTGCACCACCGCGGCCATCGAATACTCGATACGTGCCTGCTGCGTGCCAAGCCATGCGGATAAAGAAAGGACCGTAATGACCATAGTCTGCTGGCCACCAGTCTTGTGATTGCGTTAACACCGCACGGATGTCTTCTTTCACCGCTTTAAGGTCGAGGCTCTCAAACCCTTTCGCGTAGTCAAAATCTTCGCCGTAAGGGTGCGACTCTACACCGTGTGCACGAAGTGGGCTAAGGTCTAACTGTTCTGGCCACCAAAATTGGTTTGACTTAGGTTCAACAGCTTGCGCGCTGATCGATACCACTGACGATACAGCCATCGCGACTGCCGTGATAAGTGGAAGTGTTTTTTTACCCATGAATATTTCTCCCCGTTTGGAGTAGTGTGATTAACGGGAATAAATATAGACCATGGTTTTAATCGATTGGAGTGAGAAAAAACGATTGAATCAATCGGTTATTTAGATGCTCAGTGAATATCAGTGCTAGGCAGGTTTTTTACTTATTTACGAGAAGCTTAAGAACTATTTGAGGGAGCCTAAGTACGGCACATGATGCGCTTAGGCCACAAAACTTACGTTATTCCGCGGTAGTTGGGTCAATCATGGTCTTCACCTCGTGGATAGCCTTGATGGGAAAATCGCCCATTTCACCATGCTTGCGGATCAGTGTTTCATCCGGTGCAATATACACGCAGAACACTTTGTTGTCGGTTACATAGCTTTCCAACCACTGTACTTGAGGGCCTAGTTGCCCCAAAACATCACAAGACCGCTGGGAAATTCCTTGTAAATCATCCTCTGATAACTGCCCTGCTCCTTCAATTTCTCTTTCAATTACGTACTTTGGCATTGTCCGTCTCCTTCAAGAGTAGGAGCTAATAAGTATAGTCAAATTCACGTAGTTACGGAGGGAAAAGTCAGGAAGAATATGAAGTACAAGCTTCCCGTTGGCACACTCAGCCAACAGGAAGTAAGGTAAGAATTAAAGGCCTAAGCTCTTTAAGTACTCTTCGTATGTACCATGGAAATGAACGATACCCTCAGGCTGAATATCGATAATCTGCGTTGCCAAGGAAGATACAAACTCACGGTCATGACTCACGAAGAATAACGTGCCTTCGTAGTTTTCTAAGGCTAGGTTCAACGCTTCAATTGATTCCATATCAAGGTGGTTAGTTGGCTCATCAAGCACCAAAACGTTTGGATTGATCAGCGACATTTTACCAAACAGCATGCGCCCCTTCTCACCACCTGAAAGTACTTTTACTTTCTTTTTCACGTCATCGTTTGAAAACAACATGCGGCCAAGGGCACCGCGCACGACCTGGTCATCGCCAGTCGTCCACTGCTTCATCCAATCGAACAGAGTTGCATCTTCTTTGAAGTCATCCGCATGATCCTGTGCGATGTAGCCAATTTTTGCCGCCTCAGCCCATTTAACTGTGCCTTGATCCGCTGCGACGTCACCGAGTAAACAACGCAGTAAGGTTGTTTTACCCGCACCGTTTTGACCAATAATCGCTACGCGCTGCCCAGCTTCAACTTGTAGGTCGAAATTGTTGAATAGTGGTTTCTCGAATGCTTTTGACAAACCTTCAACAGTGACAGCTTGACGGTGCAGTTTCTTGTCTTGGTCAAACTTGATGTATGGGCTCACACGGCTCGAAGGCTTGATATCTTCAAGCTGAATTTTATCAATCTGCTTCGCACGTGACGTTGCTTGCTTCGCCTTAGAGGCGTTGGCAGAGAATCGGCTAACAAAGCTTTGTAACTCTGCAATTTGCGCTTTCTTCTTGGCATTTTCGTTGAGCTGCTTTTCACGGGCTTGCGTTGCCGCGGTCATATACTCATCGTAGTTACCAGGGAATAGACGTACTTCACCATAATCTAAATCAGCCATGTGCGTACACACAGTGTTTAAGAAGTGACGGTCGTGCGAGATGATAACCATAGTGCTTTTACGCTCAACCAAGATCTGCTCTAACCAACGAATGGTGTTGATATCCAAGTTGTTGGTAGGCTCGTCTAGAAGTAGCACTTCTGGATCGGAGAACAGCGCTTGGGCAAGAAGTACACGTAGCTTCCAACCTGGCGCGACTTCGCTCATTGGGCCGAAGTGTTGCTCAATAGGAATTTCCAAACCAAGCAATAACTCACCAGCACGACTCTCTGCTGTGTAACCATCCATTTCTGCAAATTGCGTCTCTAAGTCGGCCACTTCCATGCCTTCTTCTTCGCTCATTTCTGGCTGGCTGTAAATGTAGTCACGACGCTCTTTGACCGCCCAAAGTTCAGTGTTACCCATCAATACTGTGTCCATGACACTGTATTCTTCGAATGCAAACTGGTCTTGGCGAAGTTTACCTAAACGCACGCCTTCGCCTAGCATCACATTGCCTGCAGAAGGTTCTAAGTCGCCACCCAAAATTTTCATAAAGGTCGACTTACCACAGCCATTCGCACCGATTAAACCGTAGCGATTACCGTTGTTGAACTTTACTGATACATTTTCAAAAAGAGGCTTGGCGCCAAACTGCATGGCGATATTAGCTGTAGCGATCAAAGAAGTGTTACCTTTGGTTGGTCAAAAAAAGGACGCGCAGTGTAACTGAATACGCGCTACATATAAACCAAAAGCGTGATTTTTAGCGCCGTTTAACGCAAAAAGCACACTCTGTAAGTGTGCTTTTGTTAACTCGGCTTATCTGTGAGTAACTTACGCTAGATTTGCGGCTTCTCTTTGTTGATGGGTGCGGCGAAAATGTATACCACCCATGTGAACCAAAACAGGAAGACTTGCACCAGTATCCAAATCAGCTTTTCTGTGCCGCTGGTTTTGTTAGAACGGGCGATTAAGATCGCAGGCAACAGCCACACAAGCAATAAAATGGGTATCACGAGCAGCATTGCCATTGTGCCATCAGAAGACATACAAACATCCCTTTAAGTTATTGATGATTAAATTATTTTTATTCTAAGCTTCTAAATAATAGTCGCAAGGTGATGTTATCTCAAACAATTGTGAACTGCGCGATTATTTTCCCGAGGAGCTTAAATCGAGTTCTAATTGCTCTAATGACTTACCCTTTGTCTCAGGCAAATAACGCCATACCAAGGCTAGCGACACAATAGCAAAGATGCCATAAATCGCGAACGTCGGCGCAGCACCATAGTTGGCTAATTCCCACGGGAATATAAGCTGCACTAAGAAACTCACCGCATTGTTGACCACAGTAACCACGGATATAGCCACAGCGCGTACTTCGTTAGGGAAAATTTCCGAAAACATCACCCACATCACAGGCCCAAGCGATACCGCAAATGCAGCGACGAACAAGGTAATGCCCACCAGCACAAGCGTCGCGTTCATGGCAATGGCCTTAGCCATAATGGCTCCTTGATTGGCAGCTGCATCCTCGCCTAAAGATTCTTGTAGTGCGCCTTTAAATGCCACATCGTTGTCGTATGTTTTGCCAATCATCGGGGTCAGGCGCTGCATCACAGAATCAGGAAGTTGTTCTGACAACTGTGCGACCGCTTGTGGTTTTATTTGGTAGGTTGCTTGATTAAAGCCCCAACTACACAGCGCCATGCTAATGGCAATGCCCGTTAAACCGAACAACAACAGAGGCTTGCGGCCATAGCGGTCGATGGTCAGCATAGCTACAATAGTGAAAATTACGTTCACAACGCCAATCCATACTGCCTGCGCGAACGCCGTATTTGTGCCAACACCGCTTTGTTCAAAGATGGTCGGTGCGTAGAAGAAAATAACATTGATGCCAGTGATTTGCTGGGCGATTGCTATTAACAAACCAATCATTAACGCAAAGCGGACTTTAGTTCCAAACACTGTTTTAATACGCTGCATCAGTGGCGGCACTTTGCTTTGCAGTGATGCACGCATAGTACGTAATTGCTGCTCGATTTGTTCTGCCGAGAATAGTTTTGACGCAACCGACTCAGCTTCTGCGTCCAATCGCTGCATCAACAACCAACGCGGGCTACGAGGGATCACAAATAGCAATAGCAGCCAACATAATGCAGGGATGAGTTCCAAGCCAAGCATCCAACGCCAAAGGTGCTCACCTAAGGCGATACTTTGTACCCACTCGGCGTCGCTTTGTGCCCACTGTAATAGGCAATAGTTACTGAAATACGACACCGAGAATCCAAGCACAATATTGAGTTGGTTAATAGAAACGAGTTTGCCACGGTGCTCAGGAAGGCTGATCTCAGCGATGTACATGGGCGCAACCATGAGCGAGCAAAATGCCATGCCACCAATGAAACGGGCGATCACTAGCATCCAGTAGCCTTGCGCTAAGGCCGATGCTGCGGCGGAAATAACAAATAGCGCGGCGATGCCGATTAAAGTTTTACGCCGACCGATGGCATCACTCACTACACCTGCAAACAGCGTTGCCAGAAGACCACCGAGTGTGGGTGAACTCACTACAAAACCTTGCTGCCAACTGGTTAATTGGTATTGCTCAGAGATAAAACCGATAGCCCCCGAAATAACGGATGCATCAAAACCAAAGATGAATCCCCCCAACGAGACAACTAGGGTGTAAAACAGCGCTGGCGGGATCAGTTTATTCATTTAATTTCCATCAATGAGTCGCGCACCACCAATTTGGGTGCAAATAAGTTAGTGTGCGCGGAGGTTTTCTTTTGTTTGTATACGTGTTCAAGTACCCAATGAGCCGCTTCATTACCCATTTTTTGAATCGGGTTATCTATGGTTGTCAGCTTCGGATACAGATAACGTGCGAATAACACATCATCGAATCCCACAACGGAAAGTTGCTCTGGGATTAACACACCTTGTTCACGAGCAGCGGTCATAGCACCCGATGCCATTTCATCGTTAGCGCAAACCAAAGCGGTAAAAGGCTGATTCACGGCGACAAGATCTAAATAACCTTGCGCGCCTTCATCTTCATGGAAGCCACCTTCAACCATCAACTGCGGGTTAAACTTAATCCCCGCTTCGCTTAATGCACGTTTATGGCCCTGCAGACGCTCGGTTGCATCTTGTTTAAATAGTGGGCCACTAATGTAAGCGATGGACGTATGTCCGGCATCAATCGCAGCCTTTGTCGCCAAATATCCACCGAGCTCGTTGTCGGTGTAAAAGCAATGTTCAGCCATTTCTTCGATACGGCGGTTGATTAAAACAACTTCCACATCACGTTTGCTAAGTTCCAACAGATATTCATCGCTCACTGCTTCTGCATGCAAAATCAGCGCATCGCAGCGTCTATCCAATAAAAACTCAATAGCGTCTTTTTCTTGCTGCTCATCGCTGTGACCTGCGGTAATAATGACGTGTTTACCTGCGTTGCGCAGTACATCTTCCACTGTGCTCATCATGTTGCCAAAGAACGAACCGTGTAGTGCAGATACCAATAAACCCACACTGTTACTGCGATTTGAGGCAAGAGATTGGGCAATAGAATTGGGCTTATAGCCAAGCTCGTCCATAGCTTTGAGCACTTTATCGCGGGTGCGATCACTCACCCTCGCATTACCGTTCATTACACGAGAAACGGTAGCGAGTGAAACACCTGCAGCTTTTGAAACTTCGTAGATGGTTGCCATTATTGTTCTTGATAACTTCCTGATAGGCTAACGCTAATACAAACGGCTAATAGAGTCTATTGTTTAACAATGCTTTATACGCCAAAGCGCTGTGTTTCAGCGTGCGCTTTTGGGACGCATAATCGACATACACAATGCCAAATCGTTTGCTGTAACCAAGCGCCCATTCAAAGTTGTCCATTAAGCTCCAAGCAAAATAACCACGAATATCTACGCCCTGCTCAATAGCGCTGTTGACTGCGCGCAAATGACTATTGAAATAATCGATTCGAGGCTTATCAACCACTTCGCCATCAACAAGGTGATCATCAAAGGCTGCACCGTTTTCCGTGATGTACATTGGCGGTAAGTCATAACGCTCATGCAACTCAACAAGTAACTTGGTAAAGGCCAAAGGCACGATTTCCCAGCCCATCGCCGTTAAATCTTCTCCGTAAGGGGGAACTTGCTCAAACCAACCCTGCCCGTCGCTTTTGTAAACAGCGCGGGTGTAATAATTCACACCAATAAAATCATTTTTTTGCGCGATGATATCCATATCGCCCTGAGCGATATGGGGCTGCGCATCAGCACTAATTTGCGCCATCACATTCGGATAGGTGCCTTCAAGGAGCGGCTGAATGTACCAATGGTTGTGATATTCATCGCCCATACGCGCAGCGTCGATGTCTTCTTGAGAATCAGTGGCACTGTAGGCGGTAGAAAAGTTCAGGACAATGCCGCACATGCTGTTTGGCACGTTCTTTCTTAACACCTTCATCGCCAAACCGTGGGCTAGCAACAAATGGTGCGCGGCTTGTCGACCATAAGCTTGGCCCACTTTTCCTGGCGCGTGAATACCTTCTTCATAACCTAGGTACGCTGAGCAAAATGGCTCGTTGAGTGTGGCGTAAGAGTATACGTCTTCACCTAATGCCTTAGAAACAGCATCGGCATATTGAGCAAAGGCGTGCGCGGTATCACGGTTAAGCCATCCCCCTTGATCTTCAAGGTATTGCGGCAGATCCCAATGATACAGAGTGACAAACACCTTAATGCCTTTAGCGTTGAGGGCTGCAGTCAAGTTTTGGTAGAAGGCCAACCCCTGCGTGTTCACGGAGCCATCTTCATTCATGACTCTGCCCCATGCGATAGACAAGCGGTAGGCGTCTACTCCTAAACCTGCAATCATTTCCACATCTTGTTGCCACAACTTCACATGCTCACATGCAACATCTCCGTTGGTGTTATCCGCAATGGTGTTTGGCTGTGCACAGAAGGTATCCCATATACAAGGGATACGGGTATCAATTGCACCTTCAATTTGAAAGGACGAAGTTGCCACACCATAGATAAAATCGCGGCGTAGCATTGCTGACTCATCTGGCAAGCTGATTGTAGGCATCAAAGTATCAGATCCATTTTTTTGATCCCATATTTGGGATTTTTTATTTGAATTCGTATGCGCTTTCTGCAATTATCAAAATAAATGTAAGCGCTTTCATGATTAAATGTAAGCGCTTTCCTTCAAAAGATCAACAGGAGAACGCAGTGGCCATTTCATTACAGCAACAACCTGCGCAAGAACAGAGCGCGAGCGGCGGCGGTTCGTACCGGTTCGCACTTGTGGCACTCACGTCACTTTTTTTCATGTGGGGATTCATCACATGTCTTAACGACATACTGATCCCCTATCTAAAAGGGGCCTTTGAACTTAACTACACCCAAGCTATGTTGGTGCAGTTCTGTTTCTTCATTGCTTATTTCATGGTCTCTTTGCCAGCGGGTAAACTCGTAGGGCGCATAGGTTATCAACGCGGAATTGTTGTTGGACTTGTGGTGGCCAGCTTAGGCTGCATACTGTTTTATCCAGCAGCAAGCGCAGGTATTTATGCATTGTTTTTGATTGCGTTGTTTGTACTGGCATCGGGTATTACCATATTGCAAGTTGCAGCTAACCCGTATGTGAGCGCATTAGGTCCGGCTGAAACAGCTCCTTCACGTTTAACCATGACGCAAGCATTTAACTCGTTCGGCACCACTGTCGCGCCGTTCTTCGGCTCCATTCTTATCTTTACCGAAGGCGCAGAAGTGATCAAAGGCGACGCTTCAGCAACCCAAGGGCCTTACCTTATGCTTGCTGGGGCATTGCTGATATTGGCAGGCATTTTCGCCAAACTAGCACTGCCTCGAATCACCAGCCAAACGGGTGAAGATACCGCAGACACCCGAGGCTCTGCATGGCAATACAGTCACTTAACCCTTGGCGCACTCGGCATCTTTATGTATGTGGGCGCTGAAGTTGCCATTGGCAGCACTATCGTCAACTTCTTTACTCTTGATAGCATTGCTGGAATGCATGAAGGCGAAGCAGCTAAATACCTAACCTATTATTGGGGCGGCGCCATGGTGGGTCGTTTTATTGGCGCAGCTGTGATGCAAAAAATTTCGGGACGTACCGTACTTGCGTTCAACGCCATCAGTGCCATTGTGTTAATCCTTATTGCTGTATTTTTTGATGGTATGCTGGCGATGTGGGCCATTTTGCTTGTGGGCTTGTGTAACTCTGTGATGTTCCCAACCATTTTCAGCTTAGCATTGAACGGCTTGGGTAAGCATACTGCGCAAGGTTCCGGAATTTTATGCTTGGCGATTGTAGGGGGGGCTATTGTGCCACTACTACAGGGCATGTTGGCAGACGGCATCGGCTTACAACTGTCATTTTTATTACCAGCGCTTTGTTATGTGTATATCGCCTTTTACGGCATCAAGGGTGCTAAACCTCACGTTATCGAATCAGGAAAATAACAATGAAACGTACTTTAAGTTCTGTTGCGGTGAGTCTTGCTGTATTGGTTAACGCCGGTTGCTCACAAGAGCAAAAGCAGCAAGAAAACACGCAAATTGAAACTCAAACTGAAACTTCACAACAGCTTTGGCCAAAAATTAATAACCAAGTGGCTAAGTTGAATGACGTGGAAGAGCGTGTTAGCGAGATCATGGCAACCATGACGCTAGAGCAAAAAATTGCGCAAATGATCCAACCGGAAATTCGCGATATAACCGTTGAAGATATGCGCAAATACGGCTTTGGTTCATACCTCAACGGCGGTGGTGCATTTCCTAACAACGATAAACACGCCAAGGTCGAAGACTGGGTCGCCCTCGCTGAGAAAATGTATCAGGCCTCAATTGATGATTCACTTGATGGCAGTACCATCCCAACTATGTGGGGTACCGATGCCGTACATGGCCACAACAATGTTATCGGCGCCACACTATTTCCTCACAATATTGGTCTAGGCGCAGCAAACAACCCTGAGCTTATTGAAAAAATAGCCAAGGTTACTGCAACAGAAGTGCTGGCGACCGGTATAGACTGGATTTTTGCGCCAACGGTGGCAGCCGTGCGCGATGATCGCTGGGGTCGAACTTATGAAGGTTATTCAGAAGATCCGGAGATCATCAAAGCTTACTCCCACGCTATCGTGACAGGTTTGCAAGGTGAACCCGGTGAAGGCTTCCTTGGTCAAGGCAATGTGATCAGCACTGTGAAACACTTTGTGGGAGACGGCGGCACAGTAGGCGGTGATGACCAAGGCGATAACGTCAGTTCAGAAGAGGAGCTCTACAAGATCCACGCTCAAGGATACGTAGGTGGCCTCAATGCAGGCGCTCAATCTGTAATGGCTTCATTCAATAGCTGGCATGGTGAAAAAATTCATGGCAACAAGTACTTACTTAACGATGTACTCAAAGATCGTATGGGCTTTGACGGCTTCGTAGTGGGTGATTGGAACGGCCATGGTCAGGTAGCCGGTTGCACCAACGCCAGCTGCCCACAGTCAATTAACGCTGGCTTAGACATTTTTATGGTACCCGGTGATTGGAAAGCCCTGTATGACAACACGCTTGCACAGGTGCAAAGTGGTGAAATTCCACAAAGTCGAATTGATGATGCAGTACGCAGAATATTGCGTGTAAAAGTTCGTGCCGGTTTGTTTGAAAAGCCAAGCCCAGCACAACGTTTGTACGCAGCAAAAAGCGAGCTAATTGGTAAGCAAGAACACCGCGAAGTCGCGCGCCAAGCAGTGCGCGAGTCGTTAGTGCTGCTCAAAAATAATGAGCAAATTTTGCCTTTAAAACCAAACACCAAGGTTTTAGTTACAGGTGACGCTGCCAACAACATCGGTAAGCAATCCGGTGGTTGGACGATTACATGGCAAGGTACCAACAACGAAAATGCGGACTTCCCAGGCGGCACTTCTATTTGGGATGGCATTTCGGCTCAGGTTGAAGCCGCTGGCGGCAAAGCCGAATTGAGCGAAGATGGCAGTTTTGAGCAAAAACCCGATGTCGCCATTGTCGTATTCGGTGAAGAGCCTTACGCAGAGGGCCATGGTGACCGTGCCAATCTTGAATACCAAGCTAGCGACAAACGCGACCTTGCGTTGCTCAAGCAACTTAAAGAACAAGGTATTCCAGTCGTTGCCGTATTCATCAGTGGTCGTCCAATGTGGGTGAATCCTGAATTGAATGCCTCAGATGCCTTCGTAGCGGCATGGTTACCTGGTTCTGAAGGGTTAGCTGTAGCAGATGTATTATTCACAGATGCAGAGGGCGAAGTGCAACATGACTTCACCGGTCGTTTAAGCTATTCATGGCCAAAAACACCAACACAAATCGTAAATCGCGGTGATGACAATTACGATCCCCTACTCCCTTATGGCTTTGGCCTAAGTTATGGCGATCAAAGCACATTAAGCAACGAACTGGACGAGCAAGCTTCAAGTGCGAACTCACAGCAATCGAGTGTTGCTCTATTCACTGGCACAGTGCAAAAGCCGTGGCAAATGTGGCTTTACTCTGGTGATGAAAGCTTCACTGTCAGTGCCAATACTCATGAAGTAGGCGCGCTTTTCTACCGCACTATCGATAAGGTAGTTCAAGAAGATGCGCGCAAATTACGCTTTGATGGGAGCGCAAATGCGGGGATTCGCCTAGCGAGTAAGAGCTTCTTCAGAGAAGACCTGCGCGCTAAATTAGGCACCGATGTGCAATTAAGCCTCAACATTAATTTGGCGCAAGCACCGACTGACGCAGTGTATCTAACGCTAAATTGTGAGAGTGAAGGCGATGTGGCTGGTTCTTGTGTGGCGAAAGTAGGCATCAGCGAGCAACTAAAAGCGATGGAACTAAACACTTGGCAAGCGCTAAGCGTTGACCTCAATTGCTTCGCAGCGCAAGGCTTCAAACTGCAAAGCACGGTGGTTCCTTTTGAGTTGAGTACATCAGGCAAGCTCGATATCAGTATCGCCGACATCAACTTAGAGAAAAAGCCAGAGCAAGGCTCACAGCTAAGTTGTCATTAATCCAACTTGTTTTATCCTCCCAAAAGCGGCCTTAGGCCGCTTTTTTTTGCTATGGGAACACCACTTCAAATTGCTCGCATACGATTGGCATGTCTGCACATGGAGCAAAGCCTGTATCAGCTAATTCTCGATGATAATACGGCCAATGCACTTTCTGCCAATAGGCTAAGCTCCTATCACCTTCGCCTTCAATAAATGCATATTGCTCGGTAATTTGATTGTATGGAACGACATCAACCGCCACCGTTTTGATAATACACACCGCCTCTCCCGCAAAGTTGGTCACCACATTGAGATCACCTATTTGTGGAAGCGCTGTGTTTGTTGCTTCATACCACCAAAGCGAAGGAGACGTCGCACGTTTAATACCCGCCAGCACCAGTTGTGCACATTCGTCTGCATCATCTTGGTTATCACAAAAATGCCAGCTTTCTATCGCTGTTTGAGGTTGCCCAATTTTGTCGAAATAGGCAGTGACCATTTGATCTACGCACACACTCATATTGTGGTTCCTTTCTAATCAATCCCTAGCTACCAATGTTAAAGCGCATACCAATGCATGGGTTCTCTGCCGCTCCTTGCCTCTGCTCACTGTTTTTTTAGATATTTTATGTCTCTTAGACATTTCGGCGACATTTTAGTCACATTCGCTTTGCTAGCCTCAACGTGTTTCATCAAATTACCTAATTTTTTGGAGACGGGCAAAATGAGAACACAATTTATACAGGCAGTATGGTTAAAGATAACAAGGTGCGTGCAATTGGGCTCAATATCCATGCTCGCGCTTTGGGCGCTACTGATAAGCTTTCCACAGTTTATCTACGCGGCCGAAGCACCCGGCGCACTGACCATTTTAACGAAAGACCAGAGTTCAGATAGACCCCTTGCGAGTGTGCAGATCACCCTCAAGGAGCGAGAAACATCCAAAACCCAAACGTTTGCAACCGATGAACAAGGCCGCATAGTCATTGAGTCACTCGACCCAGGGCTCTACTCTGTAAGCCTAACAAAAGATGGCTTTGCTTCATTGTATGAACCGAGCTTACGAGTAATCACACGTAAAAATATCAAGGTCGCTTTTAAACTTACAGAGCAACCCATCGAGGTAATCGAAGTGCAAGCGCAACGAGGTTACACATCTTCCGCTGGGTCTAACACCTACCTCGACAGAGAAGCGCTACGAAGTGCGGTAGGAGGTGGCGCGGATCCGTTGTTGTCCCTTGATGGCTTGCCGGGGTTAGCCTCTGCCAGTGAATTCGCAAGCTTCAGCGTGCGAGGCAGAGGTCCCAGAGATAATTTGTTACTCGTCGATGAGTTCCCGTTTGATAAAGCCGTGCACTTTGATGCCACATTAGGGGAAGAAGAAGATGTTGGTGGCGGCGGCCGCTTTTCTATATTTGCACCCAATGTTATTGCAGGTGCTGATTTCTCACCTGGTGGTTGGGAGCCTGCATATGGAGGTCGAGCGGCGTCGCTACTAAAACTGGAGGTCGCTGACGGAAATCCAAGTCCATCTGCAAGCTTTCGTTACGACCTTGCCGGCTATGAAGTGGGATACGATGGACCTGTTGGCATCACTGATGAAGCTACCATGCTTGTTTCAGCAAGACGACTAGACTTCGGTCAATTGTTTGAAACTATCGAAGAGCTAGACATAGGCGAGCCAGTTTTGAGGGATGTGCTGGTCAAATCTGTCATTCCTATCAATCTTGAACACACCCTTGAAGTGCTGCTAATTGATACTCATGAGGACTACAGCCGAGACGTGACGCACGTGTTTGCATCACCTAATTTTGAAGATGCTTCACTGCAAAACTCCGAGCAAGACAGCGATTTATATGGCTTAACACTGCGCTCGCTAGTAAGCGACAAGGCCGTTTGGACCAACAAAATATACTACCGTAAAAGTGACAAACTGAGTTCCGAGGGCGAAGCCTTTCCAGACCAAGTGCCTGTGGGGACACCGGCAGAAGATATTCCGGTGAGAGAAAATATTATAACCATAGGTGAGAAGGAAACTGAGTACGGTTGGCGAAGCGATTTTGAAACAACAAACAAATGGGGAAAGCTCAGTACTGGTGTGCGACTTACTCAAGTTGAATTGGATTACAACACGGTTTTAGATGGTGAGTGGATCCGCTTTGTCTACGATGAAGATGATTTTCGGCCTGACCCCGGACAACAGTTTATTGTCCTGACGCCAGATAACATCAACTCCTCAATCAAGCAAAAAGAAACGAGCTATGTGGGTTACCTTAATCAAGTGTTTGAATTCAACAAGTGGGATGTTGGCGCGGGTATCCGATTTGAACATGACGGTTTTGCTGACGAAAATGTAGCGTCGCCGCGTTTCAGTGTTAACTGTCGACCAAATAATACAATCCGCTATTTCGCAACTGCGGGGGTATTTCATCAGTCACCTAGGTACTTAGATCTCGCTGCTAACGAATCCAATGATCTCAAGACTGAAAAAATAACCCATGGTAGCATTGGCTTAAAATATTTCCCGAGCAACAATTGGTCGTTATTAACGGAAGCCTACTATCAAAACCTTGACGACTTGGTGGTAGACCTTGACCGCACAAGTGGCACCTACGCCAACATAGGTGAAGGCAGCTCATACGGTATCGATTTTGTGCTCAATGGAACAATTTTCGAAGGGCTTTATACGTCAGCAACCTACTCTTACAACGATGCGGTTGTTGATAGAAAAGACGGCCAAGGTGAAGTTGCTGCTCAGTTTAGTCGCGAGCATGTCGCAACGCTGGGTCTGACATGGGAAATAAACGACCGCTGGAAGGTCGCTGGGCGCTACAAATATCTTTCTGGGCGACCTGACGACGAGTTTATTATTCATGAAGATGTGTTAGGGCCTGGGCAACCATTGCGCTACTCTAAGGAAATTACGCAGCGCAACGTCGGTCGTAAAAGCGGTTCTGGTCTATTAAATGTCCGTGTTGATTACCGCCGAGCGTTCGGCCCAGTTGATGTCACAGCCTTTCTTGATGTCATCAATATTACTGAAGCATCATCTAGCGATGATACCGATTTTGATTACCGTCGAGGTGTCGAAGTAATAGACAGCGGCGAGGCTGAGCCACTGATTGGTTTGCGATTGGATTACGCCTGGTAAGGGGAACAAAGTATGATACCTGCGTTTGGCGCAGCGGCCATTAGAGTGTTGATTGTTGAAGACAATCGTGACATTTGCGCCAACATTGCTGCCTATCTGGAAAATCATCACTATGTGTTAGATTTTGCCTACGACGGTATTAGTGCGATGCACTTGGCATTGACGAATCCCTATGATGTCATTGTGCTGGATTTAATGCTTCCAGGGATGGATGGATTAAGTTTGTGCCAAAAACTGCGTGCCGATGCCAAGGTAGATATCCCCGTATTGATGCTAACAGCAAGAGACACTCTCGATGACAAACTTAAAGGCTTTGCCGTGGGTGCCGATGATTATTTGGTGAAGCCTTTCGCGTTGCAGGAGTTACATGCCAGAGTGCAAGCACTTTACAAACGTAGCCATGGAAAATCAGATAGGTTGTTGGCTGTGGGTGACTTGGTTCTGAATAGGTCAACCTTGCAAGTGCATCGCGCTGGACGGCACATTGCGCTCAACCCTGCTTGTATGAAAATACTTGAACGTTTAATGGCGGAATCGCCTGCAGTCGTGACCCGCGAAACACTCGAAGCGCTATTGTGGGCTGATGAGCGCCCTGATGGTGATGCTTTGCGCTCGCACATGTACAAACTGCGCCAAGCGATCGATAGGCAATTTGAGCGCCCTCTACTGCATACTGTGCACCGAGTAGGCTACCGCATTGCAGAGGATGTTTAGTCATGTATCGACTCAGCTTACGTAAGCGCGTCGCCATAGCCTTTGCGATGTGTGTTGGCATACTCAGTGTGCTTTGGGGATTTGCGTTTTTCGCAGCAATAAAGCTCAGCGAAGACCGTGTGCTCACGAGCCAACTTCAATATGCAGCTGATAACTATCCCTCAATCGCGCTTAACCTCACGGGTTATGAAGACGCTAGCAGCTTGCCTGAATCTCTCCAAGAGTGGGCAAAGACACCACCACGCCCTGGTATTTACGAATTCGAAAGTGAAGAGTTGCATGTTGCAGTCATCTCTAAGGATGAGGGGCAATATGCGTTTGTGGTGTTTGATGTAGCAGGTGTTGAGGCTGCGTCACATGAGGATTGGTGGTGGTTGCTAGTGATCACGGGTGTGGTCGGCACTTTAGGCGTTCTTGGTTTTTTACTGGGTGTTGTGGTTATGCGCAGGGCAGTTCACCCCGTTATACAACTAGCTAAAGCAGTAGCTAACATAGACCCTGAACGACTCTCAGCGGATGACCTTAAAAGGATTGAAGCGTGCAGACTTGGCGATGATGAGGTTGGTTTACTTGCCAAAACGATAGAAAAGGCGCTTGAGCGTATCAGCGCCTTTGTTGAACGGGAGCGCTACTTCACCAGTTCAGCAAGCCATGAACTACGCACGCCGATAACGGTCATTACTGGCGCGGTTGAATTACTAGAGCAAAGCAAGATGTCGGTCGCGGATGGTAAGGCGTTAGACAGAGTCAAGCGAGCAACCCTTGATATGAAAACCATCATTGAGATGTTCTTATGTCTTGCACGCGAAGTGGATGATGGCCAATATGACGAGAGCTTCGCAGTGATACCGCTGTTAAACAAAGCACTGGATCAACAAGGGTACCTGCTTAACGGGAAGTCAATTGACATTGAAATCAACGATGATGTGGCCCCGACGGTCTGCGGACATCCACAGGCATTTTTCATAGCGGTTAATAACCTAGTGCGCAACGCGTTCGAGCACACGCTTACAGGACAAGGCCCTATTGCCATTGTACTCAAAGACCATGAACTCTCGATAACGAATCACGTCAATAATGACTCTGATGTGCAAGCAAACGCAGCTTCAGCGTCTCAAGGTTATGGCTTAGGATTGGGCATTGTACAACGTCTATGTGAGCGTAACGGTTGGTCATTCACACTTAATAGAGATGGCGCTCACATAGTCGCCAGCCTTTCATGGTCATAAGCAACGGGTAACCAACGACTGTGCCACCATCCAGCACTGTCTATATCACTTTAAACGATAGACATTAGCTACCTCCCCTACAGGTTGATTTCGCAATAACATCTCTTAATCATTTCCTATACTACACTTAAGAAAATTCGCTAAGACAATATGTTATATGACATTTATAGTGAGGGAACATCATGAATAATTTAATAAATGCGTCATTGGTCGTGCTTGCGTGTAGCTTCTTTTCTCAATCAGTGATGGCTCAAGAGGAGCGGTCAGTTTTAGTTCCTTTACCCTCTTTTGAAGACTTTACTGAAGGGCATGATGGATGGGCGTTCGGGTTAGGATTGGGCATTGAGTACGAATCAGCTTATGAAGGTTCTGACGAGTTTGAGCTCGAATTGGACCCTGTTGGCGCAGTACAGTGGCGCAAGGGCGATAACATTTTCTTCTGGGCAGGCGAAGCCATAGGTTGGCGAGGTCTTCGTTCTAAAACATGGCTGTTCGAAGTTGCTCTGGCCTTCGAGGAAGGGCGTGAAGAAAGTGATTCAGATGATGGCCATTTAGATGGTCTCGGGGAAGGTGAAGAAGGCGCTGAATTAGTACTGCAATTACGCCATGCCTTTGACGATGATTGGCGCTACTGGTTCGATGGCCGAGTTACGGCGGGAGAAAACGGCAACATCGGTTTATTAGGTTTTGGCCGACGTTTTGGTGATCAAAGTGATGGCAGCGGCCATGAGCTCTCTGTGGCCGTGGTATTTCATGATAGCGAATATGCAAATACTGATTTTGGTATAGATATGCGTCAAGCGGCTGCTTCAGGATTACAAGAAACCGATTTAGGCGGTGGCCTGCGCTCTGTGGGGGTCAATTATCATTATCGCCATTACATTAATGACCATTGGGAAGTCTTCGCTGAAGCACTGTATGAAGGTTATTTTGGCGACATCAAGGATAGCCCCATCACTCGTAACAATTATGAAGCTGAGGTAGGCGGTGGATTTGTATATGTATTTTAACTCTGCCTTGTAGTTAAACGCTTCTGTCTGTTGCGTTGCCACCAAAAGAGGCGGGGTTAACAATGACAGAAGCGGTCACAAAAATCAGCGCTAACAGAACATATCCAAGGGGAATGAGTTTGTAATTCGTTGGTTTTAAGGAAACAACATATAACTTTAATTCCTTTCACGGTTCAGGCTAAGTTTTCAATTTAGGCACTAAATACATGCAATTATCTGCATAAGCATGCTATGGTGACAAAGTCCTTAGTCTAAATAACAACAAATTTGAGGTCATTATGGGTAAAATTATCGGTATCATTCTAATCGTTGTGGGTGTTGCGTTAGTCGCATGGGGTTACAACGTGTATGACGCAGTTGAAGCGCAACTCACTCGTTCAATCAATGGCGAAACGCCGATTGAAGCGTGGATTGGCATGGTTGGCGGTGCAATTTGTGTGGCCATCGGTGTATTCAAACTCAAGTAATTAACTGATTTACTCATAAAAAAGCCCGCTCTAGCGGGCTTTTTTATTGCTGTTAACGTGACAGGTTATTTTACATAAACCTTAAAACCCCATGCCGGCAAGGTTAACGCCGACTCTGCTGTAAACACAGCGCTGCCATCAGTTAACGCTTCTTTGTATTCTCCTTGGAATAAGGGCTCTTTAAACGTTACGGTTTGCTCGGTGGCTGATAAGTTAAACACCGCAAATACTTTGTCGTCGCCTTTAGCGCGCACAAAGCTCAACACTTCTTTTGGTGAAGAGTTAGGCACATGCACCATGCGCCCACCAAATTGGCCATTCCATAACGCTTCATTATCATGCTTCAATGCAAACAAAGATTGATACAAGTCGCCAATCGGATGAGGCTGCCAATCAATTGGGTCGCGCTCAAAAAAGGCCAGCCTGCGGTTATTACCTGCCTCTTGGCCGTTGTAAATCATCGGGAAGCCCTCGCCCACAATCGACAACGCAATCACTGCCTCGAGCGCATCACCGTAGTTTTCAAACATGGTGCCTTCCCACGCATTGGTATCGTGATTGGCAACCCCTACTAAACGGTAGGCTTGTTCAGGAAAGGCGCTTTCATTCCAAGAGTAATAAACAAACAAGGCGCTGACATCCGCGTGTCCGTTAATAATCTTATGCATTTTCTCCGACCAAGACCATGCGTACGTCATATCGAATGCGTGTGCATGTAGATCCCGAGATTCCCACTCCGCGAGCATCAATACAGGCTTAATTTCATCGAGTTCACGGCGCACGTTGTTCCAAAAATCCACTGGCACAAAACCCGCTACATCACAACGATAACCATCCACGCCCACTTCTTTTACCCAGTACTTCATTGACTCGGTCATGTACTCACGCAGTTCAGGCTTTGAATAATCGAGGTCAATAATGTCAGACCAATCCCACCAAGGGGTCGGGCGGAAGTTACCTTGATAATCTCGCTCGTACCAATCTGGGTGCTCAAAACGCAGCCAGTTATCCCATGCTGTGTGATTCGCAACCCAATCCAAGATCACGTACATGCCCATGTCATGCGCTTCATCTACAAACGCTTTTAAATCAGCTAACGTGCCTAATTCTGGGTTAACTTTACGGTAATCTTTTACTGAATAAGGGCTGCCTAATGTCCCCTTGCGGTTTTCTTCACCTATCGGGTGGATTGGCATCAACCAAATAATATCAATACCCAGCTCTTTCAATCGCGGTAGCTGCTTTTGTGCTGAGCTAATCGTTCCCTCTGGAGTAAACTGGCGGGTATTAAGCTGGTACATGACCGCATTTTTTGACCACTCGGGGTGTGTGACTTTTACGTAGGGGGTCGGTTCATACTCACTTTTTGCCGTGTTGGTTTGGGCACACGCCACCATCAAACACAGGGCAAAAAAGAGAAAACTATGTCGTAAAAATAAATACATAGACGTCCTTAAACAGTGAACAAAAAATAAGCGTTGATTCGAATATACCCCCCATGATGTAGTGCAACAACAAACTGCATACGTATTCACTTTAAATTTACATAATCGATTAAGTTTTTGCGAATTATTGAGCAAATGAGTTACTAAGGTCGAAAAAAGCGACTTCAAAATCGCCCAAAATGATATGCTACTGCCATATTTCTGCTACCAAACGTCAACATGCTTTTCTCTAAAAGAAACCAGTAATACTGCGCTTTGCGTAAGATTTTTTAAAAATCACTCAGGCTTATTTCATTATTCGTCAGTATTTTTTAATTTCAGTTAAGCTTTTCTCAATCGCTCTCCCTATAGTGGTCTTGAAGAACAAAGGCTGTAACGTTGCATTAAACGTCGACTCTCGAACAATAATTACAACAAGCGCAAGCTTCGGGGAGAACACCATGTCACACGCGTCTGCATACAAGCGCACCCACACACTACAAAACCCAAACAAGATAATGCGGGCATTATCTCAGGCAATGATTTCATCGTTGCTTATCGCTCCTTTGTGTATTAATGCAGCTGAGCAAGCACAAGAAAAAGAAAACGATCTTGAAGTGATCACCGTCACTTCGCAAAAACGGGTGCAAAACATCTTAAAGGTGCCAATCACGGTGGGCACTGTATCCGCAGACACCATTGAAGAAACCAGCTCACTGTTACTCAGTGATATCGACAAATTCATCCCTGGCTTCAATTTTAGTGATGACAGCATGACCCAATCGGGCGTGAGTATGCGCGGTATTTCCAGTCCGAATATCAGCGTTGGTGGCGACCCTTCATCTGCAACCTTTTATGATGATGTGTACATGCCACGCGCCGCACAAAACGTAATGTTTTCAGATATGGCGCGTATCGAAGTATTAAAAGGCCCACAAGGAACACTGTTTGGTCGCAATGCGGCAATGGGTGTGGTGAACATGGTGCCAAACGCACCGAGTGATGAGTTTGAAGGCTTTGCTAAAGCAACGCTTGGCACCGATAACCTACAACGCTACGAAGGCATGATAAATGTGCCACTTGCTGACGCTGTGTATATTCGCGCCAATGTATTGTCGAACAACCAAGACGGCTTCGTTGATAACGTAAACGATGGGCAGTGGAATGCAGATTTTAAGACATGGCAAATGGGCGAACGGGCACATAACGCCGCACGCATTGCCTTGTTGTGGGATATCAGCAGCCAAACTAATTTCCAGATCTCCTATGATTGGGACGATTTAGAGCAAGCACCATCAATGAATATTGGTATCAGTGAATATGCCTACAATGGCGGCGCTGATTACATGGGCTCAAAAGCGGATAACGATGTAAGAAATGGCGTTGAAGCACGCGACATGTATGGCGTTACCGCCAAACTGAATCACACTTTCAACGACGAGTGGTCGATGAAGTACGTATTAAGCTATCGCGATTGGGAAACTGAAAACCGCCAAGATGAAGATGGTACCGGTGACATCCGCCGTTACTTTGATACCTCAAACAACGAAGACTCGGATATCTTCTACACGGAGCTGCAACTCAACTATGTGAGTGACAAAATCAACGCGGTAGCAGGTTTTTCATACTCCAAAGAAGACGTAAGCCAAACGACCGAACTGAACATGACCACTGATACCTATGCAACCTTGGTTACGGGTGATTTGAATAAACAAATCGCTGCACTCACAGGTGGCATGGTGCCGAGCATGGAACACATGTGGAATGCCGATGAATGGGCAAACACTCTCAATATGCTTGGTTTAGGTGACGCGATTATGGCCGCCATAGGTATGGCCGGCGTGCCACTCAGCGCAGATATCGTCAATGCCACAGGCAACCTGACTTACGATATTGTCTCAACGCAGCTTCCTGCTCTGGCCAATCCGGGTGTTCCACCTGAGTTTTTACCCGCATACGTGCCTGAACTGTTCGGTCCTGAGTATCAAGGTCAGTTCTACCAAGAAACCGTAAACAACACGGGTGATTTCACTAACTGGGGGATATTCGCTGACATCGACTACGCCATTAACGACAAGTGGAACATCATAGCCGGTTTACGCTATTCCAAAGACAGCAAAGATTTCACTTGGTTTACACCAATTAATAACTTCTCTGGTGTGCCGATTAACAGCGTGGTGGCGATGCAAGGCGGTGCGCAGCTACCGTTAAATAACTTACTATTTGATGCTGTGAACTACGCTGCTTCAGATTCATGGAATAAACTCACAGGCCGCTTGGTTTCTAGCTACCAGCTAACTGACGACGACATGGTGTTTGCATCCTATTCAACAGGTTATAAATCAGGTGGTTACGACTCTTTAGGCGCGACAAGTGCAGGCGTTCCCATCGCTTTTGACCCAGAAGATACCACTAACTTTGAAGTGGGTTACAAAGGCATTTGGGCAGACAAAGTCGTGGCCAATATTAGCGCTTACTACTTAGAGTTAGAAAATCTACAAAACAGTATTTCATCGAAGCGCCCAGGTGATACCACAGCAATTCCATTGATCATCAGTGTCGATAAAGACATCGCCGGTATCGAGTTTGACCTCCGTTGGATGGCCACGAAGAGCTTAACGCTGGGTGTTGTTTCCGAAGTACGCTCAACCGATACCAAGACCCCGATGTTCTATAACAGCCAAGGTGATTTAATTGAGGCGCAAACGCGTTCAGACAATGCCGCTCTCAACTACACACTCATGCTTGATTGGATGCCAGATTTCGGTGTTGGCACAACCAATATGCACCTAGACTACGCCTTTGTTGAGAATAACAACGGTAATCAAGCTGGCTTGGAGGACTTCCGCGCGGGGATCCCTGAGTTTTACAAAGACGTTAAAGACTTAAACGCACGCATCTCATGGGCTAATGACGCAGACAGCCTTGAAATTGGCGTGTGGGGTAAAAACCTACTCGATGAGCGCCGTGTAGTCGGCTTTACTACCCTGACAGCCGATGTATTAGGCACGCCCGGTGTGCGTACTAATCGCGGTTTAGAAATGGGCGTCGATGTAAAATACTCGTTCTAATACAAACGGCTCAGGCCAAGGCTGCCCAGCTTGGCTTGAGCGTTTTTTTATGCTTTGATGGGGGTGTGTTTTGCAGTCCGACCCTAATGTCATTAATTTCATGGCCCAATTTTTTTCTCACTTCGCATTAGCGCAAATTACCTTGTGTGCGCTTCTGCTGTTTCCGCTTAGAAAGCAAAATCCGTCAATCAACTTGTTTGTTATCTTGATGCTTTGTGCGAGTGGGTACTTACTTAGTTCTTTGTTCTCGCCAGCCCCCTACTCTCTTTTAGGGTGGTTAACGCAGATCTTACTTAATGCCTTACCAGGCGTGTTCTGGTTAGTAAGCCTTAGCGTGTTTGGCGATCATACTAAACTGCGGCGCTGGCAATACGTAGTCGCTTCCCTCACCATGGCTGTGCCGCTAGCCAGTGCGCTCATTGAAGTCGTGTTCTCACTTAACATCAAAGATTACGTGGCTATTCACGGCTTATTGAAATATGGCATGCTGGCATTGGAGCTGGTACTCATTTGCCACGCCTTGGTGATTTCTATTACCTATTGGCGTGATGATTTAGTGCAGGAGCGTCGCTATATTCGCGGTGGCGTGATTGCGGTTTCTGCCTTATACATCATTGCTGTCATCGCCTTGGAACAGGTGCTTGATGTACAGTGGGATGGCCTCAACATTCTTATCAGCGTTTCTTTTGCAGCATTGATCACAGCAATTAATGTGCTGCTCTTCCAATTAAAAGAGTCCAGTCTGTTTGAGACGGTGAAAACACAGCAAGCCGTAGAGGAAGAAAAAGCGGCGCAACCGAAAAAGTCTCTAGACTTGGCGAGGGTTGTGCAATCAATGGAGCAAGACAAGCTCTACAGACAAGATGGTATTACCATTTCAGAACTCGCCAAGCATTTAGCTATCCATGAATATAAGCTGCGAAACCTTATCAACCAAGAACTAGGTTACCGCAACTTCAATGACTTCTTAAATCACTACCGCATTAAAGAAGTCACTGAGAGCTTATCGAGCACCGAATTTGATCATCTGCCTGTGCTCACACTGGCGCTGGAAAGTGGCTTTAGAAGCCTAAGCTCCTTTAACAAAGCCTTTAAGAACACCCACGGTATAACGCCTACGGCGTTTCGTAAGCAAGCGAGTTAAACCGGTTTAATACCGCTAGAGTCATTTCAAAATAGCCGCGTAAAGAGCATACGCGGCTGTTGTTACTACAAAGTAGCGGTTTGCTTCATGGCCAACTTTTCTTCAATCGCACTGAGCCTCGCTTTCGCGGACTTACTGTGCGGGTTGATGTCTAAGATGCGCTGATAATAGCTTTTCGCTTCTTTAAACTGCTCTAACACTTCATATGCCTCGGCCAAACTGCTCAAGTAATAGGTTTGCTCATCATTTTGTGAAATCGCAAACTTGAACACCGCAATTGCGTCCATTACACGGTTTTTTTCAAGCAATTTATTGCCCCACTCGACCAATATTTCCAAGTCAATCATCACACCGGTATCAGCCTGCGCTTGTGCAAACGTGGACGCAAAGTCATCAAAACCTTGTTTCTCAGTAAGCTTTAACAGGTATGCGCCGGGCTCAAATGCGAGGCGTTTGCTGGGGTCGTTGAAGTCTGGAATATAAAACGCGGCGATATCATCAACAAACTCAATAGGTAGTGAACCAATTAAGTTCGTTAATACAACAATAGATACGTCATCATCAGGGTAAGTGATCAGGGTCACAGCATTGCCACCACTAGCACTGACAGCGCGATGATACTTGCGTTGAATAACTTGAAAACCTAAGGCATACCCATTTTCTAGATTACTGAACCCTTCGGTGCGACCGTTATTTAATCTAACCGGCTGCCACAGTGTGTCGATATCTTGGACCAACTCACCTTGCTCCAAAGCAACAATGTATTTTGCCAGCTCTGATGCGGTTGTGCTCATGCCTGCTGCGGTTCTTAGCATATATGGAAACTCACCGTAAAAGTTTTGGTATTCACCATTACCCAAATACAGATACTGCCTCGCCTGATTGGGCACCATACGCTCTAAATAATCAAAACCAGCATCAGCCGTTTGCACCATACCCGTCGGTTTCAGCTGTTGTTTAGTGATGTATGCAGGAAAACCCTCAGGGACGTATTTATCAATCAACTTGCCTAAAATAACGTAACCCGTCTGGTTGTATGAAAAGCGGGAGTTGGGAGTAAATAGGAAATCACGCTTTTGCACTTCTTGCCACGATGCTTCAGCATCTCGATGCACAATAGTATCGACATTCACTGTAGACGACAAAATACGTGGCAACCCAGTCGTATGGCCCATTAGTTGCGTAATTTTAAGCGTATGCCAACGCTCGGGAAGCTCAGGTAAATGTTTACCAATTTCATCGTTAACATTCAGATGTCCTTGCTCAGCGAGTTGCATAATAGCAACACCTGTAAAGGCTTTGGTCATTGAGTTAATTGGGAAGAGCGTCGCATCCTGCACTGGCACTTTATGTTGCAAATCGGCGTAGCCGTAATTGCCTTTCTTGACGACTTTGCCACCTTTAACCACCGCCAATTGCAATCCTGGGATATGCTTTTGCTGCATGACCTCCTGAACAAATTCATCGACTGAGTCTGGCTTAGCCCACATAGAGAATGAGGCAAGCAACGACATAGTCGCGCAGATAGAAGCTAACAAGCGCCCTTTATTATTGTTTTTCATTGAACATCCATTACTTATCCATGTTGAGTTGTGTGCGATTCTAATGGAATTAGAGTTTCAACAAAAAAGTACTTTGTTTCAAAATGTTATACTGAGATTCAAGTAATTAGGTGACGCCATTTAGGTCACTTGCTAAGCAGTTTGGTTATGTTTTGGATAGGTAGAGTTAAAATTAAGCAAACGATCGCTTAGAGCCGATTCTAGATTGATTTAACGCTCATTTTCCCGCATGTTAACAATGAGTACTGAGTCTTCTAAACTTAACTCACTACGCGAACACCCAAAATGATTGGGGTCTAGTCACTAACGAAAGAAGCGATGCATGACAGAATCAGATTTAATCTCGCAGCTGGGGCAACGAAAACAACAACAAAGCGATCTCGTAAAAACGGTGCATGAGCACTATGGCGATTACGTGTTTGACTCAGAAGGTTCATTGCCCACAAGCGAGAGTGTGTATTTTCCGCTAAAAAGCGGTGTGCTTGAGGGGTATTGGCTAGATACAGACGTTGGCGATTATGCCAATCTCGTGGGTAGAACACTGGCGTCCATCGACGATTTATACTTTTTTGTCTTCACCCCGCAACAAATGCAGGACTTGGTGTTTAACGCTGAGGATGACGAGGAAGAGTAAGCGCACAGGAGAGCGCAAGCTCGCTGTTAAGAAGCGTTTAACCAACTTAACGTCATTACATAGCTAGAAGCCAGTTGATAAACTGCCTTGTTTCAATTGCATTGTCTAAACTCACGCTTTTGCGTGCCGTACTGTCGGTAAAAACCACACAGAATTTATTGACTGAAATAGTCGCGATTGGCGGCTGAGCATTAATAACAGCGCCATTAAATGTTTGTATCATATTTATAACTTAGTATTTTGAATTTTCGGTGTACTGTAAAACAATTAATGAAGGGTCGTTCAAGGAGAGAGTATTACGGTAACTAGAAGAAGGTTAGTCAGTTACTAACCTTCACGATATCAACTATTAAACAGGAACTACGTTCGCTGCTTGAGGTCCTTTTTGACCTTGTTCAATAGTGAACTGTACTTGCTGGCCTTCAGCAAGTGATTTGTAGCCTTCAGCTACGATAGAGCGAAAGTGAACGAATACATCGCTGCCACCTGCGCTTGGTGTTAGGAAACCAAAACCTTTATCTTCGTTAAACCACTTTACTACGCCAGTTACTGTATTAGACATATTTTAAAACCTTTTATTAATTAAATAAGTGATGACAAGTCATCGAATAGCATCAGAAAAACAGGTAAAACATTAACCAATAGAGCAAATGTAAATACTAGTTCGACTTAAGATTAATAAAAGAAGAAGCAGAGGTGCATAGTGCAGTAACAGGTAAAGCTTTAATTTTCCAAAGCCAGCGCAGAGTACGCTACATTCTCAGGAAAGTATATCTTTTTATCACTTTTGTTTGATTTTTATTCAGCGAAACAACCTAAAAATAAATCAAAGCTAATATTTTCAATAGCTTGCGTATTTACACTGAATTTAAATACTTTTCTCATCGCGCTCCTGTATTCCCTATAGAAGCGCAATTTGACCACTTCGCTAACGAATAAACAACTTGTAAAAAAGCTCATGGATACGTTTTCCGTAAGGAGGGTAAAGCAATTTACCGCCATTGAGTGCGCCGAGTTTGTGCACGGCTTTGGCTTTGGAAAAAGTTTGGAAACCTTCATAGCCATGGTAGTGCCCCATTCCCGACTCACCTATCCCACCAAACGGCAAATCAGCCTGCGCTAAATGCGTCATGGTGTTATTAATGCACACGCCGCCTGAGTGCGTGGTGTACAGCACTTGCTGTTGCTCACGCTTACTGTTGCTAAATAGATAAAGCGCCAGCGGACGCGGACGCGCATTCACGAATGCAATCGCCTGTTCGAGTGTTTGATAAGGAATAATGGGTAACAATGGGCCAAATATTTCTTCTGTCATAATGCGAATGTCGGTGGGCACATTTTCAATCAATACAGGTGGCATCTTTCGCGTCTCAGCAAATGACTCATTCGCTGGATTAACCGAGGTACACTTGGCACCGCTGAGCTTGGCGCCAGCTAATAACCCCTGCAAACGTTGATGTTGCGCTTCGTTGATTATTGCGCCGTAGTCAGGATTGTCTTTCACTCGCGGGTACATACGGGCAAAAGCATTTTTATACGCTTCGACAAATTCATGCGTTTTATGCTCTGGGCATAGCACGTAATCGGGTGCCACACAGGTTTGCCCTGCATTCAAAGACTTACCAAAGCAAATGCGCTCTGCTGCCATTTCTAAATCAACATGATCAGTAATGATCACTGGTGACTTACCGCCCAATTCCAGCGTCACAGGGGTAAGGTTTTCCGCCGCCGCTTTCATCACTCGCCGCCCTATTGCAGTCGAGCCTGTGAAAAACAAGTGATCAAAGGGCAACTGGGTGAATGCCGACGAAATCTCAACACCGCCCATAGTGATCGCCACTTTGCGCTCAGAAAACACTTTGGCCACCAAAAACTGCAAGCACTCATTAAACTTAGGTGTGTGTTCAGACAATTTAAGCAGCACGCTGTTACCCGCTGTTACTGCAGCAATAAGCGGGCTTAAGCTCAAAAACAAAGGATAATTCCACGGCACGATTACCCCCACTACGCCGAGTGGTTGGTAAACAACCTTGTTACTCGCGGGCAAAAATACCAAAGGGGTTTTACGGCGACTTGGTTTAGTCCATTTGCGGATATTGCTGAGCGCATTATCGATAGTTTCAACAAAGGTTAACAGCTCTGCCAAACGCGTATCATCGCCGCTGCGATGACTAAAATCCTCACTGATAGCGTGAATTATCTCGTCTTGGTGCGCCAAAACGACCTGTTTTAGGTGCTTTAACTGCTCTATGCGTTCATCAATCGGCGGATAAGGGTTGCCCTCAAAAGCAGCGCGCTGAGCGTCGAACAAGGCATGTAGGTGCTCAACGGGAGTATCCTGCTGGGAATGTAGTGTGTCTGTATCCATCAATGCTTTATTCATTATCTATACCGCTTGGTTGGTCGCCAATAAAAATGAGCAAGCCAAACGCTCAGGGGACGTTTGACTCGCTCAGCTCTGGTTCTGTATTACTTGGTTTGGGCCAACAGATAGTTCGCCACAGCTAGACGTGTTTCTTCATCTAGGTAGTTTTGCGGCGGCATCTCTGGGTAGTCCTCACGCTTTTTGGTTGGGTTAGCGATGAAATCCGCAATCCCTTGTGGGTTATCCATATACAGCGCCTGAATAATTTGCACCGGTGGGCCAATCATGCGTCCTGTGTAAGTATGGCAGCCAGCACACACACCGTTGTAAACAACTTTGCCGCGCTCAGAAGGGTCAATAACACGCGGTGGTACAGGTTCATCAAGCAAATAGGTAATGATATTGTGCGTATTAGTGAAGTCGCATTCGGCCCATGAATTTACACCAACGGTAACATAGCGATGGCGGTTGATGATGCAGCTGCCGTTCGACTTACCAACGCGAACGATATCCGGCTGGCCTTGTTTTAGCTCAGTCAGCATCAAGGCTTTAACTTCATCTATGGTGTCGTAACCATTGTGGTACATCATGTTGTTTAAGATTTTGATGCCATCTGGGTTGGGATCCGACTCGGGATCGGTAGTCACTCCAGGTGCGTTAGCATGGTCGGTGATAAGAATACCTGTGGTTTTATTGTCTTTGATCAGGTTGTTCTCAACCACCACGTCATCGGACGCCATAATCAAGATGCCCGTGCCCGATGGAATACTCGCCACCATAGAGCCCGGCGCGCCAAAGTTCACGTGGTTGTTGTCGTAAATAAAGTTGTTACGGATGATCACATCGTAGGTATTTTTTATAGGTAAACCTGGGGTGATAAACGCCAAGATACCGCCAGCGTTGTTATATACATTGTTGTTTTCAACAATGGCGTGACGTGAGTTTTCAATTTCAATCCCCGCCACATTCTCAAACACATCATTATGGGCAACATGAATGTTGTCACTCATACCCACATAAATTGCGGCATCTTCAATGCCTGAGATCACGTTGTATTCAACAATGCCATTCTTGCCAAGCTGAGGGAATATGCCGTAGACACCTGTGTCTTCGATAATGTTGTTGCGAATTTCAAAGTTATTGCCCGCTTGGCCCATCACCCCATTACCCTTGTATCGAGTGATCAAGAAATTCTCCACGACAAAGTTATTACCAGAATACAAAAACGCGTCGTTTAGCACGCCCTTACCATCGAGCATGGCACGTTTGCCATCTTTAATGACACCAATAATGCGGATGTCGTCTTTATCGATATATACAGTTTCATGGTAGGTCCCTGGCATAACCTGAATAGTGTCACCGGGTTTGGCCGCTTGCACCGCCGCCATAATACTGTCGCCATCATTGACCACATGAATTTCGCCCACTTCCGTGCGCTGTTGCACCGCTGATTTCTTGGTTGAAGTTTGCAGCTCTGCATCTTTGGCTTGGTCGTAGCCGCCACCGTAACTGGCACCGCTTGCAGTGTTGGTGATCACAGGTGCTGCATTTTGACTATTGCCGTAATACACCCCTGCGGCAAAGGCACCTGCTAGCAGCAGCACACCGATTACTTTTTTAGTCGCCATAGTTTTCTCCGCATTATCAGTTTGTTGTGATTCTTAGTTATTGTTTTTATGTGCTCGGCAAACACCTAGGGGGTTATTGCAATGCACGGCTTTTGGCATACTTTTCATCAACGACAGCCAACCCTGAAGGCACTTCCTCGGGGATCGGTGGCGTTAAACTTTCATCCGTTAGCGCCCCCATAAACTCCACCAGTAACTGCATTTCTTCATCGGTTAAATTAGGTTCTGAAATATGCCAATGCAGCAGCAAATCTTGATCTTCGGGTACTGAATTGCCACGCCCATCGTTATAAAATTTCACCGTATCGAGGAGGTTGTCGTAACGACCAGAGTGCATATAAGGCGCTGATTTAGTGATATTTCTAAGCGTTGGCACTTTAAAGCCGCCACGTAATTTAGGCGCGTTGTAGGTTTTCTCTGCGCCAATATCAAATGGCCGACCTTCTGGCTCTGGTGCACCAATCACCGCCACTTGGTTATTGGTAAAAAGCGGCGGTTGATGACACTCAGCACAACGGGCTACGAATGAACGAAACACATTCATTCCGGCAATTTCGCGAGGTGTCAGCGCCTCATGATAACCATGAGCGTATTGGTCATAGCGACTATTGAGTGAAATAAGCGAAGCTTGGAACGCTGCCAGCGCTGTGTATACCTGCGGTAATTGAATATCACTACTTTGCGCAAAATCATCGGCGAAGGCCTGGGCAAACAGGCTGTTGTACTGTTTATTGCCACGCAACGTTGTCAGCAATTGCTCTGGCGTATTGCCCATTTCTTTGGGGTCAAACAATGGGCCTACGGCTTGCTCTTCTAATGTTTTTGCGCGTGCATCCCAAAAGAACTTATCTACAAAAGCCACATTCCATAGCGTGGGGGCTGAGCGCGCTACCTTGTCACCCGTAATGCCGATACTGCGGTCTTCACCATCACTAAAGCCTTTGTCAGGTTGGTGACAACTGGCGCAAGATAAAGAGCCATCTTTAGATAAAATCGGATCAAAGAACAGATACCGACCTAAGTCGATTTGCGCAGGGGTAAAACCATCGCGATGTGGTGGTAAGTTCGTTTTGGTGCCGCCCAACCCTTTGTTTTGCACCGAGTCGTAAAATTGATATTGGGTTAGTAGTTTGCATACCCCAGTTTCAGTCAATTCGAAACTCGGTGGGCAACGTTGTGATAAGGAAAAGTGCTCAACGTCAAGATCTGCTGAAGTTAACACTGCGTGCTCATCAACTTCATAGAATTCAGGCTCTGGTGGCATGATACCGAGTGCATGCACTGCGGAGTAAAAACCAAACAACGCAATGCTAACAGCGAAAAACAGCACCCACTTCTTCATCGCCAATTACTCCTGAACCGCGATGTAATGCAAAATGTCGTCGAGTTCTTTACCAGAGGTCGTTTTAGCCATCATCGCCATTTGCCGACCGTATTTATCTTCGCTGTGCGTACCGCGCAACCCCGTTGCAAAGTTGTGCATTTGTCTTTTCAGATAATCAATATCCTGACCAGCGAGACGCGGTGCATTAAAAGCCTCATTACCCTGCGCTTGGCCACCATGACAGGCGCCGCATTTACCTTGGTAGTAACGAGTGCCATTGGTTAAATCACCTTGAGTTTGTTGCGCTACATTCACGGGAGTGAGATTGGCCAAATAGGCAACGAGCACTGGGATGTCTTTGTCTTTATCCAGCCCTTTTGTCATCGCCTGCATCTGCTGGCCTAGTGTGTCTTGTGAGTCACTGCCGCGTATACCAGAGTGAAAGTTAACTAATTGACGCGCCAGATACGTTTGCGAAAGCCCCGCAATAGCTGGTGCATTGAGCGAGGGATTTCCTTCACCCGATGCGCCGTGACATGCCGCACATTGTTGATACTGTGCTGGCGATTTAATCTGCTGAGCATTGGCGATAGGAGAAAAAGCCACATTGAAAAATAATACTGATGTTACAGCAACGACCGCCCTCATTGTTGCAACATAGTCGGTGTAGAGTTGGCGCGCAGATGAAAAGAAACAACGCATAGTAAAGTACACTCAGAAGTTACGGTGACCCCACTATAGAAAGCGCGCTTGAAAATAGCTGACGAATTCCAAAAAAAGTCTGACGAATTCTAAAAATTGCGTAACGGATTACTTTAAAAACTAAAATAGCCTTTAAAAATCATAATATTATGATTTTTACTTTTGGCATTATTCGGCAGGGGGAAATAACAGAGTATGGGATGGCGGCTCAGATGTACTCGTATTTTGAACGTGTTTTTAAGTCAAAGCTGCCTAAAAGAAACTCACCAACATCAGTACTGCGATGATTATCGTTGCCCACAGAAAGTATTTTCCAAGCGTATGGTGTCCTTGATGCTCGCGTTCGCGCTGCGATTTTAATCGAGAAAGGCCCTGCTCATCTAAGTGACCACAATGTTCACACTGTGGCAGTTTGGCGGTGTACTGCAAACCACATCGAGAACAACGCTTCTTTTTTGGCTGCATTAAGCGCCACGCTAAATTGTGAATCATCTATCGCTTCCTTTGCGTTTTGGCAATTGCGCACTCAGATTAGCAAAGGAAGATAAAATCCCTAAATATTTTTTATCCGAAAAAGAACTGTGACAATGGGTGCTAGCAACACGAAATGCTGGCACCCGTGCGAGAAGTTATTTTGGCAAAATAGCGAATGAGTTTACCGCCATGCCAGTGGCGCCGCGAACGCGAGGCGGATTCATCACCAGCATAAACTCGAAGTTCTTTGCGCTAGCGAGCGCTGCACTTAGCGCTTCAAGGTTCATGTTTTCAACAATGTAGATACCGTTATCTGCTAGCAAAATTCGGTGCGCAGGGAAAATGGTGCCAGACTCCGGAACCACTTCGTAGCTTAATTGATCTGCGCCCGTCAGAAAAATATCTTTTTGTGCCAACCAGGTTGCCGCTTGTGCACCTGGGCCTGGACGCAAGCCCATGTATTTTTGTGCATCGTCATTAAAAAACTGGCCAAATCCAGTGCGAATAAGCACCGACATACCCGCTTCAATCGTCACTTTCTGCGCTTTTGCTGTTTCTTCTAGGTCTTGCACAGTAATTTCATAGCCCGGTGCTAAGTGATCAACGCCCTTGTAGCGCGCGACATCAAGTAACACTGCGCGGTTTAGTAAGCGTTCAGTTGGGTATTCTTCAATGCCTAATGACTTTAATCCGCGTGCCCCTTCGATTTCCTCGGTACTGATACCACCAAACGCTTGACCATTGTGGCCAATATGGCCGATCGCATCAATGTTTGGCGCCCCATGCTGACCACTGAAGTACATCATATCAGCAGCAAACGACAACTCAGGGATCATCCCTGCGGTGTCTTTGTGGCTATCAACCATACCCATGGTATAAGGCGGGTTAAAGCTCAATAGCGGAGAGTTAGCATCCCATACATGGTTTAACTCAATCACTTGTGCAGACGACAGCTGCTCCATAAGTCCATTGTTGGCAGCGCACGCTGAAGTGGTCGTCGCCATTGCCAACACAGCCGCAAGCCACGCGCTGCGCTTAACTTTATTAAATAGGTTCATTTATCAATCCCTTAAGACGTTGTTATTCGGACATTTGCGGGCAAGTATAAGCTAAAGCATCTCACAACATGTAAATAAAACGTAAATTAGATTCGTTAAGGGATGTAAACATTACCATCCATTGGTACTGAAGCAGCACGGCTTAGTCTCAACCACATAGGCCCGATTTCTGCGCAGTGCCAATCTGTGCTACATTTGCCGCGTTTTTCACCATATTGAGGCGGCTGTCGCAATGCTTGCGATTATTCTTGTTTTTCTAAGCGCATTTTTACTATTCCAAGTGCAACCCATCATGGCCAAAATGCTATTGCCAAGCTTTGGCGGTGGCACGCAAGTTTGGACAGCTTGCTTGTTGTTTTTCCAAACATTTTTACTTGCGAGTTATGGTTACGCACACCTTATTTCCAGCCGCTTGGCGCTCAAAAAGCAGTTTGTCGTACACGCGGGTGTGCTACTGGCTGGCGCTGCCGCATTGCCCATTGGCACGCAGATGCTGCAAGCGCAAAGCGAGACTCCCGCGTTGAGTGTGCTTATTCAGTTGGCAATGGCCGTGGGATTGCCCTACTTCGCTTTAGCAGCAACCGCTCCGTTAATGCAAAGTTGGCAAGCTAAAGTAGACAATGAGCATGCTTACAAGCTCTACAGCTACTCCAACATCGGCTCCTTCTTGGCATTATTATCTTACCCTTTTGCCCTCGAGCCTTGGCTTGGATTATCAGAGCAATCATGGCTCTGGAGTGGTGTATTCATTGCGTTCGCTGCGACGTTTTATGGCTACATGGCACATTTTTACAAACGCGCAAAGCAACTAGGTAGCACAGAACAAAGTGCATTTCGTGGCGGTGTACACCGCCACTGGTTATTATGGCTAGGACTCAGTGCTTGCGGTGTAATGGTGCTCACGGCAAGCACAAATGCCATGACACAAAACATTGCGCCCGTGCCATTTTTATGGATTTTGCCACTGGCGCTGTATTTGCTGACATTCGTGTTGTGTTTCCACTCGCCAAGAGCCTATCATCGACTGTTTTGGCTCGCGACCTTGGCAGTTTCTGTGTTTATTGCCTGCTTCTTGTTCTTCATCGGCAGTCAATTCGATATCGTCAGCCAAGTGATTCTCTATTCCTTGGTGCTGTTTGCCGCCTGTATGATTTGCCACGGAGAGCTAGTTCGCGCCAAACCAAGTACACAATTCCTCACCCAATTCTATTTAGTGATGGCGTTAGGTGGAGCCCTTGGCACCGCAGTAATTACCTTTGTTGCCCCACAAGTATTCACACTCTACTACGAATATCCGTTAGCTATCGGTGCCGCCTTGGTGCTGTTCGCTACAGGTATTTGGCTCGATAAAAACTCGCCTAAACGCACCCTTTTGAGCGCCAGCGCACTGAGTTGCGCCGTGCTCGCCGCTGGCTTGTTTGTGTGGCTCGATGGCCAGTTTAAAAGTAACGACATTGAACGCCTGCGTAACTTCTATGGCCTACTAACCGTTACCGAAGTAAACATTGAAGGGCGCACAGAGCGCCGTTTGATTGATGGCACGACGACACACGGTGTGGAAGTACTTGAAGGCGCAGGTAAAGGCGAACCACAAAGTTATTACCGCCCAGAAACCTTGGTCGGCCACTTATTGCAAGACTTACCTAATGGTTCTCATGTTGGTTTTATTGGCTTGGGTGCAGGGACGCTGGCAGCCTATGGTAAAAGCCAAGACACTTATACCTTCTACGAGCTAAACCCGAATGTACTCACGACCGCTCAGGCGCAGTTTAGTTACTTGAATACCTCGCAAGCGGCACTGGAATACCACTTGGGTGATGGCCGAGTTACGCTTAGCGCTCAGCAGCAACAAGGGCAAGAACATGGCTTTGATGCACTGATATTGGATGCTTTCAGCGGGGATGCGATTCCCATGCATTTGCTCACGCAAGAAGCAATTGCACTCTATCTAACCCAGCTAAAAGACGACGGTGTATTGGCGGTGCATATCTCCAACACCCACTTGGACCTTACCCCGTTGATGCGTGGGCTCGCACAGCAATTCGATTTAGCCATTGTCTACGGTGAAGCCAAAGCCCAACAAAGTCATGGTCATGATGTACGTTGGGTATTGCTTAGCCAAGACCACGCGCGCTTAAGTGCTTACCGCAGAATTCAGTCGCCATGGCCAAGCGCCACCGCCACCTTTGTGTGGCGCGATGACTACAGCAACCTGCTGCAAGCCATGAAGTTTATGGGTGAGTAGGCTTGTTTAATATTTAGTGGCGCAGGGCTAACAAAGACTGCGTCATTGTTTTATTTATCGCTTTTACTTCATTTTCAGAAAAGAGATGTCTAGTTGTTTGGGGGAAGATCAATTTCAAGTACACGTTGCTTTTACTCGCAAACCAAATAAAAAGAACATGTACTCCATTTCTTTTTAAGGTGGCTGTCCTGTTTAAGCCTGTCCTGTTTAAGCCTGTTCTTAACCAGTATCAGTTGGTTTATGCGGGTGCTCAACGAGGATATTGCCCGACAAGCTAATAAAGAAGATAACTGCACCGGTCACTTTTGGGAAGGTAGATTCAAATCCCAAGCCCTGCTAGATGAAGCAGCGCTCGCCGCATGCTTAGCCTATGTCGATTTAAATCCCATTCGCGCGAAAATGGCTGAACTGCCTGAAAAATCAGAGTTTACCAGTGCCAAAGTGCGTATTGAGGCAGCCAAAGAAACAAAACAACCAAAAAGCCTTCTTCGCTTTGCCGGCAACCCGCGCAAACATATGCCCAAAGGACTGCCATTTGAGCTCTGTACTTACCTCGAGCTCCTTGATTGGACTGGCCGTTGTATGCGAGAAGATAAACGCGGAGCTATTCCCGATGCAGCACGCCCTATATTGGAACGCCTCGATATCAGCCATGATAACTGGCTCAAACTAACCACCACTTTGACTAAGGTATTTAAAAATGTCGTTGGCAAAGAGTCTGCAATCACCACCTACGCCAACCATATGCATCGACAGCGACGAAGTTGCCTTAATAACAGCAAAGCCTTATTTGCTTAACTCATAGACCACTACAGATTTCATAATGAGCCAACCCGCTTTGGCCAACCTATGTCTGAAATTCGTAAAAACAGATATTTCAGGTGAATTAACCGTTTGCTTTAACCACATTGAGTACAAAAACACGCGTTTTTACCAGCAAACCAAAGAGAAAAGTCATGAACTTTTTTCTTTTTAAGATGGCTGTCTTGTTTAGTTTAGCTGGAGTTGACCAGAACAGCCATCAAACAACGAACAGACAGGATAAAAGCAACAACAGCTATCAGACTATTTTTGAAAAATGGGTCTGAGGGCTAAAAAGAGCTTGCATCAGCGGGAGCGTCCATATATGTCTTGGTTATTTGCTTCTACTATGTCGAAGCAGCTCCCCTAACTCCTCAGCAGAATATTTATACCCCTTCTTCTTTTTATAAGAAACCACCTCAAGATTCGGAAACTCCATAAAGTCTTCTACATCTTTATCGAGAATTTTTGTTTGCTGTCCAAGAACAATTTTCTTCAAGGTAGGTTTGGGTAGGCATCGCAATGACCTCAACTCTTTGTTCTCAAAAAATAGCTCTTCTAAATTTGATATTTTTTTTAGAACAGCTTCATACTCGATTGAATTACAGCTTTCAATTTGTAAACATTTTAAATTCTTACATAATTCCAACTCTGAAACATCCTGTAATTTTCTCATATTCCATAGGCTAAGCTCACGTAAATTAGTGAACCGCTTAAGTCCATGCAAACTAGTTAAAGAGCCCGTAAGACCAAGTGTACTTAGATTACTGGCTGTCTCCTCGCAAAAATCTAACAGCTGTCCTGAAAACTTTGACAAACTAAGGCTTCTTAGCTTTAAGCGGGACGAAATAATTCCCTTGGAGGTAGCGCACCAATCTATTTCACAATGGGAAAGTGCTTTCAATTTCGAAAAGTCGATACTCCCTTTTATTTTTCCCTTTATCGATAATGAATCGATAGAACTCAACATGCTGACCCAAGATACATTTTGAGCTTCAGAGCATTGAAGTTTCATTTCTCCATGAATGCATTCGAGAGGAAGCTTAACCATCTCTTCAAAATTACCATAGTAAAGCCAAAGACAATCATATTCATTTTTAAGAATCTTTTCGATTGCAGGCTTTGTCAGTCCATTTCTGAGAATTAGCGTTCTCTTTCCGTTAGAAAGGACCTCAGAATAAACATCATTAGAAATCATTTTTTTTCATCTATCATTTGGGACATATCTTAAACTTATCCATTAAATCTTTGAGATATTTTCTCTTATCTTTGGTTACATCTACCTGGTTTCGCTTGTTCGCTGAGCCACCACTTTGACCCTTCTTTCCCCCCGGCCCATTAAAGTCATCGATAAAAGACTGCTCCAATGCATCAAGAACGTCATGAAGCTTATCAGACACACCGGGAGCAACAGACACCGGAAGCACATGTGTTACATTATCTATATACGTTCGAGTAACCCTAAAATGAGAGTTTAATCTATCTACGATATTACTTTTGGATTGCCCTACATACGGCTTGTTGACTAAGATATCATCAAAAATATAAAGACCCACAGCTTGTGATATTGCAGCCTCGGCCATTTCTTCAACTACGAAACATGCGCCATTCCATAATAGACGCCTTCCAGCCGCATTAGCACCCGCCCTTGTCCCGATTGTGGTTAATACGCCTTGAACATTGACCGCACCCATAACATCGGATAATCCGAAGTACCCACTCGGATCCACAAAATTCACAGGATCCGCATGAGCATACACATACTTATTCAGCGTAACAGGTTCACCATCACGGCCCATCCACTCATCTTGCTGAGTAAACCGCCCTACACTCTGGTCGTAATAACGTGCACGCAGATAGTACTGGTCTAAATCGCCATCAAACTGCTCACCAGCGAATAAGAAGTTATTCTCCGTGGTGCCCGTTTGATTAAGCAGCTCACCAAAGGCGGCATAGGTATAGCTGTCGCTTTGTGTGCCTGAGTCGTCACTGAGTAAACGCGTTGAGCCTAGGCCGTCGTAGTGATAGGTATTGGTGGTATTGCTGGTGTCTGTTTGACTGAGTAAGTCATCACCGTAAAGGTAGGTTTTGAGGCGTGTGCCAAGGTCGTTACTCTCAGCAATCACTTGTGCATAATCACGGTTGTTATCAACCAGATAATGCGTTGCCTGCCCATTAAGGGTTTTCGCAATACGAATGCCATCAATATTGTATTGATAGTCAGTCTTATCACCACCGACTGCAGTGGCATCCAGCGATATCATGCGGTTACGAATATCGTACACATACTGCACCTGCGCATTATCGATGGTTTTAGCTAGGGTATTGCCGTTGTCATCGTAGCTGTAGGTGGTGTTTTGCGTCGCACTCCTCTCACTGGTTATACGGTCATTGTCGTCATACACGTAGGTGGTCGTTTCACCATTGATGGTTTGTGTTAGACGGTTGCCCACATCATCATAGGTAAAGCGTGCAAGGTAGTTGCCTTGTAGTGCGTCAGTGACGCTTTCAGACGTGAGACGATAACGGTTATCGTAGCCATAATCTGAGGTTCTGCCTGTGCTTTGCTCTAACTTAGTACGGCGGCCAGTGTCATCCAGTGTGTAGGTAAACGCTTCAATTAACGCACCTTGGGCATTGTAATGTTGCACCTTGGTGAGGCGATTAAGCACATCGTACTCATAGGTTGTGCTGGTGCCGTTAGCGTTAGTTTGCGAGGTGCGATTACCATTATCGTCATAACCATAGCTTGCTTGCATCACGCCATCAACGGCTACCGAGATTAAGCGATTGAGCGCATCGTAATCTGCGCTTTCAGTGCGCGTTTGACCGTCTTGATAGGTGATAAGCGTTTGCACTTTGTTGCTGTTGTTATCATAGCTGTATGCCAACACCTCAGAGCTTGGCTTGGTTTCTTTTATCAAGCGGTTTTGCGCATCATACTCGTACTGCCATGTACCTTGTGGGCCTGACGCTTGCGTACGGTTACCATTGCTGTCGTAAGTGAAGGTTTCTACATCACCCTGTGAGTAAATCACTTTTACTAAGCGGTTATTGGTATCGTACTCATAACGAGTCAGTTCACCGTTAAAATCAGTGTGGGTAAGTTGATTGCCCACTTCATCGTAGGTGAAGTGCTCTGTTTGACCAAGGGGCAAGGTGCGGCTGAGCACATTACCACGTTTATCATACGCCCAGCGTGTAGTGCGGCCCAGAGCATCTGTTTGCGTGAGCTTGTTGCCTAACTCATCATAAGTGTAAGTGGTCGGGATACCCTCAACATCTTCCACCTTCGTTAAGCGGCCTGAGCCATCATAGTGGTAACGGGTGATAATACCTGCTTGGTCTGTTTGTGCAGTTCTACGACCACGAGCATCGTATGTTGTGGTTGTGAATGTGCCATCTGGGAAGGTGGTTTTGATTAACCTGTCTGCTAGGTCATAGTCATACTCGTAACGGTGCAACAATGCATCCACCATCGCAATGCGATTACCCCGTTTGTCGTATTCATAACTGGTCACTTGCCCATGCGCATCTTTCACTTCTATTTGCTGGCCAGCAGCATCGTAGCGATACTCAGTGCGGTTGCCTCTGCCATCAACAGTTGCCACCATGCGCCCTGCTTTATCGTACTCTTGGCGCATAATTGACGCATCTGGGTAAGTGGTTTTAACCAAACGATTGGCAGCATCGTATTCATACTGAGTGACTCTGACGCTGCGATCGGTCTCGCTAATTAGGTTATTCTCGGCATCATATGTTTTGGTGATCTGGGTGCCATCCGGATAACGCGTTTGCGTGTGGTTGCCTCGGGTGTCGTAATCCATCTCAGTGCGGCGCCCAAGTTCATCAACCATCGCCGTTTCGTTGTCGAATACGTCGTACTCTGTACGTGTTTCGTATCCCATTGGGTCTATGGTTTTAACTAATCGGCCTTTGTCATCATATTCATACTGAGTGACTAGCGATTCGGCTGTGCCATTGGCGAGGGTGCGCGTCATAGTTTCGCTCAGCTCACGGCCCATTGCATCACGCTGGTACTGAGTCACCACGCCATCAGCATCAGTTTTGCTGCCAATATAAAAGGCATCACCATATTTCTTATAGGTGAAGGCAGCTTGTGTACCTATATCGTCAGATAAAGATGCGAGTTCACCCAAAGATTCATCGTAGGTGAAATTAGAAACTTCACCGAGCGCGTTGGTGCTCTTTTCAATGTTACCGTCTCGGGCGTATTCATTTGTGATTAGGCGAACACCATCTGGGTCGTCTTCTGTCAGTAACCGATTGAAATTACCGTAGCTGAAGTTAACCGTATGGTTTAATGCATTGGTTTCACTCAGCTTGTTACGATTACCATCGTATGTCCACGCTGTGGTATTGCCTTCACCGTCGGTCATTGATAAGACGTTTTGTTCGCCATCATAGGAACGAGTGATGGTTTCACCTAGTGCGTTGGTTTGCGTAAGTACATTGCCCATGGTGTCGTAGGTCAAGACTTGCGTGTTGCCACGGCGATCTTTAATAAGCTGGCGATTCGCATCAAGCTCGTGCGTAAACTCAAGGCGATTGCCATCCGCATCTATTTGCGCAATAAGACGACCTTGTTCATCGTATTCATTACGCACAACTCGAACGCCATTTGCAGCAATAATATCGAGCAAGCCATGGCTTTTGTTGTAAGTAAACTCTGTACCTTGCTGCAATTGATCTTTGTGGACGATTAAATCGCCACTTTCATCATATTCGTAACTAATACTGGTGTTATCTGGCAATAGTATTTTTTCTATGCGGTCATTGACATCGCGCTCAAAGGTGATGCTCATCCCGCCACTGTGAATAATTCCATCCTTGGTGTAAGTGAGCGTGTGGCCAGTTGGCGTAGTAATACGCTCAATAGTAAAGCCTTCGTTCAAGTCAAAGGTATAGCCATCTGCTGTTATTAATTGATAATGAGTTGGATCAACTGCGTTTCCAGGGTCACCTAAGTCAACTAAGTCACCTGCATTTACACGTAGCAATCCATAGTCCTTTTGCGTCAGCGTAGAAGTAGTGCCTTCTATCGCCTCAAATTCCAAGGTTACGTCTTGTATCGGGATTATTTGATTACAATGCGGATTGGCCTTCGCTTTAAACTTCTCAACTCGGCCATCCGGTAAAGTGATAGTGACAATTGGGTCGCCATTGGGTTCCACACACCAGTTACTGAAGAAACCAGAACGATATTCGTTCAGCCCCCAGCCTTTACCAAGAATGCGAGATTCCTGAATACGGATATTCTGATAATCAACTCGCCAACCGTAACCGAAATCTAAATTTTTATGCTTATCGCGCGTATCATAGGTTCGCGTCACGCCAATGGGCATTCCCGCAACGGCAATATTTACATCTTCAAAGGTGATGGAGAAGTTACCCACTTTTAAGTCACCCTCAACCGCAATATTAACGCTTTCTTGAGACAACTGCCCAGATACGTCTTGCGCCTCTAACACCAGCGTATACAAGCCGTTGTTGAGCATCGTTGGGTCAAAGGTTGCAACAGCCTGTTGCTGGACATTCTGTTGACCATTTGCCAGCTCAATTGGGTTGTTGCCTTCAGTTCCACGCTCAAAATACACTAACCGCCAATTTGCCAGATTGGTATCTTCAACATTGATAACGACTTCTGTTGGTTCGGAAACTACTGCGTTATTAATTGGCGCAACTATCGCGAGTGTCGGTGGCTCAAGATCACTTGGATCCTTAACATAGAAGCTCGCGGTGATTTCAATACTGTTGTATGCATCTGTCACCGTCGCTTTGATTGGGTGTTCACCGATGCCTAAAGCGGTAATTTGCGCACTGTATGTTGAGTCTGTTGCAACAACCTGACCATCAACTTCTAATGCCACTGTAACAGGCGCAATAGCATTAATTGGATTAACTTTAATAGTGACTAGTTCGCCTTCATCAGCAAAGCCTGGTGAAGCGCTTATCGTTGCATGAAGCACAGTATCCGCACTATTAACTGTGATAGTCCAGCCTTGCTCTACATAGCCTTGGCCGTCACTGACTCGTACGCGCACAGCGGCCTGTTGTTGCGCATCTGGTTGCCACGAAATTGCACCGGCGTCATCAATGCTCATGCCATCTGGGGCTTGTTCCAAGGTATAAGTGAGTGCATCACCTTCAGCGTCTGACGCCTCAATTTGATATCGGTATAGGTAGGTTGCCCGTGCAACCGTCCCCGGCATTGAGCTAATAACAGGTAATGTGTTAGTTGCCGTGCCATCACTTACATTCAAGGTGAATGATTGGGTTGCGTAACCACCGCGGCCGTCTGACACAACTATAACTACTTCATTAGCGCCCAAAGTGGATTGCAATGGAGTCCACAGAACAAGTCCTGTTTCAGCATTGATGGTCATTCCTTGTGGGGATGACTCAAGTGCGAAGTTCAATGGGTCACTATCAGCATCCTGCGCGATCACTTGGTATGAATAATACTCCCCCAACCTTGCATCTAAACTTGGAACCGAAGATATGGTTGGAGGCTTATTGCCAGTGCCTGATTGAACTGAAAGATAGAACGATTGGCTACTAATACCACCAACTTGGTTATTAACACTGAATTCTACATGATATTCACCGCCCCAAGAATCCTTTGTCTGCCATGAAATCACGCCGCTGTCATTGATTTCCATACCGGAAGGCCAGCTCGTCAATGTGTAATCAAGCTGTGTTCCAGAGGAATCTTCAACTATAACCGAATAAACATAATTAGCACCCGCCTGAACGCTTGAAAGCGGCTCACTAACGATCTGAGGCTTTATAACTTCAGATCCATTTGGTAAATCTATATTCAAGACCCACTTCTGTCTTCCGATTAAACCCTGCTGATCTCTGACTTCCACTTCAAGTAGCGCGTATGCGCCACCCGGGTTCAAATTATGAAGGTTATGTGCCGCGTACCAATCGTATTCTTCTCGCGTTGGCGTCCAAGTCAGAATATTTTCATTGATTTGTGCACTATTCGGCCCAGAAGATAGGGCGAAAGTGAGTGTATCGCCTTCCTTGTCAACAGCTTCAATCGCGTATTTATATTGTTCCCCCACTACGGCTTGAGTTGGTGCAATAGAAGTTATCTCAGGCGCTATATTGTTGAGCGCTTTCAATACTTCTAAAGAAATGTGTTGGGATGCAGAATTATTGTCTTCGTCTGTAACAGTTACAACGAAGTCGTGAGTTCCCACCTGAGTAACAACAGGGCTCCATGATAAAACTCCTTTATCATTAATTTCCATGCCATTTGGCCCACTAACACTAAATGAATATTGGCCACTCCCGCCACTTATAGCTGTTGTATACACATAGTTGGCGTCTTGGTATACCTTGAGTGGAGCTTTGCTCACAAAGCTCAGCTGTTCATTTAAAGTAGACAACCAGAACTGCTGTTTCTTCTTCGAGCCTTCTATAGAAGTCGCCTCGACCGCGAACTTAAATAAATCCACTTCTGAGTTTCCAACATGACACTCGAGTAAGTCATTCAGAGGCTTTACAACAATTCGGATATCGCCATCAATTTCCTTATCGTATGTATAGGAATGTGTTACCTCTTTACCAGCACTTACGCCTGTGAATTCCTCGCTGTGAATGAGTTCTAAAGTGGAGTTAATCCTGGTGTATATTTGGATTCGATAGTTTGCAGAGGTGGTTAGGCCTCTGTTAAACACATCAAAATTGATATTGCTATTTGCCATCGAAGCTGAACTTATGACTAAATCAGCTTGCCATTTTGAAGGTTGCCCGACATTTTCAAGAACAGAAAATGCCCCCCATCCTTCTACGACACAATCTTCCCATGCATCATTATGCTGCCCGTTTATAACCCCAAAGTTATTTTCGCGCTCACAGACATCATGGCTGAGCCTTCTAGCCCAAGTATCATTATGAAAAGCTAATGCACGGTCTTTATAAGACTGTGTTGCAGGCACTTGATAAGCGTAAACCCCTGCCTCAAACCCAAGTAATTCTTCCCCATCATTACGAACGACAAGTCGCGTTAGGTAACCTTCCCATTCAGGCTCTTGAGTTGTATAAGCGAAAGTATTGAAATCACTAAACCAGCTTTTGGCAGCTAGCTCTCGAGCAAAAATACTGACTTCTTTTTGATTGTCGATAATACTTGTGTCGACATATTGATCTGGAATCGTCCCATAGAGTTTGGGTAGAACACCTGCCATGTGGTGTGATTCAACTGTTAATACGTGACTTCCAGGAGAGCCCACAACTAGACTTTCATAATCAACACAGGACAGAATTTCGAGTTTAGGCTCTAGAACATTTCTGTGATTAGGCTGCCAGTGAACTACGTTTCCAATAACATTTGCATTATCTGGGCCTATTAATAAGCGGTAGTCATCTGCAGGCGCGCCCGAAGTCTCAATTGAGTATGTATAGTTCTGAGTGTTGCTTGCTACTAATTCTGGCGTCGATGTTATGGCGAATTGATTCGTAACTGTCAGTACAAATGATTGATGAGTTGTCGCTTGTTCTACGTCAGTAACACTAACGCTAAACTCGTAGTCACCACTGTTTAAGGGGAGCCACTCGATTATACCTGTGCTTTGGTCTATTAAAGCTCCTTCAGGCCAAGTGTTCAGAGAGTAGGATAATGCTCCGTTATTATCTGGATCGAATGCTTGAACCTCATATGTATATAATTTATTCACCTCGCCAGAAGTTGAAGGGCTAGAGGTGATTACCGGTGGCTGATTGCCATCTGAAGGCCCAACAGTAAACGCTAAATTTAATACCGCTGAATAGCCTGCAAGGTCCTCAACTTTTATAGCAAATCTATGAGATCCGATCTGTGAAACTGTTGGTTGCCACGAAAACTCCCCTGTGTATTCAGCAAGCTTTGCGCCTACAGGAGGGTTGAGAAGTGTATATCTTAAAGCATCACCGATATTAATATCTGTTGCTTTAAAACTATATCGATAGAAGTCATTAACAGGTAAATTATGTGTCGCTTTGAGGTCTTCAAAAAATGGCGCTAAATTACCTTCTCTCGTGACAAGAATGAATATTTGCTCATCAGATAGTCCTGCTATATCTGTTACCTGTACTCCAAACAAAACAAACTTGCTTGCGTTGTTGTTCTCGATACATTCGGATACAAGTTGTTCCTCGTCAAGGACAATGATTAAACTATTCCCAAATTCACTTTTAGGAATATCTGGAAAGTCCAAAATGACTCTTTCGCCACTTTGAATCCTATCAATGATTTGAGCGCCGAGCAGTGTTAATTCACCATTGTCTGTCTCGCTGTATAATTTAACGGTGAACTGGCCGTTAACCTCCATTAGCCCCCGATTGAAAACCTCAGCTGAAACTATATAAAAATTACCATCTAGGTTATTAATAGTTAGGTTTGAACCCACAAGATCTGCTAATCCCGTCGGTTGCGAATTTTGAAAGCTGTTGAGCCTGAATGTATTTGTTGTAAGCCAACTTTGCCTTGGTTTTTGCGGAATAGACAAGTCATCATTTATATTTTCAATGCTGTAAGCATGTTGATTCCAGATACTTCTAGTAGCAACCCAAGAGTTAGACTGTGAGCTATACGCCCTCAAACCATTACCTGACGCACTGAAGTTAGATCCAAAAAGAATATCCGCACTACCATCTTTATCGATGTCAGCTACAACTGGATATTCTAATGTTGTACCTGACTCATTTGGTATTTTAATTAACTCATCACCTGTTTCGCCATCAAGTACATAAAAGTATATTTCATCGGCATATAAAACTTCAGCCCTTGAGTCCTGATTGAAATCAAATACAGATGACCCTGTTCTACTAGAACTATGATCTTTAACGAACTTAGTCCATTTAATAGCTCCATCATGTTCTAGCACAACATAACGATCTCTTCCTGCCACACCTATTTCAGGTAAACCATCGTTGTCGAAATCAGCAATCGTTGGCGCTCCGCCATAGCCACCACCGGGTATTGCAACTGACCAAATAATGTTACCTTGATGTTCTAATAAATGAACTTGTCCGTTAGCAACTAAGACAATCTCAGCATACTGATCGTTGTCAAAATTCCCCACTGCGTTAAAACCATCAGAAGGCAATTCCTCTTGATGCCACAATACATTCCCTTGGTAGTCGTATACCGTTCGTCCAGCGATAATTTCTTGAAACCCGTCTAGATCGATATCAGCTGCAAATGATAGATACCCATAACTTTGATATCCTCCTGAGTCCTGATCTCCACTCCACAACAAATTTCCATTTGCATCGAAAACGTTAGCCCCATGAATAATTTCAACATTTCCATCAGCATCGATGTCGGCAAGTGCAATTGCATCTCTGGGTTCTTCACTATGATAAGGTCCTGTTGCAGCCCGCCACTTCAATGTGCCGTCATGTTCAAATGCTAGTAACTCTTTCCTGCCATCGCCTCCAGCAACAACTATTTCAACGATGCCATCCGAGTCAATATCTCCTAAAGCTAAACTCCCATATCTACTGACATCAAACTGTTCAGAAGAAAAGATCTCTTGACCGGTCTTGCCGTCAATAATGTTCAACACTCCCGTACCACTAGTACTTCCTGAAGTGAACGCAACATCAGGAGTGTCCAAATGGTTAATTTCGCCATCGTCATTATCATCCGTAAATTGAGCAACAGATACCGGCCCAAAAACGCCATTTTTCGAGGGAGCTACGCTTGGTGATGTCCAATTCCACTTTATTACAGGGTCAAACTTCAGTTCGCTAGGGGATGCATAACAAAATGCATTTTGTAGGTCGTTAGAAAGTACGAATTCATGAGTGGGTACCCAGCTAATAGCGCCTGTTTTGGGATCAATATCCGATGCTCTTGGTCGAATTTCCAGAGCATATTGAAGTTCATCAACCGTATTTGGGTCTTGCGCTTCTACATCATACGAATAGATTGTACCCTCTGAAGCGTTTAAAGGCGGTGTACTGGTGATCACAGGAGGCTTATTGGCCTCGATAACATTAATCGTTACTTGCCCTAAATTAGAAACAAGGTCTTGATCTTTGGCAACAAAAGTAAAGTTATCGGGGCCAAAATAGCCTGCGTTTGGCGTATATGTGACTTGGTTGCCTGCTAATACAGCTACCCCGTTACTGGGTTGTGAGACTATCTCAAAGCTGAGCTCATCGCCTTCAGGATCAGTTGCCGTTAACTCCCCAACGAGAGTTGTGTTCTCGAGTGTCTGCCAATTTTCATTTTTAGCAATTGGTGCATCATTTACTGGCGTTACACTAATTTTGATTACTACTGATTCAGATTCTAATAATCCATCCGAGACTGTAAAAGTGAAGGCATCATCACCAAAAAAGTTGGGATTCGGTGTGTAAGTAAGAGTGGGTGGTTCACCAGAAATAATTCCATTGCCTGGAGCTGTATAATGCCCAACAGAGATAACATCGCCATCAACATCTGCGCCCGATAGGGTAATTGAAAGTGCTGTGTCTTCAGCCGTCGTGAGTGTTTGTGCAAAAGCTACTGGAGCATCATTTACAGGTGTGACAGTGATAGTCACAGTGGCAGTATTTGAGTTTTCTTCACCGTCGTTAACACTAAAAGTGAACTGATCACTTCCCACAAAATTAATGCTTGGAATGTATGTAAATTCAGGACCATCACCACTCAGTATACCGTGTTTAGGCAAACTCAATTTAGTGTAACTTAGGGGATCATTGTCTTCATCACTCGCTAGAGCAATAAAGGTTATTGCCGTATCTTCTTGAGTCGTTACCAAGGTGTCGTTCGCTACAGGAGCAACATTGTAGCATGTAGTGAACCCCTTGAAATTGAACGATAGCCAGCCTTTGCCACCTAGTCGATAGTCTGTTAACTCAACAATACCAAACTCTTGAATACGATAGTTTAAGCCTGCCCCTGAACCTGAATTCTCACCCCAAAATGGGACTATTATTTCCTTGCCAACCAACTTACTTAAATTCGCGTTGAGTTCTTTCGAGTTTTTAACTCCTGGAATACCTTGAACCCAATCACCAATCTCAACTAAGTTATCTGAACTGTCGTAAGGGCTAACATATTCATCGCTAGTACCCGGAGGGACAAGGCCCTGAGCTAATGTGTTGGCGTCATTTTTGCCACTCCAAGTTAACCAACTAAAGTTGCCGGAACCATTCCCTAAAGTCACTTTGTCATGATGACGGAGAACACCATCTTCAACGAGTTTATGGGGAAGCCCAACAGGGTACACTTCACAGAAGTCTTTGCTCGCAGCGGAGGCGGAACTAGCCGCAAAAACAAGGGCGACAAAAAGGAAGGGTTGAGATAGAAGTTTCATAATCGTTCCCACAAAAGAGACGTAGGAAACCGTGCTTATGTTGTTGATTCTGAGCACAACTTCCGTGTGTTAAATTCGAATTCCATTCGTAAACTAATAAAATGTTACATTATTAGGAACTTAATAACAATAATGTTCACATTAAATTCATTTTTTCAATTCAAATAGTAAGCAGCATTATGTTCTCACACTCTCGCGTAAAAACGTTGCCTTAGTTGGGCGAAGCTATTACTATCTAGTTTGACTACTTTTTGAGATCTATGCCAATGAACAACTAATCCTCCTTAGCTATCCCACATTATATATTTGGTTTACTAGGGTGATTGGTGCGCGTCATTTGGGCTATCTTCACTTCACATTTTATCGAGTCAATCCGCTGTTTGATGCGCGACATCACCCCATTTTTAAGGGGCGATTATGTCTGTATTATCTGTTCACGAACTTAACGTATGCTTTGACAACGGTGTACGTCTTTTTTCCAACCTTAGCTTCTCTCTTGAACACCCAGTTACCGCCTTAATGGGTCGCAACGGGGTGGGAAAATCGGTGCTTATTGAGGTATTAACTGGACGTAAAAAAGCCACCTCAGGCAATGTTGTTAGCACTCTATATATTGGTTACTTTAGTCAGCACTTAAACACTGATTGGCAGCAAAGCATAGCTCGCTTCCTTGGAGTTGATGACACACTTGCAGCGTTAGCGGCTATTCAGTCTGGCAGCTATGAGCAACAACATTTTGATGTTGTTGGCGAACAATGGCAACTACAAGAACAACTCGAAAATGAACTATTGCGCTTAGGGCTTCCCGCTAACACTCAATTACCTTTGGGCCACTTAAGTGGAGGCCAGCTTGCTAAGCTAAGGCTTCACGCATTGTTCTGTGCAAACTATGAATTACTGATTCTCGATGAGCCAAGTAACCACCTGGACGGTGAAGGAAGAGCATGGCTTTTGGAAAAAATAGCCACCTATACTGGCCAAATTTTAATTGTTTCTCATGATCAAAAACTGCTTGAGTACGTTGATTGCATTTTAGAGCTTACTTCGCTTGGCATAAACCAATACACAGGAAACTATCGTCACTTTAAAACCTATAAATCCATGCAGCTCAAAGCATTAGAAAGCCAACAGGCCAATCTCAAGCAAGCCATTAAACAACACGCTTTTAAATTTGAGAGAAATGCTCAAAAGGCGCAAAAACGTGCAACTCAGGGCAAGAAAAAAATCGGTAGCCAAGCGAAGGTGGTACTTAATGCGCAAAAAGAAAGTGCGGGGCAAAATCAAAAATCCCAACGTATTCGTAGTGAGCGAAAGCACACGCAACTCACTCAAGAGCATAATGCGGTGCGTGAAAAGGTAGAGGTGAATAAAACACAGCAACTTCACTTCAATAATTCACGCCCCGACTCACATAAAGACATACTTGTTCTTGAGAATGTACTCGTTCCCTTTGTAGAAAACGCCCCTATAAACCTGCTTATGAAAACTCACTGTAAAGCCCGTTTACACGGTAGTAATGGTTCAGGTAAATCCACACTGCTTAAGCTCATCGCAGGTGAGTTAACCGCCATATCCGGTTCCATTCATTGCAATTCAGATATGGTGTATCTCGATCAACATTGCAGTTGGCTGAATCATTGCGACACTCCCTTAATCGCCAAAGAACTTACGCTTTCTACATTGAGTGACAGTGAATGGCGCACGGCGCTTGCAGGAATCGGGTTACGCGGTGACAAAGCACTCCAAGCCATTACTCACTTAAGTGGAGGTGAGCGTATGAAACTCGCCTTGCTTGTTGTCACTCAGCGCCCCAATGCTCCTCTATTACTGCTTGATGAGCCTGATAACCATCTAGACCTTGAGGCGCAACATTATATCAGTGAAGCCCTATTCGAGTATGGAGGCGCTTTTATCCTTGTAAGTCATGATGAATATTTTTGTACGAGTTGCGGTGTAGAAAAAACAATCTATTTAACAGCGGGTTAGGCTTCAAAAAGTAAAGCAAACCAAACTCAATGTAAAATACACTTGACTTAAAGTCTAGCCAGGCTAACATTTAGTCAAGTTAAATTGCTTTCGAGGTGAAAGATATGAGTCAGACGGAACTATCGTTTAAGCAGCGTAATAAGCTAAACACATTGAACTTAGCCAAGTGGACAACAGCGTGGGTACTTACCTTAGCGGTTGCGTCATTTGGGCCCCACTTGATGTGGTCCAAAGAGCAAACCGTGATTAGCATTATCGCTGTTGCCGTAAATGTGTTGGTTGGTGTGATGATGATCATAGCCAACAAAAAACAGGTTTTAGGTTTGGATGAAATGCAACAACGCATACAGCTTAATGCCATGGGGATTACATTGGGCGCAAGCGTGGTATTTGGGTTAGCTTATTCTGTGGTGCAGTCTAGCGGCATACTCAACTACGATGAAGACATCTCCCATTTAGTCATCTTCATGTCGCTAACCTATCTAACAACCCTCATAGTGATGAATAAACGCCTGAATGATGAGGGCGAAGAATGAAAAATCGTTTAAAAGTGCTTCGGGCCGAGCGTGATTGGACGCAAGCTGATCTGGCTAATGCATTGGATGTCTCGCGACAAACAGTCAACGCCATTGAAAAGGGCAAGTTTGACCCGAGTTTGCCACTGGCATTTAAATGCGCACGTTTGTTTGGAATGCGTATTGAAGAAATATTTGAGGATGAATCTGCGTAGGTTAGCTGGTTCAAATACCCAGCCAATAAATAAGCCGCTCATGTGAGCGGCTTTTGTTCTCTCATCGGGGGTCTGTGATGAGCTTAGAAACTATAACGAGCACCGATGCTGTAACGTGGACCATACTGACGAGCAAATAGGAATTGCTCTTCGTAACGACCATAGCCACGCTCGGTTTCGTTGTTAAGGTTGATACCTTCGAAGAACACAGTCACTTGTTCATTGATATCGTAGTTGACGCTCAGATCCCATTGACCGTAGGTGTCACCAAATTGTGGTGGCGCATCTGAAGAACCTTGTGATTGACCCACACCTATCAAGTAAGAGTCACGCCATGCGTACGTCACTTTTACTGACAAACCATCTTTGTCATAGAAAGCTTGGAAGTTGGCAGAATCACTCAAACCAGTAAGCGGTGCTTGCTGCGTTAGGCTATCTACATCAAATTCAACATCACCATCAACGAAGGTTGCGTTGACACCTAAGCCGAAGCCCGTTTCGCCGAACAAGTGCTGTAGTGCGATTTCAAAACCGTCTACAGATTTGCTATCCGTGTTCTGTGGCTGCGAGATATTCCAAACCATAAGTGGATCAGAGCTCGTTGGCTCAATCGCGCCATCGGCATTGCCATAACCAAGCGCTAGCAATTCATTGAAGATTGCGTCACTGGTTGCTTGCTCACCACGCGCTTCAAGCGCCGCGACAGCTTCTTGGTAACGTGGACCATTTAAGATGTCGTATAGACCCTCAATGGTAGTTTCCGTAATTTGCGTTTGAATGAAGTTATCTACGTCTTTTTTGAAGTAACCTACAGACGCATAGCTACCTTCGCCGTAATAATATTCAAGCGACAAATCAAGGTTTGTTGACTCAAACGGCAACAAGTTCGTATTACCTTGGCCACCTGTACGTGAACCAGGTTTTGGGCTGCCTGTTAAGCTACGGCCACCGGCAAGGTTACCAAGTGGCGCTCGGGCCATGGTTTTACCCCAAGATGCACGAGCGACTAAATCTTCTGTCAGCTCAACTTTTACGTCCACATTCGGTAACCAAATATCGTAGTTACCTTCTTCAGTGTAGAAGTTGTCTGTGCCACCGGCTTCGTATTGCATAATCCATTCAGATGCACTTACCCAATTCACTTGTTTTTCAACACGTTGACGCACAGTACTGGTAACATCTGTTTCTTCGTAGCGAAGGCCAGCATTTACCTGTACGAAGTAATCCGCGACATCAAACTCCCACAAGGTATTTACGTAGAAGCTTTGCGTTTTCTCTTCAACATAGCTTTCACTGTCAATACCATCAAAGAAAGGGTCGATTGAGTAATAGTTATCACCTAATAGGTCTTCGTTTAGGAACGCAAGCTGGCGTGCTAGCGCTTCTTCAAAACTGTAGGTGTAGTAATAGTTCGGTTGTAAATCACTGCCGCCACCATCGAACTGATCAAGCAAGTCACCTGTTTCATTGTAAGTAAACATGCCATCAGGGAAGATTTCCGTGAATGATGGATTGAAGCCTGGACCACCGCGCAAACCACTCCATGCTGTGAAGCCACCCATGGTTTGTTTGGTGTGTGCCGCACCGAATTTCACTTTCACCAATGGGATTTCAAAACTGTCGTTTAACCAATCAGCGTGAAGCTGTGCTTGCTCAACGTTCGATTCACCCGGTGAGTAGATAAACTGGCTGAAGTTCGAATCAATCTCACTTGGATCAAGGACTGTAGTACCATTTTTCCAGTTAACGTAAGCATGTGGAATTTCACCAGTGCGGTAATCGTAAATTTTGCTACGTAGCTGATCAGAGCCTAGGATGATTTGACCATCTGAACCTAAACCGTCATCAGCACCATTGTCAGTTTCATTTTTCGAGTCGTGGTAATCGAATTCAACTTCCCACTCGTCATTGATTTGCCAATCCAGATTCAAACCGATAGAACGCGCTTTTACTTCAGTAGTGCCGCGGCTTGCGGTAAATGAACCATCGTTACCGCTGATATCTGCGTAAAGGGCTGTACCATTTTCGTCTAGCTCGTAACTATTGATGTTACTGCCGAACTCGTTCCAGATACCCCAACCCACCGTATTCACACCGGTGATTGCACGGCTAGCGGTGTAATCCAATGTCGCAACGAAGTTATCAACGGGCGCATACTGCAAGGTCACTTGGCCGTTAGTACGCTCACGTTCAACATCAGCGATGCTGTAGTTCATATCTTTCGGGAAGAAATGATTGCCAACGCGATTACCTTCGCCATCTACGGCACGTGGGTCGATAAACTCACCTTCTTCAAGTGTTGGTAAATCTACATTTGCCTGCCAACCTTGGATGTTAGCTGCTTGTTGTTGGAAATCACGCTCTTGATGCGAGAAAGAAACCGCAAAGCCAAGTGAATCATCCGCATAGGTATTGCTATACATTGCTGAGAACTCTGGCGTTACATCATCGCCTTGCTCGTTCGATGAGTCGTGAATCGCCTTAATCGATGAGCTAAATTGCTCACCTGGGCGTTGCAATGGACGCGTAGTCACAATGTTCACAGTCGCACCCAAACCACCACTTGGCACGTCTGCTTGCGCTGATTTAGCCACTTCAAGCGCGCTCACACCGTCCGCTGCAATGTTTTCTAGCGCATAAGAACGGGTGTAACCTGTGCCCGGCATTTGGCGACCATTTAAGGTGATCAAGTTAAACTCAGGACCAAAGCCACGCACGGTGATTTCACTGCCCTCACCGTTTGAGCGGCTTACTGAAACACCTGTGATACGTTGCAGTGATTCAGCCAAGTTTGTATCTGGGAACTTACCCATTTCTTCTGCTGAGATAGCATCGACTACGCCCGTTGCTTGGCGTTTCATATCCATGGCGCGGATCATACTGCCACGGATACCTTTGATTTCGATGACTTCCATTTTCTTTTCGGCTTGTTGCTCGTCTTCAAATGCATATGCATTTGAGATGCTGCCCACTCCTGCTGTCAGGATCATCGCTACCGACGCTGCAAGAGGTGTTTTTGTAAATTTTGTGCTTCTCATGATTACCTGCTTTTGCAAATTAATGTCATGTAATGAGGGTGCCTTTGTTGGCACCCATGGCCTGTTGTCTGATGTGGTTATGGGTTTGCGATTACCGCATTATCGATGCGATACACCGCACCTTCACCCATTCCCCATGAAGGGAATACCATGACAACGTCGATTGCACTGATATCAAGACCTGCGCTTAGTAAGTCAGAGAGCGTAAACGTATAGGTCTGCCACTCGCCAACCACAGGCTCAACACCTTCTTGGCTTGCGCTCAACGGTAGTTCAACTGCCTGACCGGCATCATTTGACTCAATTTTGAATAACCACTGTGCATCAAGGTTGCTTGCATTTGAAACAATCTTCATTTCAAAGCGAACGACACCCTCAGAGAGCATGTGTGATGCATCAAAATACACGCCATCCGCAGCTAGGAAGCCCATTACTGTTGGTTGCGCGCCGATTTGGAACTCGGCAACTGAACCGTGCGCTTCGTCATCGGTTTCTACAGTCGGTGTACTACCCGCGCAGCAATCCCAAATACTCCATTGGTCAGCAACATTGTCTGCAAATAAAGTGAGGTCAGACTGCGGCTGAGGTGCGTAAATACGGGCATTATCCACTCGGTAAACCGCGCCCTCACCTTGACCCCAAGCAGGGAAAATCATCACAACGTCGATGGCGCTCACATCCAAACCAGCTTGTAATAGTGTGCTGATTGGGAAGGTATATGTTTGCCACTCACCGGCAACCGGGTCAGCACCTTCAACACTAGTGTTTAGATTCACTTCTACTGCAGTTGCACCGTTATTAGACTCAACTTTTAGCAACCAAGGCGCATCTGGAGTGCTTGAAAGTGACGTCACTTTCATTTCAAATTGCAGCATACCGTCATCAACAAGTGGTGTTGCATCAAACATAGTGCCGCTGCCACCAAATTCAGTGCGGTTAATAAAGCCCATTACTGTAGGACTTGCACCGATTGAGAACTCAGCCGTTACACCGTGCGCTTCATCGTCAACAACTTCAACTGGCGTTGAACCACCACAGCAATCCCATAATGGCCAATCCGTGTTGGTTTCATCAGTAAACAGTGTCAGTGAAGGAAGTTCAGCCCCACCGTTAGTGATTTCTACGTTATCAACACGGTAAACAGCACCTTCACCTTGACCCCATGCCGGGAAGATCATTATCACATCGATAAGCGATACATTCAGACCCGCGTCTGATAACGCTTGTAGCGGGAAGGTATAGGTTTGCCATTCGCCAGCAACCGGATCAACACCTTCAGTACTGGTATTAAGGTTAACCTCTACGGCTGTCGCACCTTCGTCGCTCTCGATTTTAAATAACCAAGGTGCATCGGGCGTGCTCGGCAATGAAGTTACTTGCATGTCAAAGCGCACGTAGCCATCTTCTAACATACCGCTGGCATCAAATGGAGAAGCTTCGCCGTTTTCATCTGTAATAAATGCATCGCGACTAATAAAACCATTTACAGTTGGGCTTGCACCTACAGTAAATTCAACAACATCTCCACGGTCAGCGTCAGCAACAAGACCTGGCGTTGAACCACCACAACAATCCCATGCAGGCCAGTCTGGATTAAACGTGCCATCAAATATAGTTAAAGGCGTGACCGTGCCAGAACTTGGCGGCGTTGGCGCAGGCGCTTTACCTTCAACCAATGCGTCATTCAAATCGTCATAACCTGGACGAACTGTTTCACAACCTTTACCTGTATCTGGGTCTTGAGCACATTCGTAAACGCGAACATAATCAACTTCAAATGTTTGGCCGTTTTCAAACGCAGCTACATCGATACCCGTTTGGTTTACATTCTCAGGCCAATCGCCACCTACAGCGAAATTCAAGATCATGTAGAAGGTTTGATCGTAAGGTGTTTCGTCCCAGTGCGTTTCTAGTTCACCAGTAACTTGGTTGTAATACTCTGAATACCAACCGCGGTGCTTAAGCGCGAGCGCTTCGCCATTGGCGTTGTACAGTAATTCAGATTGGCGCTGTGTAGCGTAGAGATAGTTATCTACATACCAGCGAATTTCACCTTCTTGCCATTCAATTGCATAAGTGTGGAAGTCATCCGCTGGGTTAGAGTCTTGTGGGAAAGTATACGCTTTACCGCTTTGATCGTTATTTGGCCACTCACGACCATAGTGCAGCGTGCCGTAGATATTTGATTCTACGCCGTCATCAGTTGGCACTTTAAGGTTAACTGACTCAACGATGTCTATTTCACCTGATCTAGGCCAGCCACCGTATACTGAATCGGTTGGCATCATCCAAAATGCAGGCCAAGAGCCTTGACCACTTGGTAATTTCGCGCGCATCTCAAAGCGACCATATTTAAAGTCTGCTTTGTAGCGCGTATTCAAGCGTGCTGAGGTGTATGGCTTTGCCGCGCCTTCTTCAGCTGGTAACGCAACGATATTGAGAATACCATCCGCTACGAAAGCATTTTCTGCACTGTCTGTGTAACACTGTTTCTCATTGTTACCACCGCCTGCACAATCTACTTCGAAGTTCCATTTACCTTCGTCGATTGAATCGCCGTTGAAATCGTCTTCCCATACCATTACCCAATCTGAAACGGGTTCACTTGGGTCAATGGTATCAATTTTGGTATCTGTGGCTGAGCCACCGCACCCTGCCAGCGTCGCTACCGAAAGCGCGATGGCTAATTGCGTTAAGTGTGTTTTTACTCTGTTCATTGCGTTGAACCCTAACATCATTAGTTTGTTAGCATCTAGCTGATATATAGACGTTTTTATTAAAACCAGCTAATTTGTAAGCGCTTACAAATTACTTCAAATAAAAAGCACTGAGAATGTAAGCGCTTTCATAGAGTATGACAAGGTTGTTAAAACGTCAACAAAGTAAACGGTTTTTTAACCCATCCAAGCTAAATATTGATGATAATTTACACAAAATTTCGTTCATATGCCTTTGCAAACAAACGTGACATTGCTCAATTAGCCGGCAAAAAAGGAAGAGTTGGAGTCTAATGGCATCGATAGTGACGGCTGGTGTAAAATTAAAATCGATACCACTAGCTGCTATTTGGGATTGTTAATGGTTGTAAAGATTAGCCGGCTAATGTTGTGCAATAAGCTCGTAAGAGCGCAGCCTCGCCTTTTGATCATAGATGATCGCATTAATCATGATTTCATCTGCGCCAGTGCGTTGCTGTAAGCCTCTTAAACCTGCATGTACTTTGTCTTGGTGGCCAACAATAGACTCTCTGAGCATACGCATTACCTGCTGGCGCTCCGGTTCACTCCAAATCATATCCATGTTATCTGTTGGAGGAGGTATTAACCCTTCTTGTCCGCGGAGCATACTCAAAAACTTTTGCTGTCCTGTGGTTGCTAGGTATTGCGCCTCAGCGTCAGTGTCCGCAGCAATGGCATTAACCGCAATCATCACATAAGGTTGTTGCAACTGCGCGCTCGGCACGAAGTTCTCACGATAAAGCTCAACGGCCTTCATCATATAATCAGGTGCAAAGTGAGAAGCAAAGGCAAAAGGTAAGCCTTTTTTAGCCGCTAAAAGAGCCCCGTACGTGCTCGAACCTAGCAGCCAAATTGGTACATTGGTGCCCACACCAGGATAAGCTCTGACCTTCTGATTTGGTTTAGCCTCAGATAAAAAATACTGCAGTTCGTCTATTTGCGGCGCTAAGTCTTCAGCGGCTCTGATGTCTCGACGTAAAGCTTGTGCTGTGACCCCATCACTGCCGGGTGCTCGGCCAATACCTAAATCAATACGATCGGGGAAGAGTGTAGCCAAGGTACCAAACTGCTCAGCAATAATCATAGGTGCATGATTTGGCAGCATGACTCCACCTGAGCCAAGCCGAATTGTTTTAGTATGCGCACCAATGTATGCAAGCAAGGTCGACGTCGCCGCACTGGCGATGTCTGGCATGTTGTGGTGTTCGGCCATCCAAAAACGGTGGTAACCCAGCTGTTCGACGTGTATTGCGAGTTCTTTCGCACGCTCAAACGCCTCTTTTGCATTACTGCCCTGAACTACAGGAGCTAAATCTAAAACGCTTAACTTTGGTAACTGAGTCATGGTTCACCCGACAAGACGATAACAAGGTGGGCACAATAGCAAGTTTGCGTTATGTATTGCAGAGTGAAAAGGGCAAAGAAAAGTTGCCCATTTGGCATCAATCTTTATTGCTTTTGATGTCTGGACGGAAATTAAAGTAGGACTGATCCATCAACATTCGATGCACACCCGCAATATTTGCCTCTCGCCACTGTGCAAACATGGGTAAACTCTTAAACTCTGACAAAGTCAGCTGTTGTTGAATTTCCTCAACAGATAAACCGCTCAACATGCCATCGCGAACGCCGTCATACAGAGCTTTGATATATGAAAGGTAGTACTTAACATCATCACGCGTGCCCATGTCGGCATGCCCTCCAACGAGTACATCAAACGGCGCCATAGCTAAAACTTCTTCGGTGGAGCGGATCATGCCATGAATATCGTAACCTTGGAGGTCTTGGTACGGCATACGCCCAAGCACTATCCAATCAACAATATAGAGCACGTTCGCTGGCATAAAGCGCATACTCACAGAACCCCTGCCATTATTCGGGCCATGGTAAACAAGCTCTACCGAGTTGCTTCCCATGTTCACTTTAAGCTCCTGAGCAAAGGTAATGTCAGCCATACGTGTAGGCGCATCCGTCCATCGTAAGTCTTCATCTGCATAACGGTGCGCAATAACTTGCGTAGTGCTATCAGCTAGAAAACCACCGCCTTGAGTATGGTCGATATGATTGTGGCTGTACGCCATATACTTAATTGGCACATTAAAACGGCGCTTGATTTCGGCTTTGAGCCACTGAGCTGCATCACTATTGATGGGGTCGGTAACAAAAGCAGCGGATTCAGTAATCATAAAAACACTGTAATAGTGCCCCGCGTTAAAGCGATAGACGTTGTCTTTAACAGGCTCAATTTTGTACTCGTTCGAAAAGCAGGATAGGCTCAATACAACAAACAGACTCATAATCCATTTCATTTTTATTCCAACGCAGATGCCCAAATACAGAGTGTAGATTACGTTGACTCTATTGTATTAGTTCATAGCTATAATTGCTTCAATGCACTTGGTTTGTGTCATAAAAATAAAACACCCATTCACTAATATCGATGACTGGCGAATAAAAAGGACTTTATGTCAATGCGTTACCTACTACTCACACTTGTACTTTCGACAGTTGTGCTGGAGGGCTGTACCTTCCAACAAGTTCCAACAATCACGCAAATTGATGATACCCCCGCAGGATCGCAACCTAATGTGCACCTTGGTCCTCGCCCGTTCATGCTGATAGAAGCGATGCCTCAAAGTGAGCTAAAGGATAAGTTAATGTCCTGTGCCAACGCTGATTTCAAACCACACGTATTTTCAATTGGCCACCGTGGTGCACCTATGCAATTTCCTGAACACACCAAAGAAAGCTACATAGCTGCAGCGCGAATGGGAGCAGGCGTGTTGGAGTGTGATGTCACTTTCACTGCAGACAACGAATTGGTATGCCGTCATTCACAATGTGATTTGCACACCACCACCAATATTCTAGCTACAGACCTTGCAGCGAAATGCAGTGAGCCCTTTTCACCGGCTGCAAATGGTGAGCCTGCAAGAGCTAGGTGCTGTACCAGTGATATTACCGTAGAAGAGTTTAAATCGCTCAAAGGTAAAATGGATGGTGCGAACCCCCAAGCTACGACTGTCGCTCAATACCTCGAAGGCACTCCCAATTGGCGAACTAATTTGTACTCCACTCATGGCACCTTAATGACCCATGCGCAAAGCATTGCTCTCTTTACACAGCTCGGTGTGCGAATGACCCCTGAACTAAAGGAACCGGAAGTTGCCATGCCTCATAAAGGAATGAGCCAACAGGATTACGCAGCGAAAATGCTGGATGAATATAAACAAGCAGGGGTTACGTCAACGCGCGTGTGGCCGCAGTCATTTAATTACAATGACATTATGTATTGGATTGAGCATCACCCAGAGTTTGCTGCACGATCTGTATACCTTGACGGTCGCGATCAAATCGCAGGATTCGACCCTACAAACGCTTCAACCTGGTCACCAAGTATGGATGAACTGGTTGCAGATGGAGTACAGATCATCGCGCCACCTATTTGGATGTTGTTAAGCCTTGACGACAATGGTGAGATTATCCCTTCGGCTTATGCTGTTGCTGCAAAACAAGCAGGACTTAAAATCATAACTTGGTCCTTGGAGCGCTCAGGCCCATTACATAGTGGCGGCGGTTGGTACTATAAAAGTATCTCCAATGCGGTAGTTAATGATGGTGTGATGATGCGGGTGTTAGACGTACTGGCGCAAGACGTCGGAGTTATTGCTGTATTCAGTGATTGGCCCGCAACAACCACGTATTATGCCAACTGTATGCTGAGCACCGATTGACGCAAAAACACCGCTTTGCAATGAAATTCGCTGATGCTTAGTTGTTCAACGACTATTCATATTTTAGTAGCTCTATGTACATTGCAGTGGTAGTCTAAAACTGGTGCAAAATTAAACATAACGACCAAAATCAGCACCCTACAGGTCTTTTCTAAGGAGAGTATTATGGACCCTATTTCGCAAATCCTTGACATGTTATTCACTGTTGAGGCTTTCTTGCTCATTTTTGTGCTCGTAACATTAAAGAGCAGTGTGAAGTTCGTGCCACAAAACAGAGCATGGCTCATTGAGCGCTTCGGTAAATATCAATCAACAAAAGAAGCGGGCTTAAACTTTATTGTGCCTTTCATCGACCGCATTGCCGCGGATCGTAGCTTAAAAGAACAAGCGCAAGACGTACCTTCACAATCAGCAATCACTAAAGACAATATCTCTTTAATCGTTGATGGTGTGTTGTACTTCCGCGTACTCGACCCATATAAAGCGACCTATGGCGTAGACGACTATGTATTCGCTGTAACTCAACTTGCGCAAACAACCATGCGTTCTGAGCTGGGTAAAATGGAGCTAGATAAAACGTTTGAAGAGCGTGATTTACTTAATACCAACATAGTTGCAGCTATCAACCAAGCTGCTGAGCCTTGGGGTATTCAGGTATTACGTTACGAAATTAAAGACATCGTGCCACCAAATTCTGTTATGGAAGCGATGGAAGCTCAGATGAAAGCAGAGCGTGTGAAACGTGCACAAATTTTAGAATCTGAAGGTGATCGCCAGTCCGCTATCAACGTGGCTGAAGGTAAAAAACAAGCACAAGTTCTTGCCGCGGAAGCGGACAAAGCTGAGCAGATACTAAAAGCGGAAGGTGAAGCTCAGGCTATTATCGCCGTCGCGGAAGCGCAAGCTGATGCACTACTTAAAGTCGGTGAAGCCGCTGAAACTGAAAAAGGCCAAAAAGCAATTCAGTTAGATCTTGCGACAAAAGCTATTGCTGCCAAAGAAGCGATTGCTCGTGAGTCTTCAGTAGTGCTGCTACCAGAGAGCGGTACGGATGCTAGTGCACTCGTTGCACAAGGGATGTCGATTATCAACGCCCTCAATAGCAAGCAAAAAGGCAGCTAATTTATTTTAGGAGGTAGTATGGAGTTCCTAATGAATAACCTCGCAGAAACCTTGATGATTCTGGGTGTACTTGCTCTGATCATCGAAGTGGCCGTGCTGGGTATGTCGACGTTTATCCTATTATTTTTAGGATTGTCGCTGTTGTTCACAGGCTTGATGATGAACTTTTCATTACTCGATAGCACATTAACTACAGCGCTATGGAGTAACACCATCGTCACCACGGCACTGGCTCTGTTACTTTGGAAACCACTCAAACGGATGCAAGAGCAACGCGACAGCACCGAGGTAAAATCAGACTTTGCTGAACTAAGCTTTGTGCTTGAGAACGACGTGGATGACCAAGGCTTAACGACTCACACTTACTCTGGTATCAGTTGGAAGCTAAAAAGTGAGCACCCACTTACAACTGGCACAAAAGTGAAAGTTGTGAAAAAGGAGGTGGGCGTAATGTGGGTTGAAGCCCAGTAACTATTCTCTAAAAATCAAATTGTGACTTAATAAGCACGCTTGTCTTTATGGCATTGCGTGCTTTTTTATTGCGACTCGTGCAACAGCCTTCGCTCCCCTTGATCACACTTTACCTTTCTAAATGCCAATAAACGACTGTGTCTAATCTTATTGAAAGCGGTTTCAACACATACCTTAATAAGGTACATTATTGATGTAGATTAAGGTAGAGGCGCTACTTTTTCGTCATGATCGGCAAAGCAGGCGCTTCTCATTATAAAAATAACAATAAATATGTGTATTCAGAAAGCAGTTGAACACCACATAAAACAATAAGCGCGGTTTTTAGCTGACTTTCTTGAAACAGTAGTAATAGGACAATTAGGTATGAACCCACAATCTATCTCGAATTACTTTGTGGCTGATCACAAGCGCCTGGAGTGCTTGTATGCGAGCTTTAAGGCAAAATTGGGGAGTGATGAGGCACTGTGTTACTTTTGGGCTTTTAAAAAAGGCATCGAGCAAAATATCAAATGGGAAGAAGAAGTGCTGTTTCCATTTTTTGAGGAGAAAATGGGGATCAGCCATGACCCTACGGATGTGATGCTCAGCGAACATCGCGACATATTGGAATACCTTGTTGGTATTGATGAGTATTTATTGAGTAATCGCGATGTAGCGCCCCTGCTGCTCGCACTTGAAGAAGTACTCGAAGCACATAACCAAAAAGAAGAACAAATTCTTTTCCCGCTAATTGACGATTACAGTAACGGAGTAGAAAAAGCAGATTTATTCCTCGCACTTTGTACGACCAGAGCGTAAAAAAGCCCTCTGCGTGTGCCAAGCCTGTTACTCATAATAGGCTTGGTTAAACCCCATACACCCAAAGCGAAAAAATGACTCACTAAAGCGCTCTTAAGTGCACGTTATGATTTCGCGATTTCGACTCCCCGCAATACATTGCATAGGTCAAATCAAGGCATTACCATGGGCACAAAAATTTTGTCGTGCCTCTATGATGTTTAGAACTTACTTAATCGCTGCCATCCCAGCTCTGTCGCCTTTTGCTAGTCCCTCAGTGTATGCAACACAGGATAAGCAAGATATCGAGCGAATTGCGACAACTTCGTCACGCTTCGCAGTAAATGACGACATCAAAGCGCTGAGCATCACTAGTGTTAACCAGGAATTGCTAGAGCAAATAGGCGCGACCCACATAGAAAAAGCATTGCAAAGTGTTGCCGGTGCCAATATTCAGCATGGCAATGGCCAAGAATACCTCCCCGCTCTTCGCTCCCCAGTTTTCACCGGCTCAGGAGCATGCGGTTCAATTTTAACGCTTGAAGATGGCATCGCCCTGCGCGCAGCAGGTTTTTGTAACGTCAATGAGCTGTTCGAGGCACACAGTGAAATGGCCCAGCGCATCGAAGTCTTAAAAGGACCTGGCTCGGTGCTGTACGGCTCAAATGCGGTGCATGGTGTAATTAATGTGATCAGCCAAGATCCAACCCTAGGAAGCGGGTATTCCGCCATAGATGTGGGCTCTTATGGCTATAAACGGGCGAAGTTGCAAGCTGGCAAAGACGCGGGCAGTTATGGTATCGGTGCAAATATCAGCATGACTCGCGACTCTGGCTATCGTGAAGATGAAAGCGTCGAGCAAGAAAAAATGACACTGCGCCATCGCTACGACGGTCAATCTTGGTCGGTGCAAAATGGCATTGCGTACAGCAACTTGAATCAAGACACTGCGGGCTATATAGAGGGATTTGAAAGCTATAAAGACCCAGAGCTAGCGAAGCAAAACCTTAACCCAGATGCCTTCAGAGACAATCGCGCACTAAGAGCATGGAGCAAACTGAATTGGCACTATAGCAATGCGACTGATATTGCCATGACGGCTTACGCTCGCGACCAAGAAATGACTTTTTTAAAGCACTTTCTTCCCGGTACGCCTATTGAACAAAATGCGCAACATGGCGCAGGTATAAATGCCCTTGTTCAACATCAACTAACACCGCTGTGGCGATTACAGCTTGGGCTTGATAGCGAATTCACCCAAGGCAGCATGACACAGTACCAAGAAAATCCAACCCAAGGGTCTGCATTTTTGCAAGCCACCATCCCACAAGGCAAACATTACGATTACACGGTTAATGCATCTCAACTCGCCCCTTTTATAGCTTTGCAGTATCGTCAAGCAAGCTGGCAAGTCGATCTTGGCGCACGGTATGAGCATATCCGCTATGACTACGAAACTCATCTGCAAGCTGGGCGCACTAAAGAAGATGGCAGCGAGTGCGCCATGGGCGGATGTCGATATGCTCGCCCACCAAGTGCAAAAACTGAGTTTACCGACTTATCACCGAAATTCGCGCTGAGCTATCAATTCAATGAAAACCTAGTGACCTACGCCAATGTGGCCAAAGGTTATCGAGCTCCGCAAACATCCGAGCTGTATCAGTTACAACGAGCTCAACAAGTTGCCGACCTTGAAAGCGAAACACTCGACAGCATAGAGCTGGGTGTAAAGGGGGCTTACAGTGATTTACGCTTTACACTCTCTGGCTACGTGATGGAAAAAGACAATGTTATTTACCGAAACAGCGACTTTTTCAATGTTAGCCAAGGCCAAAGTAAACACCGCGGATTAGAATTAGAATTAGATTACCGCCTAAGCGACACGTTGAGTCTACAAACCGCCATAGCAAATGCTCTGCATACCTACGAACATGAGCAACTTCTGGGCGAGCAAAATATTCAAGGGAATATTATGGATACGGCACCGCGTTTGATCACAAACACTCGCTTAAATTGGCGAGCAAGTGACTCAGTGCTGCTATCCTTGCAGTGGCGCAGCATGAGCAAATACTTCACTGATGCAGAGAATCAACATGAATATGAAGGGCACGATTTACTCAGCGTACGAGGACAATGGCAAGTGAGCCCACAGCTACTGGCGACTCTCAGAATAGAAAATATTACCGATGAAGCCTATGCAGAACGCGCCGATTACACCTCGTTCAGTGGCGATCGCTACTTCCCAGGCAGACGAAGAACTGCACTATTCACGCTTAGATATGAGTGGGATTAACCCAAGTTAACCCCAAATAGAAAATATGGATTAACCAAGAGCCTCGGCTCTTGGTGTTTAAAACACGGCTTTATTCAGCCACAAGTGCACCACAATACTGGCGCCATAACCAAGGGCTATGACTGGGGTCCATTTTAGGTGCGAGGCAAAAGAATAATAACCGCGTGCCTGCCCCATCAAGGCCACACCCGCCGCAGAACCAATCGACAATAAGCTACCGCCTGTTCCTGCAGTTAACGTAATAAGCAACCATTGACCATGAGACATCTCAGGTTCCATCGATAGCACTGCATACATCACCGGAATGTTATCTATCACAGCCGACACCACACCGAGTACAGTGTTAGCGACCGTTGCGCTCATATTGCCATACAGTGATTCTGACAACAGACTCAAATACCCCATAAAGCCAAGACCGCCCACGCACAGCACAATGCCATAGAAAAACAACAAGGTGTCCCATTCTGCTCTAGAGACTTTGCTGAATACATCAAATGGCACCACGCTTCCTAACTGCTCCAATCGTTTGTTGTCACCTTGCAGCTCAGCCTTTTCACGTTTGCGCGCCAAAGAGCCTGGGAGGGTCATTCTCAAGAAGTAGCCAAAGAACTGTAAATAACCTAAACCCATCATCATGCCTAGAACCGGTGGCAAATGTAAAACGATGTGGCATGCCACCGCAGTAGCAACGGTCAGTAAAAACAAAAAGGTGATTCGCAGCGCGCCACGCTTTAACTCCACCTCGGCATCAACCCGAGTCGGTGTGCGGTTCTCAATGAACATACTCATCACCAAGGCAGGCACTAAATAGTTAACGACCGAGGGCACAAAAAGTCGCAAAAATTCGGTAAATGTTACTTGTCCAGCCTGCCACACCATCAGCGTGGTGATATCGCCGAAGGGGCTAAAAGCACCGCCTGCGTTAGCCGCAGTAACGATACTGACGCAGCACAGGGCAACAAACTTTTTGTCATTTTCTGCGACCTTCATCACCACGGCACACATTAGCAACGCCGTAGTAAGGTTGTCTGCAATGGGCGATATAAAAAATGCTAAGCCGCCAGTTATCCAAAATAGTTGTCTGTAGGTGAAGCCTTTTTTAAGTAACCAACCGCGTAAGGCATCAAATAGTCGCCGCTCTTCCATGGCGTTGATGTAAGTCATCGCCACTAACAGAAACAGCATCAACTCGGCAAATTCGAGGAGGTTATGACGAAACGCTGATTCAACAATGCTGGCATGCTCGCTCGGGTAGACGCTTGCGATTAAAATCCAGATCAGACCCGCGGCAACAAGCACAGGCTTAGACTTGCGCATATGAATCTTTTCTTCTGCCATAACAAGAATATAGGCAATGGTGAAAATAACGAGGGCTACATAGCCAACCCCAGATTGAGTCAGATTCAGCGCAGCAAAATTGGATTCGCTAGCCTGAGTCGAAAACGAACACAGCACAGTAAACAGTATCAGTAAAGTTTGCGTCATAGTTGTAACGGGCACTGCATTCGCCCTTCCCTCCCAGAAGATAACGGTAAAGTCCCAGCTCATTCGAAGTTGGAACCAGTGAACTCAGTTAAGTTACCACAAGAAGTACGAACAATTATGTAAGCAAAAGGTGTATATCGACCCTCACAGTAGCTAACCAGTTATAACAGTGAGAACACATAATGAGCCAGCTATATTTCGGTGTTAACGCAAGAGCATTCACTCACTTTAGATAATAAAAAGCATAATCAAGTAGTGATGATTATCTGCACTAATTCAACGTATTAAGTTGCAATCAATGATGAGCCATTCTAAAACTAGGGTTCACATAACCGCTAAGGATTGAGTATGAATATCACCAAAATGGCTTGTGCCTTGAGCCTCGCGTTGTCATCAGGTGTGATGGCAAATGACCTTTCCCCATTGCAACTAGAAGATGTATTTAATCTCGAATATGCCAACCAGATAGACATCAGCAACGACGGTAAACAAGTGTATTTTGTGCGCAATCGCATGGATATCAAAACCGATCGCAAGTTCAGTAACATATGGCAGGTCAGCACTGATGATAAGCAGCTTATGCCTGTAACCAGTGGTGTGCATCAAGATTTTGCGCCAGTGCTTTCTCCTAGCGGTGATCGCCTTGCTTTTATCTCTACGCGTGATGGCAGCGCGCAGTTGTATGTGAAATGGCTGAGCACGGGGGCGGTGAGTAAAATCAGTAACCTAACACAAAGCCCGTCAAAACCGACTTGGACCCCTGATGGCAAGTCTCTGGTATTCAGTATGTTTGTACCGGCCAAAGCGAAGACACCTGTTAGCCTTACGGGTAAACCTGAAGGGGCAAAGTGGGCAGACCCCGCTGTGTTCATCGATGATGTGTACTATCGCGCTGACGGTGCGGGGTACACCAAAGCAGGCTTTAACCATTTATTCAGTATTTCAGCCCAGGGCGGCAATGCAACCCAGCTAAGCCATGGTGATTTTGATCATGGTGGTAAATTAAGCTTTAGTGGCGACGGTAATACGCTGTATTTTTCAGCCAATCGTCATGAAAATGGGGAGTTAAAGCCCATTAACTCTGAAATCTATGCTCTTGATTTACAGAGCAAAGAAATCGTAGCAGTGACGGACAGAAATGGCCCCGATAATCAACCACAGGTATCACCTAATGGCCGCTACCTAGCTTACACAGGGTATGACGACAAGCGCACTAATTACGAAAACACCCAGCTGTACATACGCGATTTAGTATCAGGTGAAACACAAAGTTTAACGCCAGATTTTGACCGTGCAGTAGCTGATATTCAATGGTCGCGTGACAGTAAGGGCATCTACTTCAGTTATGACAGTGAAGGGCAAACCACCCTCGCTTATCAACCTTTACGTGGTGAGCACACTGTTATTACAGAAAAAGTGGGCAGTGTAGCCTTTGGCCGCCCTTATTCTGGCGGTGATTTCGACGTTAGCGACCGGGGCGACATCGCCTTTACCCTTGCCGATACCCAACGCCCAGCGGATGTGGCCATTACCAAACGCGGTGAAGCTCGTCGACTTACTCAACTAAACGAAGATGCGCTTGGCAACAAGGAGTTAGGTAAAGTTGAAGAATTATGGGTGAAATCCAAACATGATGGCTTGGACATACAAGGGTGGGTGGTGTATCCGCCTGGGTTTGATGCCAACAAAAAATACCCGCTCATTTTAGAAATTCACGGTGGGCCTGTTGCTAACTATGGCCCTCATTTTAGTGCCGAAGCGCAATTATTTGCAGCAAAGGGCAACGTGGTTCTGTATATGAACCCTCGTGGTAGTGACTCCTACGGCAAGGAATTCGCGCAAACCATTCATCATAACTACCCAAGTAACGATTACGATGACTTGATGACGGGGGTGGATGCGCTACTAGAGAAGGGCTTTATTGACCAAGATAAACTGTTCGTCACCGGTGGCTCTGGCGGGGGTGTGCTAACCTCATGGATTGTCGGCCACACCGACAGATTTGCGGCGGCAGTGGTTGCCAAGCCAGTGATCAACTGGTTTAGCTTTGTACTTACCGCGGACTTTTATCCATTCTTTACCGATTACTGGTTCCCTGGAAAGCCATGGGATCACATGCAGCACTATATGGAGCGCTCACCAATTAGCTACGTGGGCAATGTGAAAACTCCGACCATGCTGCTGACGGGGGAAGCGGATTACCGCACGCCAATTTCAGAGACTGAGCAGTTCTATCAAGCACTCAAGTTGCAAGGCGTTGATACCGCAATGGTGCGCATCCCTGATGCCTCGCACGGTATTACCAAACGCCCTTCTAACTTAATGGCAAAAGTAGCGTACATTCTATGGTGGTTTGAAAAACACGGAGAGAAAACCGCCGAATAACCTAAAATTCAACGAATAAAAAAGCGTGGTCACTTTAAGTGAGCCACGCTTTTTTTTGTGCTTTTACGGCGAATTTAAGTTAGTAAAAATATGATCTGAACGTCTTCGCTCGCAACGCTTAGAATTAGGCAATAACCAGCTCTACGTCGATGTTGCCGCGCGTAGCATTAGAATAAGGACACACTTGGTGAGCTGTATCAACCAGTGCACGCGCTTGTTCTTTGTCCATGTCACCTAAATTAATCGTCAGTTTTGCATCAATCGAAAAGCCTGCCCCCTTAGGACCAATCGATACTTCACCTGTGATCGACACATCGCGCGGCAATTTAATTTTTTGGTCACCGGCCACTTTTTTCAGTGCGCCAATAAAACATGCAGCATATCCTGCAGCGAATAACTGCTCGGGGTTAGTGCCCTGCCCATCATCGCCACCTAAACCTTTAGGCACAGATAGGCCGACCTCTAGACGACCATCGTCAGATTTTGCCGAACCGTCACGACCACCAGTTGCAGTTGCTTTCGCTGTGTAAAGTACGCTATCTAAAGCCATTATGTTTCTCCAATTTCTGTCTCAAATTTAAATTTACTTTGTATGCAAAATAAATAATAGAGGTGTTTAAGTTGAAGATCAAGTCTTTTGCATGCAAAATAATAAGACAGGAGACACTATGACCGACGAAATTCTTAAACTAGACAACCAGCTCTGCCATCGTTTTTATACGGTTGCGAATGCATTCGCGCGTGCTTACCGGCCGCTTTTAAGTGAGTTAGATATCACTTATCCCCAATATGTAGTGATGATGGCATTGTGGGAACAAGACAATATAACCATCCATCAGCTATTACACAAAACGCGGATTGATGGCGGTGCTATGAGCTTGATTCTCAAAAAGCTCACTACCAAGAATTTACTTAATGTTGTCAGCGATGAGCACGACAAACGTGTAAAGCGTGTGCTCCTTACCCAACAAGGAAAAGCAGCCAAAGACAAAGCGCTCGCAATCCCTAAGCAGATGCGCTGCAACTTCGATAACATCTCCAACGAAGAAGCGCTCGAACTCATGCGCTTGGTGGATAAAGTAAGCAACGGCCTCAATCAAGCATTGTGTGAAGTGAAGTGAGATGGTTAATGAGCGTGAAAAAGTACTCATTAGCGCATGTTTGTTAGGCAATAAGGTGCGCTACAACGCCAGTTGCCTCACAATTTCCCAAGCTGAATTTGACTGGCTGACAACGCACACTCAACTGGTCACACTCTGCCCAGAAGTCTCTGCAGGGTTACCAACCCCCAGAGCCCCAGCGGAAATACAACAAGGACAAGGCATTGATGTGTTGCAAGGGCATGCCTCTGTTATAGGCGATGATGGTGTTGATGTTACAGCGGAGTTTGTAAAGGGGGCTTCCAATGCCCTGAGCGTTTGTAAGCAACAAGGAATTCGCTATGCCATTCTCGCCGAAGGCAGCCCGTCGTGTGGCAGCACACAGGTATATGACGGTAGTTTCAGTGGCAAGAAAATAACAGGATTAGGTGTCACTGCTGCGTTGCTGGAGCAACAAGGCATCAAGGTGTTTAGCCAACATAGCATAGGCAAACTAGCTGCTGAGCTTGAGCACCAAAGCGCTCAAGAGTAACGACACTGATATAAGTTGTATGATGTGAGCACCGCTTTGCAGTTCAGCTACAATCGAACAGCGGTGCCTGAACAGTCATTACCTACCAGTTGGGCGTCTATTTCGCGACTGATTGCTTTTTCTTCCTTGTCCTTTTGCCCCATCTTGGTTGCGCTGGTTATTTGCGTTTGCAGGGCGTCGGCGTGCTTTATTAGCGTGGTGAGAATGGCCTCGCTTATCCGTTTGCTCTTTGTGCTTAGATGGCGCAGTTTGCCCTTCATTTTTTGGCGCTTGCGCTTGACCTTCAGCATCTACCTTGGGCTTTTTTGGCTTCTTCGGTTTTTTAGCCTTAAGCGGGCGAAGGGTACTCTCAGGCAACTCATTAGTAGGCTCAAACCCCGCAATGACTTTACGCGGCAACAGCTCCTGAATTAAGTTTTCGATGCCGTTCAAATCTTTGGCATCATCAGCGATGGCAAAAGAGATAGCTAAACCCGATGCTCCTGCTCGACCCGTTCGACCGATACGGTGCACATAATCTTCCGCTACGTTAGGGAGATCATAGTTGATCACACAAGGTAGCTGGTCAATGTCGATGCCGCGGGCGGCGATATCTGTGGCTACAAGCGCTTGAATACTACCCTCTTTAAAGCCAGCTAGCGCTTTGGTTCTTGTGCCTTGACTCTTGTTACCGTGAATTGCCGCAGATGGAATGCCACGAGCTTCTAAATTACGAGAGATACGGTTAGCACCATGTTTGGTACGGCTAAATACCAATACCTGCGGCCATGCATGTTCTTTAATTAGATGACTTAACAAGGCAGTTTTACGTGATTTATCAACTGGGTAAACCCATTGCTCAACGGTTTTAGCTGTCGTGTTAGGCGGCACCACTGAAATCTCGAGTGGATCGGTGACGATTGTCTTGGCTAATTCACGGATCTCTTCAGAGAAGGTCGCTGAATAGAGCAAGTTTTGACGTTTCGCGGGCAATAATTTAATGATGCGGCGAATATCGTGAATAAAACCCATGTCCAACATACGATCGGCTTCATCGAGCACCAGCATTTCAAGTTGGTTGAGTTTGATGGCATTTTGCTGATACAAGTCCATCAATCGACCCGGAGTAGCAACTAGGATATCCGCGCCGCGGCGTAACTGCATCATCTGCGGGTTAATTTTTACACCGCCGAAGACCACTGAATAACTCAGCGCTAATTGCTTCCCATAGGTTTCAACACTCTCACCAACTTGCGCAGCAAGCTCTCGAGTAGGTGTTAATACAAGAGCGCGAATATTATTATTTTGCGCGCGCTGACCTTTGCTTAGCAATTCAAGCATCGGCAAGGTAAATCCAGCTGTTTTACCCGTACCAGTTTGCGCTGCAGCCATCACATCTCGACCAGATAATACCGCAGGAATACCTTGAGCCTGAATTGGCGATGGGTGTTTATAGCCCTGCTGTTCGACAGCTTGCAGCAGTTTCGGCTGTAAGCCTAGGTCGCTAAACTGAATGTTATCTTCTGATGGGATGGAATGGGTCACTGGCACTGATTGCTGGTCGGTCATAGATACTCGATATGCATGGTGAAATAACGCTGTTGGTTATTTCACCAGAAATGTTTAAGGACGCGCAGACTAAAGGACTCTCGCCCTAATTGCAAAGACATTCGTACTTTTTCATGCCTCGCAAGTTTGCGTTCGTACTACCAATAATGGCAAGGTGCGCGCAATAGTCCAAGGCAAACGCGCTTGTTGAACGAACTAAATAAGTAATAGCCTAAATCGGGCGGTGTGTGAAGAAACACTGGCAAGCATGCTGCGGGTCTGTGCCCATTAGCTATCAACACACAAGGCTCTGCGTGTTTTTGGTATAAAAAGCAGCCCTTATAGGACTGCTATGATGAAGTTATAGACTATGTAGCCAAGTTACATCGATTGCTGGTACTTATCATTCCACGCATCATCACAATCAAAATAAGCGCCTGGCTCTGCTGGTGCCGGCACCATATAAATGAATCTTGTCGGCTTTGGTGAAGGCACTTTGCTTGAAATTTCCCAATCAGCGACTTGAGATGCTAACGCAGCGTACATTTGCTCACTCACCTCTCTGCATGTACCGAGTAATTCAGCGGTTCCATCACTATTGAGTAATACTTCTGCTTTGAGTTGGCGAAATGATATTTCCTTGAATAGTTCAGGATCCATTCCCATCACCATGTCCTTGATACTCCAAGTGTTAATCAATTCAGGCATGCTCATTAGTGGCAGTTTTTCAACGCTCTGCTCCACACCTTGAGCTTTCTGTTGAGCGCTCTGAGCTTTGATTTGTGATGAGCTGAGCCCTGCCAGCTGGATAACTTGATGATAAGTCAGACCATCAATCACTGATGGATACGAGTCTTGCTGCTCTGACGCTGCCCTTTTTGCTTCCAGCGAAGAGTAGCTCTTCACAAAATGCGCTTTTTCCTCATCCGACAACACTGTAAAAATTCTTTCAATAGATTGATTTTTAGTGTTGAGATCAGTGGCAACAATCGGTGCTGCGAGTCGGTTTGCTCTGAACGATGCAATATCTGATGATTCCGCTGTAAGTGCCGCCTCACAGTCATAAACTGCCGAAGGGTTTGGTGACAACGCAAAGCTTAACGACGTGTTCTGACGCTCAGGAATACGCTCGCTATTAGACTCTGTAGGGCTGTATCGCCACTGTTCTATGGCTTTGATTGCTGCTTTGTTAAACGTGTCTTGGTGGGAGCTTTTGAGCACCTCAAGATAAGTGGGCACACCATCACTATTGATGAAGAACTGTACGCTAACACAGCCTTCGAGTGAGTTCTTTACAGCTTCAATGGGGTACCTGGGCTCTACTCTTTCTTCCAATTGCCATTGCTCAGCCAAGACCCCTGCGCTGCTTAACGCACACGCCATGCATAGAATGCTAGATAGTTTTTTCATACCGTTCCCTGTAGATTGCTTATTTTTTATCTTTAGCTAACTTAATCGCAAAGAAGGTTAAGGTCAACATGACTGCTTCTAGACGAATTTGTTTATTAACAGCAGGTTAGGAATTCTCACAGGGGCGCACTATCGCGTGGTGCGTAATCTCAAGCCCCGTACTCCCTCTTTGCCAATGATGTCGAAGACACTTTTCTACAATAGCGCCTTGTTGCAATAAGTGCTTTTTTCGAACTCGTCGACATTCATGGCGATATGGGGCACTTCAGGGAACATAGCTACGAGTTTAGCGACAATCGCTTGAGATAAATGTGAACGTTGCTCAATGGTTCGCCCCTGCATGATGTTTGCGAAGACGTGAATAAAAGACGCCGTTTCTCCGCCTACCGAGTAAGTATTAAATGGCATAACACGGACTTTGATATCGCTTTGCTCAAATAACTGCGAGTGATGGGCTATGTGATGAATTTCGCTATTGATTTCGTGCTCTACTTTAAGCGTTAAAATATCGTTTGAGCAATGGATGACAAAGTGTGGCATAAGGCTTTCCCTCTTAATTGTTTTGCACTAACTTCCCTGTTTGCTGTTCAACACTATCACAGTGGCGGCAATAACATGTAACCAAGCTATGCCAAATTAGGCCCAGCTTGGTTTAAAACGTATCTCTGTGCATTTACTGCCATAGGTTCAGCGGCATAAAGCCCCAAAAACTCAGCACAACGCACCACTGAAGTACCAGAATCATCGATAGCGTATTAGCCACAACTATTCGCCCTCCCTCTGGCATTCTAAAAGAGCGCCACAAGCCGTATATCATAGCCAAAGGTAATAGCGCAGTTACAAGTGTCAACAAGCCACTAGCAAGCGTCAGGTCACCCAACTGCAAAAAGGATTGGCTAAAAAATGCAGGAATGGGCAGCAACAAGGCAATACAGGACATAAAAGGAGCGAACAGCGCCGATGAAACCGTTAATTTGCGCATAGCCAACGCGCCTACCCCACTTATTAACAGCCAAAAGATACCGAGCAGGCCCAATGCTAAACTCAGCCAAATGGGCACTATCTGCCATGCGCTGATTTGTTCATAGGTTCTAAAACCGTCGCTAACCAAGCGTTTACCATCTACAGATGTCATCAGTACATGAGATGCATGTGCGCGCTCCTTATCGCGAAACAGTGCACCACCGACAGGCACTAGCTCTTTGCCTTTACTTTGAAATGGTGTGAGCTGCATCACCTGCCCATTCCAATCTAGGCGCACAAAGTGCAAAACATAATCGAGATAAGCAAAACGTTCATTTCGACTTGGCGACAGCACAAAGTAACCCTGCCAATCGCTCACAGCACTGAGCGGCGCAGCTGCTGCTTTGACGACCTCAGGTTCAATACCTAGTTCAGCAATCAGCAGTTGGTCGAATCGTTTGTAATCAGCGGTTTCCACATCAGCATTAAAGGCAATAAAGAAGGCTTTTTTCTGTTTTGGGAAGATGCAGAAATTAGTCCGAAAGCCAACAGTGGAACCATTGTGGCATTTGCCTAGCACACCGTGCCTATCTCGGCTGGTCATCCCTAATGCATAGCCCACATTCGTAAGCCCTGCCAACGCCGCTTCTGTGGCCACAGGCACTGCCATTGCGCGAAGTAACTCGGGGGTAATAAAAGTGTCACCACTGATCTCCCCATTGCTCATTAAAAAACGGGCGAACACCGCCATATCGCTTGCGGTCGTGGTAAATTGTCCTGCAGGGCGAAGATAAAGCGGTAAAGTAGCTTGCGTGACTGAGTTTTCAAAATGCCCCATCGCCAGCGTGGAGTCTGCATGCGCTCCGTGTTGAGAAACATACGTAAACGTACTCATGTGCATTCCCAAAGGTCGTAGAAGGTGCGTATCAAGGTAATGCTCATAGCGCTCGCCCGTTACCCGTTCTATAACCATACCTATGAGCGTATAACCTTGGTTAGAATAGGACACACGGCTACCTGGTCGGCTGCGAACTAGCAGTGGCCCTTGTTGCATGCCGTCAATAAGGGGGGTGTCGGGTTGGGCTTGTATCGTCATAATCTGCCAAAGTGAGGCATCATCGAGCCCAGAGGTGTGATCCAGTAAGTGTCGCACTCGTACTGGGTCTGTTGCCGCCCATTGATTGTCAAATTGGATATCGGTGAGCACAGTTGCAACTGGTGTATCCAGAGTCAGCTTCCCTTTAGTGACAAGCCTAAGTACGCCTGTTGCAATTAACGTTTTAACCACGGAAGCAGTTTGAACCTTGTTAATGGTACTCATTGCCTCGTCGCTTTGCGCGTTTGCCAGTCCCACAGCGCCCGTAGTAATTTCATCCTCAGCGATGGTTGCCCATACGGCCCCAATCAGTTCTTCTTGCTGCAACGCTTGCTCTAGCTTTACTTGAAATTGAGTTTCAGCCACGTTTTCACTGGCATGAACTGGCTTAATAAACAATGTCAGCCAGACTAAAACCAACGTGAGTATCCATTTACACAATGTATTCATTTCTTCCCCATAATCAGTGACATCTAAATCGTCACCTCACTATTTTTGCACCTGCAATTTTGCAGCAATGCATGTTATTTTTCTTACTTAGCCCTAATTGACGCATTGACCGTTTTAGGGTCTTCATTATTGTTTGATTGGATGCGCAGCAAATTGTTGAGCGCTATCACCGATGGCGAGCCAACTGGGTTTGTCCGCAACAAATTCATGGAATGCGTTTTCCATAACAATATCGCTGTCGATGCAATGAGCATTAATCACAAATGAGGCAGAGGATGAGAGCAGCTCTCCCAATGCTGTACCACACACAGAGCAAAAACAGCGTGAGTATTGGTACTGCGCCGTCGCTTTGTAAACAGCAATAAGATTGCGCCCCGAGGTGATACGCAGCGTGTTTGCCTTTACAAAAGCAAGTGCGCTAGCACCGACTTTACGACACCTGCTGCAATGGCACATGCCCAACATGTCGGGCCTTTCATTCAACTCGAATTGCACCGCTTTACAACAACAACTTCCTTTGATCATGATTTAACCTCCACGACGTCACACAATGCAAAGTGTAACGATCAGGAGGTGAAATAAAGGTGAAATCGACTGTGAAAATTCGCTCTTTTAGCGCAGTTAAGTCGACTTTTTAGCACTTGGACTGTCTGGCCAATAAAAAGTGAGGGTGAATTTATTATCGATAAAGGCGCAGTCACAATGCCATTGCTGTGCGCTGGCAATGCGATTCACCAAATACAAACCTTGGCCGAAGCCTTTACTGGATTGCCTTTTGGTATGACGTGACATTGGGGATTCAGGCACGTGGAGTGCATCATTGCTAAATCGCCAATATTGCTGCGTCGCCTCTATTGTCAGTTGTCGGCTGGTAGCGTGATTGAGTGCATTGCCTAACAAGTTACGAATTAACACAATACAAAGTGCTTTGTGAGCCGTTATTTTTAAGTCATAAGGCACATTAATGATGAACTCAAAGGTATCCAACTGTTCAGGACTCAATGCACTCATCAACGTCTCTTCAATGGTTTGGCGTAGTGGCAAAGTATGCATTTCAGCTTCCTGTGCCCTCGCCAACGCAATGAGTGAATCCACGCAATTAGTTACATACTCAACTTGCGTCGTGAGCTCCGCTAATTCGTTTGGCTGCAGGGTTCGCCCTTGCTGCAACGTCAGGTAATTTTTAATCACCGCCAGCGGAGTACGTAATTCATGGCCAACATCACGAGTGAAGTCGCTCTCGCGCAGCAATGAGCTTTGCAATGCACTTAATGCGCGCTCAAATTCTCTGGCAAGTACACCTATTTCATCAGATCTTTTGAGCACGCGTGAGGTCGTTATTAGGTGTGACTGTGTCGATAAAAGCTCAGTCAACTCGATAAGAGGCGAGGTGATTTTCCGCGTTAACAGGTATGCAAACACCAAGGCGATAATCAGCGAGACAACTATCAGAACCGACAATAGAATCGTCATATTTTCTTGCAACGATGGCATAGCCAGCCACTGCGTGGCGTTGAGAAACAAATAGGCCTGTTTGTTATTAGCCAACTCAAGCCTTTTAATATGCCAATGTTGTCCGTCGGCCCCTGTAACTTCAGGATCTCCCGAGGACGCCGACGCGAGCAGTGATTGGTATTGCTCTGGCAATGCCATATCAGGAGCAAAAACAATGATATTGGTAAATCGAGAACCGAGCGTTAGCCCATCTTGATAACGCGCTTGCAGGTATTGCGCCTCTTGCGTTAACACGTTTTCGATCATTTGATCTTCGGTCGCAAAGCTTACTAAAAAGGCGATCCCTGAGAACATGGCCGACAGCAGAAATGCAAAAGAAACAAGTAATATCAGAACCTTACGCTGAATACTATTGTTCATGTGCTGTTGCCAACTCTAGTCGATATCCCAGATTTGTTACGGTTTTGAGCATAGGGTACGCAAAATTTTTATCTAATGCCTGTCGTAACTGATAGACATGGGATTTGAGCGCGTCGGTGTCCGGTGGGGTATCGCCCCAAATTTTATGAATAAGCAAAGCGCGGCTCACGGGTTGCGGATAGGCCGCCACCAGTAGTTCAAGAATTTGAAAAGGGATCTGCCCAAGCTGTAGCGGTTGCTCGCCTCTACTGGCTGTTTTAGCTACCGTATCCAACGTCAGCTCTCCCACCCTAGCTACCTTCGGCTGGTATAATTGATGACGACGACAAAGCGACTGACACCGCAGCAGCAATTCATGCAAATCAAATGGCTTTGTGAGGTAATCATCCGCTCCTGCAGCAAACCCCTCGGTTTTATCAGCAATGGCGTCTCTTGCTGTTAGCATTAGTACAGGCAGATGGATACGTGATTGTTGCTTAATAGTAAGAGTTACATCAAAGCCGTTGCCATCTGGTAGCATTACATCGACGATGATCACATCATAAGTTTCGCTGAGTGCCAACGTCGTGCCCTGATGCGCATTCATAGCATGATCTACAATCATCGTTTGTTCTTCCATAAACTCGACAATCTGCCTTGCAAGCACCTCGTTGTCTTCGATCAGTAACACCTTCATTGGCGACTTAGTTCCTCACATTCCAATTATCAGTTCTCGCGTAAAATTCTTGGCTGCTGATAGCAAACGCCAAGTGAATTCAGCTGGGTAAATAGCGGGTGAAATGCTGATAAACGCGCTATGTTGTTATTTTAATTGCGCTTAACTCATTGAAGAAAAAGATAATACCTCGCTTGTATTGAAATTAGAAGCGATGCAAGGGTCTTTCCCCTTGCCGCTGAGTTTGGAAACCCGTTATTCAGCGCATTTCCTTGGCGTGGGCATCACAGAGAGTTAGTGTTTTAATCAGTGTCTCGACAGTCACTTTATGCCAACAACCTAGCCGTATTGGACTACAAAAATAAAAGGCCATGAAATGAAACGACAAACCTCTGCTCTCGCTGCGGTTCTGCTGCTTAACCTGACTCCTGCACATGCCGAGTATGATGTATTTGAGCCCCAACGAGCCATGATCCACCTTGGTGTGCAAGCAGTCCTTACATGCAATGGCTTGTTTACGTCTAATCGCACCCTTGAGCAGATTAACGCGCAAGAACTCAAGTACATTCCCGGTAAATTTGGCGTGGAATCCTCGCCTTTAGTGAATATAGATAACGAAGCACGTGGCGTGGCAATTAGCAACGAGTCTGGCATGACCATCCGCGCAATTTATCGCGATGGCATAGGGTGTGTGGTGCTGCGCCCAGACCAAGATTTTAATGTTGCCGATACCCTGCCTAGTATCAAATTAGCGCCAGTTCCGAAAAATTACGCTACAACCCCTTGGCCTTTGGGTGATGCGACCACTGATTATCAATTTACATCCGCAAAACAACAGCAAGCCATAGACGCAGTTGCTGAGTGGGCGTTCAATACGCCAACGGATGAGCAAGACACCTTAAGCCTTGTTATTGTTCATCGCGGTAACATCATGCTGGAGCGCTATGCTGAGGGCGTAAATCGTGACACCAAAACGCGCACCTGGAGCACAGCAAAAAGTGTGTTTGCAACACTCGCAGGCATCAAAGTCGACCGTAAAGAAATGGCAGTAAATGACTCGTTGAATCTAGAGTGGTCGCCACAGTTAGCCAACCCAGAGGACGACCCGCGCAACAAAATCACCTTGGGGGATGCCCTACAGATGTCTTCAGGTTTATACCCTGTAGATAGCTTTAATATGGAATACGCCAACGGTTCAGGCCTTGCCTATTGGGCGGGTGAGAGTTCCGCGAAGGGCGCGGTGAATCGTGGGCTTGTGCGTGAACCCGGCACATTTTGGGACTATGAAAACTACGACACACTGTTGGCGACCATGTCGTTCAAAAACACCTTTGATAATGAGCAGGAGTATCATCAATTCCCATCACGCGCTCTATTCAATAAGTTAGGGATGTACAACACACTTGTGAGCACAGACCAATATGGCGACTTCATTTTTAGCAGCCAAATGTACACCACGGCGCGAGACTTAGCACGATTTGGTATGTTATACGCCAACGGGGGGGAGTGGTTTGGTGAGCAAATCATCTCGCCACAGTGGATTGCCTATTCAACCACTCCCGCGCCCGCATCCGCTTCGCGAGGCTTTGATTACGGTGCACAGTGGTGGCTACGTAAGGCAGATAAGAACAATGGCCCAGCAAAAGCCTTTACCACACGTGGTAACCGCGGCCAATTTGTGGTGGTGATCCCTGAAAAAGAACTGGTGATTGTTCGCCGTGGACTCGACTATGGCAAGCAAGGATTCAACCCTTGGGAACTCGCAGATAAGGTGCTAGAAGCATTGGAAGAGTAGGTAATTCTTTAGCAACTACAACCGACGTGACACAAGATTAAGAATATCTTTAATCACCACATAATGAGGGCGTTACACGCCCTCGATTTAGTTCACTCTTGTAAGCTTTTAATAACCGCGTCGACTTGCTCTTCAGCAAGACCAAGGTAAGTATGAGGGTCAAAAAGCCGGTCAAGGGTGTCTTGATCAAAGTGAGTAGCTAATTCTTGGTCATTCTCAATCAGATAACGCAAAGACACTTGTTGCTCTAGGGCTTTGGTCGCTAGCTTATGCAGCTTGTTGTTCGCTGTCGTTTTTCCTATTTTCTCAGCCAGATAAAAGGCCACCCTCTGCGCCATTATCAATCCATGCGTTTTATTTAAATTCTGCGCCATGACCTCAGGCTTTACCTTTAGTCTTTTTATCAAACGCTGTGCGGCAAGCACCATTTTTTCGGCTTCAAGAGAAATGTCGGCCAACTCTCGGTTGGTGCGGGAAGTATTATCTCTTTCAAAAACATTAACCATGTCATCCAAGACCACTTCAGCCATGCGAGGTATTTTTCTGGAATAGAAAATAAGGGCTTCCGATTGGCTAGGATTCTTCTTGTGCGGCATGGTACTTGAGCCCACAGCAGAACTTGAACGAACTTCTTCCGTTTCTCCAATGTCGGTCATTTGCAAAGAAAACAGCTCATTACCGATACGTCCGAGCGATTTGCTTAAAATTGCGAGTGTCATCGCGTATTCGGCAAACACATCTCTGCTACCATGCCAGTCATCGGCATACGGCTTATCCATCCCCAACTCTTGCGCGAAATATAGTTCGAGTTTGATGGCCTCGTCACCCAAACCTAAGTAGCTGCCGACAGCCCCTTTGAGAATAGCTGAACGTTTTAGCTTGGCTTGTACATTTTCCAACCTTTCTATATTGCGTTGGTTTTCACCAAGCCAAGTGGCTACCTTTTTACCAAAAGTGATGGGCAAAGCATGCTGACCTAAGGTACGACCAATCATAACCGTGTCTTTATGTTCAACCGCCAAGGTGGTCATCTGTGCTTCCAGTGATTTAAGTTCGGAGATAAGCACCGTGGAGGCATCAATCAATTGCAACACAAGAGCTGTGTCGTAAACATCCACTGTTGTTGCGCCGAAGTGGATGTATTCGTGCGCGTTGTTTTCTAGCGAGCGTTGCCAAACATTTAGCAGCGCGACCATGCGGTGGCGAACAACTGCGTATTCCTTAGCTAGACTCTCCTCAGAGACGTATTTTATGTTTGCTTTATCAGTTATTTCTGCCGCAGCCCAGTCGGGAATAATCCCCAGTCTTGCTTGGGATCTCGCCAACGCACTTTCCACATCCAATACTTTTTGTGTTTTAGTCTGAGCAGAAAAAACAGCTTCCATATTTTCTGAAGCGCTGAAGCAAAAAAATGAGCAAGAAATGAACGCTGTGCTGGTGAACAATTTTGTAATTTTGCTATACATAATCTTATTTCTTCATCTGGAGAAATGGCCAATTAAATTGGCCATTGTATGAACATCAAAGCCTCTGAGCCCTTTATCCTAAAACCCATGGAGCCAACCACATTGCCACTACAGTTAACAATCCCAAGCCAATAATGTTCAGCACGAAACCGGCCCTGATCATTTGCGGAATAGTTAACATTCCCGAGGCATAAACAATTGCATTAGGCGGTGTGGCCACAGGTAACATAAATGCACAACTTGCAGCCAGAGTAATTGGAACACTCAACGCTAGTGGTGACAGGTCTTGCTGAAGGGCTATGGCAGCCATTACAGGTAAAAATGTTGCCGTGGTTGCGAGGTTACTCGTTAATTCAGTAAGAAAAATCACTAAAAGGGTGGCACTTATAATTAATAACAGCACCCCCATTCCACCGATAGGCGCAAGACTTTCTCCTAACCACTGCGCTAGACCTGAAGATGAGACGGCACTAGCTAAACTTAGCCCTCCGCCAAAAAGAAGTAAAACTCCCCAAGGAAGGCGACTGGCGTCATTCCAACACAAGAGTTGACTTTGTTCTTTTTGACCACTTGGAAGGATAAACATAATAATCGCTGCAGCCATCGCAATCCCTGCGTCTGATATCCCATCAAGACCCAGTTTAGCCGTCAAAATAGGACGCAGCATCCATAATACAACTACACCTAAAAATAAGATGGCAACCCGCTTTTCTGCGGATGTCATCGGCCCTAATTGCTCTTTGAGTTTCACAAGTAAAGAATGCGCTTCGTCGTTGGCAACGATATCCACTTTAAAAATCCAGTGCGTCAAAACAAACCACGCAATTGGCAACATACATAAAGAAATAGGAACACCAATCATCATCCATGTTGCAAAACCAATTTCAATACCATGGTTTTCGCTTAAATACGCCGCAAGTAAAGCGTTAGGAGGTGTACCGATAAGAGTTGCCAATCCACCTATGGTTGCGCCGAATGCCAATGAAAGAAGCATTGCAGCCTGAAAATCAGTTCTCTGTTTTTCAGTTAGTCCTGTCACACTGTCTAATATCACCTTGGTTACCGATAAACCGATAGGTAATAACATCATGGTGGTGGAGGTATTTGTCATCCACATTGATAGCAAAGCCGCAATAGCCATAAAGCCAGCAATTAGGCGCCGTCCATCAGTTCCCGTGTGAGACAATATCAACAGTGCAATTCGTTTGTGTAAATTCCAGCGCTCGACCGCTGCAGCTAGAATAAACGCACCTAAAAACAGGTAAATAACCGGGTTTGCATAAGCGGCAGCAGCTTCTTTAATGCTAGAGATCCCAAGAAAATCAAATGCAGCAAGAGGTATAAATGCAGTAACTGGCACAGGAATAGCTTCAGTTGCCCACCATATTGCCATCCAACCGCCGACAGCCGCCGTTCTCCATGCCTCTAATGACATAGTTTGTTGTGAAGCATCAAATAGCATCATAAATGCGAAAAATGCGGGTCCAAGCACGATGCCGATATCTTGGTGCTTGGCTCGAACTGTATTTTGAAAATCAGCTTTGATATTTTCAGTCATCAATTAAGCCTATGTAATAATTAAAAAAAGCCACCCAAAGCAGGTGGCTTAGCTAATAAAGGAATTAGAAAGACAGTGACATGTCTAGATAGAAGTAGCGACCATAGTCACTGTGGGCGTCACCATAAAAACCAAATGTATTGTCTGTGAGCGGCGCTCGTTCATCGGTTAAGTTTTTAACCCCGAATCTCGCTCGACTTCGCCAATCATTAAATTGAAAGCGATAATCAACAGTCGCGTCATACGTTTGCATTGATGGAACTTCATAACGCGTACCGTCTTCCAACGTCAGGCCGCTTTGATAAAAGTCTCCAATGTAGTTAGTACTCACTGACGCGCCCCAGTTGCCGTTCCGCCAACGAATCTTGGCTGTATAACGTTTTTCTTGGTTACCATCTTTACCTATTAGGTCAGCAAAACCTGAAACCTCAGTTCCTTCAGGTAACACGCCTTGCTCTTTAGCATCAAAAATTTCTTTGATGACACCTTCAGCTTTTTGATCATATTTGTCGAGTATTGACGCATTAACTTTAAAGTTAAAGTTACCGATTGACGTGTCTAAATCATAATAAACACCAATATCATGACCTTTAATTACCCGGCGGTCGAGGTTGGCATACTGGTCGTCCACATATGCAACTCGACCAGCAGGGCACAAACCAGCCGATTCAAATAATGCGGTTTCTTCATCTGTAGCTTCATCACGAACAACATTTGCATTCCCTTGACAAGAGCCACTCTCTAAACGGTCCAACAAGTCGATGATCATGTGATTTTCTTCACCGATCAGGCCGATTGTATTTTCTTTATCAATAGACCAATAATCGAGAGTCAATGTTAGGCTCTGCGTAGGCGTCCAAACAAAACCGACTGATGTATTTTCTGACTCTTCTGGCTTAAGCTTGTCACTTCCTTGCGCGATGCGCTGAACAGTGTAATCACACTCTACGTCACTAGTATCAAACCCTACAGCGTTCGCTACTGCGTATTCACATAATGCGTCTTGGCGGCTTTGGCTACGCGCGACAACCTCTTCATTAACTGTTACCAGATTAGGAGCTCTAAATGCTGTTGAGTAGGAGCCACGGACTAACAAAGATTCGAATGGGCGATAACCGAAAGCAAGTTTGCCTACTGTTGTGTCGCCAACGTCAGAGAAGTTTTCGTAACGAATTGCCGCTTGAATATCTAAATTATCCAGCACTGGCAACTGAAATTCCGCGAACAAAGACGTGACGTTGCGGCTACCATTGCTATCGGGGGTAGGGCTCGAGTTAACCACATCAGAGATAGTAAAGAAACGCGAACCATCGGGTAGTATGATAGATACATCATCTTCACTCTCTCCTTCTGGAATGAACACAATCGTACCGTCCAGTCTGTCATCACGGTCATCTTTGTACGACTCTTTTCGGTACTCTGCACCCACCAACAAAGCTGCATAGCCTCCTGGCAACTCGAATAGATCACTGTTACTTGCTTTTACATCAAAGGTAGTAAGCTTTGTCTCACTTAATCTTTGAACACTGATGAGGGCACGTTCAATGTTTGAGTTTTCTCCGCCTGAAAATGGGTTGTAAGCGGCCTCTGTACTGTCATTTAACGCTTCTTGAATTAGGGTGTTGGACACTCGATTATGCGTAATATCAGATTTCTCAGCTTTTGAGTGAGATACTGCACTTTCCCAATACCATGCACCAAGATCCCCTCTAAAGCCCTGTAATACGCGGTAGCTATCACCATCGTTATCGACCGAGCGTAAACGTTCTGCAAATCGATAGTTGTCGATCTCTAATCGAGCGCCGTTTGGCTTGTCATCATCACTTAATGAATCTAAGCGATTTACTGAACCAATCGGTCCAAAAGGGTTGTAGTAGTTTGATGCGCCAACGTATAAGTCAGCAAATCTAGGATAAGTTGCACCACGAACTAGGTTAGTTTCAGATTTATACAACATTAGTTCTGAAAATGACTCAAGCCCACTATCAAAGGCGTGATTAACAAAAACGAATAAGTTATGACGTGTTAAGTCTGACGCAATATCGCGACCTACGGCATTGAAGTCGTAACGTTCCATTCCCGTGCCATCAGGCAACGCACAATGACTATCAGATACAGAATAACTACCTGGAAAGCTACACTTCTCACTCGATTTCGGGAATATTTCGAACTCACCACGACTGTCTGTAAAGCCAGCAACTTGGCCACTCATGTCAAACTGCGCTTCGTCTATATTGTGAGCACTGTCATTTCGAAAATCAGTCGTTTCTGCCCACGGAGACCCCTCAGGAAGACGATCACGAAAATCAGAGCTAGACCAACGCTCATCATCAAGTGAACTCACTCTATCGCGATGATAATAGTTATAAAATGCGCTCAGATTAGTTCGGCCTTCATTAAAAGTCTGCCCTAATTTAAGCGTTAAGGTTTCATCATTTCTAGGCAGGTTTTCGAAATCTTTAAACTTGAAACTGATATCAAATCCTTCAAAATCAGTTTGCACGACGTTGTTGACTACGCCAGCTACTGCGTCTGCACCATAGATAGCAGATGCTCCATCTCTCAATACCTCAACTCGCTTTAAACCTGCTACAGGGATCATGTTCGAGTTGACGGTATTAACAGGCACAAAACTGCCCCCGACTTCCTCTGTTTGGTAGGAAGCTGCATTTACCATTCTGCGACCATTAAGCAGCACCAAGGTATTGCCGGTGCCGACATTGCGCAAGTTAACGCCGCCAATGTCGCCTCGGGCAGCGTTTACACCACCTGTATTTTCAGCTTCGGAGAAAAAGTTTTGTCCATTTTCGGGGATTAAATCGAGTAGTTCATCACCTGAATCGATACCAAATTCGGCTATGTCATCACTTGATAATACCGATACAGCAAGTGACTCAGCCATTTGCCCGCCGCGAATCTGTGTTCCCACAACTGAGATTTTTTCGATATCTTCTACTTTATTGGAGGGGGTTTGCTCTTGTGCTGCATAAACCCCGATAGGGCAGGATGCAATTGTCAATGCAAGAACCTTGCAGGAGTTCCCGTGTATGCCTGTTCTAACTGCTTTACATAGTGTGCTCAACATAGATAGACCTCTATTGTTATTTTAATGTCCTCTATCTATGTCGAATGAGTGGGTAATATCCCCTATAAGAAAAATATAAAATTTAGATAATAGCTAAAACAAAGCCCAGTACTATCAGACCTATTCCAATATAAGGCGCAATAAGAGAGTTATGGGGATTTTCATGGTCTGTCGTGTTGTTTGAGTGCTTCTCTGATTCTGGGAATGGCACTACTTCACTGGTTTCAAGCTTATCGAGTACATCAGTGAGCGTATTCAACTTTGCCCACCCTTCAGCGAGCTCTTCAAACGCCCAACGATTTTCAGGCAGCTCATCCAACCATATTAGAAATTCTCGCTTTTGAGCATCACTACACTGCTCACTATCAAGAACCGATATCCAATGGCTTGCCTGCTTAATTGTTGCTTGCTCAATTCCAAAGCATGACCACTCGTCAAACGCCATGACATACTACCCTGTATCCGAAAAGAGTTTCTTGGAAGAAACTTTCTGGCTATATTTTTGGCACAATTTAATACCATTGCTTATATGGTTTTCAACTGTTTTTACGGAAATATTTAATCGTTGAGCTATCTCTTTATAAGACAAGTCATGGACTTTACGAAGAACAAATACATTGCGGCATATTGGCGGTAACTTATTGATCACATCAGCCAAATGCTGCCGTTCAGACTGAAAAACTATGTCTAATTCTGTGCTATCTGGCTCGATGGCTTTTTGCTTTATTTTATCAAAGTGGCCTTTTCTGCGTACTCGGTCTATCGAAATGTTACGTGAAATACGGAAGATAAATGCTCGCGGGTTGTCTATATGCTGCGTTTGTTTAGCAACATAAAACTCCATAAAAGTATCCTGAATAACATCATCAACTTCACTGGTATGAAGATAACGCCCCAATGCATTTTTTAGCTTAGGAGTTAGCTCATTAACCAGTCGCTTGAACTCTAATTCGTTATCCATGTTGTGCAATTCTATATTATTGTTATTTTCAAAATGACATAACTTTTTAACTTACACCGTTTTTACAATTTATCCAATAAAGTGAGATGGGAGTGCATAAAACTGAGATTTTGAGTTCATAAAATTCTTTGCATCACAGGTGAATAACCGCGTTTTTTTATCTGCCCAATCGCGTGTGGGTGGACTCGACTATGGCAAACAAGTGTTTAACCCTTGGGAACTCGCAGATAAGGTGCTAGAAGCATTTGAAGAGTAGAGTGTAAATCAGCCTCGTAACAGTGAGTGATAGGATCTCTTCACATTAAAACGTCGATATTAGCGTCTCTACATAATTATTGGCAGCTTGGCTAGAATTCACTGGTAGTCAGCTCTGCGGTAAAACTTACACCGCAAGATTGCTTGATTAAGACTCAGTTACTTTTAATTGTTTAATTGAAGATGCAATAGCCACTAACTCAAAAGCTATGTCGTTTAGGAACTGAAATTTTAAGCCATCTAAATAACCTTGATTATTGACCATGCTCCAACACCAAACCAATTCGGAACCAACACAATTATGAAATATTAAACTCGCATTGGATTCTTTAAGGTCTTTCAAATCAATATGTTCAGACAGTGAAATTTCATCTGTGCTCTCTAATAGTTGAACCGCACAAGATAAATGTTGAAAGCGCAATTTAATCGCAGCAATTTCACCCTCTAATTCAGGGAAGCTGTATGCTTTCGCGTCTTCTAGCTTCCCTGCGTGTTGAACCAATTTTGAAAGTTCCATTATGCCTCCTACGTTTTTTCACTCCACCATTTGTGGGTGGGCGTAGCTCGTTCGCACTCAAGCCTTATTATTCGTTTATTAATTTTCCAAAGAAAAATTTCTCATAGTGCGCGTAGTAAATAATCCATGCTCCGTTTTCAGGCCATATAAAAACGTCGTCACAAGACGGGTAGCAGAATTCATCCCAATATTTAGCGAAGAGAGTTGAAGTCATTCTTACTGCTAACTTAGGTTGCCAAAAAACAACAATATGAGTGTCAGCCATTTTCGCCTTTAGCCAAGAATTAATTGTTGTTGACTCAATGGCATCTATAATTTCGATTGAATCGAAACGCTCGGAATTTGGAGAGAAATGGGCGTCTTGATCAATAAAGTTCAACGAGCTGTCCCATATTTCTTTCGCGTAGTCAGGAAACAAAGGTTGAATTTGGCACAGCTCTTCGTGTGAGAGAATACAATGCTGTTCATCAGTCCATCTCCACTGCAAAGGAAACTCATCCATAGTGATGAACCTAATTGTTTTCGACTCTTTGTTCGGCATAGTGACGTATTAAAAACTTATTGTAGTTAGCTAGAACACGAAGTGCAGCGGAACAAAGCAAACCCGATACATCTAGCCTTATCAGTGTGTTACAGGTAAATTACTCGTTACCAGCCTTACCAGCCTCTAAAATTGGTAAGCCTGCCTCCGTCGGAATATATATGCGCTCACCGGTACCATCTTGTAAGCCTTTAATCCAAATATAACGAAGATACTCTTCATTACCTTTCAATGACTCTCCAATTATTTTATTCGCTTGTGCTGCAGCTTTTGCTCGTTCAATATCAGCCTGCCCTTCGGCTCTAGCCTGAACAATCTTAGCTTTACCATCAGCCTCAGCCAGAGTCACTCTTGCTTTTGCTTGCATCAAGGCCGCCGCCTCACGAGCCTTTGCCTCTTCAATTAATATCTGTTTGCTCCATTCAGCTTCTTTTAACGCGGCAATACCATTCATTTCTAATTTATATACTTTGTATTTAGGCCAAGCCCACAAAGCTAAGACAATCAATAAAACGAAAAGTAAAACAAGGCTGATAAGACCACCAAATGCGATAGCATTCCTATTCGGATGCATAAACTCTCCTTAGTACATATAACGCCTCACTTAACCGGCGCAAAATAGCAGGCTAAAATTAGCGACGAAGGAGCGCAGCCTGCTGTTTTTCGCCCCCTAGGTAAAAGTGTTTGTTATGTTGTTTTTACTGGATCTCGAAGTTATCGTATTCCTTTGTAGCATTTATACGGTATTCAAATACTTTCGTTGACTCAAACACAGGGGATATCAACAGAGTTTTAGCATATGGATTGTGATAAATATGTAACGTTAAACTATCGTCTTGTATATTTTTTATCATTAAACCTACAGCACTTGTAGTTGTATTTTTTTTATCTGTTGTTGTTTTATTTTTAGCAAAAAGATCCGCTTTGATTTTACCTGTATTTACACTTAACCACGTAACTCTATCACCAAACATAGCAAGTTTTATCTCTTCTTGAGGCATGCAGCTACGTGTAAAGAAATGTCGGACATCCTGAATTATTACTAAACCGGCCTCATTAGATGTACAGCTCTTTTTTAACTGTTTATTTGCCGTTTGTATTGAAGATCGAAAACGTTTTCCTATTTCACAAGAATCATAACCACTTACTCGCTCTTTCTTATCAATTTCACTAAGCAGTCCTTTTTCTTCTTCATTTTCATTGATTTCCTTCACTTCAATAAAAATCTTCTGGTTGTCAGTCTCGACAAAAAAGTCTGGTGTTTGCTCAGCTCCTTCAGGAACTCTAAATAAATTGACTTTAATATCATTGAAAAGTCTGATTGTATCTTCTTCTGATTCGGTCATTATCGTTGGACTATCGAAACAACATAACTTGTTATTAGAAAGGCCTTACAAAGTAACATTTCACCTTGTAAGGTAACAGCCAACACCTGACAGGCGCTGGCTTCTGCCGAAAAATGCCATAAACGTATGTTGGTACAATTAGCCAATACTTACTTTTCTGAGTTCTGTGCCAGCAGTTCTTTGATAAAGTTTCGCGTGTCTCTTAATAGTGACACTCTCGCAGGTTCGTGAACATACATCATGTGCCCGCCTTGATAATAGTAATAATCGATTTTGTCAGCGTTTATTCCATGTCGGTTTAACGTATATTCTGCATCAAAAAAAGGTGTGACCATATCATAATACCCGGAGGCTACCATTACTTTCAGCTGCGGGTTACTTCTTAAAGCATACGATAAATCCGGTGCTGTGTTCACGTATTTAGGCTCCCAGCTAACGCCATCAGGAGCCGTTCGCCAGCGCCAATTAGAAGATAATGCTGGATCAGAAGGGTTTAAGTATTTTCTTTGCCACTGTACATTTAAGTCCGTCCGCATATAGTGCATTAATGCAGCTTTATACGCTGGTGAGATGACTTTCGCGGCGTCTGTCTTGGGGTCTGCAGATACATCATCCCTTTCATCAATTTTATAACGTCCATCGAGCAACCCAATTGCAATTCCATCTTCTCGCAATAATTCTTTGGCAAATCTAAAAGCGTTAATGCGTAAATCAACACGCTCTATGTATTGCTTGCTTAGACCTGTATAACGTTGTAATCCCTCAACTATTCGTGCTCTTTCAGCTGCACTTAGAGTATTACCCCTAAATAATGCAGGCAGTAATTCATCAACGGCAAATTGTCGGCTCGCATCGATAAACTCTTCAAAACTTCCGGATGTGTCTACTTTTTGGTGATACCAAGCTGTTGCTGCCATTGTTGGTATGTAAGTGATGTAAGATACGATGTTATCGTCCACATAAGGGCTAGAGCCTTGATAGTCCAAAGCTTGGGACACAAAAATGATGCCATTTACATTAATAAGGTGTTTATCCATGAGCACTTTAGAAACAGCCGCCGCTCGAGTCGTACCATAACTTTCCCCCAATAAAAATATTGGCGCATTCCAGCGATTTTCTTTCGTTAGCCACTGCGCTATAAAATCAGCAATAGAGGATGCATCCTCATTCAAGCCCCAAAAAGCTTTACTTTCAGTTTCACCTAATGCGCGAGAGTAACCTGTGCCAACTGGGTCCACAAAAACCATATCAGTAATATCGAGTATCGTCTCTGGCGCTTCTTGCAATTCATAAGGAGCCGTTCCAGGGTGAGCAGCATCGCTAGGTACAACAACACGCTTGGGACCATAGCCACCCATGTGTAACCAATTAGAGGATGAACCTGGGCCACCATTCCATATAAATGTGACTGGTCTATTGTTTTTTTCGTCTCCTACGAGGTAATCAAAGGAAAAGATTGAGGCTGTCGGTTGTTCATTTTTATCCAATAGATAGGTTTCACCAGCGACAACCTTGTAATTCAGCTTTTTACCATTAAAGGTGCCTTTGTGCTGAGTCACAAATTTAGTGGCCTCAGGAATAGGTTTGTTGCTTTTGTTTGTCTCTGGCACTTCCGTTGCAAATACTGCATTTGAAGTTAAAGTGAACAATGTAAACAGCATCACCATTTTAAAATTTGTAAAATATGCCATGCCTTATTTTTCCTTCGCGGTTTACCTACATTTCTTATCTGTATCGCAATGCAGCAGCCTTGTACATTAGTTTCTGATAAATGGGGATTTCCTCTGGAGAATATTACTCCCCCATGGTTGTTATGCTGTTTATTTAGTCGGCGAAGCAAAGTTGGTGCGCGCGGCTTGCTTTAAATAACACGTTGTATGAACAACACACCCAAGCTATAGAGTTTGTAAATCCCAACAAAAGCAAGGTAAACCCTACGAATGAGCTTATCTGTACTGATCTGTTGGACGCCTAGCAGATTCAAGAAGTCATCGCTGGCTCACACAGTTTTAGTCCACGGCTGGGCAACCTAAACCGAACAGCGCCCGAAACCAAAAAGCTCCAACTCGCTTTTTCACACATCATCATCAAATAACATTGTGCAACTCGCCAACACCACCAACCTAAACAGATAAATTAAGAATAATTTATTGCTTAATGAAATATTAACAAAAATAAAAAGACCCAGAAAAATTCACCGTAAAATAAAAACGGCTTTCATTCACCATTAGCCTTACTGCATAAACATGATAAATATAAATTTTTTAAAGGTTAAGTGAAGAAGTTAAAAGTACAGAAGGCAATATCACAAGCAAGCCTTACAAAATTAAAAAACAAAAGACTATAAATAAATTATTCCTTAATATTTGTGTTTTCTGTACTAAATTAACATCGCAAACATGTTTTTTACATGTTGCGACAGAGTCACTCGTTAATACAAATAAAAGCAATAACCCAAACCTCTAACGTTTGGTGTTAACGAGTCACATTACAATAACAATGATTTTTAAGGTGCAACATGAAAGCTCTTCGCTTATCAAAAATGACCATCGCTATTCATTCAGCCATATGCTTGACAGCGTGTATGTCTATGCCAACCTTTTCTCAGGAGGTAGAAAAGGAATTAACCACGAAACAGACCTCTGAAAAACAACTTAACGAAGATGAAATGGAAGTAATTGAGGTTACTGGCATTCGCTCTTCACTGCGCGATAACTTGAATAACAAGCGCTACTCCAATGCAATTGTAGACTCCATTAATACCGAAGATATTGCGAAGAACCCCGATAAAAATATGGCAGAAGCACTACAACGCGTCGCTGGGGTTCAAATTGAACGTCAGTTTGGCGAAGGCTCTAAAATATCAATTAGGGGGACCTCTCCAGAGCTGACAAACACCTTGGTAAATGGTCAGTCGGCCAAATCTGCATCCTATTTGCCAGGACAATCCGAAAGTAACGCATTTGATTTTTCTAACATTCCAGCAGAACGTGTTTCAAAAATAGAAGTGCATAAGTCAGCACGGGCAGACCTAGATGCAGGTGGTATCGGTGGAACGGTCATATTGCATACCAAAAAACCATTGGAGCAAGAAGACGGGTACGGCTATTTTAATGTTGAGTCCGAATACAATGACTCATCAGAAAAATACTCTCCACAAATATCAACGGCTTATAACTTTGTTTCTGACAGCAAAAAGTTTGGCGCGTCAATCAGTGTTAGCAGACAGCAACGCAATGCGTTTCGTACGGGGTTTGAGTCTGATGGTATTGCCGGTAATGAAGGTGCGATAAGCACAGGCTTTGCGCAAACTGATGCAATCAATTGCCCAACTGAAGCATGTGCAAGCAGCGATATAAATCTACGTCACATGAACAACCATGCATTAATCATTACTCGGCATATGGCATTAAATGGTTATACGTATGGCGATCTAGAAGCAGTTGCTAATAATGGCCCTTATTGGCCTACAGAAGATCCCCTAAACTCAGGGGTGTGGAACAATAGCACGCAAAATTGGGGGCAACTTGATGAAGTAATCGATCCCACCTATATCGATCCTGTCTGGGGTCTTTTTTGGGGAAGTCGCAGAAGTGCTGGTTTAGGCCAAACACCTGGAAGAACTTTGGGCAATATGGTTTATGCGCCTGCGTTTTCTACAGATGAGAGCCGCCTTGACACCACGATAAACTTACAGTGGGCACCCACCGATACGTTAAGCCTTAATCTAGAGGTTAACCAGAATAAATCTGATCGAGACAACAAAAACGATAACCTGTACGCGCAACCTCACCGAATTGTCCAACTCTTGTACAGTAATGAAGTTCCGGGTATTGACCCTCGACTAGTAATGGATTCCGAGCGCGATATCGTTTTATCTGCGACCTACCCTGTAGATGGCACTAATCTAGTTCGCGGTGCAGGTATGGTGTGGGATGGAAACAATTATTACGCAGGTGATACACGCTGGGGGGAGATGCTCCGCAGAGACTCTAACGATAGAAGCGGCACAGAAACAGAGCAAAACAGATATCACCTCACCATAGACTATGAACTAGATGATTTCGAAATCAAACTACAAGCTGGCCATACAGAGGCAGATAGCACTGTATTGGATCGTGCAACCACCCTTGCGAGTCGCTATGGGGATTATGAAACCCCATACTCGGGTGATCAGGCGTCTCTTAAAATCCCAACCTATGAGGGTGTAAACTTAGGCTATGGTTACAACCCAGACACAGGAAAAGTGTACTGGGGGCTCGAAGCCGATCCTTCACTTACAGGACAAGCACTATTAGATGCACAACAGCGTGCTAAAAACTTCTTACTAGCGCCGACTAATGAATTCTATCTCCTCACTGGAGGCTTGAGAAATACCGCTCGTTATCGTGATAACACTGAGGATTTCTTACAAGGGGATTTTACTTGGTCTTTCGAGAATGATTTTTATATCGATAGCGTCAAGTTTGGTGCTAAATACCGAAACATAGAGCGAACACAGAGCTACTTTACTGAAGATGCCCGCTTTCATGGTTACGCTAATGAATCCAGTGATTTTCCATTGATTCTAGCCGAGCAAATTGTCGGCGGCACCGTGTCTGGTTTGGACTCCGCAGGCCACGATATTCCTAATGAATACTTCGATATAGACCAAGACAAACGCAATGCGTTATTAAATGATCACTTTTTATTACTCAATTCAGAAGGCACTCCTAATGAAGGGGCGTGTGCTGACGCCATCGCTAACTCTGCAAATTCAGAAAACTATTACGGTTGTCGCTCTGGGTTAACAGAATCAGCGGGATCAGCATATGAAGTTAGTGAAGAGTTACTTGCTTACTACGCAATGGCTAATTTCAGTGGTGAAATATTCCGTGGTAACGTGGGTATTCGCGTTGTAGATACACAACGGGAATCAATTGGTAACGAAGTCGCCAAAGATGAAAATGGCCAATTGCTATCTTATCCACTTGATCCGAGTGACCCTAGCTATATTGCCGAGCTCGCAGGCTTCAACCAATACACTCCCTTAGTACAAGAAAGTAGCACTAAGGATTACCTGCCTAGCTTCAATATTGCGGTTGATTTGGCTGATGATATCGTTCTCAGAGCGGCCGCATCTAAGAATATCTCGCATCCAAGCTTAACTCAGCTAAGAAGTAACTTTAGCTTGGTTACGCAGCGTTACAGACTATATACCGATGGTAGACAGCAAGACCTAACCCCTAACGGCGAAGCTGAACGTCTTCCAATGGACTCACAACGAAGAGGTTCTGTAGGTAACCCTAATTTAGGCTCATACAGCTCTGTAAATACTGAACTAGGCGCAGAGTGGTATTTTGCAGAATCTTCAATATTAGCCGTTACCGCTTTCCAAAAAGATATTAAGGATATGGTGCGCTCTACTTCGCAGGTTCAAGATCTATCCTACCTTGGTGATGAAGGTAAAACCGATGATAATGGCTATCCCATTAACGGAGACTACGTCGTTAGCTCGTACTTCAATACAGGTGAGCAAAAAGTAAAAGGTCTTGAGTTTCAACTTCAACATGACTTTGGGAATGGCTTTGGTGGCTTAGTCAACTACACCTACACCGATGTACCTGATCAGAAATTTACAACCTCTACTTTTTCTTATGAAATCGCTGATATGTCTGACACGGAAACGCATTTAAGTGATCCATCTCAGCGGGAATACTTTGAAGTAACAGGATTCAGTACCAAAACAGTAGGCCAAACAGAGCCAATGTTTGGGCAATCCAAAGACACGCTAAATGCGTCTTTATACTATGAGAATGATACGTTCTCTGCGCGTCTTTCTTATAATTATAGAAGTGAGTTTGCTAACGCAAGTTATACTGACGGTATCCGCTACACAGGCGCGCGCCAACAAGTCGACTTCAAAGCGACCTATCAAATCTTAGATAATCTAGTTGCAAGTTTTGCGGTGACCAATTTAACCAATGAAAACGTTGTTCACTACATGAAAACATCGCAGATCGTTAATGATCCAGTAATCAATAAAATGAAGTGGGTTGATGAAATTGGCGAAGATGGCGTAGCAACAGGCAATAGAATCGTCGCAACGGATGAGAATGGTAACGAAATCGTTGAATCTTCAATTACTGGAGAAGAGGCCTTCGAAATTCTTTCACAGGCAAGCGGTATTCCTGTTGATGAGTTAAAGCCGTACTACGAAAACCATCTAGACAAGATATATGTAAACGAATGGACCAACGGTCGCCGTTATTATCTCGGCTTAAACTGGACGTTCTAACTACGTTTATCGCCTAGATAGACTATCCCTGAGGCTGCTGCAAAACACACTGCAAAGGCCAATGCCCTTAATGAGTGGGTATGTAAGTACCCACTCATTAGTTTTACCATACCAATCCAAAAAGAGTGATTAGCGAATAGCTCGAACATCATTTCACAGATTTCAGCTCAATCGACAATATCCACATAACGTTTGCTTGATAACTAGGATTAACATTTAAGTGAGCTTTAGGGTTAAAGTTGTTACCACATCAATATGCTCGTAGAAATCACATGCAAACAATACTCGGAGCCAGCGGCCAAATTGGCACTGAATTGGCGAAAGCCTTATACCAAGAACACACTCACGCTATACGCCTTGTAAGTCGCAATCCAAGCAAGATAAACCCAACAGATGAGCTTGTAAGCGCAGATTTGTTAAACGCTGAGCAAACCCTTGATGCGGTAGCGGGATCGAGTATTGTTTATTTCACTGCGGGGCTGCCAATAGATTCAGCAATTTGGGGGCAGCAATGGCCAATTATGATGGCCAACGTGATCAAGGCATGTGCCGCTCACAAAGCCAAGTTGGTGTATTTCGACAACACCTACATGTATGAGCAAAGTAATGTGCCACAAACCGAAGATGCCCCCTTTAAGCCTTATGGTGCCAAAGGCGGCGCTCGGGCTCAGATCACGACTATGTTGTTAGATGCCATCGATAGGGGCGTCGTTGAAGCCATGATTTGTCGAGCACCCGAATTCTATGGGCCGGGAAAAACGCAAAGTATTACCAATGCCACTGTGCTGGATAAACTACGCGCCAACCAAAAGGCCATGGTGTTTTTGCGAGACGATACGCTGCGCACCTTGATTTACACCCCTGATGCAAGCCGCGCAATGGCGCTGTTGGGTAATACCGAGGATGCATACAATCAAACATGGCACCTGCCCTGCGACGATAATCGTCAGACCTACAAAGAAGTCATTGCCATAGCAGAGCAAGTGCTTGCTCGCCCTTGCAAGCATAAGGTACTGAAAAAATGGCAGCATTCATTGGTGAGCTTGTTTAATAAGCAAGTACGAGAAACCAAAGAGTTGCTGCCGCGCTATACCACAGACAATATTTTTGTCTCAGACAAGTTCAAAGCACGTTTCCCCGATTTTGAGGTAACCAGTTATGAACAAGGTATTCGCTCAACACTGTTACAGAAGTAGCCATATGACACCTGAAACGTGTTGGCTAGTTGAGCGCCTTAACCTACAAACAACTCAGGATTGTTAGAAACCTGCTCGAACCAATTGCGCAGACTATCAATGGCTGCGCGTGTTTTCGCAGCAACCGTATCGCGATGAGGCGTTACTGCATACACGCTGTAATGAGGCAGGTGCCACTGCGGACATAAACGTTTTAGCTTGCCGTTCGCTATCAAGTGACGTACTTCTGGCTCTGGTAACATGCCATAACCAATACCATCAAGCGTAAGCTGGATCACCGCCTGCATGTTGTTAACAAGTAATCTTGGCGGGCATAACGAGTGAATAGCGCCTGACTCTTGATGTTTGAGGTTATTAGCAATACGAGTCGTATTTACATGGCCGATATGTGCAAACTCTTTTAGCACACAGGGCTCCTCCGTTGCCACTTTCGCTAATGGGTGTTCGTCGCTCACGCATGGAATAAGCTGCCAATCGGCAAGGTGGCGCGCGATTAAACTTGAGTCGTGTAAAGGGCCTATACAGATAGCTAAATCAACGCCGCTAGCGATGATGTCGAAGGGCTCATCGGTCAGGGTAAGTTGTATAGCTATCTCGGGAAATTGCTCGGTTAAATGTTTTAGCGGTTGACTCAACAAACCACCACCAAAACCAATCGGCGCGGCAATTTTTAACTGCCCGGAGGGTGTACTTTGCAAATACTCGAGAGCTTGCTGCGCCTCTTCTGCTGTCGCCAATAGCTTTAAAGAAGATTGATAATAAATCTCTCCCGCCTCAGTTAGGGTTAACTTGCGTGTATTTCGATTAAACAGACTTAAACCAATATCTTGCTCAAGCTTAGTGATCTGCTGGCTTACCGCTGATGCAGTCATATCAAGTTGCGCAGCAGCTTGGCTCATATTGCCCATTTCCACCGTTTTCGCGAACACTTTAAGTGCGCAAATAATCTTGTTGTTCATAATGTTAGGTGTTCCTGATACACACGATTAGCGTAGACAGATTGCTGATAACTTCACACATCATAACATCAAATGATAATTAATATCATTTAATAATACTTAAAACATAGCTACTTTTCTCTGAGCATTACGTGGTAACTCCCCCTACTTTTAAAGGCGCATCAGCTCCAAATCTCACTAAGGCTCGTGTAAACGGGGTTTACAACATATCCATGTATTGACTTTATCTTTATATTTTTCAAGCAAGTAACACTCAATCACAGGTGATGTGCAAATTCTCACATTTACTTAGCCTGCTAACCAAATTAAAATACTTAGCATGCTAACTAATTTGAGTGCCCTTTATGTCTACTCTGCCATTTCATGAAACTTTGGATTTAAGCCTGTGCGGTCAACTTGGACGCGTGCATCGCGCATGTAGAGAGGCTGTGTCAGTGGCAGTCGCACCATTGGGTTTTACTCAACCACGATGGACGGCCATGATGCATATTCATCATCTCGGAGAGGGCTGTACCCAGCATCAAGTTGCTAACAGCTTAGGCATTGAGATGCCGAGCCTAACACGCACTCTGAAACAGCTCGAACAGAGCGATATCATTGTTCGTAACGTTGATAGCCAAGACAAGCGTTGCCGCAGAATCTATTTTACCGAACAAGGTTTAGCCGACTTAGCGCGCCTGAAGCAGCGCATTAGCGAAATAAAAGAGCTTCTGTATCACGGGCTGAGCGATGAACAACTCAATATCATCGCCCATGGCCTAGTTCAACTTGAAGAAAATGCCCTTAAATTAGCCCACAAGGAGGTATCTCTGTGAGTCAGCCACGTACACCAGACCAACAATTTGCCCGCTATGTGAAGGTCGCTATTGCGCTCTTTCTCTTGCTGTTTGGCTATTTTGTAGTTGCTGACTTATACATGCCAATGACGCCGCAGGCGCGGGTTTATCATCAGGTTACGCAAATAACGCCACAGATCAATGGTGATATTGTTGAGGTATCAGTGCGCAATAATGAGCAAGTGAAAAAAGGCCAGCTATTAATGCGTATCGATGCACGCCCGTTCGAACTTGCGGTGCAAAAAGCAGAATTAAACCTTGCTCAAGTAAAACTGCAAAACCAGCAACTTGACGCTGAAATAGCTGCGCTAAAAGCCGATTTAATTGCCGCTGACGCACAACTCGATGAGCAACAAAGGTTATATGCGCGTAGCAACGCACTACTGGCATCAAAAGCTATTTCCGTGCAGCAAAGTGATGAGATAAATGCCAATTTAGCGACTGCTCGCGCACAAGTGAGTGCAGTAGAAGCTAAGCTACAAGCTGCCAAAATTAAGCGTGGCGCTCATGGCGCAGACAACGTGGCTTTGCAACAAGCAAAAAATGCGCTGGAAGCAGCCCAACTGAACTTAAGTTACACCCAAGTGATCGCACCGCACGATGGCGTTGTCAGCAATCTACAAGTGACGACTGGTACCTATGCCAAAGCAGGCACAGCCATGACAGGCTTGGTCGCAAACCGCCTTGATTTAGCAGCCGACTTTCGGGAAAAGTCGCTCTACCATGTGCACGTTGGCAAAGCAGCATTAGTCAGTTTTGATGCCCTGCCCGGCAAAGTATTTAATGCGCATGTCAGTGAATTTGCCGCAGGTTCCAGCGACGGTCAGCTCAATGCTAATGGTGCATTAGCACAAGTGGAAACATCAAATCGCTGGGTACGTGACGCACAACGCCAGCGTATACACTTACAACTTGATGGCAGCACCAAAGATGCCTTTGCACACCTACCCAGTGGCGCTCGTGCTACGGTACAGATTGTGCCAGAAAGTGGTATTCGCGCATTTTTAGCCAAAGGACAAATCAAGCTTGTGAGCTTAATGCACTATGTGTACTAAGCTGTGGGAGGTGAGCATATGACTCTCAGTGCCAACGACGTACGCCAAATGCTGCGCATCGCCACAGGTGCCACCATTGGCTTTACACTCAGCAAGCTGTTTAATTGGCCCAATGGTATCTTCTTTACCGTTTACCCTATGCTGTTGTTAGGTTTGGTACCTGTGATTAATGCGCACATTGCTCGCCAATTTATCGCCAGCGCGTTGTTTTGTGCTTTTGTGGTATTGGTGATTCAAGGTCTATTTGGCTTTCACCCTGTCTTGATGTCGCTGCTTGCCTTCGTCGTATTTGCTTTTTTGTTTTACCAAATGAGCAAAGGCGTGAATTTTCTCTTCGGAGCAATGAGCGTCGTAGGCCTGTCTATTCAGCTGCATTTTGCTAGTTACGGCACCACCACTTTAGGCTTGTACCCACTTATCGTCAGCAACCTGTTGGCAGTAGCTGTTAGCCTATGCAGCGCCTATTTGATGCATTACGTGTTTCCTGATGTTGCACCTAGAAACATGATGCCGCGCCCAACAAAAGACAGCGCCAGTGTGCGTCATGAAGTCTTATTGTGCGCAAGCGTTACGACCATTTCCTTTATTGTCTTTCAGGTATTGGATTTGCAAGATTCGGTATCTGCTCAAGCTGCATCGATTCTAATTCTCTTCCCTTTATGCTGGAAAGCTGCGGGCATGGCAGGCTGGCAAAGAATAATAGGGACATTAATTGGTTGTAACCTCGCCTTAGTCGCACAATTATTGTTGTTTAATTACAGCCAAATACTTGTGTTCCCTGTGATTGTGCTTTGGATTTTAACCTTTGTTTTTAGCCGTTACCATGTGCTCGCTGGCGGTATGCCGGGTGTGGGTTTTGGTGTAATTACGACATTTGGAATTTTATTTGGGCAATCTTTAGCACCTAACCAAGATCTGGTGTACAGCGCTTTGTATCGCTTTAGCTCTGTGTTTGTAGCAGTTGCGGTGAGCTTGTGCTTAGTGTATCTCATCCATCATCTACTCAACCGATACAGCGCCACAAGGCACCATACGTTTGACTGAGAATGGCACCCATCGCTTTTGTTTTGCAGCCTTTATCAGTAAGATTTGCATGCAGTGTAGTTGATGACAAAGGAGCGTACATGACATTACAAGGCACACTATCAGCTAAGCACAAAGTGTTAAAACTCGTTTTAGCGGCAGTTTATATTGTATTACTTGGCGTGGCATTAATAACCCAAAACACCAATCTAATCGCCCTTTCCTCTTTGCTGGCTGTACCGCTTGTTTTAGCCAATTTATCTGCAAAACAGATATCACTGGGTAACCCATTCGAGCATTTGAAAGTCGAACAAGGGGTGCTTAGTGTTCAAGGCACACTTGTGCCCATCAATGAAATTCGTAAAGTGGTGGTAGACAGGGTAAAAGACCAAGGCATCTTCCAGTTGCCCTATAACAGCGGCGGTGACATTAGCCTCGTATTCGATCAAGAACATGTAGAAGAGCTCAAAGAGTACTTAACTCGCACAATTCCCGGCGTTGAAATTGTGACGTAACTTGTCAGAAAAATCCCTACATTTTGGGCATCTTGCGCAACTCTTTGGTTCGTCCGCGCTGTACTTTTTTGTCAACGCGCTTGCGCTGCGAACTGCGCGTTGGCTTGGTCGCATGACGCTTCCTTTCCACTTTAGTTGCAGCAAGAATGAGCTCTTTGAGCCGCGCTAGCGCGTCTTCACGATTCAACTCTTGAGTGCGATGACTTTGTGATTTGATAACGATAACGCCGTCTTTAGTGATACGACTATCTCGGTAGGCGAGCAGACGCTCTTTATAGAAATCAGGCAACTTGGAACGTTTAATATCAAAACGAAGATGAATCGCTGTTGCAACTTTATTGACGTTTTGACCACCCGCACCCTGTGAGCGAATTGCAGATAATTCGACTTCCCACTCATCAATGGTTACGTTGTTTGAGATCTCTAACATCACTGCCTCAGCGTATACTAAAATTGTAGTTTACCATTTTATAGCAAATTGACCCAAGCCCTCACAGCATATAAGGCTTTGTATTTAGCGCGTAAAATCACCAATTCGTCGCGCCAATTCTACAGATAAATAACTTTGTTCTACAGTTAGTTAGATTCAGCCAACAAATAAAAAAGCAGGACTAACAATGAACAACAGCAATAAGTCTATCATCCCGCAAGAAGCCTTTGATTGGTACGACGAATACGCCCACGGCATGATGGACCGCCGCACATTTATGAAAAAGCTCGGCACCCTAGTAGCAGTAGGTTATTCAATGACAGCACTTACAAGCGCTCTGCTGCCTAACTATGCGCTGGCTGAGCAAGTATCATTTAACGACCCTGATATTATTGCCCGTTATCAAACCTTCGCTTCCCCTGCAGGTCATGGGGAAGGTAAAGGGTATCTTGTTACGCCAGCGAATATAGCAACCAACGCAGACACCAAGCTGCCTGTGGTGTTAGTAGTGCATGAAAACCGTGGCTTAAATCCCTACGTAAAAGATGTAGCCCGGCGCTTGGCCAAAGCAGGGTTTATCGCTTTTGCGCCAGATGCCCTGCATCCGCTTGGCGGCTATCCAGGAAACGATGATGAAGGACGAGCGATGCAGCGCTCATTGGACAGAGGAAAAATCCAAAATGATTTTGTGGCCGCGGCAAAGTTTTTAAAAGCGCACAAAAATAGTAACGGTAAATTGGGCGCGGTGGGGTTTTGTTTTGGTGGCTACATCGTTAATTATCTTGCCGCCGTAGACTCTGACTTACTCAGTGCGGGCGTGCCTTTCTATGGCACACCGGCAGAAGAGTCGCTGCGCCAGAACATTAAAGCCCCTCTTTTGGTGCAATTGGGTGAACTCGATGAGCGCGTAAATAACACTTGGCCCGCCTACGAAAAAGACTTAAAGGCGTTGGGTGTGCAATATCAGATGCACATGTATAAAGGTGCCAAGCATGGCTTTCATAACGACTCCACAGCGCGTTACGACGAAGAAAATGCCGAACTTGCTTGGCAGCGCACTATCGCATTCTTCACTCAAGAGTTAGTGGGTGCCTAAGGTCTGTTGATCTTTGAAGTATCAATTTTGTTCAAATCAAAGGCGTTCAATGCAAGGAATGGGTTATGTTGCATAGTGAGCTATGTTAATAGCCCATGACAGAGCAGTGTAAGCCTTTGGTTGAACCCTTTGGGCAGCCAGTATGAACCAGCTTGCGCGTTAGAAAGGCTGGCATCAACCAAGGTGCCTCGTCATAATGTCTGCAAACTAAAGTAATTCGATTCTGTATATGACTTATCTTTTAGCCACGACCTTATTGTGGGCATTTTCTTTTAGTCTGATTGGGGTGTATTTAGCAGGCCAAGTAGACCCTTGGTTTTCTGCGCTCACGCGCATTGCACTCGCCACAGTGGTCTTCCTACCCTTTATGAGATTGCGCTCATTGTCACGAGAACTATTCATCAAACTTATGGCCATAGGCGGGATACAATTGGGTTTGATGTATGGTTTTTACTATCATTCGTTTTTGTACCTCAGCGTGCCCGAGGTATTGCTGTTTACGGTAATGACGCCTCTATACGTCACTTTATTAAACGATGCGCTAGACAAGCGCTTCAACCTCGGCTTTTTTAGCGCCGCCATGCTGGCCATTATCGGTGCGATTGCTATTCGCTATGACGGCGTAAATCAGGGCTTCTTGATTGGCTTTGCCATCGTGCAAGCAGCAAACATGTGTTTTGCCAGTGGGCAGGTGCTGTACAAACGTTTGATGGCAAAACATCAAGGAGTCACCCAACATCAAGTGTTTGGATGCTTTTTCATAGGTGCCTTGGTGGTGTCGTTGCTTTGTTACGCCCTATTTAGTAATCACACGCAATTACCCAGCAACCCAACCCAATGGGGAGTACTTATTTATTTAGGTTTAATTGCCTCGGGTCTGGGTTATTTTGCGTGGAATAAAGGGGCAACACAGGTTAATGTGGGTACGCTTGCGGTCATGAATAACCTGCTAATTCCCGCTGGAATTCTCGTTAATGTACTTATCTGGAATCGTGATGCCGATATTGTACGGCTGAGTATTGGTGGTGCCTTAATAATGGCGGCGTTGATCATCAATGAAAAGTACTTCAATAAACACCACAGCGCATAATTTTGGCAAGGGGGTTTACACCCCCTGTGCTTTTTCTACAGCATACTTTTTAGAACATCATCCTTTCGAATGAAGTGATGATACAGCGCAGCGCAAACATGCAAAGCTACCAGCGCTATCAAGCTCACAGCCAAGAATGAGTGCAACATAATAAACACTGCATATAGCTTAATGTCGGCAGATGACGCTCCCGCGATGTTGAACAAGGAAAACACCGATACAGGCCGCGCAGCAAAATACTGCATTAAGAGCCCTGAAATCGGCATTAAAATCATCAATACATACAAAGCATAGTGTGAACCATGTGCTGCTTTACGCTGCCAATTCGGCATGTCCCCGGGCAGCGTGGGGGGTGGTAGCATGCAGCGATTTACAAACCGAAAAATTACCAACACTGCCGCCAATACGCCTGTGCTTTTATGCAAAGAAAGTAACGCTACTTGCCACACTTCTAAGCTTTTAACCATCGCCAGTCCTGCACTGAGCATAGAAATAATCAATGCCGCCATCGCCCAGTGTAGCGCTCGCATGGACCAGTGGTATCGAATCACTCGACTAGTCATCACGCCCCTCCTTCACTTGGCCTGTTAGCGATTCAATCGCGCGGCGACGATATGATTCAGCATAGGCTGCTGAACGCGCTCGTAAAATAGGATCTTTGGTCGCTTGTATACCTGATGGAAGCACCAGAGGGTCAAAATTGATGTCATCGCACGGCCCCCCTGTTTGCGCTTGCCATTGCTCAATTACGACCTGACCAGCAACAATTTTCTGACGCGTGTTTGGCCAGCTCTTCGCTGGGTTGTTTTCATCATCTTCTGGTGCTGCAAGCGTAAATTCCCAATCAAACACCACTGGCGCGTTCGCTAGGCGTTGTTGTAACTCATTAAATAAGGCGTTCTCACCTGTGAATCGCTCCACTGATACAGGGGTCACATTCGCTGGCTTCATGGACCAGCGCACCGCTTGGTGTTCTTTGTTTTCATTCACTAAATAAAATGCATTGATACTGTGATAGGTCTCATGAGCAAAGCTATTCGTAGGCATATAGCTGGATTTCCACACGCGAAAGTCCTCACTTTCAGGGTGCGCTGCAAAAAACTCGGCGATAGCTTTTGGTCCTGCTTTAATCGCCATAATTTGCTGATAAAAATCATGAGGGTTAGAAACGGCCATAACAGGCGGTGTATTCATTGCCACGCGCCACTGCTGTGTATTGTCGGCATTAAAGCTTAAGGCAAAACTGCGCACGGGGGCTTTTAAATCCGGCGCGTAAGGATTATTGCCAGCAATCGAGACTCGACCGACGAACGGCGTGATACCCGCCTCAAACACGGCGGCTGTACTGTAACTGTGTAAGTTACCATTAGAAATAAACTGGCCACTTACACACATCCCTTTTGCATGTGCACGGCGAAAACCTGGGTAGTCCGAGTCGCCCTGCTGTAAGTCAACAAACTGCTGCGCCGTTACTGTGGGTGCTTGCGCTAACACCGGGGCGCTAATCAGCAACAACAAAGCACTAAGATATTGGGTCATTTTGAGCATCCATATTTCGTTTGATATTAAAGATGAGATAAGGAAATACGCTTCAATAGACCTGTTAGAACATTATTTTATTTCAGCTTATTCTAGGGTTTTTGACCTTTGCTGTGTGTTTTTGCAGCAGCCCAAAGGGGTCAACCAAAGGCTTACACTGCTCTGTCATGGCCCATTAACATAGCTCACTAAGCAACATAACCCATTCCTGCATTGAAAGTCTTTGATTTGAACAAAATTCATACTTCAAAGGTCAACAGACCCTAATAATTGTCTGACACGCGCCTGCAATTGCGGGATAACATCTTGCTCAAACCAAGGATTGCGCTTAAACCAACGATTATTACGGGGGCTAGGGTGAGGCAAAATAAGTTGTTCAGGCCAGCTTGAACGCCAATCTTCAACGGCCTCAGTGACCGTTTTATAGCGCATTTTACTGTGATAATTCATAGCGTATTGACCCAAAACCAGCGTTAGTTTTCGATTTTTTAACTGGGTCATAATATCAGCTCGCCAAGTTTGCGCGCACAGTGGCAATGGTGGCAGGTCACCATTTTTGCCTGTACCAGGGTAGCAAAATCCCATAGGCACAATGGCAAAGTTGCTAGGGTTATAGAATTCAATCTCAGAGACACCGAGCCATGAGCGCAGACGTACACCACTTGGGTCTGAAAACGCCTTACCCTGCTCATGGGCGCGAATACCCGGCGCCTGCCCTGCAATCAATATTGGGGCGCTATCGGTTAACTGTAAAATAGGTTTTGGTGGCTGTGGTAATCGCTCTTTACACAAGGTACAGGCGCGAATTTTATCAATCAGTTCCATAACCTTGAAACCTCCCTGACAACAACTTGTCTGTTTGAGTGCCCTACACCGAGTAAATTTAGAATCGGTATAGATCACTATTTTACTAACTTAATTATCGCTAACTCATTTAAGTGTACAAACAACATAGCGTGTTCATTGTTATCACTTAATCATTACAACCAATTGAAATATAGAACTATTTTTACGATTCATGCCATCTACTTTAGCAATTCAAGTTAGTAAAATAGCGATCTGCGATCGATGTAGATCAGAGTTTTACTAACTTAGCCAAAGAATATTAGCCGCTCTTCTTTGTAATAGCCCTTTAAGTCACTAAAAAAGCCATACAATGCGGTGCATTATATGGCTTCGGTGATGGGTAATCTTACATTGCGTTATTGCGAGTGGCGCAGATCAGATTTTTACTAACTTAACAGCTCTCTGTTAGTAAAATCATGATCTGTAAACCCCCTTTACAACTTTATTCCTATTTATTGGTCCACCAAAATAAGCTTGTCTACTTCGAATCCACGTTGTGCCAATGCTTGTTTGAAATCATTGATTCTCTGCTCATCAACTTCGGGCGTGCGCGATAATAACCAAGCATAATCGGTGTTAAAGCCGCTGATATAGGCGTATTGGTAGTCTTGCTGGTCCAAATCAAAAATTACGTATGAAGAATAGAAAGGGCCAAAAAACGACACCTTTAAGTGCCCTACATCACTGCTGTCAACGAATTTAGCCTTACCCTCTGCGCTTGACCATTCATTTTGCTGTGCATCGTACCCTTTGTTAAGCACCTTCACAGACCCGTCATCGTTGATACTGTAAGTTGCCGTCACCTTCGATAATCCTTCTTCAAATGAATGCGGCATTCTAGCGATTTCATACCAAGTACCCGTATAGCGAGACAATTCAAATGGTGTGACAGGCTTAACCTGCTCGGGCATTGACGTGCAGGCACTGAGCACCAAGGTTAGTAAAATAATGATCTTATTGCGCATTGATTGTCCTCATCATGCATTGTAGAAATTGATTAATATTAACTATTTACGTTTAATCCAGTGGGATGGTTTAATTAACTGTAGATTTAATTTTTGATTTTTAACAGCCTACACAGCTTAATGCGTATTACTGTATTGGATCAAAATTTTACCAAGAGCATCGAAATATATGACCCACGAAGTAGGCTTTGGTGATAGCCAAGCAGCGATACGCGTGTATGTGAAAAATCGCCCGAACCTCATCCAATTCCACCAACTGGACCGCCTTATTGCGCTGAACAAACAGGCTATCGAGCAAATCAATGCTGAAGCTGGGAACGGTTGGCGCAAAGTCTTTAATGTCTATGCGAAATGGCTATTCGCTTTGCGACCACAATACATCGACTTTTCCGACATTCGATCATGGCAATCCTTACGCGATGACGTCTTGCTCACATTAGGCTCAAAAACCGCCCTGCTATTTAGCAAGCCAGAGTTTACAAAGCCCGCGCTACATGTCATTGCAGGACGACAATATGCGAAAGAGCTCGGAAAAGATGATTCAGTTGGTATAAATCTGATCTGGTTGGATGATGAATTTGCTATAGACGCCCACAAAAATTTAATAGTCTGCCCTTATTTTGACTACCGCCAACTTAGTAATATTAAGATAGATAGACTCTGTACGCTTATCAAAGACATGGAAGCGCGTCGGTGCGAGCCTTTATAATTGTGTAAATTAAGCACAGCGCCTAAATTTAACTACACTGAAAACATGAAATCTGTTGCTAGGATGCCTTGTGAAAATACTCGTTGTTGACGATATGCCGCTGATGCGTCACGTGATGATTAACATGCTGCGAAAATTGGGCTACAGAGATGTTGTGGAAGCAACGGATGGCAGCCAAGCGCTGAAGTTGTTGCAATCGACCAAGTTTGACTTGGTGTTAACCGATTTAAATATGCCAAAAATAAGCGGTAAAGACTTGTTTATGACGATTCGCAGCAACAAAGAATGGGGTTATATACCCGTTATCGTTGTGACTTGCGAAGACCAAAAAGACATAGTGACAGAGCTTATAAGAGCCAATGTGGATGGCTTCATTGTAAAACCTTTCAACCTAGCTACGCTGAAAAAACAAATCGACCACCTTCAAAAGGTCCAAACTCAGGCTACTGACAGCGCACAACAAACCCAGTAAAGCTCAGAGCTTTAAAATAACAATGTGCGACCCCAAAACCATTGTGCTCCAATAGTTCAGCAAAACGCATGCGATCGAGTGCAAAGAATTCTCGTTCAAATGCGGCTAGAGTGCGTTCTACGCCGATATCCGTGAGTCCTAGTTGCTGGCATACCTGAAACTGTGCGTCACGTTCAAATGGTGTCTCTGGCTTCATTAAATCTGCAATCCAAAGCCAAGCGCCGCTAACGAGCTGATTGCGAATCGCCTGTAACAATTTCGCTTTAGAGCCGTCATCCGGCACGAAGTGCATCACCAATAAGCACAGAGCCGCATCGAATTGCCCTTCTAAGGCGTTTAAATCACCACAATGGATTTGCACCCTGTTAGCGATGCCAGCTTGGTCAAAATGCTGCTGCGCTATCGCCAACATATCCTCGGATATATCTTGAGCGACGAAGTGCATATTCGGGTTAGCTTGTGCCAACGCAATCACCTCTTTGCCTGTGCCTGCGCCAACAACCAAGACTTTCGCGTCAGCCTCTAGTTGCACTTGGCACTGCGCAAATGTCAGTTGATGCAACAACTCATAACCAGGGACGAGGCGCTCTATGCGCTCATCGTAGTTTGTCGCTTCATCACCTTTAAAACTTGGCATGTTGCCTCCTAAGCCTTTTATTCACACACTACTTCAGAATAGCCGCCGGGGCGCTTCTTAACCTTGATCTGAGTCGCAACACGCTCAGTTAGTTGCGCAACGTGAGAAATCACACCAACTTTACGCCCCTGAGCCTGAAGGTTATCCAACGCGTCCATGGCCACATTAAGAGTCTCAGCATCCAAAGTGCCAAAGCCTTCATCAATAAACAAGGACTCAATTTTAACCTTGTTCGATGACAAAGATGCCAGACCTAGAGCCAGTGCCAACGACACCAAGAAAGATTCGCCGCCAGAGAGCGTATTGACGCTGCGTTGCTCGTCGGCCATATCTTGGTCGATGATGGCAATATCAAGCGTACCTGGGATCCTAGTAAGGCGGTAGCGTTTAGATAACGTGCGTAAATGCTGATTAGCGTAAGCAAGTAGGATAGCCAAAGTTTGACTCTGGACTAGGTTGCGCAAGCGCTTACCCTGCGCATCTCCAAGAGCTGAATTCAATGTGCTCCAAGTAGCCAACTCGCTCTGCAACGTCTGTAACTGCGTTGCTTTATCCGCGAGCTGACGTAAATTCTGCTGATGATTCTCAAGCTTAGCTGCCACTAAGGTTAATTCTTGTTGAACCTGTTCAAACGCTTGCTCTGCTTGAACCTTTTGAGCGCCTAAAGCCTCCTCACCGATTGCCGGTCGAGTCGCTTTGTGCATCTCAAGTTTCTTAGCAGTTTGTTCAGACTGTGCCTCAATCCTGATTAAGCTTTGTTGCAACTGCGCCTCACGCGACAGCGTCTGCTTAATCTCATCTTTGTTTCGAGTTAGTAAATCCGTGATCTCAACTTGAGTGAGTTCAATCCCTTGTGCATGTTGGTCTTCTATCCAACGCTTAATGTTCGTTTCAAGCTCAGCAATGTCAGTGTGTAACTGAGAACAATTTTTTACTAAGTGCTCGTGTTCTTTGCGCTCTAGCTCTAGTTGGCTTTGCTGCTGTTGAAGAGCTTGTTGTGCTTGCGTCAGGAGTTTTTGTGCCTGCACAGCGCCTTGTTCTAACTCCTCAAGCATTGCTCTTGGATCATCACTGTCTTTGACTAACTCATTACGTTTAGTTAGTAAAATCGTGATCTGGTCGCGGATTTCCGCCTCCTGTTGGCACACTTTTTTATGCTGCTGTGTATGACTGTCTAACTTAGTAAAATTCTGATCTCTCACTTTAGAGATTTCTGTCAGCCGTTGTTCCATAGCAGCAATTTGTTGCTGATTTTGCTCAAATGCTAGCTTTTCTTGTTCGCGCTCAGGCCAAAGTAAAGCCAGCGCTTGTGCATCTGCCTGCCACCACGGGGCGGCCGAAAACACCTGCTCTAAATGCTTTATAGACTCATTGACTTGTGCTTGCTCGTTAGCTAGCTCATCACTTACACGTTGACATTGCAGTTGTAACTGCTGGTGTTGTTGTTGGATTTGCGCATAATGCAACTGCAATTGTGATTCTGTCTGGGCTATTTTTTGTTGCTCAGATCGCAATTTTACTAACTGCTCCTCCAACGATTGCGTTCGCAACACTTCATGTTCGAGGTCTACAATCGGGTTAGTAAAATAGTGATCGCTCAAGTCATCAAGCGCTTGTGCTCCACACAGCTCCTGCAAGCGCTCTGCGAGCTGCGCCAATTGCTGCGTTGTTTGTGCAAGGTTATCTTTAGTAGCAGATAGCTGCTGATCACCTACACGAATAGACGTTCGGATCTCATTACAGTTAGTTAAATATTGATCCAACTCCGCTTTAGCACGATGTGATTGCTGTTCAAAATCACCAACCAGTGCCCTAAAAGCCTCTGAACTAGCACCATGCTCAGCAAATGGATGGTTTGTAGAGCCGCACACCATACACGGCACTGAGTCCTTTAGCTGAGTACGTAAATGCGTGATCTGTTCACTTGCCCTCAGTTGTACCTGCTGCAACGTTTGCTGTGCTTGCAAAAGGCTCTGCTCTAGCACCGCTTGCTTCGGTACTAATTCATTGAGCTGCTCATTGTAGTTGCTTTGCTGCTGTTCTATTGCTGCTAGGCTAGATTGCAGCTCATCACGCTGATTACGTAACCCTTGCCATGCGCGGTAATTTTCTAGGCCTTGGCGCCATTGATTAAGCTGCGATTGCAATTGCGCAGCAGAGCGTCCTTGGGTCTTCGCTTGCACATCATCTATTTGCTCATTGAGTACATCGCGCTGCGCACGGATGCTTGTGAGCTTCTGCTCAAGCTCGGCCGAAGATGTGGCGCTGCTTTGAAGTGATACCTTAAGTTCTTGTAACTGAGCATTTTTCTGGCCGCTGCGCTGATGGAATAAGGTGATACTCGACCATAAATGTTGATAGTGAGACCAATTTTTTACTAACTCAACAAGCCAAGGTTGCGACGCATGCTTTTCTTGCGTTGTGAGTAATTGGGAGTTAATACTTGCAAGCTCCTGGTCCAGAGCAAGATTAGCGTTATTGATTGCCTGCATCGCCTGCTCAATATCGTCTTGCTCTGCCCGCACCTTTTCCAAACTACCACGACTCTGCGCCAAGCTTATATCCAATTCAATAGCTTGATTTAGGCGTGGTTTTGAAAAATTAAGGTGTTGCTCTGCTTGCGTGGCCGAATTTTGACTTGCGCTTACGTTTGCAGCTGCCGATTCAACGCGCTGCGCTGCGCTGCTTTCTTTGAGCGTATCAAGTCTCGTTTGATGCTCCGCCAGGCGGGCGCGAGCACGCTGTTCATTTAAGATCGTATCTTCAATCTGCCAGCACGCAGAAACACGTTTTGCATCAGCAAATTCATGTTCAGATACAGTAACCTGTGTTTTTATATCGTTGAGTTGTTGCTCTAATGAGGTTAACTCATCACTTAACGAGCGCTCATTTTTAAACCACAATAACTCAGACGCCAGCGCTTCAATGGTTTGCTTACGTTGCGTTTGCGCCTCTCGCCCTTGAATTAGTGCGTCATTCAACTCACTTTCTTCTTCTTCACTAAGCAGATGCACCGCATTCATTGTCTGTTGGAACAGCTCAACTTCATTTAACTTGGCCTTATAGCCTTCGAACACACGCTGACCAACGAGTGAATATTTTTGTGTGCCGCTTAAACGCTCAAGCAGTGCCGCTCGCTCATCACCTTGAGCTCTAAGAAACGCTGCAAACTCGTTCTGCGCTAACATCACAGCTCGTGAAAATTGCTCGAAGTTAAGTCCAACCAGACGCTCAATCACTTTCTTAGTTTCCGATTTTGCATCAGTCACCAAGGTTTCATCAGGCATTAGATACAGCGCATGGGTAGGGGCTTGCAATCGCCCCTGCGCTTTTTTACGCGCCCGCGCCACTTGCCAAAAAGCGCGATACTCTTTGCCATCTATGGCTATAAAATCAACTTTAACCCAACCGGAACCTGTGCCTCGGCGCAAAAGATGGCGAGGATCGTTTAGACGAACATTATCGCCATTGAAGTCTATTTTTTGTGTGCTTTCGTTGCTTAATCGAGCAGTCTTGTCATACAAGGCCAAACACAGCGCATCCAACAATGTACTTTTCCCAGCGCCTGTATCACCGGTAATTGCGAACAAGCCGGTATCACTGAGTGGCGATTCGGTAAAATCAATATCAGCGTCAACTAATGAAGCTAAGTTATGTATTTGCAGACGATTAATCTTCATCAACTCGCTCCTGCTCAATATCAGATACCAATTTACTGAATAGTGCTTTGACTTCTTCAGTCACATCCTTTGCTTCTAATTCGGGGTGCTCGTTAATGGCAATTTCCAGCAGCCGACCAGCGTCAAGACGTTCTATTTCATTTAAATCTTTTAGCTCTAGTTCGTCAGCGGTTTTATCGAGTTCTTGGCGAACACGCTCAATACCACAAAACAATAAATCTTTACCCTCTAATGCTTTATCAATTTGCTCCCTAAAATCGGGCGCCATTTCCTTACTCGATAAGCGTACACGGATATAACCAGCACTCTCATCGCTTGCTGGCAGTGCCTTTATCTGCGTACAAACTTCCTGTAACGTCGCTAGGCCTTTGTCAGGCACTACATGCAGGTGCTTAAATTTAGGTATGTAAAGGGGGTTTACATTAATCGAGTTTTCGCCTAGCAAATCAACAATAACACACTGATGTTTATAGTTTTTCTCTGAAAAAGACATGGCGAATGGCGTCCCGCTATAGCGGATATATTCATTGCCATTGACGCTTTGTGCTTTATGCAAATGACCAAGCGCGACATAGTCGGCTTGTTGAGGAAACACATCTGCGCCTATCGCATCCTCACCACCAATCACCAACGCTCTCTCTGAGTCTTCACTGACTGCCGCACCACGTGCATGCAAATGACCCATAGCGACAATTCTTGCATGTTTGGGTAATTCTTTGGCAGCCAATATCGCGTGATAAGCTTGTTTTACAGACGCACTATAACTTTGCTTAAGATTTAAGATATCGCAGGCGCGTAGATAGGGCAGGGCAAGAATCGCAACATAGTCTTGGCCTTTTTCAATCTCTATCAAACAATTTTCAGGATTTTGCGATTCAAAATGACCAACAACCTGGGTATCAAATTGCGCCAGTAAAGGCTTGGCTGTGGTGATACGTTTGGCTGAATCATGGTTGCCCGCGATCACTACAATATGTAACTCAGGACAGGCTGCCTTTGCTGATTTGATAAATTGATAGAATTGGTTTTCGGCTCGGGTAGGGGGGTTAGCGCTGTGGTAGATATCGCCACTGATGAGCAAAACATCAATTTCTTGCTCAACTAACTGAGTGAGCAGCCAAGCTAAAAATGCTTGATGCTCATCGAAACGCTCGTGCTCGTAAAAGAGCTGCCCTAAATGCCAATCTGAAGTGTGAAGTAAGCGCATGAATTAGAATTATTAACTTCTGATGCGCTCACTATATCACGGATAAAAGAGATAGAGAGTGTTAGTGGGTGAACTGCCACCAACTCACTATTAACACCGGAATGGCAACAACAATGGCCATCAAAGGCACACGAATGCCGCGTTGATATTGGGACTTAGTTCGACGAATAGCGGTTGTCTCATCACACGCTGCTACCTTATCAATGTAAAAGTAACCATTGTCTAGGTATTGCTTACAATCCTGCTCATCTGCAGGAATTGCAATTAACTCGTTGTTCTTTTTGAGGACATAAAAATCCATAGCACCACCAATTTTTTATCTGCTATGTGCGAATCTAGTGAGCTTCCTTTCGCTTACTTTATGTAACAATAAATGTGCCAAAACACTTATTGTTGTCCCTGTTTTATTGTTCACGAATTAAAAAAGTGTGCGATTCTAAAATTAATTACCTCCCAATTTCAACCCCTGAACTGGTTATTTTACTGCCATACTGGCAACCCCCTTTACAGGGTATTGTGTTAACAACATGAATTTGCACAGCTATTGACCGCAATTGCCTGCACTTTATCGCGTTCTCGTTGCACCTGTTGACTACTTTTGCAACATTGTTGACCCTGAATTAGCTATAAAAATAAATCATGTATAAATATAAAGGTACCGCCCTTGCTGTTGGGGCGTTGGCGCTGTTAAGCCAAAGTGCGCTGGCGAGCATTTCGCAAACAAAAGGCAGTTTTGAAGACAAGTTCCGTCAATTAGATGAAACTCTCCCTACACCGAATATTTACCGTAGCGCCGCAGGTGAGCCTGGAGAGCGTTATTGGCAGCAAAAAGTCGATTATGATATCGATGTAACCCTAGACGAGAAAAATCGCCGAATAAGCGCCTCACAGCGTATTGAGTACAAAAATAACTCCCCTCATACGCTTCGCTACTTATGGTTACAATTAGACCAAAATATTTTTAAAGCAGACTCCATTGCCGAGCGCACCAAGACCTTTAACTCAGGTCTTGAAGCTCAGCCTATCGGCAAAGCGAGCAAGTTAAGCTTGTCACAACTTCGTCGCATGCAATTTCTTGCGGATAATGAGCCAGGTTTTGTCGTTAGCAATATCAAAGACGGCAGCGGCAAAGAGTTAAAAGCCACCATCGTCGATACGTTGATGCGTATTGACTTGAACGAGCCTCTGCGCCCTGGAAAAAGCGTTGAATTTGCCATGGACTTCAACTTCAACATTATTGAAGAAGACGCAGTCGGCGCACGCAACGGTTATGAGCACTTTGAGAAAGATGGCAATGACATCTTTTTAATGGCGCAATGGTTCCCGCGTCTTGCGGCATACACTGACTATGAAGCATGGACCAATAAAGCCTTCTTAGGTAGCGGCGAGTTCACTCTTGAATTTGGTGATTACGATGTCGAGATTACAGTGCCAGCAGACCACATCGTCTCTTCGACAGGTACTTTGGAAAATGCTCGTTCAGTGCTTACCGCAGAGCAGCGTAAACGTCTGGAGCAAGCCAAAACAGCAGAGCGACCTGTCTTTATCGTGACTGAAGAGGAAGCCTTAGAGAACGAAAAGGCAGGCACTGAGGACACAAAAACATGGCACTTTAAAGCGGATAATGTGCGTGACTTTGCGTGGGCGTCATCACGTAAGTTCATGTGGGATGCTAAAGGTTATCAACAAGGTGGCAGCGAGCAACCTCTTGTGATGGCGATGTCTTTCTACCCGAAAGAGGGTGGGGACCTATGGAAGAAGTACTCTACGGAGTCAGTGATCCACACTATGGAAGTGTATTCGCGTTATTCATTCGATTACCCTTACCCAGTGGCGCAGTCAGTCAATGGTCCTGTTGGCGGTATGGAATACCCAATGATCACCTTCAACGGCCCACGTACGGAGCTTCGTGATGACGGTACGCGCACCTATTCGCAAGCAGAAAAACGCTTTCTCATCGGCGTTGTTATCCACGAAGTAGGCCACATTTATTTTCCAATGATAGTGAACTCTGACGAACGTCAGTGGACGTGGATGGATGAGGGCTTAAATAGCTTCCTCGATGGCGTTGCTGGTCGTGAATGGGATCCTAACATTCCGTGGGGTGTTGAGCCTCGCGATATTGTCGAGTACATGAAATCTGAGCACCAAGTACCGATTATGACGCAATCAGACAGTGTGTTGCGCTTGGGTCCAAATGCTTATACCAAACCAGCTGCAGCGTTGAATATTCTTCGTGAAGTGATTCTAGGTAGAGAATTGTTCGACTTTGCATTTAAAGAATATGCCAACCGTTGGAAGTACAAACGCCCAACACCGGCTGATTTCTTCCGTACCATGGAAGAAGCGTCAGGGGTTGACCTAGATTGGTTCTGGCGCGGCTGGTTCTACAGCACAGACCACGTGGATATTTCTCTAGACAAGGTATATAAGCTTCGCCTTGATACCATGAATCCAGACATTGATTTCAATCGCCTACGCGAGATAGAGATGAATAAACCGTCGTCTTTATTTGTTGAGCGAAATAAGCGTGAAGGCCGTGAGCTTTGGATTGATAAGAACAAGGATATCACCGACTTTTACGATGAAAACGACCGTTTCACCGTCACCAACAAAGAGCGCAACAGTTATCAAAAAATGCTGAGCAAACTCGACCCATGGGAAAAGCGCACGCTTGATAGAGCCGTAGCCGAAGACAAAAACTACTACGTACTGCAATTTAGCAACCTAGGTGGTTTGGTGATGCCTATTCTATTAGAGCTCACTTACGCAGATGGCACTGTAGAGGAGCGTTATATTCCAGCAGAAATTTGGCGTCGTAACAGTCGTAATGTTGAGAAACTTATCGTTACCGATAAAGACAAGGAAATCACTAGCATCGCTGTCGATCCAGGTTGGGAGACGGCTGACGTTGACGTATCAAACAATTATTATCCGCGTCGAATTATGGAATCACGAATCGAGACGTATAAGCGTAAACAAAGCAAAGACAAGGTGAGACGTGACATTATGCACGACATCAAAACTGAGCTTAAAGACGTGAACAAAGACGAGGAGAAAGAACAATAATGCCAGCACTTAAACAAGTGATAGTGCCTGTTATTGTTGCCGCTTCTGCGCTGCTATTTAGTAGCGCAAGCCTCGCGCACCAATTAAAGAGTTCGGTCACCACCGTACTCTTTAACAAACGAACGCACAACATCGAGCTGATGCATCGCTTTTATCTGCATGACACCGAGCATGCGATTGAACATATTGTTGGCAAGCAGGCTGATATGCTCAATTCCAAATCAGATCAACTTCAGTTTGCTGACTATGTGGCACAGCATGTCGCTATCAAAACACCTGAAAGTGAATCGATAAAGCTGAAAAACGTAGGTTTCGAAGTGGATGGAAAGTTCTTTTGGGTTTACCAAGAAGCCCCCATGCCTGCAGAACCACTTAGCGGCCTACAAATGAGCCACGGTGCCTTGCAGGAGCTTTGGCCGACGCAAGTCAACATGGTCAATATTGAAGGGCAAGGCAAGGTTCGTACAGTGTACTTTGACCAGCAGAATCAGTGGCACACTGTCACCTTCTAACATTCTCCCCCAACCGACGTGCACATCAGGGATGATGTCGGTGTGCGCGTTTTTTCTCGCTTTGTCTCTCAATTAAGATAAACAACGCCCCCGCATTTGAACTGTGATAGTGTGCGATTATCTAGGTTGTTACGTATCTAGAACACATCAAAAAGCAAATAATGAGATGCAACTTACAATGAACAATCCCCTCAAAGGCGTAATTTTTGACATGGACGGTACGCTGTTTAGCTCGAATCTAAACTTTGCCAAGATCAGGGCGCAAATCAATTGCCATCCGAATGAAGATATTCTCGATTTTGTTGCACGCCAAGATAGGGCAGGGCAGTTACGATCAGAACAAATTATTCTCGACTACGAGTTAGCTGATGCGCACCAAGCCAGTCTATTACCTGAAGTCGAAAATTCGGTTACCACGTTATTCAATCGCGACATTCCTATGGCAATTGTCACTCGCAATTGCCACCAAGCAACGCAAATAAAAGTTGCTCGTAATCCTTTGCCTATCGACCTCATTCTCACTCGAGATGACGCTCCGGCAAAACCAGATCCAAGTGCATTGTTGCAAATAGCCCAGCAATGGCAGATTGCACCACAGCAACTGCTTTATGTCGGTGACTATAGATACGACATTGAAGCGGCGCATAATGCCAATATGCAAGCCTGTTTTTACGCACCCCATGCGCTTCCAGAATATGCGCAAAGGGCAGAATACATCATTCAATGTTTCAGTGAATTACCTGTGCTTTTCAAAGATTATGTTAAATAGGCTTTGTTTTTAATTTCGCCTAGCGTTGTTGACGATTTATAAAAACATGGTACTAGCCCAATCAGCCTTGAATTGTTAAAATCCATCGCAGAAATAATATTCAAACTTGAGAGATTGAAAATGGGCAGAGCGTTTGAAGTTCGTAAAAACGCCATGGCGAAGACAGCCGCGGCAAAAACAAAAGTAAACTCAAAATACGGTAAAGAAATCTACGTCATTGCAAAAAATGGCGGTGCTGACCCAGACACTAACCTTTCTCTACGTCGTTTGATCGACAAAGCGAAAAAAGATCAGGTTCCTGCGCACGTAATCGATAAAGCAATCGAAAAAGCAGCAGGTGGTGCGGGTGAAGATTACTCAGCGGCACGTTACGAAGGTTATGGTCCTGGTAACTGCATGGTTATTGTTGACTGTTTGACCGACAACCCTAACCGTACCATCAAAGACGTGCGTCTTCCGTTTACAAAAACTGACTCAAAAATCGGTAGCCCGGGCTGTGTTGCGCACATGTTCGATCACCTCGCTATTCTTGGCTTTGAAGGCGACGATGACGAAGCAGTATTAGAAGCACTGATGATGGCGGATGTTGACGTAACTGACGTTGAGTTAGAAGACGGAAAAGTTTCTGTATTCGCACCACATACAGAGTACTTCAAGGCAAAAACAGCGCTAACTGAAGCGTTTGAAGGTATTAACTTCGAAGTTGATGAAATCACGTTTGTGCCACAAACACACATCGAGATCACAAACGAAGATGATATCGCAAACTTTGAAAAATTCATTAATATGCTAGAAGACTGTGATGACGTACAAAACGTTTATCACAACGCGATCGTTAATAAGTAGCAACGCTCGCAATATAAAGATAAAGCTATTTAACTCAATCACATAGCTTTATCTTAAGCATAAAAAAAGCCGGATTTTCATCCGGCTTTTCTGTGTAAAGGGGCTTTACACAATTAGGACTCTTTGAATAATCGACGATAATGATGCAACAACGGCTCCGTATATCCACTTGGTTGCTCACATCCTTTGAACACCAGATCCATAGCCGCTCTAAACGCAAAACTTTGCGACAAGGATTGTTCATCTTTTGCCATAGGCAGGTAATTAGCATCCCCTGCATTTTGCTCATCAACAACCTTTGCCATACGCTTCATCGTCTTAGTGACTTGCTCGGCGGTACACACATTATGACGTAACCAGTTCGCTATATGCTGGCTTGAGATTCGCAATGTCGCCCTATCTTCCATTAAGCCAACATTATTGATGTCAGGCACTTTAGAGCAGCCAACTCCTTGCTCAACCCAACGCACTACATAGCCCAAAATACCTTGAGCATTGTTGTCTAGTTCAAGTTGAATATCCTCTGGGCTCAAGTGTTGATGATTATCGATAGGTGGCGTTAGCAACGCTGCTAATGAATTACCAGCCAACAGCGGTAAGGTTTTTTGCACAGCAAAAACATCCTTTTGATGATAGTGTAAGGCGTGTAGAGTAGCCGCAGTAGGGGAGGGCACCCACGCTGTATTCGCCCCTGAATTAACATGGCCAATCTTCTGTTCCATCATTAATGCCAACTTATCAGGCATTGGCCACATGCCTTTACCGATTTGCGCTTTACCACTTAAACCGCATTCTAGACCAATGGCAACATTACGTTTTTCATAAGCATCAATCCAAGGTTGCTCTTTAATTTTGGCCTTAGGCAATACAATGCCAGCCTCCATCGCGGTGTGAATTTCATCACCCGTTCTATCAAGAAAACCTGTGTTAATGAACACCACGCGATTTTTCGCTTTTGCTATGCACGCTTTTAGGTTCACAGAAGTTCTGCGCTCCTCATCCATAATACCCATTTTTATTGTGAACGCTGGCAAACCGAGTAACTTCTCAACTTCGCTAAATAGCTGGTCTGTAAATGCCACCTCTTCAGGGCCATGCATTTTCGGTTTCACAATATAAATGCTGTTGGTGCGGGAGTTTTTAAGCGCACTTTTACCCAAAAATTCAGGCAACGCACACAAGGATGTGAAGATGGCATCCATGAACCCTTCGAATACTTCGTTACCTTCGCTATCAACAATGGCCGGGTTAGTCATCAAATGACCCACGTTGCGAACGAACATCAAGCTACGTCCATGCAAGGTCACTTGCGCACCGGATAAGCTAGTAAAATTTTGATCTGTATTTAATGTGCGCGTCAGCGTTTCGCCACCTTTGTTAAATTGGCAGCTTAATTGCCCCATCATCAAGCCGAACCAATTACGATACACATTAGTTTTATCTTCGCCGTCCACTGCAGCGACAGAGTCTTCACAATCCATAATGGTAGTGAGCGCCGCTTCCATAATGATGTCTTTGATACCAGCTTTATCGTCGCGACCAATGCGGTGATGCGGGTTAATCGCTATGATGAAGTGCAGACCATTATGCTTAAACAGCAGTTCAGTGGGGCGCTGCGGCTGACCCTGGTAACCAATGAGTTGCGATTTATCGGCAAGCGTAACCTGTTGCGAGTCACCCAGCGTAACCACCAGTTCGCCGTTGTTAATGGCGTACTCAGTACTTTCAATATGCGAGCCACTGCTCAAAGGTAAGGTCTCATCGAGGAATTGACGAGCAAAAGCCATGACCTTAAAACCGCGTACAGGGTTGTATTCCCCCCCTTGCTCAGCACCTTCGCCTTCACCGATTACGTCACTGCCGTACAAAGCGTCATAAAGTGAACCCCAACGCGCATTCGCGGCGTTAAGTGCAAAACGTGCGTTACTGACAGGCACTACAAGCTGCGGCCCCGCCATGGTAGCGATTTCTGCGTCGACACCTTGGGTTTCAATAGTGACATGCTCAGGAGCTTCAACTAAATAGCCGATCTCTTTAAGGAACGCGGTGTATTCATCAAGGTTATGTTCGGTATTGCCCTGATAGTAGGCATCAATCTGCGATTGCAAGGTATCGCGCTTGGCAAGCAAAGCACGATTGATAGGTGTCAAACGTTTGATGATGTCGGCCACACCTTGGAACAAGGTGTCGGCATCGATAGGCGTATGCGGCAGTACCTCTTGAGTTACAAACTCATACAGGCACGCGTCAATAGACAAACCGCTGTGAGAGATGCGCTGTGTCATGAACAATTCCTTTAAACGAACAAGTTGTTATTTCACTGTAAACGAAAAATCATGAATGTGAACAGCAAAACCATTCATCCAAAATATAGTGGTAATAACAACTATAAATTTAATAAATCACCAAAAAAACGCCTAGTTTAAAAATACGACGCGGCAACCTCTCACATTCGTTGACGCAACACATAACCGTTACTCGTTCAAAGGATACGCACAATGAAACATTACAACGCACAGATCGATAACCTAGCGACTTTATGCCAACAGAACGGCTCAGCATGGGGCACAATCAGCCCAGAATATGCGGCTCGTATGCAGCTACAAAACCGCTTCAAAACAGGTTTGGATATTGCAAAATATACGGCAAAAGTTATGCGTGAAGACATGGATGCATACGATGCTGACTCAAGTAAATACACCCAGTCTCTTGGTTGCTGGCATGGTTTCACAGCACAACAAATGATGATGGCAATCAAGCGTCATCAAAAAACGACTAAACGCAGCTATGTTTACTTAAGCGGCTGGATGGTTGCGGCACTTCGCTCTGAGTTTGGTCCACTACCAGACCAAAGTATGCACGAGAAAACGTCGGTTCCTGCATTGATTGAAGAAATCTACACTTTCTTGAAACAAGCCGATGCACGTGAGCTTGACCACCTCTACAGAGACTTAGATGCAGCGCGCAAAAATGGTGGGGATACTAGCGCTATTGAGGCGCAAATCGATAACTTCGAAACGCATGTAGTGCCAATCATCGCTGACATCGATGCGGGTTTCGGTAATGAAGAAGCAACCTACTTACTCGCGAAAAAAATGATTGAAGCTGGCGCCTGTGCAATTCAAATTGAAAACCAAGTATCGGATGCAAAACAGTGCGGCCACCAAGCCGGTAAAGTTACCGTGCCACACGAAGATTTCCTTGCGAAAATCAATGCGGTTCGTTATGCATTCCTAGAATTGGGCGTTGAAGACGGTATTATCGTGGCGCGCACGGATTCATTGGGAGCAAGTTTGACGCAGAAAATCCCTGTTAGTAAAGAGCCAGGCGACCTTGCAAGTCAATACATTAGCTTCCTAGATGCGCAGCCAATTAACAGTGTTGATGACCTCGAAGACAACGAAATGGCAATTAAACTGGGCGGCAAATTATGCAAACCAGTGCGCCTTGACAACGGCCTATACCAATTCCGTGAAGGCACAGAAAAAGACCGCGTGGTACTGGATTGTGTCACCAGCTTACAACACGGCGCTGACTTACTATGGATTGAAACGGAAAAGCCTAATGTCGCGCAAATCGCAGAACTTGTTAATCGTGTGCGTGAGCAAGTACCTAACGCCAAGCTAGTTTACAACAACTCGCCATCATTTAACTGGACGCTGAAATTCCGTGAGCAAGTATATGCTCAGTGGCAGCAAGAAGGTCGTGACCTAAGCACCTACCCAGATCCAACAAATGATGCAAAAGTCCTTATGGATGCGAGCCTTGATAACTCTGAGCTTGCGAAAGAAGCAGATAAGGCAGTACAAAACTTCCAGCGTGACGGCGCTCGTGAAGCAGGTATTTTCCACCACCTAATCACTCTGCCTACATACCACACTGCGGCGCTAAGCACTGATATCTTGGCTGAAGGCTACTTTGGAGACCTTGGCATGCTAGCGTACGTTCGTGATGTGCAGCGTCAGGAGATTCGCCGTGAGCAAGCTTCTGTGAAACACCAAGACTTAGCAGGCTCGAACATGGGTGATACCCATAAAGAGTATTTCTCTGGTGAGAATGCACTCAAAGCCGGTGGTGAAGCGAATACGATGAACCAGTTCTAATCAAAGTGTGTTGCAAAACGAAGGGCCCAAATGGGCCCTTTTTTGTTGGATCAGATTTTTACCAGCTTTTCCCATCAGCACAAATTACCTTGCCTGAGCATTACAGAACAAATTTTTACTAACTGTCTTGGTCCGGTTTTGACTTTCAAACCACGTTTTTACTAACTGGCTAGACGATCGCAGAACAAATTTTTACTAACTTAACTGAATCACAAACAGCAAAAAGGCCATCAGTTAAGCGATGGCCTTTTCAAATTGATTATTAACAACAATCCAGTTATCTAGCACTGTAGAGTTAGGCTTGATGGCGCCTCAATGGCACCACTGAGCTTTGCTCGATATGGCTATCAGGCTTTGGGTTATCACCTGGGTGTTGAGCAAGTGCGTTGAGTCGCGCGCGGATACTTTGCGCGTCAACCTGAGCAGATTTCGCTGCCTGGTTTAAGCGAGTTCGCACGATATCTACTTGCTGTTGCTGTGGGTCTTGAGGGGCAATTGTGTCCACTGATACACCTTCGTTTGCCATCATTTCTGTCAACGACTCTGACGGTAAATTAAGGGCATTAACAACAATATCTATGGTCTCTTTGAACGTTACTTTTTCAGCCAAGCTAAATGTTTCAAGCGCTTGCTTAAGCTTGGGGTAATCGAGAAAAAGCTGAGCTAAATGATTTTGCAATACCGATTCAGAAGTATCATGATTTGGCTTTTGCAGCGGTGCATAGGCATCAGTAAGTAAACCTTCTTCGCGCATCTTACGGATCAACTCAATGGAAGGCATTTTCAAGTCGGTAAAAACCTGATCCAAATTACGCTTCACACGAATAGCTTCAAGCATGCTTAACCGCGCGAAAGCGCGACTTAAATTATGATGGTCCGTAAGTATCGCAAACATAACGATTCCTGTTATTCAAAGACAAGGTTAGGGTCCGTTTACCAGTGCTGCACGATTAAGCAAAACGGTAAACGGACAGTAACAGCCAAATATTAAAATTTAATTACAGCACCCACACTTCAACACGGCGATTGCGTTCACGCCCTTGCTCACTGTCATTGTTTGCAACAGGCAACACTTCACCAAAACCTTGAGTATCGAACACTGGAATACCACGGGCGTTAAGTTCAGTTGCGACGGATAGAGCACGTTGTGTCGACAAAGATTGGTTCTTATTGTTGTCTCCTGAGTTATCGGAGAAGCCCATTAACACCACTCGTTTTTGCGGATATTCCTCAAGATAAGCTAACAAACGTTGTAAGTCGCGCTTACCCTTATTGTCGAGCTGACCACTGCCATACTGAAATCGGAAGGTGAGAGAAAGGCGCTCACCTTGGTCGGCATATTGTTTATATAAGGCTGGGGCCGTGTTTGGTGCCTTGACCTGTTCAACATGGATATTTTGCGAAATAAGTCCTGTATCAGCGACAATCTCCTGACCCGAAAATGAAATCGCATAGTGTGCAAAGTTCTTCACAAACATGTCTGCGGTAGTCGGGGTATACAAATACAAACGGCGCGACAATGCATAGTCTTCCGTACCTATGGTGAAGCGGGTAGGGTAGATAGGCGCAGTTTGTTGGCCTTCAGACACAGCAATGGCTTTGTTGTGAACAATGTAGTTAAGACCAATGAAACCAATACCAAACTCATCTTGTGATACCAACTGGGAAAGTTCTGAGCTTGATTCAAATCGCTGCGCTGCATCGCTGAGCGAGGCATTGTGTTTCTTCAACACCAAGTTTTTGAATGTATCCCAGGTGCCCGATTTGGCATCCCGAGCATATATATTAATAGGTGCAGAGCTGCCTCCAAGATCTCGCCAGTTGCTAATTTTACCCGAGAACACATCAGCAAGTTGCTGGGTAGTTAAATGGCTAATTGGGTTGTTCTGATTCACTATTACAGCCAAACCGTCCAAGCCGATAATATGCTCATTTCCAACCTGGCTAAAGTCGCCAAATTGCGGTTTCAGGTTGGTAACTTCTTTTTCTTTGACCTTACGTGATGCCATTGCCACATCCGCATTTGCAGAAAGGATATCGGCAAATCCGGTACTGGAACCATGCGCATGTAGCTCAATGTAATAGGGCTTGTCGTTGAGTTGATAATGAAGTTCACGTTCCACAACCACGTTACCCTGTTGCCACTGAAAATCTTCAGCGCCTTGTTCGCGCAAATACCCTTCAAGTAAAGCCGGAGCTAATTTTTCACCTATCGTGTTCGAGCCGTGAATTCTAAAGGCCAACTGCGCTTGCGGCTCTTTCGGGCTGGTGACAACAGTTTTAGCTTGAGCGGTAATCGCCTGCTCTGTAACAGGTATTTTTACATCCTTTTCAACTGGTTGCTGCACATCACTACTTTGCCCCGTAAACACTAAATAGCCAGCGACAACAAGCGCAATAGCAACGGAAGTCGCAGCGAGCATCAAGGCTAAGGAGTTCTTACTTCCTTGTGCTGGTCGCTCTGGTAATGGAGCAATCTCAGGGTTAGGCTTTTTAAGTGCCTCAATCACGCTGTTTAACTCTGAGTCGCCAAGCAAACCCAGCTCACTGAGCACTAAATCCCGATAGTTATCGTCATTGATAAATTTTTCTGTGGCAATTTCAATACCATACTTATTTTGCGCTACACTTTGTAATTGTTTTAGTTGTTCGATAAAACTCTGTTGATGAGGATTCATGTGATCAGGCCCATGTCAATTTTTGGGCTCAAGAATAGAGCAGTTAAATGACACTTTTATGAATTGTAAAGGGGGTTTACGGCACCTTTTTTACATTTAAAACAACAATTTACCCATTTTAAAAACACACTAGGGAAAGATGATGGTAAAGATATCGGGATGGTTGTTTATCGGCAGCGCGATTGCATTTGCAGGCGCAGGGTATTTAGGAGAAATGTTAGGGTTATACGTTGTCGCCGTGGTGTTTTTGGTTATCGGTGTTATTCAAATTATCCGACCCGTTCATGACAGCTAGATTGACGGTGACAATTAAGGAGCAAGTCGTTTCACTCACTCCTCAAGTCGGTGAAAACCAAAAGCCAGTATTTTAGTCGCAGTGCTTCAATTCCAGCTCGGCCTTTTCGACTACAGCTTCGGGTAATTCTTTTTGCACAGCAACCCCCAACTCTTTGAAGTCGTTGGCTTGTTTAATTAAGTTACCTTTGCCGCTGTACAGTTGAGCATAGGCTTTATCGTATGTTTCTCGCGCTTTGTCCAACTGCTTTCCTACACCGTCCATAGACACTAAAAACGCATTCAGCTTGTTATAAAAACGCTCGGCTCGTTTGGCCAGCTCTTGGGTGTGTTTTGATTGATCCTCAAAGCGCCATAGTTGTTTAACAATATTCAAACTCGTCAATAGCGTGGTTGGGGTTGCCACTAGGATATTCTTTTCTATGGCCCTTTGATACAGGTCTGGTTGGTACTTAAGGGCTTCTACGAATGCGCTCTCAATGGGCATGAACATAATTACCACTTCGGGAGAATTTAGCTGATCCAAACGATGATAGTCTTTGCTAGCTAACTCATTAATGCGGTCATTAACTGCCTGCACGTGCTCACTGAGCGCCTGTTGTGCCTCAAGTTCAGTTTGGGCATTCACATAGCGAGTGTAGGCAGCAAGAGAGGTTTTAGCGTCGACAACGATGTGCCTGTCTTTTGGCAAATATACCACTACATCAGGGCGAAAGCGGCCTTGTTCAGAGTCTAAACTGACTTCACGGCGATAATCCTGATTTAAACGCAGCCCAGCGCTGTCTAAGACGTTTTCGAGCATTAACTCGCCCCAATTACCTTGAGTCTTCTTTTGGCCTTGTAAGGCCGTAGAGAGGCGTTCTGCCTGCTCAGTAATGGATTGGTTGAGCTTCTGAAGATGGATCAGTTCAGCTTTGAGTGCCGCTCGTTGTTGTAGTTCTTGCGCATGGATGTGCTCCATTTTATCGCGAAAACCTTTGAGCTCTCCTTGCACCGGCTTAAGTAGTTGTTCAATACTTTCTTGGTTGAGGTGCTTAAATTGCTTTGATTTGTCTTCAAACAGCTGATTGGCGAGTAAAGAAAACTCTTTTTTAAGCACTTCTTTGGAATCTTGTAACAGTGTAAGTTGCTGCTCAAAATGACTTTCTTTTTGCTCTAGTGTGGCCTTTATCGATTCATAACGGCCATGTAGAAGCGTCACTTTTTGCTGCAGCTGATTTACATTGTCTCTTTCAGATTGTGCTTGTTGCTGTAAATCATCGCAACGCACTGAGGCGCTTTGCAGCTGGTTTTGTAATTCACTCAATTGCTCTTGATAGCGCAATTGGTCCTGTGATTCTTTGTTTTTTAAACGATTCACCCGAATAGCTAAATAACCACTTAGTGTAAAAGTAACAGCTAAGGCTCCGAGTAGGGCGGGGGTGTTTTCAGACAGAAGAGCGATCATAGTGATCTCGCGTTTTTATTATTGTCTATAAGAGATAATACCAATTGTATCAGGAAAGTAACTACTTGCCGTTGTTGAATAAAGGCAAAAAAAAAACCAGCTTACAAAGCTGGTCTTAAAATCAAAATAATCAGGGAAATCAACATAGGGTGCTTGCATCACAAGCATAATAGTAGAGTCGCCATTTGCGAGAAAGTTCACAAATAATTACGGTTTTTCTGTATTTTCTAGATTTAACATTTCAAGCAATTGATTATCATCAATTTTTTTATCTGATAATAATGTGCCATTTAGGAACTCATCCACCAAGTTGCGCTTTTTATCCGCCAGTGCCATCACTTGCTCTTCGACTGAATTAGCCATGATCAGCTTATATACAAACACCGATCTATCTTGACCCATACGATAGGCTCTATCGGTAGCTTGATGTTCAACTGCTGGATTCCACCATGGATCAAAATGAATTACGGTATCTGCTTTAGTTAAGTTGAGGCCGCTGCCACCGGCTTTTAGACTTATCAGAAAAACACTTTTACGCCCTTCTTGGAAGTCATCAACCTGCTGCTGGCGATTACGAGTCTGGCCAGTTAATAATGCGTAATCAATGCCAATTTCTTCGAGTTGGCGGGCTATCAAACGCAACATTGAGGTAAACTGGCTGAATATAATGACGTGATGATTTTGCACGAGCATCAATGGCAAGTGCTCTTTGAGCCACACTAATTTAGCGCTACTTTGTTCGTACTGCTCATCAACCAAGTGTGGATGGCAGCAAATTTGCCGAAGTTTTAGAAGCGCATCAAGAAACTGTAGTTTGCTTTTGCCCATACCTTGGGTAGACACAAGATGGCTCAGTTTATTATGCAGCGCTCGGTGGTAACTTTGGTATATCTTCGCCTGCTCGGGCAACATCTCCAATTGCTTAACCAATTCGGTTTTACTTGGCAATTCAGATAACACATCAGCCTTAGCACGACGTAACAAATAAGGCCGGATCACCTGGCTTAGCGCATTGCGCCCAAATAAATCTTGTTCCACAAAGTGGCTTCGAAAAGCGCTGTCGGAACCCAGTAAGCTTGGCATGGCAAAATCAAATACGGACTTGAGTTCGAGGAGGTTGTTCTCAAATGGCGTGCCGCTCAATGCCAATCGGAATCGCGCTTTGAGTTGCTTAACCTTCTGGCTCAACTGAGCTTGGGCATTTTTGATAGCCTGCGCCTCATCGAGCACTATAGTGTGGAAATCGACACCATGATAAAAGGCGAAGTCACGTTTGAATAAGGTGTACGTGGTGATAATAACCTTACACTTGTGCAAGTTACTTAGCGTAGCCACACGATTAGTTCCGCCAACTACTTGAACTGGAATTTGCGGCGCAAAACGTGAGAATTCATTGAGCCAATTTCCAACTAAACTGGTTGGGCAGATAATCAAGTGAGGTTGGGATATCGACTCCTCCAAGGAGCTAAGATAGGCAATTACCTGCAGAGTTTTACCTAAGCCCATGTCGTCGGCCAAGACTGCGCCTAAGCCTTGAAAAGACAACAGCTGCAACCAGTTAACACCCGCTTGTTGGTATTCTCTTAGGGTGACATTTTCATTTAGATTGACGGGACGCAAAGAGGCCAAGGTCGGCTTTTTCAACAAAACCTCGATACCACCCTCGATTTCGGTCTGCCAAAACTCGCATTGACTAATATCCTCAAACAAACTGCGTGGGATTGAGCAGAAACTGCGATTAGGTGCATCACCGTAGCGCTTGAGGTACTCAAGCATTTGTGTCGCCGCGTCAGCATTACAGGCAAAGATTGCGTGTTCACTTGCTACATAAAAATGCTCGCTACTGTAGGCCCCCACATCTTCTAACATTTGCTGGGTCAATAAAACAGTTTGCTCATCTAGGGAAAGCTGAAAATAACCAGTGAGGCGATGGCCTTTAAGGCCTTTGAGAGTCAACTTAGCTTTGCAATGTTGGACTTTTTTCAGCCCAGTTCTGGGCACATTGAGTAAACGCCCCCCAAGCGCTGACAGTCGGTTAGCGATTTCAAATAACTGTCGAGAAAGCTCCATCTGCTCTGAACAAGTCAGCAAATATAGGCTGCGTAAAGCCCCTTTACATGACTCAAACCCAAGATTGCTCAATGTCGATTCAGTTGGTAATTGCCCTTCAAGCTCAACAAAAAAAGGAGCGTGTTTAGTGATGAATCTTACTGTGAATTGGCTTTTTGGCTTTTTTTTTTGGCCAAGGCTCAAAACAGGACCCAGTTTTTTATTAATGCGCTTAGTAAGGTCTTTTACATCGTCAATAAGCACTTCAGGGAATTTACCCAACTGCTTTATTTGCTTCGCATCTAGGTGCGTTTCTAAGGCAATAACTTCATTATTATGCACATCCAAATAATGAGGAGGGGAGGTGTTAAGAACACAGCCAAAATCAAAATCAGGAATGTTCGTAACTATGCTGGCTTTGTCATTTTCGTAGCACCAAGAGTACTCAAGGCGCAGAGGTTTGCCCGCTAAGAGAGGTTCTCGGTTCTTGCCAGCAAACAGACGACCTCGGCTTAACAGTTGATGTAACGCGCGACTCCCCCAGAGGCCTGATAGCGATGTTTGTCCGGGCATATTCTGCGATTTAACCCAACTAAACAGCCGAAAATCATCTTCGTCTAATCCTTTGGGAGTGACTTGCGCGTGCGCTTGCTGCTCGGTTAAAAAACGACCTTGTGAAACCAGCCCCTCAGGAGAATTAGGAGTCATCTTAGGGATAAGCTGTAAAGCACCATTGTGATGTTGAAGTTCAAAAAGTAGCACGAACTCACTGGCAGGCGGTGCTGCAATTGCTTCACCCAATTCCCCGAACCAGTCTTCAATTTGATATTGGTGCGCAAATTCTCCTTGGCTTTGCAATTTTAACTGCAGTAAAGCGCTAGCTACATGCTTACAGCGTATTTTTGCTGAACAACTGCAATGAGCCTCAATTTCAGGGGGTGTTTTGGCACAATTAATGGTGATTTGTTGGTCAAACGTTGTGCCATCATCATCCATAACTTGGGCATCAACTTGTGTGTAGTCATCATTGCTCTTTACCCAGAGGATTTGTTCATCACGCAACATTTGTTGTGCGCGACTATAAACACCTTTGGTGAACATATTTTTGAGCATTTGTTCAGAAAAAGGAAAGTCAGCGCCTTGCGAATTGATTTCCGCAAAGACCGCGAGTAAGTCTTCCTTAGTGAACGACGACGACATGAGCCAACCTACAAACTGAAATAGGCCAGTATATCTGTTTTGCAGAGCAGGAAAAAGCCCTCGGGGGCCTTACCAGAGGGCAAATAAAATAAAAAAAGCCTCTGTCGTGAACAGAGGCTCTGAAACCAACTGAAAAAGTGGATATTAGTTAAAACTCTCTAGCACTTTGGCTAACTGAGAAAAACGTTTATCTGTCATAACCTTATTATCAATTCTAATAGTCAGGTCACCGCTTTTACTGTGCTTTTGAATGCGAACGAAATCATTATCAAGCTTGATGTCTTCATTGCGTTTAACAGCCAGCGGTGCTTCACACAGGTATTTCGTCACTGCTAGGGCTGCTTTATCATCAGTATCGAATTCACTGTCTTCAAAAGCGCTTACACAGCTTTCGACACGCGCGTTAAAGTCACTTTCATCCTTCTCTCGCGCTTGTATAAGCTTCTTCGCGACTTCGCGGCCAACGTGATTAGCCGTTGGGTAGAGGGCCAGCACTTCTTTAGGAAGGCACTCATAAGCCTTGATGGCATCGGCAATCGCAGTGTGGGAGACGCCTTCAATTTGCGCAATTTCTCGGTAAGATCCCTTCTTACCCTGAAGCTTGAGGTCTTCACGAGTGGATGCATAGGCTTGACCTAATTCCCACAAGCTTGGCGCAATATACTGGTCAGATGAAACAGCGAGTATTTTGGCGTCTTCGTCGTTAAAGTCAGGCGAACTAAGCACCAAATAATCAGCCTTTGCCAAAATACAGGCTTTACGGCGACGCGATCCAGCTAGAACAAACAATCCATCATCATGCTCCCACGCAAGCGCGGGGTGTTGGTTGCGTCCATCTTCAGTAATAGCTGGGAGAATGTCCGCCACCGATTTTTCGGTTAATAACGCCTGCACGCGTCTATTCTTGCCATACACTTTTGTTCGGCTTTCAATATCAGCATGAGGGATCACTTGGCAAGTCAGGCGAATCATGCGGTTTGGATCACTTGGTGAAGGCATACTGATTACATCACCGGCACGCGCTTGCTCTAATAATTGATCCAAACTGCTACTCTCAACTGCCGTTGCAAATGGGTCTATTCGGGTATCGTTTTTGCGTTTTTTTACCATGGTAATGCCTTACTGAGCAGCTTTTAATTGTGATTGTGTAGACACCCAATTGGAGCGAATGAGCATTTCTAACTCATCAACCACATCTTTAATATTTTCTTGTGCTTTAACCAAAGACTCTCTGCTAGCGAGGCTATCAGAAGTTTTTTGGTCAAAAATAGTATTGAATGACGACGAACTGGCCGTAATCGCGCTGCTATGGTTAATTGGATAACTCATTACTTGTCTGCCAAATGCGGAGCGCACATCTTTAACTATGTCTCGTTGTGAATGATTCCCTTTAACATAGTTAGTCACTAAAAATTGCATGAAATCCCAACCATCGTGACCTAGTGCAGCAACGGTGTGATATATCTCACCCAAACGCTTGAGATACTTATTGTTCGCATCAAAATCAACCGCTTCTGGATGAACAGGAATTAGCATGGCTGTAGAAGCCATTAATGCGTTATAAAACATAAAGTTAAGAGAAGGAGCTGTATCAATTAAAATAACATCAAACTGATCCTGAACGGGCTCGATGACCTTCTCTAAAAGCTTATGATAATGACGTGTTGAATCGTAATCACCACTCTCTCTCAACGCGGTCGCTATTTCGTGTTCAAAATAGAAATCATCCATACCAGAGGGGAGAATACGGATGTTTGGAATATGCGTTGGCAAAAAAGCATTACTCACTATATCCGTCCATGTTTCACCATCTTCAAGCTCAATACAATCACGCATTAAGTCTCCAACAGTAATAGGATCGGGCTCTCCTGGTGGGAAAAAGCTAGAAGATGACCCTTGCGGATCTAAATCAATAATGCCAATTCGATAACGCTTAATGTTAGTAGTGGCTAACGCTGCAGCAATGTTTACCATACTGGTCGTTTTTCCACATCCACCTTTAAGTGAATTAATAACAATGACTTGTAATTTATCAGTCGCAGCGCGGTGATCTGGATTGATCCCCATGACTTCAGCCATTTGATAAATATTTGCTAGGGTATACGCATAATGGCCATTGGCGCCTCTTCGAATTTCAATGTGATCGAAATCCCCTTGATCGTGGCGGCGTTTTAACGTTCGATTGTTACAACCTAACAGGTCAGCAGCTGCTTTTTGTGTGTAAGTACGGAGCTCTTTTTCATCAGATTTTAAGTGAGCTCTGTAATGTTGGATTCGTCCTTCTAAGGATTTTTCGGCAACATCTGCAGTAGCTTTTAGTAATTGGTAGGTATTTAGCGCACTTTGTTTAATTGTCATACTTGTATCCCTAACGTTGAGCTTCAAGTATAATGTCCACTTCTTTTGCTGTAAACAGATATTTAAGACGACATTACATAAAAAACAAGAAAGATATTTACTGATAACTTTCCTATAAGGTAATAAGACGTTTAAATTAGTTTAATATATAAGGTAATAGAAGGTTAAAGAGCCAAAAAGAGAACTTAACTAACTGTTTTTATTTGATTTAATTGTTTTTATTAGATCATAGTTTTACTTGGTATAGATCTGATTCCTACTAAGTGGCAGATCAGACTTTTACTGAGCCTGAAAATAATATTTAAGTTATTCACAGTTTTGAAACAAAGATATCCACAGATATGCCCGTTCAGATCACTTTTTTACCAAGATAAAGACTTCACTTATACACAACTGAGAGCCTTTAAGTGACTGAATAGTAATAATAGATCTGATCTTTACCTGCTATAGATCAGATCTCTACTAAGTGAATCCACAGTTATCAACATGGGCATCCAATTGAATATCTAATTTGGATAAAAAACATTCGATACAGACGAGAAAGTAACTTTAAGCGGGGAAAAAGAGAGCTTAAGTTGGTAAAAAACTGATCTGAAGTAAGCTTGTTAGTAAAAACGTGATCCAAAAAAGGCGATATGAACATAATTCAGACGTAAAGTTAGTAAAATAATGATCCGGATGATTTATCCATCGATTGGATCAGATTTTTACTAACATAGAAGATTAACTTTTTGTTCTAGATGTGTTGATATAACCCTTAGCATCGATAGCAATGGAAAATAATAATGAACCGCAAGGTAAATATCTCGGTAGAAAACTTACCAGACTCTTTGCGAGGCCAAATCAATGGCGTTGAAAGTGCAACGGATAATGAAAACTTAGCGTTATTCACAGACAATAAAGACGTACGAATCTCGATTGAAAGCTCAATGCACGGCTTAAGAGCCTATTCGAATACGTTTAATCACTATGATCTGTGGGGACGATTTGTTCGTTCTGGTCACAAAAAACTGCCGCTTGAAGATGCACCGAAGAAAACCATAATCACCCGAAGAATATCTGAGAAAGTAGATGGTATTCTTTATGAAGGTGAAATTAAAATTACTCCCGCTGTTGTTAGCACCCGTCAAGAGGGTGAAGAAGTTGAGTGCCTGGTATGGCCTTCAGACAGAGAAGAGAAAGTAGAGCGAGCGCTGATCCGATTAGCGTCTAAAGGCAAGATTGTAAAAATCAATTTTAAATCTGGCATCCAATACGCAGTTATCTTTTCAATGAACGAATTAGCTCAAGAATTGAAAGCGGTTGGTCAATCAATGCCATACCCGCAAATCAAAGAATCTTTGGAAGCACTTCAAGGTTCCAAGCTTTCATTCAAATATACGGCAACGGATACAAAAAACTCCAACATAGATGACTCTTTTTATGAGTCGAATATGAATTTCTTAAGCTCATTACACTTCAGTGGTAAAAAAGGGCAGGGCGGTAATGTTAAGTGCGTTGCATGCTTAAACGCATTTGTTCACAACATGATCGATAACCTTGAATACAAAGGTTACTATTTCAACCGTGCACAAGAATTAAAACGCGGTTTATCGCGTTGGATGATGTTACGTTTATATCATCTTTGGCGATATGCTGCCCCAGGGAAAACGTATCATTTTCGCCTGTTATCCATCATGGAGAAGTATGGAACTATCTATGCTGATGATGAAATTACAGAGAATAAACTCAAAGCATTGCGCCGCGATATGACAACCACCATGAAAGACCTGATCGATAAAGGTGCTATTTCTGATTACTCCATTTCGAATGTGAAGGAAGACAGCACGGGTAAAATTATCGATTACGTTTATGAAATGCATCCTTCGGATGAGTTCTGTGAAGAAATCCTAACGCTAAACAAGCAAAACAAGCGCATAGAGATACAAGGCGGTAAGCGCATCGTTGAAAATGCTGAAATTATCGACGAAGACCGTTTAGAAGAAATCGTAGAGAAGTAATACGTAAAGCCTACTATTCTACTAGCCCACAAAAGTGGGCTTTTTAACATAACAAAAAGTAAGTTTGTACTTACTCACCTTTGGCTAAATAAAGGCGTTCAACGAGGTATTCATGCTCTTGTTTACGCGGGTCTGATTTAGGCTGATAATTTGTTAAGGTACCAATCTTCAATTCGGGATTGTCATCAAACACTAAGAATGGCAACGCTCCGCTGACATGGTAACGGCGGTTATCCGCAAATCTAACGTTCACTTCCGGAGTGACACGAATGGGTCTACGAATACGAAGTTTTTCATTCTCACTCAAACTGGCAACTTTACGTTTTTCTTGTTCTACGAGCTGTTGCCAATGTGACTGATCTATCATTCTAGGATTTGAATAAGCGCTGCTTCTTTCTAACATAGTAAGCGCTAACTTACGTGTAAGAGATTTAGTCGAATGCTTCGTCATCCAGGTGAAGCGAATAGAGTAGGGGTCGTTGGCCTGATAATGGATTTGTCTGTAGAAAGACAAGGTCATCAAACCGGGAACGGCACTATGCACTGCGTCAAAGCGAGCATCATTATTATCCAACGTCAGCACCAAATTTTTAAACTCAGTTTTAAGAGCATTAATTTTTGATAAATAGGGCTCAAAAACTTCAAAATAACGTTTAGGCAAACACGCAATACCTGGATGGCGCTTGGCTAATCGCCCACTTTGGTCTTTATCCCTTAGAAAATCTAGATATGCACGTTTAATTTGCCCGAGTGCGAGTTCACCACTTATGTGATTGACTTCAATATTGGTGAGAGGTTTAGACTCTAAGTCAGCATTTGGCATAGGAAGTTTGAAATAATCCAATTGTCTAAACTCGGACTCTTGTAGCTGCTGACAAAAACCTTCTAAGTATTCATTAGTTAAATCAAAAATACTACGCAGCTTTGTTTGAACATTTGCCATATAAAGAACACATCATACCTTTTCATATTTATAGTTTAACCGCTAGCGACCTTGGTTTCACTAATTTAATTAAATATCCAAATGCTGAGGTGTGTATAAGCATTATAAATTGTATGATGTGTTCATTGGTATGGACTTTATAACTCCAGATGTGTTTTATTAAGTTTTTGATACATCAAAGGGGAGTTAGTATGAGAATAATGTTTGTTTGTCTTGGAAACATATGTCGCTCACCTACGGCACATGCTATTGCCGAGACTATTGGGAAACAACGTGGTGACAACTATGTCATATCAAGTTCGGGGACGTCGGCATACCACATTGGTCAAAGCCCTGATCCGCGTTCGGTTCAATGCGGACTATCTCGAGGATACAACCTAAATCATATCCGCGCACAAAAGCTCGAGGTTCAGGATTTCTACACTCAAGACTATATATTGACAATGGACCAGCAAAATTATCTAGATGCAAAGGAAATCATGCCAGATGATGCCCACGCAAAATTGATGCGGTTAATGGAATTCCATCCGGATTCAAGTGTAAACGACGTTCCAGATCCCTACTATGGTGGGACAAAAGGCTTTGACGAGGTCGTTAGCTTATGCGAAGTAGCAATTACCAATCTGTTTAATGAGTTAGGTTCAAGTTAAATCATAAGCTGAGAGTGCGCCTTTGGCACATATTGTATGATGTGTTCATTATTTCAGTATTACATATACCTTTTTATTTACCCAAATTTGGGCTTTTACCCTTGCGTCAGGGCCCGCCATTCGGTACTTTCGACTGTGAGGTAACAATAGGAATGAGGAAAATTTAAAAGTGAAACCTTGGAGCCCAAATAGTTGGAGAGACTTCCCAATAGTCCAACAACCAACTTACCCTGACGAGAGTCAATTAAGTACCGTTGAAAGTGAACTTAACAGTGCGCCACCTTTGGTATTTGCGGAAGAGACACGCAGTCTTTTCAAGCAACTAGAAGACGTCTGTGAAGGTCGTGCATTTTTACTGCAAGGCGGTGATTGCGCAGAGTCGTTCGCAGATTTTAATGCCGCGAACATTCGTGACACATTTAAAACGCTACTACAAATGGCTGTTGTTTTAACCTATGGCGGTAAGTGTCCAGTAGTAAAAATAGCGCGTATGGCAGGTCAGTTTGCCAAACCACGCTCTAGTGATTTAGAAACGATTGACGGTGTTAGCCTACCTTCTTATCGTGGCGACATTATTAACAGCTACGAATTCACAGAAGAAGCACGCGTCCCTGACCCTCAACGTTTAATGAAGGCTTATCATCATAGCGCTTCCACATTGAACTTGCTGCGCGCGTTCGCTCAAGGTGGTTTAGCAGATTTACATCAGGTAAATCGCTGGAATATGAGTTTTGTTGCCGCTAATCCACTAAAGGAAAAGTATCAACAACTCGCTGATCGAATTCAGGATGCTCTCGAGTTTATGGAAGTTTGCGGTATCAACTCCACAAACGCACCTTCATTAACCGAGACGTCTCTTTACACTTCTCACGAAGCATTGCTGCTTGGTTATGAGCAAGCGTTAACGCGTCGCGACCACTTAAGTGGGGATTGGTATGATTGCTCAGCACATTTCGTATGGATTGGTGAGCGTACTCGTCAACTTGACCATGCACACATCGAATTCTTCCGTGGCATCAAAAACCCAATAGGCGTAAAAGTGGGCCCAGGAATGGACCCTGACGATTTGATTCGTTTAATTGATGCAGTCAATCCTGATAATATTCCAGGCCGTTTGACTTTGATTACGCGTATGGGAGCAGATGTTTTACCTGAAAAACTGCCAGCACTAGTTCGTCGCGTTCAACAAGAAGGCCGTAAGGTCATTTGGAGTTCTGACCCAATGCACGGTAACACGGAAAAGGCGAGTTCCGGCTATAAGACACGAAGCTTTGATAACATCTTACGTGAAATAAGCCAGTTCTTCGCAGTGCACAAGGCAGAGGGTTCGTATGCCGGCGGCGTACATTTAGAAATGACTGGCCAGCATGTTACTGAATGTACTGGTGGCGCTTATGGGTTATCTGATGATGACTTGGCACAACGTTATCGCACGCAATGCGACCCACGTTTGAATGCCGACCAGGTACTTGAACTAGGATTCTTAGTCGCGGACTTACTCAAAGATGCTCGTGCATAAATCATAGTACTTCAAAAAAGCGCCCCCGAGGCGCTTTTTTAGTATCGGACATTTAATACATTTAGTATTTACGGCGTTGTAGCCCCGTCTCTGCCATGATTTTGGCAGACATTTCCTCAACTGAGTGATGCGTAGAATTATAATGCGGTATGCGAAAACGTTTATACATCATTTCAACTTCTCGTATTTCTAAACGGCATTGACGCAACGATGCATATTTTGAATTAGCCATACGCTCGTTACGAATAGCCGCGAGACGTTCTGGCGCTATCGTTAAACCAAACAGTTTGTTTTTGTATGGTTGTAAACATTTGGGGAGCTCACCTGAGTCTAAATCATCAGGCGTTAGCGGATAATTTGCAGCTTTAATTCCATATTGCAGTGCAAGGTACAAACTTGTTGGTGTTTTACCACTTCGACTCACCCCTACCAAAATCACGTCCGCTTGTTGATAGTCTTTAATATTAGCGCCATCATCATTGGCCAACGCATAGTTAACCGCTGCTATACGGTAATCATAACTTTGCTCGTGAATACTGTGGGTACGGTGAACTTTAGGTACGGGCTCGACGCCCAATTCATTTTGAAGCTGATTACTGAATGTCGCTATAAAGTCATAGCACACAGCGTCACTTGAGAGAATAATCTCACTCAACTCTGGATTTACAAAGGTAAAAAACACAATAGGTTTTTCATTACTTTTTGTCGCCGCTTGTTCTATTTGTTTCTTTACTTCAAGGGCCTTTTTTTTCGTTTCAACAAAAGGAATAGTAGTGTGTTCAAACTCCATCGGAAACAGTGACAAGGTCGCATTACCAAAAACCTCGGCAGTGATGGCAGTACCATCTGAAATGTAAAATGCGCTGCGCATATGGGTCCTTTTTTTAATTAACACCGGATAAACCGACTGTTGGCGGTTTACGCATGAGTGTTTGCCAGTGTAGAATGATGGCGCCTCATTTAAAAGGTCATTATTACGATGACCAAACTTACAATTTGTTTTTTGGAGAAAGTTCCGTGCAAGAATACGTTCTCTGGTATCAAGAACTTGGTATGCATGATGTGCCGAGAGTAGGGGGCAAGAACGCCTCTCTTGGTGAAATGATTTCGAACTTAGCAAACGCAGGTGTGCAAGTTCCAGGTGGTTTCGCAACGACATCATATGCTTTTAACGAGTTTCTTGAGCAATCTGGATTGAATGCTCGCATCTACGACGTACTAGATAAATTAGACGTAGAAGATGTAAATGAATTGGCCAAAGTTGGTGCCGAAATCCGTCAGTGGATTATCGACACACCTTTCCAAGATGCTTTAGATAAAGCAATCCGCGAGGCCTACGGCCAACTACACGCAGATCCAACCCACGACGTATCTTTCGCAGTACGTTCATCAGCCACCGCAGAAGATATGCCAGACGCCTCATTCGCTGGCCAGCAAGAAACCTTCTTAAACGTGCGTGGCATCGATGCTGTAATGACAGCCATCAAACATGTTTTCGCTTCTCTATTTAACGACCGCGCAATTTCATACCGTGTACACCAAGGCTACGACCATAAAGGCGTTGCTTTATCTGCAGGTATTCAGCGCATGGTTCGTTCAGACAAAGCATCTTCAGGTGTAATGTTCAGTATCGATACCGAATCTGGTTTCGAGAACGTTGTATTTGTTACATCGAGCTTTGGTCTAGGTGAAATGGTTGTTCAAGGTGCAGTAAACCCAGATGAGTTTTATGTGCACAAAGGTACTCTTGCGAAAGGCAAGCCAGCAGTAGTTCGCCGTAACATCGGTTCAAAAGCTATTCAAATGGTGTATTCGCAAGACCAGGCTCACGGAAAGCAAGTTGAAATTGTCGACGTTGCTCCAGAGCAAGCGAACACTTTCTCTATCACAGATGAAGAAGTTATGGACCTTGCGAAGCAAGCCGTGATCATCGAACAACACTATGGTCGTCCGATGGACATCGAGTGGGCAAAAGATGGTAACGATGGCAAGCTCTATATCGTACAAGCTCGCCCTGAAACAGTTCGCTCAAACGAAGACGCGAACGTAATGGAGCGTTTCCAGCTTAAGCAAACTTCAAGTGTTGTTGCTGAAGGCCGTGCAATTGGCCACAAAATTGGTTCAGGTGTTGTACGTGTCCTTAATTCAATCGACGAAATGGACAAAGTACAACAAGGCGACATCTTAGTTACAGACATGACTGACCCTGATTGGGAGCCAATCATGAAGCGCGCTGCAGCTATCGTAACTAACCGTGGTGGCCGTACATGTCACGCGGCAATCATCGCCCGTGAACTGGGTATCCCTGCTGTTGTTGGTTGTGGTAACGCAACAGACCTTATTAAAGCAAACCAAGAAGTGACTGTTTCTTGTGCTGAAGGTGACACAGGTTATATCTACCAAGGTCAGTTAGAATATGAAGTACTTACTTCACGCGTTGATGAAATGCCTGACCTACCATTAAAAATCATGATGAACGTCGGTAACCCAGACCGTGCATTTGATTTCGCACGTTTACCTCATGCTGGTGTGGGTCTTGCTCGTCTTGAGTTCATCATTAACCGTATGATTGGTGTTCACCCGAAAGCGCTTTTAAACTTTGATACTCAGTCACCTGAACTTCAGGAAGAAATCAAAGACATCATTGCTGGCTATGAATCACCGCGCGAATTCTACATCGCTAAATTAGTTGAAGGTATTTCAACACTAGGTTGTGCGTTTGCACCGGAGCGAGTAATCGTTCGTATGTCAGACTTTAAGTCTAACGAATACGCAAACCTTGTGGGTGGTCAGCAATACGAGCCGGAAGAAGAAAACCCGATGATCGGCTTCCGTGGTGCTTCACGCTACATCAGTGAAGATTTCCGCGAGTGTTTTGCGCTTGAGTGCGAAGCCATTAAACGCGTTCGTAACGAAATGGATTTAACTAACGTTGAAATCATGATCCCATTCGTGCGCACACTCGAAGAAGGTCAGCGCGTAATCGAATTACTTGAAGAACATGGCCTTAAACGTGGCGAAAATGGTCTAAAAGTAATCATGATGTGTGAGCTTCCTTCGAACGCATTACTTGCAGATGAATTCCTAGAATTCTTCGATGGTTTCTCGATCGGTTCAAACGATTTGACTCAGTTAAGTCTTGGTCTTGACCGTGATTCAGGTCTGATCGCTCACTTGTTTGACGAGCGCAACCCAGCCGTTAAGAAGCTACTTTCAATGGCAATTAAAACAGCCAAAGCGAAAGGTAAATATGTAGGTATCTGTGGCCAAGGTCCTTCGGACCACGAAGACTTTGCAGCATGGTTGGTACAAGAAGGTATCGACTCTGTATCACTTAACCCAGATACGGTACTTGAAACTTGGTTGTACCTAGCGGACAAGCTAAAAGGTAACTAAGTAAAAAGACAAAAGGGCGAAATCTTCGCCCTTTTATTTTTTTGCCAGCTTTTGGTCTAGCAACTGGCACCCACGCGTTAATGTATTTTGACATATTCTCAAATACTTACGCGCAAATGGGTAATGAAAAGCCAGTAAAGTTAAGCCAATCAAAAAGAAAATCACTGTCGGTCCTGGTACCACAACAAATATCAAACCCAATAAAAAACAAACTGCAGCTGCAGCATTCATTAACCACTTTTTCATTCAACTCGTCCATTAAGTGTTTATATTTTCACCTTAGCGCACTTGAACCAAGAAAGTCGTTTCATTTTGTAACAATCTGTATATTCTTCAATTTAGAACTTAAAAGCCCGTGTTATAATGACCCGGTCGTTCCTTAAATATATGTCTACCATGATAGCAAAGTTGAGTGTCGAGCAAGTCAGTTCTGAACTGGTCCTGCATTATCTAAAAACAATAAAAGCGGAAGGGTTTATTGGCGATGTTGACGCAAGTTACGGCACACGTTTACTTGCCGCCACAGATAACAGTGTTTATCAAACGATACCCCAAGGGGTCATATTCCCAAAAACCGACAAAGATGTGCAAGTAGCACTCAACATAGCATCACGTGATCCATTTTTATCTTTGACGTTCGGCCCGCGCGGTGGGGGCACAGGCACTAATGGTCAGTCACTCACGCCCGGGATTGTTATCGACTTATCTCGTTACATGCGAGAAATTTTAGAAATCAATGAAGAGGAAGGTTGGGTTCGCGTTCAAGCTGGTGTTATCAAAGACCAACTTAACGATTTTCTCCGCCCATACGGATATTTTTTCGCACCAGATTTGTCGACCAGCAATCGCGCAACCGTCGGAGGGATGATCAACACCGACGCGTCCGGCCAAGGTAGTTTAGTTTATGGCAAAACATCCGACCACACTTTAGCTATTAAGGCATTTCTCGCCGACGGCAGTGAACTCAATACACAAGCCATCACATTAGAAAAAGCAAAGTTAATAGCAGAGCAAGATTCAACTGTAGGACGACTTTATAAAACAGTTCTTGATGTCGCGACCAGTAAACGCGAACTTATTTTAGAAAAATTCCCAAGACTTAATCGTTTTCTAACGGGTTACGATCTAGAACATGTTTTTAATGACACTATGACCGAATTTGATATCGGTCGTGTGCTCACAGGTTCAGAAGGCTCGCTGGCAATCATCACTGAGGCCAAATTTAACATAACGCCAATTGCACGATTCAAAACCCTTATAAATATTAAGTACGACAGTTTCGATTCAGCACTTCGTAACTCACCATTTTTGGTAGAAGCCCATGCAACATCGGTGGAAACCGTTGATAGTAAAGTACTTAATCTTGCTCGCGAAGATATAATCTGGCACTCAGTATCGGACTTAATTACTGATGTCCCAGGTCAAACAATGCAAGGACTCAACATGGTTGAGTTTAATGCAGAGCGAGAAGAGGACATGGCGGATAAAATTCAAAGCCTATGTCAGAAATTGGATTCACTCATCAGCAATAAAGAAGCCGGGGTCATTGGCTATCAGTTAACCAGTGATGTAAGCGACATTCAGAAAATATACGCAATGCGTAAAAAGTCAGTTGGTTTACTCGGGAACACAAAAGGGGCCAAAAAGCCTATCGCGTTTGCTGAAGACACAGCCGTGCCACCAGAAAATTTAGCTGACTTTATTAGCGAATTCCGTGAGTTGCTTGATAGCCACAACTTAGATTACGGCATGTTCGGTCACGTAGATGCAGGTGTACTTCATGTTCGACCCGCGCTCGATATGTGCGATCCAGAACAGGAAAAGACCTTACGTCAAATTTCAGATCAAGTTGTTGCTTTAACCGCAAAATACGGTGGCTTGATGTGGGGTGAACATGGCAAAGGCTATCGTAGTGAATATGGTCCAAATTTTTTCGGCGATGAACTCTTTACTGAACTGCGCCGCATAAAATCTGCTTTTGATCCGTACAATAAATTAAATCCAGGTAAAATTTGTACGCCACTGGAGAGCAAAGATAATTTGGTCAGCGTCGATGACAAAAAACGTGGTTGGTTTGATAAGCAAATTGATATTCAAGTTCGCGATAGTTTCGACACGAGTATGAATTGTAACGGCAACGGATTGTGCTTTAATTATGACGTTACTTCACCAATGTGTCCTTCGTATAAAGCAACTGGCGACAGACGATTTTCACCAAAAGGCCGAGCTGGTCTTATGCGAGAATGGTTGCGCTTGCAAACAGAGCAAGGCGTCGACATTCTAGAGGAAGAAAAAACTATCAGCAAAAAAGACGGCCCAACTTGGTGGGAACGTTTTTTAAATACCAATGATAAACGCAAAGGCGTTTATGATTTTTCTCATGAAGTAAAAGAATCAATGGACGAGTGTCTTGCTTGTAAAGCATGCACCACCGCTTGCCCAATTAAAGTTGATGTGCCGACATTCCGCGCACGCTTTCTTAATTTTTATTACAGTCAATATAACAGACCTCTTAAAGATTACTTGGTTGCGAGTATTGAACAAACAGCGCCATTGTTATCTAAGTTTTCAGCGATTACCAACCCAGTCCTAAAATCAAACGCTGTTCAATGGCTAATAAAGAAAACCCTTGGTTATGTTGATACACCAACACCGAGTCATCCTAATTTGCACGCGCGGACAAGATCATTAGAGAAGTTTGATTTTACCAAGCTCGAAAATCTCAGTGAGCAGCAACGTCTTGATTACGTGCTTATTGTCCAAGATCCTTTTACCAGTTTCTACGAAGCAGAATTAGTAGAGAGTTTTGCAAAAGTTGTGCAAGCACTTGGAAAAACTCCAGTGCTATTACCTTTTAAACCAAATGGTAAACCTCAACATGTAAAAGGCTTCCTAGATAAGTTCGCTCGTACGGCAAAAAACAGCGCAGCATTTTTGGAACAAGTGAGTGAGCTAAATATTCCACTTGTCGGATTGGATGCCTCGCTTGTGTTATGTTATCGCGATGAATACAAAACTATTTTAGGTGAGAGCCGCGGCGAGTTTGAAGTGCTTGTTGCTCACGAATGGTTAGCCGAGCAAACATTTGAACAACTCGTTTTTGAACCGCAAAAGCCGTTTGTTTTATTAAGCCACTGTAGTGAAACAACATCTTTGCCACAAAGTGCAAAAACTTGGCAGGCTATATTTGAAAAAGTAGGTTTAGAACTACAGGCTAAAGCGACAGGTTGTTGTGGTATGGCCGGCACCTATGGCCATGAAATCCAGAACCAACAAAATAGCACGTCATTGTATGAATTAAGTTGGCAACCGATCGTCAACAATACGGAGCAGACTCAATTACTTGCAACTGGGTTTTCGTGTCGAAGCCAAGTGAAGCGTTTCGAAAAATTTAAACCGAAACATCCAGTCGAGGTGTTAGCGAATATTATTAGCTAATCTTAGCTTACCTTTTCGTACGATTTCGCAATCGGGCGAGTCGTCACTCCATGAATGAACACGCTGACAAGGATAGTCAGCGTCGTTAACTCACTGATCAAACCATCAGTCGAATCCAACACCATCAATGTAAAAACAATAGACGCCAACCCCCTAGGCCCAAACCATGCTATCGTAAATTTATCTTTTAAATTTATACCATTAGATAAAATTAAACATAACATCACCGGAACAACGCGTACTAATGTAGCTGCGACGATGGCAAATATAATCTTATTGGTTGTGAGGTCTATAGTCTGAAGCTGCCAATATGTATACACGCCAAATAAACACCAAATTAAGTAAGCAAAAAAATCAGCTATAGTTTCGCTTTGTTGAATCAGTTTCACATCTGATGTGCGCACATAGAGCTTATCGAATATTAAACCTGCACAAAAGGCGGCAACAAAACCACTTCCACCTAAAGCCTGCGCAACACTAAAATTAATAATCGCTAATGACAATATTAAGAATGGACTGGATGCTTTCTCAAAATAATGACGTAGCGCACTAAAATGTATAAGTTTAGTCGCAATATACGTAATTACTACTGAGCATATAAAAGCAATACCTATTTCCTTTATAACAAACTCAATCATTTTAGAGGGTGATTGCCAGGAATCGGTTTGCCACGATAGAAATAAAAAAAGAAATATTGGTACACACAGGCCATCATTCAAACCACTTTCAACATTAATTGCTTCGCGTACTTTAGCAGGCACCGCTTTGGCTTCTAAAATGCCTTTGCTCAATGCCGCGTCAGTTGGCGTTAGGATAATCGCTATCAGTGCTAAAGCGATTAAACTTGTGTGAGGGAATAGCACATAACCAGTAAGTAAAGTAGCAAAAAAAGTAAGAGGAAGCGCAAAGAATAATAGTATTAATGGGTATTTATATTCTCTCTTTAATACCGCGATACGCGTTTGTGCAGCGTCAGAAAACAAAAAAACCGCGAGTGTGAGTTCTACCAATGGTAGCAGTGTATCTAAAGGTTGTGATGATTCAAAGCTGTCGATAAATGACGCAGAAATAGCAATACCTACCAACACAAAATACATCGGCCCAGTGAGTTCAGCACGTGCTAACTGACGAAAAGAAATTGAATAAACGAAAAATGCGACTGCTAATATAATCGCAATATAGTATTCCATACTTATTCCTTATAACTTTCGTTTAACACCCGATTTAGCACGTTCTTTTATATTTGTTTGAATATAAATTTGGTCGGTCGTAGCTAACTTAGCGTGACCTAAATCTTCCGATAAATGCTTAAGAGGGCGCGTTGCCGCATCATGCGTTGCTCCAGTATGGCGCAACCAATGCGCCGTAGCGGCAATCAGGTTTTCAGACTCTTCTTTAAAACCATCTTTTGATAATGCAGCTATCGCTAAATCAAAACTATGTTGAACTAACCGCCTAATTTGCCTAACAGTCATACCGCCAGAGCCTCGAAGTTTATGAATAATAGGGAAGGGTTCATCCACTCTAGGTAAAGCACTGAGTCCCCGGTACAACCGATACCTTTTTAAATATTCAATAAAACTTTCACTGAGTGTTACATCACGCAATTTATTACCTTTGCCCATAACCCTTAAGAACCAAAAGCCATCAGCATCTTGCCAAAAATGGGACATCACGGGTGACCAATTCGCACGTTCAGATAATTCAGAGATACGTAAATATAGGCCCTTTAAGCATGCAAGTGTGAATAAGTTCCGTTCTAAATCTGGCTGTTTTTCTGCTAATTCTTCTGTGACTTTAAGTACATACTCCCACTGCAGATCACTCAATGTATCTGGCTGATTTATTTGTGATTGGACAATGAGATAGGGGCAATTTTTTTTCACTACTGGCACAAAATTAGCGAAGGTCTTCTCTTCCAATATCGCGAACTTATAAAACACATTGAGCGCGGTGAATGTGGAATTCAAGCTTTGCTGACTGGGCTTTGTGTCTTTCCCTATAAAAGGCCGCCATTTTGGGTTAGCAATACGTTGAGCCATCTTTTGTTTAAATCGCCATTGCACAGAGTCACTGCACCAATCATCATGTGGGTCAACAACGAAATCGATGTAGTGTTCGATGTCTTCGCGCTTGAGATTGAGCACAGACGTTCCCTTTACTAACCAGGTCCATAGTGCAAACCGTTCTATTTCGTTACGAAATCGAGTGAAGGTGGCCTCTGATTTTCGCCCATAAACATAAAGAAATTGATATATAAATGGTAAGTCCTCTAACACTTCAGCTAATTTTAAGCTGTACTGTTGTATAAATAATGCCAGTTCTGGGTACTCGCTCGATAGAGTACCATCATCAAGATGAGCAATTTGATAGCGTAGTTGTTTAAATGTATCTACTAAAGGTATAAGCATTTATTAAATTGTCTTTATATTTATATAGTTAGCTTATCATAAAGTCCGATACTGTCCAGTATTGGACTTAGCTAAAGGAGCGATAAATGAAAGTTACGGGTAAATTACTGATCATCTTCGTAATATTGATCACTGTTGGGGTAGTCAGTGGCTGTGCAACTTCGGGAAAAGCTAGCCCACAGGCTAAAAGAGACGTGGTACAAAGTATGCGCTCAGAAACTCTCAAAGAGCTTTATACCCAAAAACCAGATGTTCAAAACCAAGTTGCCACCAGTGCCGGCTATGCGGTATTCGATAATGCCAATGTAAATGTTATTTTTGCTAGTTTTGGTGGCGGTTACGGTGTCGTTAAAAATAATCGCACCGGAAAATGGACTTATATGAACATGGGCGAAGCGGGACTGGGACTCGGTCTTGGGGTAAAAGACTTCAACGTCGTTATGGTATTTCATACAGAAGCCGCACTTAATCGCTTTATTGACCACGGTTGGGCATTTGGTGGCAACGCCGATGCAGCGGCTAAACATAAAGACAATGGTGGAGCAGTCGCCGCTGAAGCGATTGTTGATGATGTAACCGTCTACTCCTTAACTGAGACAGGATTGGCACTTCAGGCGGTACTCAAAGGCACCAAGTTCTGGGTTGATAGCGAACTTAACTAACGTCCTCTATGCGCTTTCGGCTTGGGTAAAGCCTGGCCGAAAGCTAAGTAATCTCTCAAGCACCTTTTTTATCAATACTTTTCAACGGCAGTTTGTGTAGCAACATCGCCAATAAGTTTTTAACCTTACTCAATGCCACGGTGTCACCTTTGGCCAACATGCCTTGTAACTCAGAAGCTGCGGTCACAAGTGAAGTCGCATAAATATTCGCAGCAGCACCTTTGAGCTTATGTGCCAGCTCAGCGGCCTTTTTGAACTCTTGTTGTTGTACTAATGCGTCTATCTCATTTGCCCACTCACAAAAATCATTCACAAAATGATTTAAACAACGTTCATAAGCAACAGGGTTGTGGTTGAAGTTATAGCGGACCGTTTCCACATCTATACAGCCATCTAGCACAGAGAAATCAATATAGTGACCGACCATTGTCTCACGGGCTAATTCGGAGGTTGCGTTTGCCATAACTCCATCTTGACGTTGCCGCTTTTGTTCAATGAAATCGACTAATGTTGATGCCAATTGGTAGATTTGAATCGGTTTGGGTAAATGCGCATTCATGCCACAATCGATGGCAGCTTGGCGATCTTGTGCAAATACCGCAGCCGTCATAGCGATAATGGGTAGCTCATCAATTGACTTAAATTCACGGATTTTTCGTGTTGCGTCGAGACCATTCATTACTGGCATATGAAAGTCCATTAACACAATGTCGTAGTCTTCATCTCTTACAGCCTCAACTGCTTGCTCGCCGTTTTCAACTACATCAACCTGTAGGCCTAAGGTTTGCAAAAAATCCACGGCGACTATTTGGTTGGTTTTAACGTCTTCAGCTAACAACACCTTGGCACCAACAATCGGTTTTGTTTTCTCTTTTGATAAATGAACCATATTTGAACTGCCAGAAGATACGATTAAATCGCGTTTTCCTGAGTTCACCGCATCAAACAACCTTGATGGTGTAGGGGGTTGAAGAATTAGAATAGGGCTGAGGTCTCGCAGCGCTTTGTCGTTGAAATTATTTTGGCTAGTGATAACAATCAAACTATCCATACGACCTGATTTTTTCTCACGCCATAAATGGCAAATGTCTAACACACGGTTCGCTCTTTCGTGACCGACGTGATGAATTACCAATACATCAAACTCATTAGCATTTTTTTCCAGTACGTTGTAAGCGCGCTTATTATTGTTATAACAAGCTATTTTTATACCCCAATGACTGAAGTACTGAGTGACCGTGTCCTCAATGTCACTGTCTTCAATTACTACCAAGGCTTTTTTCTCTTCCGCCATAAGGTCTAAATAGCGATTAGCATTTTCTTGCAGTAGGAATTCTACTTCAAAATAGAATTCTGACCCCTGGCCTACAACGCTATTGACTGACATATTGGAGTTCATCATCTCTAATAGCCGCTGGCAAATACTCAAGCCTAAACCTGTGCCTCCGTATTCTCGTGTTGTCGAGTTATCCGCTTGCCTAAATGGCTTGAAAATACTTTCCTTTTGCGCATCATTCATGCCTATACCGGTATCAAATACAGCAAAGCGTAAGGTACAACTTGTTGTATTTGCACGCGTCAACTCCACACGTATGCGCACCTTACCTGCTGGCGTAAACTTGATGGCATTGCTAACCATGTTGCCGAGTATTTGTCCGAGCCTCAACGCATCACCAACTAAACTAATATACACATCGGGTTTGACGTCTAATTGCAAAATTAGGCTTTTGCTTTGGGCTACCACACTGTAGAGGTCAATCAGTTTATCGAGCACTTCATCTAGACTAAACGGCTCGTTCACTACGCTGACCTCACCGGCCTCCAGTTTTGAGAAATCGAGGATATCGTCAACAATATTGACGAGGGAATCACCAGCACTGTACGCACTGCGTACTAATTTGGCTTGACGCTCCGGTAGTTCTGCCTCCATCAGCAAGGTCATGATCCCTGTAATCGCATTCATTGGCGTGCGTATTTCGTGACTCATGTTGGCTAGGAATTGGCTTTTCGCGAGGTTAGCCGCCTCTGCATCTTCCCGCGCTTTTAATAGCTCACTTTCGACTTTACGTTGTTCCGATATATCTAAACTCATACCAACGGTACGTACCGAGTATTCTTGCGCCAAAACGCTTTGCGCCATTTCTTCAAGGGTTTGTGGCATCATGGTGGTACGGATATGTTTATAACCACCTGTTACTGATTCTTGGCGGTAATAAACAGTGATGGACTCTTTTGCCGTTTCACAATGTTTGAGGGCATCAGTGAAGGTTAAGCGGTCATCTTCGTGAATATCACTGAGCCACTGTTCGAGTGTCGATTGCTCTTGAGCTAACAGAAGCTGGGTTTTCGAATCATACTTATCACTGACAATCACGCCATTGTGTTTGTCCCAATACCAAAACACCAGCTTTCCGGTATCACAGGCTAATTGAACTCGTTGGCGAAAATCTTGAAGTTGAAACTTAACTCGGTTTTCCGCAGTCACATCCCGCAAGCACACAATCGCAAAGCGCATATCGTTATAGTATGCATGACCCAAACTTACTGACACATCTCGGCATTCACCGCTTTTCGTCTTTGCTTGTACGCGACGTCCTTTGCCCATCATGCGTGTATTGGGAGCATCAAAGAATATTTGCCGCATTTTTCCATGCTCAGACTTAATTGAATCAGGAACGAGATCGTCAACATTCATTCCCTCAAGCTCGCTATCATAACCAAAAAATGCTTTTGCACTGGCGTTGGCGCGAACAATGATACCTTCTTGGCTTATAGATAAAATTGAGTCCGGAGTGGTGTCTAGCAAGGATTGCAAATCTTTGCGCGTGTTATCGATTTCAGCGGTATGCTTGTGCATAGCGCTAACTAATAAGTACGCTATTCCCCCAAGGGCAATAAGAGGAATAAACAATAAGTACCCTAAACCAATCAAGGTATGGACGTCTGATAATTTACCGACATAGTTTTCATTGGCTTTTTGATAGTCTGACAATAAGAATTGCGTTAGCGCGTCAATAGACTCAAGTGCCCCAGCATCACTTACCTTAATTGCGCTATCCACATCTTCTATACTTTTGCCTTGCGCAATCAGTGTTTTGGCTTCAAGCAACTTTACCTGGTACTCTGCCAGAGTTGATTTGATTGTACTTACATCATATGTACCGCCATGAGCTTTCACTCTAAGTTCGATTTTTAACAGTTCTTGATTTGCTTCAACAAGGTTGAGCATAGCGCGATCAAAATAAGCCTCATCTTTGCGCAAGACATAGTTTTTCAAGTTATGAATAAAACCGCCATAGCCGATATATCGCTGCAGGTTATGCAAAGCAATGACCTCTTCACTCACATCATTCGTAAGTTCGGTAAAATTCTCTGAAGCTCGCTCAATCTGGCCTTTAAGACTCACCATCCATACCATGAGCAACACTGCTGTAACTGCGGATAATCCAATCGCTATAGACAAAAGTGGGCGATTTTTCATAGTTCCTTTACCTTATGAGACACGGACTTGGCTTGTGAAGTCATCTGGCTTTTTTGCGGCCGATGTGTGATGTGATTGTTGAATTAGCTGGAGGTTGCTCCAGCGCTTCCTTTTTTATTACACGCTGCATGAACTCCTCAAACGCTTGAGCCGAGACAGGTCTGCAATACCAGTAGCCTTGGCCATAATCACACTCCATCGCTTTGAGTAGTCTATGTTGCGCTTCCGTTTCAATGCCCTCTGCAATTACCTTTAGGCCAAGTTTATGGGCGAGTAAAATAATGCCCTCACAAATATTGAGCTGGTCCGGGTGAGTTTCAATTTTGCTTACAAAGCTCCTATCAATCTTAATGTAATCAATGTGAAATTTATTTATATAGGCTAAAGATGAATACCCAGTACCAAAGTCGTCGATAGCAAGTTCAAAACCCAAACCTGAGAATCCCCTGAGCTTACCTTCACTTACCGATGTGCTTTTCATCAAACTGCCTTCGGTAATTTCTACAACAAGGTTTTCACAACGTAAGCCCAAGCGATTTAACTCCTCGCTCCAGTTTTGCGGCGCATGGTCATCAGTGTGAAATTGAACCGGAGACTTATTGATGCTGACTTTGAAATCTGGGTTGTACTTTTTCGTCCATTGCACGAGCTGCGTCGTTACTTCTTTAAATACCCAGTTACCAATGTCGTTAATACTGCCATTTTCCTCAGCCACAGAGATAAATTCTGCTGGGCTTACGAACCCAAGCTGAGGGTGATTCCAACGGATAAGGGCTTCGGCTTTAAATACCTCTTCCGTGTTTAAATCAACAATGGGTTGATAGTTCATAAACAACTGCCCAGTTACGATAGCCTTGGGTAGCTCCACGGAAATTTGCTGACTTCGAGAAAGGGCAGTGGCGAGTTCTTTGTTGTAGACCGTGTAGGTATTTCTACCGACTTGTTTCGATTCCACTAACGCATAATCTGCATTGGTGATGAGTGTCTTATGGTCGACACCATGAGCGGGGTACATCGCGACACCAATACTACCTGATATCACATTCATCACATTTTTGATTTCAAATGGCTTATGTAATTCACACAGTATTTGTTTCGCGATACTCTCAACGGCGTGAACGTCACTGTGGGGCAGTAAAATCAAAAACTCATCACTACCAATACGGCCGATCACACCCTTGTCATACACCACATCAGCCACTACCTCGGCAATATGGCACAGTACCGCATCACCAAACTCATGGCCTTGCTTATCATTGATGTCTTTAAACCTGTCTAGGTCAAGGTAAATCAACCCGAATTGGCTGAGTGTTCCTTTGCAATCGCGAATTTCCTCTTGCAACCTTTTCACCAGCGCCGTGCGGTTGAGTAACTGCGTTAGGATGTCAATTTCACCAAGAAGTTTGAGGGTGTTTTCGGCTTCATATTGCGCGGTTACATCATGGAATATGGAAGAAATGCCCACCACCGCACCATCTACATCCTTGATTGGCGACACAGACAATGACACGTTAAGGATTTGCCCATGGCGGTTAACTCGTTGAGTTACGTAGTGATCTACCTGGTTGCCATTCTCTATTTGATTAAATATAAACTCCTCTTCACCCCGGCACTGATCCGGAATAAATGCATTCATGTCATTGCCGAGCATTAATTCAGCGCTATATCCGAATAGTACCTCTGCGCCCTTATTCCAACTGGTAATGAGTCCATTTACATCGCGACTTATTATGGCATCGTCAGAACTGTCGACGATAGCTTGAAAGAACTTAGTCTTTTGCTCCATTTGTAGGCGCTTAGAAACATCCCTCGCGATTTTACTCACACCGATTATCACCCCTTGATCATCCTTGATGGGTGACAAAGACACATCAATAGGTACTTTGGTGCCGTTCTTTCTTAGGCGAACAGTTTGAAAATGTTCAATATTCTTGCCACGGATTATCTGGTCAATTAGGTATTTTTCTTCGTTTTTTCTATCACTCGGGAAGAGTTTCAAAATTGACTGGCCAATCATTTCATCGGCATCATAGCCAAAAATCTTTTCTGCCCCTAGGTTCCAACTCGTCACCACACCGCCTAACGTTTTGCTGATGATGGCATCGTCAGAACAAGTCACGATAGCTTGTAACAAAGTCGCTTGCTTTGCGAGTTCAACCTCTTGACTAACATCTCTTGCGACTTTAGAGACACCAACAACAGCACCATTGTCATCATATATAGGAGAAATATTTGCGGAAATGTGGATGGGGTAACCGAGCTTGTGAAGTCTGATGGTTCTAAAATGCTCTACTTTTTCTCCAGCAGCAATTTTGGTCAGTATGTCAGCTTCCTCAGCGACTCTGTCCTGCGGAAAGATCTTTAATAAAGGCTGCCCAATCATCTCTTGGGCTGAATAGCCAAAAAGTCGTTCAGCTCCTTTGTTCCAAGTCGTCACTATCCCTTGGAGAGTCTTGCTAATAATGGCGTCCGTGGCGGCTTCAACGATTCGCCTGTATTGGACATCCTCATATTGTTTTGTCATATAAGATGCTTAACCACTAAAAAATCCAGAAAATCATAACCACATGAGAATAGGAGTAAAACCGTCCCCTTAATCAGGATAGACCATGGCTATAAGCAGTGCTTAGTAATTTATATTTATATTTTTATTGGTAGTTTAAATCAGTAAATAAATAAAGATAAAAACCGTCACAGCATAAAATCACTAACCCTCTAATTATAAGAGCTTTTTATTGAGTGAAGCCCTGTATCAGAGTGATGAAGGTAGTATATATATAAGGAACAAAGCGAATAAATTTATAATTGCAAAAATACGATTAAAGCATTAACCGTACCCAATATATACCCACACCTTTATGGTTAACTAAAACCGGAGAAAAGCTTTATCCTGATTCTGCCTATATAAAGGTACAAATAGGTCGTTATTAATATGTTGGCATAATCGCGTACTAGAGCAGGGGGCTTGATGTTTATATAAATTAGCCATGCAAGTGCGGCATAAAAATAAGTGTGTAGTGACGCATTGTCACAATATGACTTGCTCATCTATGAGCAAAAGGGCAGAGCTGTGACCTCAGGTCATTACTACGTTAGGCAAACATCACAAAGTCATGCTGTTGTTTAGGCGTACCCTTGCGCTCAAGGGCACTCCAAATTTTCTCGTGGAAGTAAAAGGCCACTGTATTTACCGCAGGCTCAACTACAGCGATTAAACCACCGATCAGGAAACTTCCGGTTAATAAATAGGTAACGCTAAAAGCAATGCTAAAGTGCATAGCAGCGAAAGTGATCGTCTTTTTCATGATTCAACTCAAATCTCCAGTTTCTAAGTCTTCATTGTTACAACAAAACAATAAACGGTAAATTTGATTAAAAAGATTGGTGCGATTGATTTAACAGTATGCAAGATTCATAAAGGAGCGACTATAAAATCATGGAAGACATAAACAATCACAACATACGTTGTGTACAATGTATTCTTGGATGCTATGTTAATGATATCCCATTACTTATTCTAGACTTAGGCAATAATGCAAAGACACACCAATCGCCAACTCCCACAGCACTCTAAAGTTGATAAAGATGCCGCTATATTGGTGATTGAGTCTACCTTTGCCTATCGCCAACAACTTTCTGCGCTATTGGCTCAATACAAGTTTTCAAATCTAAAAGTCGCGGTTAATGGTGTTGAAGCGCTCAGAGTGTTAGAAACTAGCAAAGTTGATGTCGTCATTTCATGTTGGGACTTAGCGGACATTAGCGGCGTAGACATATTGAAGTATGTTCGTAATTCACAGCGGCTTTCACATACCTATGTCATGCTATTAGCCCATGAACAAAGCCGTGATGAGTTACAAAATGCGGTTTCCTGCGGTGTAGATGAAATGCTTATAAAGCCCTTTACAAACGCCAACTTCCATAGCAAGTTCGTAAGAATGGTCTGTGAAAATCCAAGAACAAAACACACTTTTAATGATCAACACCCAGACAATACACGTTCTCCGGCGCTGTTCGAAAATGAGTTAACTTTAAACCAACGTATCCTTGTTGTAGATGATGTTGCGGACAACTTGGCTTTAATGCGAGGTATTCTTCAATCCGACTATCAAGTATTTGCAGTTAATAACGCTAAAGACGCTTTAAATATCGCGTTTTCGGACAATAAACCCGACCTAATCCTTTTAGACATCGTGATGCCAGAAATGGACGGTTATGAAGTTTGCAAAAGACTTAAAGCAGATGAAAGTACACGGGATATTCCAGTTATTTTTTTGACCGCTAAATCCGATGTGACTGACATGAGTGAAGGGTTTAATTTGGGAGCTGTCGATTTTGTCACAAAACCCGCTAACTCTGAGCTGCTTAAAGTAAGAATTGCCACGCAACTTAAAATTAGAGCGCACCACAATACTATTCGCAATGAAGTAGATTTATTACTGCAAAATGCCAAGCTGCGTGAATCATTAGCTACTGCAAGTTTGGATAAAATTATTTCAGACACACAGTCCATTTTAACTGCGATTAACAAGATGGGGGCTGTATCAGGATTACCCTCTGAAGTGTTAAAAGATATTAATGAAATTCAACATCATGCTGAAAGTCTTAATGATATCGCTAGTTCATTCAGCCAGAAATTTGGGGCTGAAATTGATCACTCCAAAGCATGAATGAGTAGCTAGGCTGGTTATGGCGAACAACTGTGAGAAAATTAACCCACATCTTGGTGCAAAAGCAGAGGGTGAACTCGACGCTATTATGAGGCTCATCTATACGTCCATAAAAGCTAATTTACCGGTACACAAGACCCAGCACCCTCGTTATGAAAACGCAATAATGGTAATTGTTACCAATGTATTATGTGCCAACGAACAAAATGCTCGATTGTTGGTGCCTAAAAATCGTAAGTATTGGCTGGCACAAACACAAAGTTCGTATGGGAACAGTGCGCTTGGTTATACCGTAATGATAAATTCATTACGTTGGCTTCAAGATGCAGGCTGGATCGCGTCAATGTATGATTCATCTTCTGCAATGAGTGACGATGCTAATGACTCAAGTGCGAACTCGAAACATTATCTAAAAGCCTCCAGCCAGTTGTTGTCGATTACTAAGCATATCACGTTACCCTCGGAGCTAAACTATGGCGGAAACCTCCTTTGTGTATTGCGTGACAACAAGGTGCTTAGAGGTGATTTATCATTGTCGAAGCTTGCTGATATACCAGCTAATATCAGCAAAACACAGCACGACGCTGTAGAAACCTTCGTCAGACGCCTAAACAACTATGTGAACTCACTTAATCCATGCTTTGATAATCAACCAGCAAATTTAATCAATTCCTTCTATCTTCGCATTTTTAATTTTCCAACTAACAGTGAAGACACTGAGTTTAAGGCGGGGGGATATTACCACAACCATTGGATACAAAAATTACAACACCAAGATTTGAAGTTGTTTAAGTTAGATGCGTGTTCAGTAGTAGAGCTAAGTTTTGAAGGCTCTCTACTTGCGTTGTTGTATGCACAACAGGGCGAACGAATTCCTATTAAAAATGAAGAGGAATACTTCGATACAGTACCCGATGGCTTTACTAATCAATCATTCATGAACAAACTTACCAATGAACTTCTTTGTAAGAATAACATTATCGTCAGGAAGCCTTCTTTCGTTGAACAAGCACGACCAACCATTAAATGGAGTAAATTGATTGGCCAATTGTTTACGCTTCACCCAGTTTTAAAAACACATGCATATACTGGGATTGGAAAAACGCTAATGTTTCACTCATCGCAAATATACACGTATGTTATGGATGACCTTATGCTGCGAAATATACCATTTGCTTATTACAACAATTCGCTTCTAACAACCGAACAGTACGAGGGTTTAGTGGCGGACACCATGAAAGACGTGTTTTCTTTTTATACTAAAGAACAATTTGGACAGGCCATATTTTCGGATATTGAACATGTGCCACATCGTTGAATTAGGCCATAGGAATCATTGGACTCTTATGACCTTTGTTATTACTAATTACTGTATCGAACATCAAAGACAGCACTTTCACCTGTGATTACCACATTGTCTATTGTTACACCGTAAAGAGAGAAACTATACCCAGGCTTTAAAGCGTAATCATGGTCCGTCAAATCTGCATTTGGGTCTAGCAACACAGAAGTTGTTAAGGTTTTGAATACTTCAGGGTCTCTGGATTCGGTGTAGCGAATTTGAATTCCCTCTAAATTACCACTGAGTTTGGGATGCATAAGGCTTTCACCGTAGCTATTGCCGTTGTAGTAGCTAACGTATAGCCAACCTTGTTCAACTTTAATTTTTGCGTAAAAGAGCCCGTCGTTACTATATGCTTCATTGATTTCGACACTCGTTTGGTCACTTTCTATCGTGTGAATTTGGTTGCTATTTACCCAACCTAAATATTCTTTTGAAGACGGAGCGAGATCAACACTATAACTGCTTGCTCCCATCACGCTAAACCAGTCTCCATAACTAAAATTTGCATAATTATTACCCAGTAATACAGATTCTAAATTTGAGAAGTCAACGTCGCTGTAATGATCGAGTCCACAATCATGGGTACTTAAACCAAATGCATGGATTAGTTCATGTGCTGTTTGTTGTTCAAATTCCGTTAATTCTACCTGCTGTTGAGTGTAGTAATCTGCAAGTACTTTCTCATCGAAGTCTGGATAACGCACTTTTTGAGACTGATTAAAGTCGGTAGCGCCGCTTACAAAGAATGTCTTATCAAAAACCTTCTCATCACCTTGGGTCACACCATCACCGGCTTGTAAATACCCTTGAAATCCACCGCTGTGATAGTCATTGTCGTAGATATGAAAAGCAATGACATCATAAGAGTCTAAATTGATCTTTTGTGGTACGCGAATGTAATTCAGAACGATTTCACCAGCGGCCACTTCTTTACACGGATTCTCGACGTCACTATCGGAAGCATATCCAAGATTCAATTCAGTTAACTCGTAACCATAATATGAACGATAAAACTCAATTTTTTCATTGAAAATAGCCTGGGCAGACGCGACTACTTCTTCCAACTTACAAACCTGTCCGTATTCATGATCTGTTTGGTTAAAAGCCATGCTCAAAAATGTAGATGTTTGTGACCATGCTTTGATGTTCTTTAGTGACTCAGATATCGACCCAACGACTACTACGTCAAAGTTTGCATCTTGCCTGTTGCGAGAAAGGTCGCCGCCGTATTTGTTCAATTTTTGATAACTCTTGGTGATTGATTCTTTATCTATCGAACCTTGCGTGTCGGCATATGCTGTAGCGAGCACTAATACATCACCTGACACTTTTCCGTTCGATTTAGTCAACGTAATGTTGAACGGGCCAATTTTACGTGTTTCATTTTGATATTGAGCGTGAATTTCAATATCGAAAAAATTTCCATTGGAGTCTGTCGTGATTCTTAACAACGAGTATGAGGTCACGATAGCAAGTGATGTCAGTAATAGTCGAGACGGAATAGGAGTTGAGATTTACTTCAAGGGTAAGTTGATACTTGAGATATTTCGTGATGACACAAAAAAGTCGCGTGAAGTGACAACTTACGACAAAGATATCCCGCTAGAGGTTGTTGAAGCTTCTATCGAGTTATTTAAAAAAGAGATACCTTGGGATTTCCAAGATTAGCTCATTTGAAATATAACAAGTTAATTAAACAATGGACGCAAAACAGCAGGCTTGCGCTCATTCTTCGCTAAGTTTAGCCTGCTATTTTCCGCCGTTTATTAAGGCGTTATATTTGCAATCAGAATCGAGGGTAAGTTTTGACTCAAAGGGAATTGAATGATGCATTAATTCAAGCTGCTGACTGCGACATCGAATCAGCTAAAGAGTCGCTTGAAGCTGGAGCAAACCCAAATGGAATGCCTTTGATTATGGCAATCCAATGCGGGGCGGAAGACATTGTTTCCCTTTTCATAAAAGCTGGTGTTGATTTGAATTCTAGTTATTCGGATACAACGCCTCTAATCAGAGCCGTCACTTCTGGTTACCCAAATATAGTAAAATTGCTTGTTGTTAATGGAGCTAAACCTAGTTTAAAAGATAGCAGTGGAAAAACAGCGAAACTATGGCTAGCTGAATGCTCCATGCCCCGTTTAAATGAACAAAACAAAAAGTTAATTGCTGAGTACCTCGATGGAGCAACGCAAATATAACAAGACCATTATGGTAATAGGACGCAAAACGCTTGGCTTGCGCTCCTTCGTCGCTAATTTTAGCCAAGCATTTGTGCGCCCCATATGGTGGCGTTATGTGCAAAGGGATTTCGTGCGAATATATCTAATTTTCATTGCTATTGCTTTGACTGCATGTGCTAGCACTAATGAGGCGGAATACGCTTCATTTAGAGTGGGCTCTGACCATTTTGACTCTTTTCAAAGTACATTTGAACGCTCACTTTGTGCTGATGGCAGAGAAAAAATAATAATATCACTGAGTCTAAATAAGTCAGAAAAGGCTGAACTAGTCAGACTCGCAAAATTAGATATTGCGGAGGGCAATTCAGGTTCAGGTGACTTGGAAAAAATATGTGTCAGTAGCTTTCCTTATGAAATTACAGTTGGGGTTCAAGGAAAAACATCAACCACAACATGCTTTTCGCCTATTGGCGACGACGAATCACGGGTTGCTAAGTTTGTATATTCATTAGAAAGTGTGCAAAAGTTACCAAAATCACAGTGTAGATTTTACTAGTTTGCACATAACAAACTGTTTAAAGTGGACAAAATTGCGTTGGCTTGGTTTTGCTCCGCTTCACATTTTAGCCAACACAATTTTGCCCATTAACAGGGCGTTATATTTTACAAGGAGTATGTATGAAATTTTTGAGCGTTTTATCAATTGCTATTCTAGTGCTGGGTGGCTGTAAGTCGGCCCCTCAGCAATACCTTACAAAAACTCCCATAACAATAGAGCAATCTGAGTTGCAAAACTATTGGATTCAAGAAGCTAAAGAGTTCAGTTTTAAAGTTAGTAGATTGCAGCCACCGAAAAGCAGTGGCGTCGTAAAAGTTAAGTATTTAGTAGATTCTAATGGTCAGATATTTAATCCAATAGTTGTTGAGTCTTCCCCCAATGGAGCATGGGATAAATTTGCTCTACAAGCCTTAAGCAATATTCACTATGTACCTGCTAAAGCTAATTCGTCAAATGTACCAGTGTACGTTACAACTGAATTTACTTTTGGGCACAAGTAAAATATAACAAGGTGCTAAAACGGAAAAATTACAATTGGCTGCGCTCGCACCTCGCACATTTTAACCAACTGCACTTTTCCGCTTAGCACAGCGTTAAGTTGCAAGGAGGCATCCGTGAAGGATAAAGAAAAAATTGCAGTATTCATTGATGCTGATAATGCTCCAGCTCAAAAGATAGATAGGGTTCTTTCTGAGTTGGCGCGTTATGGCGTGGTCAATATACGAAAGGCATACGGTAACTGGAAAAATCAGAACTTAAAATCATGGGAAGACGTGCTTCACGAATTTGCAATTCAGCCTGTTCAACAATTCGACCTGACTAAAGGTAAAAATGCCACTGACATGGCATTAGTCATTGATGTAATGGATGTACTTTATACAAAAAACATTGATGTAATCTGTCTCGTATCGTCAGATTGTGACTTTACTCCATTGGTAACTCGTTCATTAGCAGACGGAAAGTTTGTAATTGGTTTTGGTGAGCGAAAAGCACCATTGGCTTTCGTAAATAGTTGTTCTCGATTTCTTTATCTCGATGATGACTGCGAGAAAGAGACTCCTGTCCAAAAGCAAAGTAAAAATATAAAGAGTGACACCAAATTAATAAACTTACTAAGACAGGCAATCGAAGCAGTAGAAGAGGATGATGGTTGGGCGATGTTAGGGCCAATTGGCACTCACATATCCAATCATGCATCCTTTGACCAACGAAATTATGGCTTCAAGAAATTAAGTGATTTGTTCCAAGCAATCGATCTATTTGAAATGAAGAAAACAAATGGCTCGGTCTTGTGGGTTAGAGATAAAAAGAGAGCAAAGCAACTTAACAAGTCAAAGCAAGGGTCGCAGCAAAGCTGCGCCTCTGCTTGAGGCGTTACTGAATAAATACACTAACTTGTTTCTGTCCAAGGGAGAGTTACATGAACGTCTGTTATTCTATGTTCTATTAACTGTTTGAAGACATGCCTAAATTGTTAGAATTGGCAAAAAGCTGCCTTGCGAATAACGATACATCAATTTCCTCTAGTACATAACTGTCACTCGAAAAGCTTGGCCCACATATAGCTAGATTAGCACCCGATATATAATGTCAGTGAGTTACGCTGTATCTGTCGAGGTCTGTTTTCAAGATTCCTATTTCGATGAAATATTCCTGACGAATAGTGAAATTCCCACAGTGTAAATGGCACTTTAACGCTGGATCAGTTCTACTGATTTTAAAGGAGTCTTTTTAAGTTTTGACTGGATCGCTTTTTTCAAAATGACACTATAAGACAAGATCCAATCAGTTTTTGAAATGATAACGCTGGATCTTACTTAAAATAACCTAGAAGCCACGTAAATAAAGGGCTGCAAGAAAATAGATATACAGATATATAATATATGAAAATGCTAATAATGTCGAGTTTTTAATCACCTCAATATGGAGTATGTTAAGGCTATTAACCCATTAGAAAGTAAGGTCAACCAACTATAAATTTGCTGTATTTGGACATTCAGGTTAACTAACTTTTGCCCCAAAACGAGTGAATGCTCTAAGGGCGGCTTAGAGTAAAACGGACTGTCACTCTCTAGCTAATCTAGGGAGGGCTTTTCTAATTCCTGCCAAGATGTTGCTCCAACCAATACGCTTTTTCCAAAGCTTTCCGTCGACCAAAACTTTATAACAATCGATCCGATCAGTTTTATAAAGTTCAAGCTTATGAGTAATGGGTTCACCACTATCGTAATCGGTGATTTCGATTATTCTTCTTAGTTCAGGAATATTTTGTGGCTCTACAAAGCTTTCTTGTTCTATATCAAATTTTCGATTAGTGTATGATTTACGATAATTTTTTGAAGCTTTATTAGTTTGTCTATACATAGGTAATCTCCTACCTTACAAGGTAGCATACCTTGCAAGGTCTCACTAATAAGCTGTTA